>MFFQ01000058.1 GCA_001780165.1 Candidatus Eisenbacteria bacterium RBG_16_71_46 | reverse complement strand
GACGGTGATGGTCCCGGTCGTGACGTAGGCATAGGGCGTCGCCGGGTCGGGAGGCACGAAGGCGACCTCGGGCCGGTAGCGCAGCGACGAGTTCTGGGACAGGGTCTCGGCGATGAGCGCGATGCCGTTGACCGCGTTCGACTTGAAGTAGGGCTGGGTGAAGGTCGGGTTCGACTGGACCGACATGACCACCGGGGCGTTGCCGCAGTTGATCACGGTGTCCGCCGGGCCGATCACCGGAGCGGCGCTGCCGTCGATGCGCATGCCGTAATAGCCCTTGTTGATGTTGCAGTTGCTGATGGTCGGCGACGAGCTGGTGATCCACAGGCTGGTGGGATAGCCGTCGTAGGGGGACGCCGATGCGTACTGCAGGCGGCAGTAGTTCATCACGCTGCTGCCGCTCGCGGTCGAGGTGAAGCGGACATAGGACCAGTTGCCCTGTGTAGGGACGGTGCTCGACCCGTCGCCGTTGGTGTCGCCCGGGTTGCCCCACAGGTCGTCGCGCTCGGAGGTGAAGACGATCGGGCTGCCCACCGTGCCGTTCGCGGTCAGGGTGCCCTCGATCACGATCGTGGAGGCGGCCGTGAGCTGCATCTTGATCACGACGCCGGCGTCGATCGTCAGCGTGGCGGGGTTCTGGATGTCGAGCGTGCCGTTCATGAGGTAGTAGGTGATGTTGGCGTATCCGGCGACCGTGCGCTGCGTGAGATGGGAGTTGGTCGCGACGTTCTCGCCGATGATCCCGAGCGCCGTGATCGCGTTTGCGACGAAGCTGACGTTCGTGAAGGTCGGATTCGCCGACACCGACATCAGCGTCGGGGTCGAGGACATGTTGTCGATCTCCACGTCGGTGAGCGGCGGGGACGCCGTGCCGTGCATCGTGAGGCCGTGCGCGGCGTCGCTCAGCAGGGTGTTCGAGATCGCGAAGCTCTGATTGGTGGTTTCGACCAGGCCGGAGTAGGTGTTGTTGGTCCCGAACTTGAGCCGGCAATACTGCATCGAGCCGGTGGCGCCCTGGGCGAAGGTGATGTTGCTCCAGTCGCCGCGGTTGGGAGCGGTGATCGAGCCGTTGTTGTTCGTGTCGCGGGGCTGGCCGAAGTTGTCGTCGTTGATCGAGGTGACCGTGATCGTGTCGGTCGGGGTGCCGTTCATGGTCAGGTTTCCCGACACCGAAAAGCCGACGCCGGCGACCGGCTTGACCACCACCCCCGGCGCGATCGTGAGGCTCCCGCTGCCGGCGATGGTGAGGCCGCTCAGCAGCACGTAGGTCAGGTTCGTGATCGGGCTTGCCCCGACCGTCGCCCCGCGCTGGTCGAGCGTGGCGGCGGAGGACAGCGTGCCGCCCTTCAGGCCGAGCGCGTCGTAGCCGTTGTTCCCGCCGGAGAACACCAGGCTCGACATGATCGGGTTCGACGTGAAGTCGAGGATGATCGGCGTCACGGTCGACGCCTGGATGCTCGTGTCCACGAGCAGCGGAGAGGCGGTCCCCTGGCACTCGACGCCGGTGTAGGAGCGCCGCAGAGTGCAGTTCGTCACGCGGCCGGAGATGCCGGTCGCGAACTGCAGAACGCCGCGCTGGGAGTAGCCTCCGAATCCGATGTCGCAGAAGGCGAGACGGCTCGAGTCCGGCGCCATGCTCGAGAACGTGATCCCGCCCCAGTCCGACGCGTTGGGCAGCGTCGAGCCCCCGTCACCGTTGGTGTCGCCGCCCTGGGTGTCGTCCTTGATCGACGTGATGTAGATCGTGCTGGCGCCGCTGCCGATCGCCTGCAGGCCGCCGCTCACCTGAAGGTAGGTGTAGGGATCGAACTTCACCGCGATGCCCGGTCGCATGGTGAGGGTGACCGCTCCCGCGACGCTGATGGTATTGCGCACCCAGAACACGTCGGCTTCTACCGTCGAGCCGGATCCCGGCAGGCCCCACGAAGTGTTGGCGTTGATGCTACTCGTGATCTGGACGACGACGGCGCCGGCGACACTGCTCGACAGTGCGAGCGCGACGAGCGTGAGGCAGAGCGCGACAATCCGAACGAGCCGAATGCGAAGCATCGGTGAGCCCCCGCGTGAGTGTGCGACCGGCAGTGCGCCGGCCAGCATGAGGATGGAAAAACGGAAGCACGTGTAGTGATTTGGAGTGGGTGCGGACGGCGGCGTCGGCCGGCAAGGGCGAACGCTACGCCCTTGCGCGGCAGAATGTTATCCCTGCCGTTTCGGGGATTCAACGGACAATTCGTCAGCCCGATGCTTCACGAGCGGGACCTTCGCGGCCAGGGCGCTCGCGGCATGGACCGCGGCCGACCGTTGGGCTAGGGTGGGCCACCCGCCCATGACGCCGCCTCCGATCGAGATCACGAGCGCCCTGCTCAGCGAGTGGCTCGACGCGCTCTCGCGCTTCAGCGCCGAGGGCCCGGGCGTGACCCGGCTCGCCTTCGACGAGCACTGGTGCCAGGCGCACCGCTGGCTGGCGGCGCGGGCCGCCGATCTCGGGTTGGCGGCGACCGCCGACGCCGCGGGGAACCTCTTCTTTCACGACCCGGCGCTGGTTCCCGCCGCTCCCGGTTCGCCCGTGATCCTGGTCGGTTCCCATCTCGACTCGGTCGCCAGCGGCGGTCGCTTCGACGGCGCCTATGGCGTGCTGAGCGGGCTCCTGGTCGCGGCCGAGCTGCGCGGGCGGGGAACCCTTCCGGTCGTGGGACTGGCGACGTGCGAAGAGGAGGAGAGCCGCTTCCACGGCAACCTGCTCGGCGCGCGCAGCCTGCTCGGCCTGGCGTCCGCGGCGGAGCTCGACGCGTTGCTGGATTCCGACGGTGTCTCGTGGCGGCGCGCCCTGGAGTCGGCGCGGCTGCGCGGCTGCGCGACCGCGCTGGCGCCCGGCGCCTCGCCGTTCACCGCGACCTTCCGCGCCGCGATGATGATCGAGCCGCACATCGAGCAGGGTCCGGTGCTCGAGACCGAGAGGCTCGGCCTCGGGGTGGTGGATCGCGTGGCGGGCTACCGGCGGCTGCGCGCGATCCTGAGCGGCGAGGCGCGACACTCGGGCACCACGCCGATGCCGGCGCGCCGCGACGCCCTGGCGGCGGCGGCCGAGATGATCCTCGCCGCCGAGACGCTGGCGATGGAGAACGGACCGCCCGCGCTCGCCACCGCGGGGAGCGTGCGCGCGCGCCCCGGACTGTTCAACGTCGTGCCCGGAGCCTGCGAGCTGTGGCTCGAGGTGCGGCACGTCGAACTCGATGGGCTGGCGCGCCTGCTCTCCGAGCTGGAGCGGCGCTGCAAGGCGATCGCCGCACGCCGCGGCGTGGGGTTCGCGATCGAGCAGGTGTCGAGCCAGGCGCCGGCGCCGCTCTCGCCCGATCTCGCCGCGGCGGCCGAACGGCTGGCCGAGGAGCAGGGCATCGCGCACCGGCGCATGGCGAGCGGTGCGGCGCACGACGCCATGGTCTTCGCCCGCGCCGGCGTGCCCTCACTGCTGGTCTTCGTGCCGAGCCGCCGGGGCATCAGCCACTCGCCCGAGGAGTTCACCGACGCGGGGGCGCTGTGGACCGGATACCACTTCGTGCGCGACCTGGCGGCCCGGCTCGCGGCGGGCGGCGGGACGGGAGTGTTGCGCCCGGTCGGGCCATGACGCTCGAGGAACTCAACCGGCTGCCGGCCGACGAGGCCCGGCGGGCCTTGGCGCGCTGCTGCGGGGCGCCGGCCTGGGCCGAGCGCCTGTGCGCCGGCCGCCCGTTCGCGGATCGCGCCGCACTCGATCGGGCGACCGCGGACGCCTTCGCGGCACTCGGGCCCGACGACTGGCGCGAGGCGTTCGCCGCCCACGCGCGCATCGGCGACCTCGAGTCACTGCGCCGGAAGTTCGCGGCCACCGCCGAGTGGGCCGGCGAGGAGCAGCGCGGCGCCGCCGCGGCGTCCGAGGACACCCTCGCGGCGCTCGCCGACGGGAACCGGGCGTACGAGGAGAGGTTCGGCTATATTTTCATCGTGTTCGCGACGGGCAAGAGTGCCGGCGAGCTGCTGGCCCTGCTCCGTGCGCGGCTGGCCAACGATCCCGCGACCGAACTCAGGCTCGCGGCGGAGGAACAGATGAAGATCACTCGCCTCAGGCTCGACCGCATGGTGGACGGCGCCCGATGAGCGGCATCACCACTCACGTGCTCGACCTCGACCGCGGCCGGCCCGCCGAAGGCGTCGAGGTGAAGCTCGAGATCCAGATGCCTGCGCGCGGCTGGGTCGCGCTGGCCGCGCGCGCCACCGACGCCGACGGCCGGGTGCCCGACCTCACCGCGGCGGGAAGCGTGCTCGACGCCGGAGTCTACCGGCTGACCTTCGCCACCGGCGAGTACTTCAAGCGCCGCGGCGCGGGGACCTTCTATCCCGAAGTCACGGTGGTCTTCGAGGTGCGCGAGCCCGGGCAGCATCATCACGTGCCGCTGCTGCTGAACCGCTTCGGCTACAGCACCTATCGCGGCAGCTAGAACGCCGGCCTCGATCCGCGCTGCATGGCGGCAGTTCGGGCCGTTCAGCGAGCGCGGTCCAGCAGTCCGCGCGTGACGCGGACCACGTCCGCGAGCGAGGGATCGGCGATCAGGGCGGCCGCCGGCACCTCGGCGAGCGCGCGCCGCGCCGCCGCGGAATCGCCGAGCACCGCGGCGATCAGTGCTTCGTGGGCACGCAGCGCATCGTGCGGGAACCCGGCCGCGCGCGCCTGCTCCAGTGCCGAACGCGCCTCGTCGATCTCGTGCCGCTGCACCCGGACCCGGATCAGCGCGCCCCACGCGTCGAAGAGCCCGGGGTCTCCCGCCACGGCCTCGGCGAACTGCCGCTCCGCCTCCTCGAGCCGTCCCGCGCGGGCCGCCTGCCGGCCGCGGCTCAGGCGCGCACGCGCCTCGCCGCCGACCAGCGCCGGCAGGCGCGCGTCGAGCGCTTCGGCGTCGGCGCCGCGCCCCGCGGCCCGGTAGGCATCGGCGAGGGCCTGCACCATCACGGCGTTGTCGGGTGCTTCGGCGACCGCGCGCTCGCGCCACGCCAGGGCCTCGGCGCGGCGTCCGGTCCGCTCCAGCGCCGAGGCGTAGCGGTGGTAGAGCGCGGCGCGCTCGGCG
>MFFQ01000057.1:27056-28904 GCA_001780165.1 Candidatus Eisenbacteria bacterium RBG_16_71_46 | reverse complement strand
GCGCTGATCGGCACCCCGCGCATCCTGATCCTCGACGAGCCGTTCAGCGGCCTCGACCCGATCAACGTCCAGCTGCTCGAGGAGATCCTCGACGAGCGGCGGCGCGCCGGCGCCACCGTGCTGCTCTCCACCCATCAGATGAACAAGGTCGAGGAGCTGTGCGACCGCGCGCTCATGATTCATCACGGCCTCATGGTGCTCTACGGGTCGGTCGAGGAAATCCGCCGCCGCTACGCGGACCATGCGATCACGGTGCGGACCGCCGCCGCGCTGGATCGCGTGCCCGGGGTCCGGTCGATCGAGCGGAGCGACGGCGACCTCAAGCTGACGCTCGAGGCCGAGGCCACGCCGCGCGGCGTGCTGCGCGCCCTGCTCGAGCAGGGCGTGGAGATGGACTCGTTCGCGCTGGCGACGCTCCCGCTCGAGGACGTGTTCATCAAGGTGGTGCGCGAGGGCCGCGGCCTGGACCATGGGCAGAGCGGCGGCGCCGATGCGGCAACACCCGCGGCGGAGGCTCGGCGATGAACTTCTCCTGGCCCCGCGTCACCACCATCGCGCGGCGGGAGTTCCTCGCCACGGTGCGGCGCAAGGCATTCGTCTTCACCGCGATCGGCACACCCGCCTATTTCGCGTTCGTGATGTTCCTGTCGGTCGGACCGCAGGTGAAGGAAACCGTCAAGGTCCTGGAGAGCTTCAAGTCGCTCGGCGTGGTGGATTCCTCGGGGTTGTTCGGCACCGCCCGCCCGACCATCGACAGCTCGATCCGCTTCGACGAGAACCCCTTCAGCAAGGACGTGAGCGTCCAGGAATTCCGCACCGAGGTTCGGTTCTTCGCCAGCGAGGCGGCCGCCGAGTCCGCCCTGCGCGCCTTGGAGATCACCCAGGTCCTGGTGATCCCGGCCGACTACCTGGAGACCGGACGCCTGCGGCGCTATGCCCGAACGAGCAGCCTGTTCTCCGGCGCGGACCGCCGGGCCATCTCCACCTGGCTGGTCCAGGGCCTGGTGGAGCCACGGGCCGGCACGGTCACCGCGGCGAGGGCGGCGCGGCCCACGGCCGACGTGGCCTTGTACACGCTCGACAGCGAGGGCCAGTTCGAGCTGAAGGACGACCGCCGCGAGCTGGTGGACCTGCTGCTGCCCCTGGCGTTCGCCATGCTGCTCGGCATGACCATCACCGTCGGTGGCCAATACCTGCTGCAGGGCGTGGCGGAGGAGAAGGAATCCCGGATCATGGAGTCGCTGCTCTGCACCGTGAGCTCGGAGGAATTGCTCGGAGGCAAGCTCATCGGCCTCGGTTCGGCCGGCCTGCTGCTGATCGTGTTGTGGGCGGCGATGGGGCTGCCGTTCGTGGGAACGGCGGGCATGGTGATGAACCTCCGCCTCCCGCCGAGCCTGCTGGCCCTGGTGGTCGCCTACTTCCTGCTGGGCTACCTGTTCTACGCCAGCCTCATGACCGGCATCGGCAGCGTGGCCTCGAGCATGCGCGAGGCCCAGCAGTTTTCGGTGTGGTTCACCTTCGCCAACTTTGCACCCCTCATCATGCTCGCCCTGATCCTCTCCAACCCGGGCTCGCCGCTCGCGGTCGGGCTGTCGTTGTTCCCGGTCACCGCGGGAACGACGATGATGCTGCGCCTCACCGCCTCGACCCCGACCGTGACCGGGCTGCAGCTCGCGCTGTCACTGTCGCTGCTCGCCGCATCGGCGGTCCTGGCGCTCGTGGCCTCGGCTCGCGTGTTTCGCATCGGGCTGCTGATGTACGGGAAGACGCCGAGGTTGCCCGAGATTCTGCGCTGGGCCCGGCGCGGCTAGGGGCGCCGTTCGCAAACGGGCGGGGGCTGCGTTGCGC
>MFFQ01000057.1:0-27001 GCA_001780165.1 Candidatus Eisenbacteria bacterium RBG_16_71_46 | reverse complement strand
GTTGCGCGGTCGGCGAGCAAGCACACGCGTCCACGGCACATCCGGGCAGTGGAGCCCGGCCGGCGATTTGCCGCCGGGGGGCTCGCAAAACGCCGCCGGAAGACGAGTTGGAAGGTGTCGTGGCAACCCGAACTTAGGGCTTGGCATCCCCTGCGCCACACTGCGACAATCGCTTGGCGTCGCTGGCCGTTCTGCTTCCCCAGGGGAACGGGACTTGCACTGCCAGTGAAGGGAAGCCGGGTCAAGATCCGGCACCGAGACGTTCAGGAGCCTGCCTCCGGCCAGTAAAGGCCGGGTCCAGCGAGACCCCTGCCGGGGATCAGGTCGGCAAGCCAGGGCATGACACGAAGGTCAGAGCCTTGGCTTCCCTCTTGAAACAAGGCCGGACGACCGATCGTCCGCGCCGAAACGGGATCGCCCGGTCCATGGCCGGGCGTTTTCGTTTGCCACCGGCGGGGGTTCCTGGCGCCGGCCGCGCGCGCGGCGCGGGGCTCGGCTTGCGCTCCCCCGGGTCGAGGTTCCACAATCGCGGGCCCATGCGCCCCTTGCGTCTCGGTCTCTCGCAGATCAACCCGACCGTCGGCGACCTCGAGGGCAATTTCGCGCGGGTCGTGGCCGGCATCGAGCGCGCGCGCCAGATGGGCGTGGACCTGCTGGCGTTCCCCGAGATGGTCCTCACCGGCTACCCGCCCGAGGATCTTCTGCTCAAGCCCGCCTTCATCGAGAACGCCATCGAGCGCACCCGCGAGCTGCTGCCCCATACCCGGGGCATGACCGTCGTGGTGGGCACGGTGGATCGCGACTTCGATCTCTACAACGTCGCCGCGGTGCTACACGATGGCCAGTGGGTGGGCACCTACCGCAAGCGCTACCTGCCGAACTACGGCGTGTTCGACGAGAACCGCTACTTCATGCCCGGGACCCGCAACCCGGTGTTCGTGCGCGGCGGCACCGTCATCGGCGTGAACATCTGCGAGGACATCTGGTATCCAGGCGGGCCGGTCGAGGAGCAGGTCCTCCGGGGCGGCGCGGAGGTCATCGTCAATCTCTCGGCGTCCCCCTACCACGCCGGCAAGGCGCAGACCCGCAAGCGCATGCTGTGCACGCGGGCGGCGGACAACCTCGCGGTCGTCTGCTACGTCAATCTCGTCGGCGGGCAGGACGAGATCGTCTACGACGGCGGCAGCCTGATCGTCGACGAGCAGGGCCAGGTCCTGGCCGAGGGGCTGATGTTCGAAGAGGACCTGGTCGCCGCCGACGTGGACCTCGACTCGGTGTTCAATGCCCGGCTCCACGACCCCCGCCTGCGCAAGGGGCGGGCCCTGGATGCCGCGAGCGAGATCACCCCGCGCATCGAGCTGCCGGTCGCGACCCACCTGCTGCGGCCCGAACCCGGAGCGGAGGGCGCGGGCGGGGGCGTGGCGGTGGAGGTGACGGCCAAGCCCGCGCTCGAGCGGCGCCGCGCCGCGATCCAGCGCGAGCTGGTGCCCGAGATCTACGACGCGCTGGTGGTCGGCGCGCGGGACTACGTGCGCAAGAACGGCTTCGAGACCGTGGTCCTCGGCCTCTCGGGCGGCGTGGATTCCGCGCTGTGCGCGTGCCTCGCGGTGGACGCACTCGAACCCCGTCAGGTCGTGGGGGTGAGCATGCCCTCGGAGTACACGGCTGCCGCCTCGCAGGAGGATGCCGAGTCGCTGGCGCGCGCCCTGGGCATCCGCTTCTACACGATTCCGATCCGCGAGGTGATGGCAAGCTACCTGCGGGCCCTGACCCCGACCTTCGAGGGCCGCGAGTCCGACATCACCGAGGAGAATCTGCAGGCGCGCATCCGCGGCAACTACCTGATGGCGTTGTCCAACAAGTTCGGCTGGCTGGTGCTCACGACCGGCAACAAGAGCGAGGTCTCGGTCGGCTACAGCACGCTCTACGGGGACACGGCGGGGGGGTTCGCCGTGCTCAAGGACGTCTACAAGACCATGGTCTATCAGCTCGCGCGCCACCGAAACGCGCTGGGCAGCGGGCCGGCCATTCCTGAGCGCACGATCACGCGCGCGCCGACCGCGGAACTCAAGCCCGAGCAGACCGACCAGGACACCCTGCCGCCCTACGAGATCCTGGACCCCATCCTGCGGCTCTACGTCGAGGAGGACCGCGCGGTGCGCGAGATCGCCGGGTTGGGGTACGACGAGGATCTGGTACGCCAGGTCGTGCGCATGGTGGACCGAGCCGAGTACAAGCGCCGGCAGAACCCACCCGGCATCAAGATCACTCCGCGCGCCTTCGGCAAGGACCGCCGCCTGCCGATCACGAATCGCTGGCGCGGCTAGCCGCGCCCCACGAAGAACGCCGGACGCCTCGCGGGCGTCCGGCGTTCCTGTGACCGGCTCGGGTTAGAGCCCGGCGCCGATCACCAACACGAGATATCCATCTTTGACCTGGAACTGGTAGGCCCCGGTGCCCGGTCCGATGAGGTACAGCGAGAACTGGCCGTCGCCCTTGACCTCGTCGATCAGCACCTGTTTGCCGGCCTTGAACAGTCCGGCCGATTCGTCCCAGCCGATGCGCTTGGTGGCGCCGGCCGCGAGGTTGAACGGGCCCCAGAGCTGGGCGCCCTGCGCGCGGACCTGGTCGGCGGTGAGCGTGCCGCTGTTGGTCTTGGTGAGCCAGACCTCCACGCCGATGGCGCCGGTTCCCGTGTTCGTCACGTCGCCGAGCACCGCCAGATCCGCGATGTCCTTGAGCTTGTCCTTGTTGTCCGCGTAATCGGACTCGGTGTTGAGGTCGATGTAGAGGCCGGAGACCGACGAGGCGCCGCTGGCGACGTTGACGACCAGCGGATTCGGCGGCGGGAAGGCGAACTTCACCAGGATCTGGGCGGAGGTGAGCACGCAGCCGGTCGCGAGCAACGACGCGGCCACTCCGCCCAACACGAGCAGTCTGAGCTTGGTCATGGTCGGCGTCTCCCTAGGGCAGGCTCAGGACGTTGTACGAAACGCCGAGCGTGACGTTGGCGAACTTCCGCGAGGTCTCGTTCCCGAGCGGGATCATGTTGAACTCGCCGCGCAGGCCCGCGGAGAGCTTCGGCAGCGGCGAGAAGCCGATTCCGAGCCCGAAGTTGTATCCGGCCTTGGTGAGGTCCGCGGTGCCCTCGCGCTTCAGGGTGTGCGAGCCGATGCCAACGTACGGGAACACCTTGAGCCCCGGGCCGGAGAACCCGCCCAGCCGCGCGTTGAGCCCGAAGGCGGTGACGTCGCCTCCATCGCGCTCGTAGGTGACGGCCCCCAGGGTGACGCTCTTGTTCCCCAGCGCGGAGGCCCCGAAGTAAGGTTCGACCGTGAGCAGCGGGATCAGGTTCACCGGGACGCGCACCCCGAATTGGGAGCCTTGATCGGTGTCGTCCTGGACGATCGGGATGCTGACGCCGCCAAATGCCTCGACCCCGATCGAGGCCGCACGCGCCGCGCCCGCGGGAAGAATCGCGACCAGCACGAGGGCCAGCAGGGTGAATCGTCGCTTCATGGCGTAACCTCCTGGGTGCTCGGGATCCTCTAGGGGGAGCTGAGCGTTCGACACGGCGCCGACTCTAGGGTCACCCCGCGACGCGCGTCAAGGCGCTCCCGCGCGCCACCTGACGTTCACTGGACGACGCGCACGGCGGAAATCTTCGCCGCGCAGTAACGCGTCAGCAAACTCGACAGCCGCTCGATCATCGCGGACAGATGCTGGCCCGCGCGTTCAGGAGGGCAAAACACCACGACGAGCAGGTTGCGGGTCTGCGGGGTCACCGCGGTCCGGAGCGAATCCGACGTCGGCGCCCCGAAGGGGCCGTCCTCATCCGCCAACAGCAGGCGTCCCGCGAGGTTGACCCGTTGCTTGCGGATCCCGGCGTAGCCCTGGCCTTCGCGGCCGACCCGCACGCCCACCGAGCCGCGGACGTGGTCACGGTCGTAGAGCCCGAGCGGGATCTGGTGCTCGAGCGAGCACAGGTTGCACACGTCCACCGCGGCGTTGACGCGGGGCAGCCCCTTTCCCTGCAGGACGCGGCGCAGCAGCGCTTCGCTGCTGGGCCGCGTCTTGGTGGGGTCCACGTCGAGCTGGTGGAACAGCGCGCGCGTCTCGGCCACGCCCGGGACGTCGGCCGCCTGCCGCCCGGCGTAACGGGCCAGGACCTGATCGCGCTCCGCCTCGAATGCGGCGGGCAGATCGCCGAGCTGGATGTCCTCCGCCTCGAGCAGGCCGAGCGCAAGCACCTCGACGAGGGCGTCCTCGATCGACAGGGGAAGGCTCAGCGCTCTCGCCTGCAGGGACATGGCGTATCCATCCCGGTGCGTGCGGGGCGGCGCGCCCCGGGGCCACGGAACAAGGTGGGCGGCGGGAACTCCCTTTCCGACCCAACGTGCGGGCCGACTCGAAGGTCGACTCTTTGGTTGCGGCCAAACTTCATTGTCTTCACCGCCCACCGGAGCAGCGCCGCGGTCGCGCCGATCGAGGATGCGCGCACCGGGCTTTCCCGTGCGCGCCCGCGCCGCTGCGGTCGTGGCTCGCAATGAGTGATCACTCTCGCCCGCGGAACATAGCGTGAAGCCGTCGCCGCGCCAACGAACTTTTCATGCCACGGAAAAATAAAAATCGTGCCGCGTCGCAAGAGTCTCCTGGTCGCGTTCGATCGCGAGTGATGCGCGGACGTCGGGACCCGCACGTCCGCGAGAGTCGCCGTCACGTGACGACGGTGTGGGGAAGATGTGGACAACGCGTGGGCTACGGGCGCTCGGTGGTCGCGGTCGGGAGCTTGCGCTCCACCGAGACGATGCGGTAGCGCCCGGACTCGGCGCCTTCGCCGAGCTCGATCTCGTCGCCGATCGAGTGGCCGACGAGCGCGCGACCGACCGGTGCCTGGAACGACACGACGTGTTCGCCGTGGTGTTGCTCGTCCTCGCCCAGCACCCAGTAGGTGACGATGTCGCGGTCGCTCTCGAGCACCACCTCGGTGCCGGGCCCGACCACGCCGTCGCGGTACTTGATCTCGTCGACGAAGCGCGCACGGGCCAGGCGGAGCTGGAGCGAGGCCACCAGCTTGCTCACGTTCGCCTGCTTGAGCTTGGCCGAATGGTACTCGGCGTTCTCCTTGAGGTCGCCCAGTTCGCGCGCCTTCTGGATCGAGGCGGGAATCGTCGTCCGGAGCTCGCGTTCGAGCCGTTCCAGCTCCTTCTGGAGCCGCTCCCACGTGGCACGGGTCATCACCGGCACGTCGGTGTCCTCGGCGGGCTGGCCGACGCGCTCGAACAGCTTCTCGGCGCGCAGCCGCCGCTCCGCGCGCACCGCCGCCACCTCCGCGCGCAGGCCGAAGCGCTCGACCGCGTCGAGCACCGGGAAGTAGAAACGGTCGCTCGAGCGCCACTGGCGCAGCAGCACCCGTAGCCGCAGCGCCGCCTCCTCCGGGCAGGCCCGGCCCGCCAACAGACGCTCGAGGGCGCCCGAGGGCTCGAGCCAGCGCAGCACCTTTTCCGCGACCGAGGGCTTGGGCCGCTCCTCGATCAGCGAGCAGGCCGCCCACAACAGCAGCCAGGGATCGGGCGGCGGATCCGACCGCGACAGGTCCTCCTCGATCTGGCGGAGCGCCGCGCCCGGGTAGCGCACCGCGTGGACCAGCAGAGTCCGTCCCAACGCCAGCCGGCCGGCCGCATCGAGCTGCGCGCGAAACCGCTCGGCCTCTTCGCGCACCCCTCCGAAGCGCGAGTCCAGCGCCGACAGGATCGCGTCCGATTCGACCGCGGCCCGATGCGATACTTCGAGCAGGGCGCGCTGCTCCTCCTCGCCCGTCAGATCGGTGATCGCCAGCCCCTGCTCCCACAGATCCCGCAGCACCTGGTGCCACTCGGCGGCCCGTTCCGGGAACCAACTGGAGAAGTACAGTCCGGCGCGCGCGCGATCCACCGGGTCGGCTTCCGAGTCGAGGGTCAGGCGTTCGACGAAGCGGCCGAAGCGCCGCGCGAGCGCCGGCTCCGCCTGGGGATGTTGCGACAGGAACTTGCGCAGCGTGCCGAGGTTGGATTTCGCCGACTTGCGCGGCTCGATCGCCGGGAGCGGAATCTCCGCCTCGCCCGCGGTGACATCCCCCGGCGCCAGGCGATAGTTCTGCTCGAAGGCGCGGGCGCTGTCGATGCGCGGGTCCTTCTCGGCGGCGGCGCGTGCCCGGCGCCAGAACGAGTTCCACTCGCCCGCGGGCACCAGGTCGGACCCGACCAGAAACACCTTGAGCCGTTGGGCATCGCCCGCGCCGCCCAGCGCGCGCAGGGCGCGCACCAGCACTTCCCCGGGATCCTCCGCGCGGAGCTGCGGCATCCGCTGGGGACTGGTGATCCGCAGCAGGCGCAGATCGTCTTCCAGGATTCGCGCCAGCGAGCGCCGCGCCGCCTCGTAGGGCATGCGGTGGCCGCGGGCGTGGGCGAAGTCCATCAGCACCTCGCTGCCGTCATTCGAGTTCACGCGACCCGCGCCGAAGGTGGCGTGATGGACCGCCCCGCCAGGGGGCAGCGCGGCGATGCGGTCGAAGCGCTCGAGTGCGGGAAGCAGCGGCTCGATCCGCTCCTCGATGCGGGAGGCGCGAAACACCGCCTCGGCGTCCGGCAGGTCGCGCGCCACGCCCTGGCGAAGACACGCCACCAGCGCGGCGCGAAAGCCGTCACCCGCCGTGGGGCCCTCGCCCTCCACCGCGGCGGTCGCCGCCGCGCGCACCTCGGCCGCGACCTCGCCCGCACGTTCGGCGCCGGCCACCGGCGGGAAGGCGATGTCGAGCAGCTGCCGGCACTCCTGGACCGCCCCCTGCCCGGCGACCACTGGCAGCAGCCGGACCAGGGCGGCGAGCCCGTCGACTTCACCGTGCTCGACGAATTCGAGCGCCGCCTCTTCGAGCCCCGCGTAGCGGGCCTCGGCGGCGAACCGGGGCAGCAGCGAGGCCAGCAGCTCGCGTCGCAGGTCCCCGCGCCCGGCCTCGCCCAGGCGCTCGGCGAGCAGCAGGGCCAGCTCGAGGTCGTCGGGCTGCTGAGACCACGCCGCCTCGAGCGATTCGAGCCGCGCGGGGTCGTACCCCAGGCCACGGTGGGCCTGGATCAGCAGGTGCACCGCCGCCGCCGACCGCTCCAGCCCGAGCGCACGCTCCGCGACCGCGGCCAGCACCTCCCATTGCCCGGCCGCAGCCAACTCGTCGCCGAGCGTCAGCAGGGTCTGGTGGGCGCGCTCGACCTCGCCGTTCAGGGCGCAGGTCGCGGCGAGCAGGTACGCGACGCCGGGGCTCGCGCCGGGTTGGCGCAGCCGGGCCGCGCACTCGTCACGGGCGTATACGAGCCGCTCCTCGAGTTGCGCGTCATGGGCGAGCGACTCGAGGCGGTCCCGCGAACCTGGATCGAGATCGGCGAACTCGTCGCCGCGCAGGATGGGTGGCAGGCGATCGCGAACGGACATGGACCTCGCAAGGTGCAGGAAGCGCCTCGCACTCGGAGGCGAGCGAACATCATCGCGCAGTCGCGGCGCGGAGGCAAGCTTGCCGGGCCCGCCTTGTGCGGCCGCGTTCAGTCAGCCTAGACTCCCGCGCGTGAAGATCTACACCCGCACCGGCGACGATGGCAGCACCGGGCTGCTGGGGCCCGGGCGCGTGCTCAAGTGCGCGCCGCGTGTCGAAGCCTACGGCAGCGTGGACGAGCTCAACGCCGAGCTCGGCGCCGCCCGGGCCCTCGACGGCGAGGGCTGGCTGGCATCGGAGCTGGAGACGACCCAGTCGCGCCTCTTCAGCCTCGGCGCCGAACTCGCGGCCACGACCCCCACGGCGATCGCCCAGATCGAGCGCATCGGCGACCCCGACGTCGAAACGCTCGAGGCCTGGATCGATCGGCTCGACGCGGACCTGCCGCCACTCGAGCGCTTCATCGTGCCGGGCGGCAGCCTGCTGGCGGCGGAGTTGCACCGGGCGCGCACCGTCTGCCGGCGCGCGGAGCGGCGGGTGGTCGAGCTGCAGCAATCGGAGGCGGTGGAACCCCGGTTGGTGCACTACCTCAACCGTCTCGCGGACCTGTTGTTCGTCATGGCGCGCTGGTGCAACCGGCGGGCCGGTGTCCCCGAGGTCGAATGGCGCGCGCGCGGGCAGTAGCTCGAAGGCCGCGGAAGGCCACTGGACAAGCGGGGCGAGCGCGGGGATAATGGCGGTCGAACCCCTCGGAGCCGCGACCATGCCGAGGATGCCGGGAGTGACGCGTCCCGAGGTCGCGCTCCGCGCAGTTGGATTCCCGCCCTGAACGCCGCCCACGCCCGCGCCGCAGAGCGCGTGCATGCGAAGGGGGGCGCCGCCGGTCGCCGAGGGGCGCAGCCGATACCGGCATCGGCCCGATTTCCCGCCAGGGTCCGCTCGCGGGGAACGGAGCCGCCCGGACCGCGACGCAGGGATGCCTGCCGTACCGATGTTCCCGGAGCCGGAGACTCCGGACGAGCGGCTTGTCGCCTGACCGTTCCCGTACTCCGCCCGCGCCGCACCCGCCCCGGGACGGCGCAACTTGGAGGTCCACACGCATGAAGGAAGACCCATGAGACAGCGTCGTCGCCGACCGCGCGGGCCGCGGTCCGTCCAGGGGGGCGCCCCCTCGGAGCCGGGCGCCCCGTCGCCGACATCGCCCGCGCCGGGCGGCCCGGCCCGCCGCCGCCGTCGCTCGCGGGGCGGGAACCGTCCGCTCTCCAACGTCGCCCCGCAGCCCTACAGCAACAACCACTCCGGCGCCGCGCCAGCGCAGCGCCCGCAGGGACCGCCGCAGCGTCGCAGCCGGCGCGGACGCGGCAACGGGCGAGCACCCGGGGGCCAGAAGCGTCACGGGCTCGAGATCCTGCGCGACATGCAGCAGATCGGCGCGGCGCTCGATCCGATCGAGCGCCTGATCCTCGAGCTGCCGCCCGGCGAGGGCACGCCGCCCTACGGCGACCGCATCACCGGGCGGGCGATCGATCTCATCGCCCCGATCGGACGCGGGCAGCGCTGCCTCATCGTCTCGCCGCCCAAGGCGGGCAAGACCCGCATCCTCCAGAGCATCGCCGCGTCGGTGGCGTTCAACCACCCGGAAGTGGGGATCTACGCGCTGCTGGTGGACGAACGGCCGGAGGAGGTCACCGACTTCCGCCGCAATACACCGGCACAGGTGATCGCGGCGTCCAGCGACATGAGCGTGGACGAGCACGTCGAGACCGCCGAAGGGGCGATGGAGACCGTGGCGGCACAAGTGCTCGAGGGCAAGGACGTGGTGCTGCTGCTCGACTCCATCACCCGCCTGGCGCGCGCCTACAACGCCACCGCCGAGGGCAGCGGCCGCACGCTGTCGGGCGGACTCGACGCCACCACCATGCAGGCGCCGCGCCAGATCTTCGGCGCCGCGCGCAAGATCGAGGGCGGTGGCTCGCTCACCATCGTCGGCACCGCGCTGGTGGACACCGGCTCGCGCATGGACCAGGTGATCTTCGAGGAGTTCAAGGGCACCGGGAACATGGAGCTGGTGCTGTCGCGCGAGCTGGCCGAGCGCCGGATCTACCCCGCGATCGACATCGCCAAGAGCGGCACGCGCAAGGAGGAGAAGCTCTACCCGTCCGAGATCGTGCCGCGCCTTCACCTCCTGCGCCGTGGCCTCGCCGGGCTGCACCCGCAGGAAGCGATGACCCGCCTGCTCGAGCTGCTCACCAAGTGGAAGACCAACGCCGAGATCTTCGGCCTGCTCAAGGGCTGATCTCGGCGCGGGAGGACGCATGAACGCACCGCCGAAACGGCTCTACCGCTCGCGCACGGACCGCAAGATCGCGGGCGTCTGCGGCGGCCTCGGCGCCTACCTCGGTATCGACCCGGTGATCCTGCGGATCCTCTGGGTGGCGCTCGTGCTCGGCGCCGGCTTCGGGCTGCTCGCCTACGTCATCTTCTGGCTGATCGTCCCCGAGGAGCCGCTCGCGGCCTGAGGAGGGCGCGGACGGCGGTCACGCCCGCTCGACGAACTCCCCGGTGCGGGTGTCGATCTTGACCCGGTTGCCGGGCTCGATGTAGGGCGGCACCTTGATCTCGAGACCGGTCTCGAGGATCGCCGGCTTCGAGGTGTTCTGGACCGCGGCGCCCTTGATGTTGGGCGTGGTCTCCTTCACCTCGAGCTCGACGAACATCGGCACCTCGACTCCGACGACGCGCCCCTCGAAGTACTGGGCCTCGAGGATCATCCCCTCGGTGAGGTAGCCCACCGTCCCTCCCAGCACGTCGGTGTGGAGGGCGACCATCTCGTAGGACTCCGTGTTCATGAAGTGGTACTCGTCCCCGGCGCGGTAGCTGAACTGCAGCTTGTGCTCCTCGAGGTTGGCGCGATCCACCTTGTCCTCGGAGCGGAACCGGTGCTCGGCGTTGCTCCCGGACTCGATGTTGACGAGCCGGGTCTGGACCATGCCGCGCCAGTTTCCGGGCGTGACGTGGAGGACGTTCGTCACGCGGTGCGGCTTGCCGTTGTGCATGATGACCATGCCGACTTTGAGCTGGGTGGCGGCGATCACGGAAAACTCCTCGCTGCAAGGGTGACCCGGAGGGGGCAGCGGCCCCTCGAAGGGCCTCCCCGAACCAAGAACGAAACACGTCAGTGTGCCCGAAGCCGCGCCGCCCGCGCAACCGTCCGCGCAGTGCGCCGAGCACCGCTCACGCAACCGTCTGGCCACGACGGGCCGCCCCCCGCCGGCCGTGCGGCCGCGGGGGGCGGGGGCTCGCAGCGGCCACGCGGCGCCGCCACCGGCCGGGCGACTCCTCAGCGCTGGTGCGCGGTGGACGGGCGCCGCATGGCGTCTCCGCCGCCTTCGTCCGCCACCCGATTCGCCTCCAGCGTCCGCTTGATGCGCGCGCGCGACTCGAGCAGGTGGGCCTGGGTGTTGTCGCCCAACCCCTCGGCGGTGAGCGCGCGGCGCGCCTGCCCGTCGATCCGCACGAGCTGGAGCCGCGCCAGCGCCCGCGCGTCGTCGGGGGTGCCGGGCTCGGGATCCACCAGCATCGTGGCCAGGCGATCCACGTAAGCACGCTGCAGCTGACGGCGCGTGGTCGGTCCCTCGAGCGCCCGCATCCCCGACCCCATCACCGGTCCGACCTCGCCCCACAACATCTTGGTCGTGCGGTCGAAGAGCTCGGCCAGGGTGAAGCCGCCGGGACCCCGCGTTTCCGCCTCGCGCACGCGGGCGAGCAGGTGGGGCGCGGTGATCCCGCGTAGCAGCGCGGTCTGGATCGCGATCGCCTTGTCGTTGAGGTCGTAGTCCACACGCGCGGTCGGGGCAAACGGGCTCAGGACGCCCCAGTGCGACCAGCGGTCGGCGGGCATGCGGTTGAGCATCGCCGGCGGCACCGCGAACGCGTCGGCCGCGAACGCCCGCTCGGCGAGGAAGTCGAGCGCCTCGCGCTGGCGTGCCGCGGGGACCGGGCGCAGGGGCTCGACCGCCCCGGCCTGGCCACGATGGTTGCGCACCGCGAACTGGCCGCCGACGTACTTGACCGCCAGCCCCAGGGCGCGCGCGTACTGCCCGAGCAGGGTGTCCATCGCGCGGCGTAGCACCGGGTACTCGCCGTGGTCGCCGAGTACCCGTGGCTCGAGCGTGCCGCCGATCCACAGGCCGCGCACGTACGCGCTGCGCGCCTTGGCGAAGGCGAGCGGATCGCCGCCCAAGTCCCAGATGTTCGTGCGCGGGTCGAGCGCGTTGGCCGGATAGGTGTCGTCGTCGGTCGAGTACTCGTGCCCCGGCGCCATGGACTCGTCGGCGATGGCACGGGCGAAGGCCCCGTCCGCCTCGGGTGTGGCGGCCCCGGAGGGGGCGTAGCCGAAGCGGATGGCCCACAGGTCGTAGTCACCCACCACCGAGCCGTAGTATTCGCCCTGGTTCGCCGGGTCGCTCGAGATGTTGGGGGTGAGGTAGTCCATCACCGAGGCGGTGAGGCCGTGCTCCTGGGTCCAGGCCTTGTCCTGGAGCTTGTCGAGCGGGGTCGCGGTGCTCGAGCGGAAGTTGTGCCGCAACCCGAGCGTGTGGCCGACCTCGTGCATGGTCACCCACACCAGCGCGTCGCGCACGTAGGACTCGGGCACCGGGCTCCCGGGCGGCAGCGCGCCGTTGACCAGCAGCGCGGTGCGCAGCAGCGCCCCGCCGTCGGCGAGCCCCGTCTGCGCGTCGCAGCGCAGGTCCTGGGGCAGGTACGCCGGCCAGTCCCCGAGAGCGGGCAGCGTCTGCGCCGCGATCGCCTCGGGTCCGACATAGCGACGGTAGCTGTTGCGGAAGCCCTGGACGAAGGGGCCCTCGATCAGCACGTCGGCGTCGAGGATCTCGCCGGTGCGCGGGTCCACGCGCGACGGCCCGATCGCGCCGAAGGCCTGTTGCGACGAGACGATCCAGCGGATGGTGCTGTAGCGCACGTCCTCCGCATCCCAGTCGGGGTCGTCGGGGGCGTCCTTGGCGACGATGGCATTCTTGAAACCCGCGGCCGCGAACGCCCGCTGCCACTTCTCGATGCCCTCCCTGATGTAGGGGCGGTACGGCTCGGGAACGGTGCGGTCCACGTAGAACACGATCGGCTTGACCGGCTCGGAGAGCGCCGCCGCGGGGTCCCGCTTCTCGAGGCGCCAGCGGTTGGCGTAGCGCACGAAGAACGACTCGTCCTGATCCCGCGAGAAGTCCTTCTTCACCGTGAGGAAGTAGCCGACGCGGTCGTCCGCCAAGCGCGGCGTCATCGGCACCGCCGGAAGCTTCGAGAAGGAGTAGTGCACCGTGATCGGGATGTAGCGCTCGTCGGGGACGGTCTCGAGGTTCAGGGTCTTGCGGTTGCCCGGGGTGTAGGTGAGCAGGGCCTCGACCTCGAGGTTGTCGGGGAAGTTCTTCACCGTGGTGAGCGCCGAGCGATCCTTGTCGAAGCGCGCGGTGTTGTTGCCCAGCCGCTGGCCGATCCCCTCGGCGAGGTCGGTGAAGTCGCTCACCAGCAGCGGGGTCACGTCGACGAGCAGCGACTGGCTCGAATCGCGGATGCTCTCGATCTTGAGCGAGGCGAGGACCGAGTGGCCCTCCGAGATCTCCATCGCGCGCTCGAAGGCCGAGCCCTTGGGTGCGGTGAAGCGCGCGTTCTTCTCGAGCAGCAGCACGCGGTCGCCCGAGCGCTCGAAGGCGAGCAGCCGGTCGTTGAGCGGCAGCCCGCCGAGGATGAAGTTGGAGCCGATCCCCCGCGCCAGGCTGAAGATGCCGAGGAAGTCCTGCTCGAGCTGCTCGGGACGGATCTCGAGGTAGAGGTTCTCCGGCTTGCGGTAGGCGGTGAAGAAGCCGGGCATGACCGTGGCATCCTTCACCACCTTGTCCCATTCCTTGAACGGCTTGTCCTTGTCTCCCGCCGCTTCCGGGCCCGACTTGGCCGGGGGCTTGGGCGGTGTCTTGCGGGCCGTGGCCGGTGAGGCGAGGGACAGCAGCAGCGTGCCGGCGAAGGCTACGCCCAGCAGCGAACGAAGCACCGCGAAACGCGAGGACATGAAGCGGACTCCTTCCCCGGCGGAACCGCAGCCGGGGGATCAGGGCAGGAACCGATGGCGCCCGGCCGCGCACGGGCGCGCCGGCGCCGGCGAATCGCGGGCAGCATAGCCGGAGGCTCGGAACGGGCGCAGCGCGCCGTGACCGGCGCGGCAATTCCGCCCACCGGCGGGACGCGGCACGCGCGGGACGGGATGCGGCACCAGCTTTGTGGCAGACTCCCGGCCAGGCGGAGGCCAGGCAGGGGCCGAGCGGGAGAGGGTCCGCGCGCGCGTCGCCGGCACGAGGTCAGGAGGAGAGCGATGCTCTGGGTGAAGACGTTCGCGGTCATGCTGGCGCTGTGCCTGTCGTTGTCGAGCGCCTCGGCGCAGGGACGACCGAGCCGGGCGACGGCCCCGGCCAAGCCGGATGGCGGCGCCGAGGAGAAGCCCGATCCCTTCAAGGGCCTCGAGCTGCGCGGCATCGGCCCGGCGCTCATGTCGGGCAGGATCGCCGACATCGCCATCCACCCGAAGGACCCGAACGTCTGGTACGTCGCGGTCGGGAGCGGCAACCTGTGGAAGACCGGCAACTCGGGCACCACCTGGAAACCGGTCTTCGATCACCAGGGCTCCTATTCGATCGGCTGCGTCACGGTGGATCCGCTCCATCCCGAGATCGTCTGGGTCGGAACCGGCGAGAACGTCGGCGGCCGCCACGTCGGTTACGGAGACGGCGTCTACCGGAGCCTGGACGGCGGGGAGACCTGGACCCGCATGGGGCTCGCCGCCTCCGAGCACGTCGGCCGGATCGTCGTGGATCCGCGGAGCTCGGACGTCGTCTACGTCGCCGCCCAGGGACCGCTCTGGGCCGCGGGCGGAGACCGCGGCCTCTACAAGACCACGGACGGCGGCCTGACCTGGAAGAAGATCCTGGGCGGAGGCGAGTACACCGGCGTCAACGACGTGGTGATGGACCCGCGGGACTCCGACGTGCTCTACGCCGCCACCCACCAGCGCTACCGCAACGTGGCCGCCCTGATCGACGGCGGCCCGGAGTCCGGCATCCACAAGTCCGTCGACGGCGGCGCGACCTGGCGCAGGCTCAAGGAAGGCCTGCCCAAGGAGGAGATGGGCCGCATCGGGCTCGCCCTCTCGCCGCAGAAACCGGACGTGGTCTACGCCACGATCGAGCTGGCCCACCGCAAGGGCGGCTTCTGGCGCTCGCCCGACGCGGGCGGCTCGTGGGAGAAACGCAACGACTACGTCTCCGGAGCCACGGGGCCGCACTACTACCAGGAGATCTTCGCCAGCCCCCACCGGTTCGACCGCGTCTACCAGATGGACTATCACCTGCACGTCACCGAGGACGGCGGCAAGACGTTCACCGACATCGAAGGCAGGTCCAAGCACGTGGACAACCACGCGCTCGCGTTCCGGGGCGACGATCCGAACTACCTGCTCGCGGGATGCGACGGCGGCATCTACGAGAGCTGGGACCTCGGGCAGCACTGGAAGTTCGTGGCCAACCTGCCCGTGACCCAGTTCTACAAGGTGGCGGCGGACAACGCCGAACCGTTCTACAACGTCTACGGCGGCACGCAGGACAACAACTCGCAGGGCGGCCCGTCGCGCACCGACAACGTCAACGGCATCCGCAACAGCGACTGGTTCGTGACCCTCGGTGCCGACGGCCACCAGTCCGCCACCGACCCGACGCAACCCGACATCGTCTATTGCGAGTGGCAGGAGGGGAATCTGGTGCGGTTCGACCGCCGCACCGGAGAGATCGTCTACATCCAGCCGCAGCCCGGACCCGACGAGCCCGCCGAGCGCTTCAACTGGGACGCGCCGATCCTGGTAAGCCCGCACGACCCGGCGCGTCTCTATTACGCCAGCCAGCGCGTGTGGCGCAGCGACGACCGCGGCGACCGCTGGGCGCCGATCAGCGGCGACCTGACCCGCGGACTGGACCGGCTGAAGCTGCCGCTGATGGGGCGGGTGTGGAGCTTCGACGCGCTGTGGGACATGTACGCCATGTCCAAATACGGCACGATCACCTCGCTGGCCCAGTCCCCGCTCGACGAAAAGCTCCTCTACGCGGGAACCGACGACGGCCTGATCCAGGTCACCGAGGACGGCGGGGCGCACTGGCGCAGGATCGACAAGCTGCCGGGGGTACCCGGATTCTGCTTCGTCAACGACATCAAGGCGGACCTCTTCGACCGCAATACGGTGGTCGTCGCGGTCGACGCGCACAAGAGCGGCGACTTCTCCCCCTACCTGCTGCGCAGCACCGATCGCGGCCGGACGTGGAAGAGCATTGCGGGCGACCTGCCCAAGCGGCACATCGTCTGGCGCCTGGTCCAGGACGGGGTCCGGCCGGGCTTGCTGTTCGCCGGCACCGAGTTCGGCCTGTTCTTCACCGTGGACGGCGGCGCCACCTGGGCCAAGCTCGGGGGCGGCGCGCCCACCATCCCGTTTCGCGACCTCGCCATCCAGCGGCGCGAGAACGACCTGGTGTGCGCGAGCTTCGGCCGCGGCATCTACATCCTCGACGACTACACGCCGCTCCGCGAGGTGTCCGCCGAGAGGCTGAAGCAGGAGATCGAGCTGTTCCCGGTCCGCCGGGCGTGGTGGTACGTCGAGCGCCGCGTGCTCGGGGACGAGGGCAAGGCCAGCCAGGGCGACGCGTACTTCGTCGCGCCCAATCCGCCCTTCGGCGCCACGTTCACCTACTACCTGCGCGACGAGCTCAAGACGCGCAAGGAACGGCGCCGCGAGCGCGAGAAGGCGATCGAGAAGAAGGGTGGCGACACGCCCTACCCCGGCTGGGTCGCGCTGCGCGAGGAGGCTCTGGAGTCGGACCCGGCGATCGTGCTCACGGTGCGCGACGCCGCCGGCGAGGTCGCGCGCCGGCTCTCCGGGCCGGTCCAGGCCGGCTTCCACCGCGTCGCCTGGGACCTGCGCTACCCGTCGGTCGAGCCCGCGGGCGCCAGGCGGAGCCAGGAGGAGGACGACGAGCCGCCGAAGGGCGTGCTCGCCGCGCCGGGGACCTACACGGTGAGCATGGCCAGGCTCCAGGACGGCGTGCTCACCGACTTGGCCCGGGAGCAGACGTTCGAGGTAGTGCCCCTGCGCAGGGGAACCCTCCCCGGAGCGTCGCCCGCGCAGGCGGTCGCGTTCCTCAGGGGCCTGGCCGCCCTGGACCGGTCGGTGCAGGGCGCGACGGCGTCGATCGCGGAGAACATGAAGCGGCTCGCGGGCATCCAGGAAGCGCTGCTGCGCTCCACCGCCGGCGATACCACCCTGGATCACCAGGCCTATCGGTTGAAGCGGCGCCTCAGCGCGTTGGAGGAAAGGCTCTCCGGCAACCGTCAACGTCGCACCTACGGCGACGACGGCCCGGTCTCCATCGCGGAGCGGCTGCGCGTGGCGAGGCTCGGCAACGAGTCCTCGACCTATGGCCCGACCCCGACGCATCGCATGAGCTTCGAGATCGCGCAGCAGTCCTTCGCCGAGCTGCGCCGGGACCTCGATCGGCTGATCGAGGAGGACCTGGTGGCGCTCGAGAAGCGGCTGGATGCCGCGGGGGTGCCGTGGACGCCGGGACGTCGGGTGCCGGCCGTCACGCGCTAGGCTCCGTTCGCAAACGCCCGCGGGCTGCGTTGCGCGGTCGGCTCCTCGCTCCGACGTGGCCCAGGGGCCACGACTCCGCTCGTCGCTCGACCGCGACGCCTTGCCCGCGGGCGTTTGCGAACGGAGCCTCGGCCCAGAGGCGGCCGGGCACACACGACAACGGGCCGGGGCCCGAAGGCCCCGGCCCGCGCGATGCCGCGATGGACTTGGGACTAGAAGTCCTCGCCGCCGTAGCCGCCGCCGCCACCCGATGCCGCCGGCGCCTTCTTCTTCTCCGGAATCTCGGTGACCAGCGCCTCGGTGGTGAGCAGCAGGCTCGCCACGCTCGCCGAATTCTGCAGCGCGGTCCGCGCCACCTTGGTCGGATCGATGATCCCGGCCTCGAACATGTCCACGTACTGCTCCTTGTCCACGTCGTAGCCGGTGAACTTCTTCTCCTTCTTCACGTGCTCGACGATCACCGAGCCCTCGACGCCGGCGTTCTCGCACAGCGTGCGCAGCGGCTGCTCGAGCGCCCGGCGGACGATGTTGACGCCCACCTTGAAGTCGCCCTCGCTGTCGCCCGCCATGACATCGAGCGCCTTCTGACAGCGGATGTAGGCCACCCCGCCGCCCGGAACGATGCCCTCCTCGACCGCCGCCCGGGTCGCGTGCAGCGCGTCCTCGACGCGGGCCTTCTTCTCCTTCATCTCGGTCTCGGTCGCCGCGCCGACGTTGATCACCGCCACGCCGCCGGCGAGCTTCGCCAGCCGCTCCTGCAGCTTCTCGCGGTCGTAGTCGGAGGTGGTCTCGTCGATCTCCTTCTTGATCTGCGTGATCCGGCCCTGGATGTCGGTCTTCTTGCCCGCGCCCTCGACGATGGTCGTGTTCTCCTTGTCCACCGTGATCCGCTTGGCCCGGCCGAGATCCTCGATGCGCACGTTCTCGAGCTTGATGCCGAGATCCTCGCTGATGAGCTTGCCCCCGGTGAGGACCGCGATATCCTCCATCATCGCCTTGCGGCGATCGCCGAAGCCCGGCGCCTTCACCGCGCACACCGCGAGGGTCCCGCGCAGCTTGTTGACGACCAGGGTGGCGAGCGCCTCGCCCTCGACGTCTTCGGACACGATGAGCAGCGGCTTGGCGCGCTGGGCCGTCTTCTCGAGCAGCGGCAGGAGGTCCTTCATGCTCGAAAGCTTCTTGTCGTAGAGCAGGACGTGCGCGTCCTCGAGGACCGCCTCCATGCTTTCCTTCTCGGTCACGAAGTACGGCGAGATGTAGCCCTTGTCGAACTGCATCCCCTCGACCACCTCGAGGGTGGTGTCGACGGAACGCGCCTCCTCGACGGTGATCGTGCCGTCCTTGCCCACCTTGTCCATGGCGTCGGCGATCATCTTGCCGATCACGGTGTCGGAGTTGGCGGAGATGGTTGCGACCTGCTCGATCTCCTTGTTCTCCTTCACCGGCCGGCTGAGCTTCTTGAGCTCCTCGACCACCACGTCGACCGCCTTGTCGATCCCGCGCTTCACGGCCATCGGCGCCGCGCCCGCGGTGATGTTCTTGATCCCCTCGCGGAAGATCGCCTCGGCCAGCACCGTCGCCGTGGTCGTGCCGTCACCGGCGACGTCGGAGGTCTTCGACGCCACCTCGCGCACCATCTGGGCGCCCATGTTGTGGTACGGATCGTCGAGCTCGATCTCCTTGGCCACCGTCACGCCGTCCTTGGTCACGGTCGGAGAACCCCACTTCTTGTCGAGGACGACGTTCCGGCCGCGAGGCCCGAGCGTCACCTTCACCGCCCTGGCGAGCTGCTCCACTCCCTCCAGGATCTTGTGCCGGGCCTGCTCGCTGAAGAGCAACTGCTTGGCTGCCATGATTCCTCCTTCGATAGACGGTGCGAGGCCTTCCCGCGCTCACCCAGGGTGGCGGCGGGTCGGGCCGGGTCGGTCGGTTACTTCTTTTCGGCCGCGAGCACGCCGAGGACATCGTCCTCGCGCAGGATGACGTACTCGGTGCCGTCGATCTTGACGTCGGTGCCGCTGTACTTGCCGATCAGGATGCGGTCGCCCTTCTTGACCTCCATGCTGATGCGCTTGCCGTCCTCGGTGAGACGGCCGGGACCGACGGCGACGACCTCGCCCTCCTGCGGCTTCTCTTTGGCGGTGTCGGGAATGATGATGCCGCCGCGCACGGTCTCCGACTCCTCGATGCGGCGGACCAGGATGCGGTCGGCGAGAGGCCGAACGTTCATCGTGTTTCCTCCTCGATGGGGCCCCTTCCGAGGGGCCGGTGGTGGATGTGTTGCATTGGCGCGGTGAGCGCCAAAGGCCAGTGGACACTAGCGCATGGGGGTTGGTTTGGCAAGCCCTGGAAAGCGCCCGGTCCTGGGTCATTGCAGCGACTACAATGCGTTGCAAAATATCGTCTTGTGATGATTGACTAGAACCGATTGCGGCCCGTGTCCTGGCAATTCCAATTGGGTCTGTGCCGAAATGGCACGTCCTGATTGGCGCTCTTGAAGCCCCTCTGAACGGCGGGGTGCGGGGCCCGAGGCAGGTGCGGGCGGCGGCTGGCGTCCGGCGGAGGCCCGTCTCGGCGGAGCGCCCGGAGCGCGGCACGCGCCGGTGGGCGGACCACGGCGGGTGGGCGCGGCGGGCGGGCGGGCGCAGACTCCCGGCGTGGGCGCCCGGGCGGGATGGGCCCTAGGGAGATTCGAACAGAGCCGGGCGCGGGACGCCGTCGAGATAACCGGTGCTCACCGTCCCGGTCACGCGCAGGTGTGTCCTCGACTTCGGGGTCCGCGTGCGCGTGAACACCACCAGGGTATCGTTCCGCTCCAGCAAATAGAACGCGTAGCCAGCGCCCACCGGGAACACGTCGCCCACCTTGCCGCTCACCACCACCGTACGGCCGTCGTAGAGCTCCGGGCGCAGTCGGATGCTGGAGAGCGAGAGGGTCGGGTTCGGACGCGGCCAGAAGAAGTATGCCGCGGCGGCCGCAAGGGCGACGAGGATGCCGATCTGGATCATCCGGCTGGTGCGCACCGCGTCGAGCGCCACCAGGGTCACCGGCTCGCGCAGCGGCGGGAGCACCGGAACCGGCGCGACGGGATCCACGGCCGGCGGGAGATCGTCGTCCGGAAAATCGGCGACCTCGTCCGCCATCGGGGGGCGCGGTGCCGCCCGGCTCGGCTGCGAGGCCTCGAGATCGGGAAGCATGGGCACGCTGCTGGCGGCCGCGGTCCACGGCACCGGGGTCTTCGAGCCCGGCGGTGGCGCCGCATCCCGCCGGCCCGCCCCTTCGGGCGCGGCAGGGCGCCGCAGCACCAGCGGCGGTTTGGTGGCGGCGGGGCCGTCGTGGCCGCGATCGAACTCCGCCGCGACCCCCTCCTCGGCGCCCACCAGCCAGTCGGGGCGCGGCGCGGCGACGTCGCCCCCGCTCGCCTCGGGGGCGTCCGGGTCACGCGCGAGCGCCCCCGGCCCGCGCTCTGGGGGCGCGGAACGCTCGGGTTCGGGCGGTGTGGGCTCGGGTGGTGTGGGCTCGGGCAGGGCCATCGACGTGCTCCTCGACTCGCGCGGGGTTTCCGACCAAGTATCGGCCGGACGGCACCGCGGTTTAGCGCTTCTTCGCGGTCGAGTGACGAGCGGAGTCGTGGCCTTCCGGCCACGTCGGAGCGAGGAGCCGACCGCGCAACGCGGCCCGCGGGCGTTTGCGGACGGAGCCGCTAGCCGATGCCGAAGTCCTTGATCTTGCGGTAGAGGGTGCGCAGGCCGATGCCGAGCATCGTCGCGGCGCGGGTCTTGTCGTGACCGGTGTGCTCGAGAGTGGCCGCGATGAGATGGCGCTCGGCCTCGTCCACCGTCATCCCCACCTCGATCGCCAGGCGTCCCGCGTCGCCCTCTCTGCCGCGCAGCGCGTCGGGAAGATCCGACAGGCTCAGCGGGCGCCGGCCTTCGGCGAAGACCACCATGCCCTCCAGCGCGTTGCGCAGCTCGCGCACGTTCCCGGGCCACGGGTGGCGAACGAGGCGCTCGAGCGCCCCATGCGTGATGCCGGTGACGTGACGCCCGTGCGCGCGGTTGAAGTCGCGGATGAAGAGTTGAACCAGGGTCGGGATGTCCTCGCGTCGCTCGCGCAGGGGCGGCACCTCGATGCGCGCCACGCTCAGGCGCTGGAGGAGATCTTCGCGAAAGCGTCCGGCCCGGACCTCCGCCTCGAGGTCGCGACTCTTGCCGGCGATCAGCCGCACGTCGACGCGGATCGGCTCGCCGCCGCCCGCGGGCTCGAACGAGCGGTCCTGCAGCAGGCGCAGCACCTTGACCTGCACCGCCGGCGGCAGATCCCCCACCGCGTCCAGGTAGAGCGTCCCGCCCTCGGCCAGCTCGAAGCGGCCAGGTCGCGCGGCGCCCAGCCCCGCGGGCGCGGAGCCGAACAGCTCGCTCTCGATCAGGCCCGGCGCAAGGGCCGCGCAGTCCACCCACACGAAGCGCTCGTCCTTGCGCGGGCTGTTCTGATGGACGGCCTGCGCCACCGTGCGCTTTCCGCTGCCCGCCTCGCCCTCGATCAGCACCGTGGCGCGCGTCGGCGCGACGTGGCGCACCTGCTCGAGCACACGCTGCATCCCCCGGGAGCGGCCGACCAGCCGCTCGAAGCCGAAGCGCCGGTCGAGCCGCGTCTGGAGCTCGGTCACCCGCGCGGCGAGCCGCTGGTCGCGCAGGCCGCGCTCGAGCACCGCCAGCAGCCGCCCGCGGTGCACGGGGCGGGTCTGAAAGTCGTACGCCCCCAGGCGCATCGCCTCCACCGCCCGCTCGAGGTCCGAGCCCGAGGAGATCATCACCGCGCACACTCCCGGATGACGCTCGAGCGCGCGACGGAGCAGGGCCATGCCGTCGATGCGCGGCGCGCGCAGCGGCACCAGCATCGCCTGCACCGGTGCGTCATCGAGCACGTTGAACGCCTCCTCGCCGTCGTAGGCCCACACCACCTCGAAGGCGTGCTGCCGCAGGAAGGCGTTCAGGGTGCGAGTCGCCTCGCCTTCGCGATCGACGACCAGGAAGCGCGGCTTCTCTCGGCGCATGGGGACCGGTGCGGGCCGGCGCCGGCGGCGCAGGGGCGGCGGAGGCCTCCGCCGCGCCGGCCGCCGGCGGTGGCGGCTACGCCAGAGCCTCGAGGGCCTTCACGATCTGCTCG
The DNA here is from genome assembly GCA_001780165.1 of Candidatus Eisenbacteria bacterium RBG_16_71_46. Taxonomy (GTDB): domain Bacteria; phylum Eisenbacteria; class RBG-16-71-46; order RBG-16-71-46; family RBG-16-71-46; genus RBG-16-71-46. The sequence continues at coordinate 4,679 of MFFQ01000057.1, read as the reverse complement.
GTGTCCGGGATCCGGCACGGAGTCGGGCTCACGTCCTTGTAGGCGGCGCGGCCCTGGCGATCGACGACGAACGCCGTACGGCCGCTGTAGCCGGCCTCCGGGATCAGCACGCCGTAGGCGGCGCTGGCCTCTCTCCGGAAGTCGGACAACAGCGGCAAGCCGAGCTTCAGCTTGCGCGCGAACTCGGCGTTGGCGTGGTGGCTGTCCACGCTGATGCCGTACACGACCGCGCCGAGCGCCTGGATCCGCGGCAGCACGGCCTGCACCCGGGGGAGATGGTGGGAACACACGCGCGAGAACGCCAACGGATGGAAGCAACGCACGACGTGGGCTTGGCCGAGGTGCTCGGAGAGAGTCACCGGCTCGCCCGCGGACCCTTTCGGCTTGAAGTCGGGCGCCCTCTGGCCTGCCTCCAGGCTGGTCAGGGTCTGCATGCGGAGCCTCCGGGAGCGAGGGCTGCGGGACGTCGTCGAGCTCGAATCATACGTGCACCCGGCGCCACGGTGTCAACCGGCCGACCGTGGCCGCGCGCGCGACGCTCAGCGGCGCCCGGCCAGTCGCAGGACGTCCTGGCTGGTCGCCGCCAACTCGGCCAACGAGCGCACGCCACGCTCGCGCTCCCAGCGCTCGGCCAGCAGGATGAACAGCCGGGCGGTGGTGAGGGCATCGCCGAGCGCGCGATGCTGCGGTTCGCGCAGCAGCCCGAGGCGCGCGGCGAGCGCGCCGAGCGAGTTGCTCCCCGCCTGGAACAGTCCGCGCGCGAGCCCGAGCGTGTCCACGATCGGGGCGAGCAGAGGCGGCTGCCCCGCAGCGCGCAGCGCCGCCATCAGGAACGGCAGGTCGAAGGCGGCGTGGTGGAACACCAGGGTGCGATCCTCGCAGTCCCGCCGCACGCGCTCGGCCACCTCCGCCACCGAGGCGGCCTCCGCCACCATCGCGTCGGTGATCCCGTGCACGGCGGTGGCCTCCGGCGGAATGGGCCGACCGGGACGGACCAGGCTCGACCACGTGGGCCCGATCACCCCGTCCATCACCGAAACGCGCGCGATCTCGACCAGCGCGTGGCCTTCGTCGGGATTCAGGCCGGTGGTCTCGGTGTCGAGCACCTCGACCTGGTGGCCGGCGAGCAGGGACATCAACGGAGCCTCAGTGGGCGGCGCCGGATTGCTGCCGCGTGAACTCCTCGAACCGCACGCCGCGGTCGAAGGCGCCCTCGCCGATGTACTTGAGGAGCAGCAGGAAGCGGTCCGCCGGCAGGTAGCCCGGGACGTTGACCAGGTGCTCCCCGTTCGCGCGAAGGAAGATCGTGGTCGGGTAGCCGCGGACGTTGAAGCGGCTCGCGACCCCGCGCTCGGTGAGGGCCTGCCCGCCGTAGCTCGCGGCGGCGTCGCTCTCGGCGTCGAGCTTGATGGTGACGAAACGCTTGGCCAGGTATTCGCGCACGTCCTGCCGCGAGTAGACGTCGCGTTCCATGCGCCGGCACCAGCCGCACCAGTCGGTGTAGACGTCCACCAGCACCGGCCGCCCGGCAGTACCCGCTTCGCGCAAGCCCGCGTCCCACGCGCGCCAGCCGTCGCCCGCGCCGGCGGCGGAGCGCGCGGCGAGCGCGGGAAGCGGCATCAGCATGAGCACGGAGACCAGCACCAGCAGTCGCTTCATCGAATCACCTCACCGGCCGGGTTCGGGAGCGGCTCCCGCGAGCCGAAGGAGTCTAGCACGCGCCAAATCGGCGCCTCAAACGCGCCTCGTCCCCGCGGCGCGGGAGCGGGGCGGCCGGCGCGGCCACTCAGCCGTACACGTTGTGCCGCAGCGTGGCGGGAATGCGCCGAGGATCGAACCACACGCCGCACACGCGCGAGGTGCCGAACTGGCCGGGGTTCACGACCACGGTGGAGCCGATGGTGTCGCGATAGGAGGACGAGACGCGCGGCGACTCGTGGATGTGACCGGAGAGCACGAGCGGCGGCTGGAATCGCTCGACGAAGCTGCGGACGGCGCGCGATCCCACGTGCAGATGGCTTCCGATCATGTCGCAGCGGGTCCCGTGGGGTGGAGAGTGCAGGACGAAGACGGTCTCCGCCGCGGGCGTGCTGGCGACCAGCGCCTGCAGCGCATCGGCGATGGTCGGCGTGCGTCGCGAGGGGTCGAAGCGATGGGGGGCCGCCCGCCCGGCGCGGCTCACCCAGCCGTCGAGCCGCGCCGGCGACTCCTCGGCGCCGTCGTCCCAGCGCTCCCAGTCCTTGAGCCCGAACGGCGTGATCGGCACCCACGAGGCCCCCGCGACCCGCACGCCGCCCACCGACAACGCGCGCTCGTGGAGGAGCCTCCACAGCCTGCCGTCCTGCCGCTCCAGGCAGTCGAGGTTCGAGCCCCAGTCGTCGTTGCCCATGAGCAGCAGCAGCTCCGTGGCCGGCGAGGCCTCGCGCATCCGCCGCGCGAACTCCACCAGGAACCCCTGCAGGAAGACCCGCTGGCGCCGGATGCCGTCGTCCCCGCTCGCGTGCGGGCAGAGGTCGCCCCCGATCACCACCGCGCCGGGGCGCTGGGAGGCGGTGAGCGCCAGCACCTGCTCGTAGAGGGCGCTCTGGCCGTGAAGGTCGGAGGTGAAGAACCACTCGGACACGGTGTGCTCGGCACGGGAACGGGTCGCGGCGACTCGGAGCGGCGACTCTATCCGAGCGCTTCCGCGGCCCGCAACAGCCGGGCCGCGCGGACCGCTCCCGCCGCGCCGGCGCGGCGGCGTGTCACGCGGGTGTGAAACTCCCGCGTCGCCGCCTCCGCGCGCGCCGCGCACGGGAGAAAGCGCTTGACCCCCGGCGGAGCCGGTCCGGATACTTCTACCTTCTCCCCTGCTCTCCCTGCCCGTGGCCGCGTGCGGCCCGCGTCATTCGAAAGGATCGGAATGTCCCGCCTGCTTCCCGCCGTCATCGGATTGTGCGCCGTGCTGGCCGCGTTGGCGCCGGCTCGGGGCGCGCCCTCGCGCGCTCCCCGTAACCTGCTCGCCAATCCCGGCTTCGAGCAGGTCCTCCCCGGTCATCCCTGGATGCCGGCGGGATGGGACTCCTCGGTCTCGGGAATGCCCACCGTGTTCTTCGGCCGCGACACCTTCATGGCGCACGGCGGCGGCTACGCCGCGAGTGTCGCCAACGTGAGCACCATCCTGCCGATGGCCCACAACTGGAACCAGTCCCTGCTCATCGGGCCCGAGGCGTGGGGCAAGGATCTGGTGCTGTCGGTGTGGACGCGCAACAACGGTGTCGATGGCCGCGGCTACATCATGCTCCAGGCCTACCGCGACACGGTCAGCAAGATGGCGAAGGTCTGGGGCATCCCGCGCCAGGAGGCGGCGCAGCGGCTGAACATCAAGATGCTCGACGATCCGCTCATCGATCTGGGCTGGCAGCGCAGGTATTTCTCGGACGACAATACCGACTGGGTGCGCCGCGACCTGCGCGTGTTCGTCGCCCCGAGCACCGACATCGTGTTCGTGCGCTGCGGGCTGCTCGGCACCGGTCAGGTGATGTTCGACGACGCCTCGCTCACGCTCGAGCCGGCGCGTCCGCCCGACCCGCTGCCGCTGCGGACCAACCTCATTCGCGATCCGGGCTTCGAGGGCGCCGGAGACGACTGGGAGTACGGGTTGCCGCCGTTCGAGAACCTGGTCATCGCGCGCGACACCACCGTGGCCCACTCGGGCAAGGCCTCAATCCGCATGGAGGGCGGCCTCAGCTCGATGGTCCAGGCTCGTGCCGGCGTGTGCCAGGTGTTTCCCAATCGCGATTTCGCGGGCAAGCGCGTGCGGCTCTCGGCGTGGGTCAAGACCGACAGCCTGCAGGGGCTGGCCTACATCAAGATCTACTGCCACGCCCTCGACGGCGTGCATCACGACCCCACGCCCCGGCAGTTCTCGGCGAATACCGACTGGACCCTGACCTCGATGGAGAGCGACGTCCCTCCGGGGACCTACGAGATCTGGGCCTGGGTCTGCTACAACAGCCCCGCGGCGGGACGGCTGTACTACGACGACGTCTCGCTCGAAGTCCTGGGGCCCGCCTCCAAGGCGGCCTCGGGCGGTCCGTAGCGCCGATCGCCGCCGTCGGACTTCACGGCATCGTTCCGCGATGACCCGCTCGTGCCGCCGGGCGAGATCGAGGCTTGACACCGCGGTGATCCGGGGCCAGACTGAAGTTGCAGTCGGGCAGGAAGTCCTCCTTGGCAGGGAGCTTCCACCCGACCCGAGACGCCGTTCGCTGCACGGTGTCTGTCCGGACTCGATTGCAAGCGGATTTCACGAGCGAGGTGAGCCGCGAGGATCGGGCGAGGGCCCTGCGGGAAGGGGGCTGCCGGGCGCCGAGTCACCTGCCCGAGGTGACACCCTCTCGAGCGCCTTCAGGGGACGGACCCCCCCCTCTTTCATCGAGCGTGTCTCGTGCTGTCGGGCCCACGCCGCCGGTGGCTCCCGTGTCGTCGGCCCACTTCTGCCCGAGAGGCCCGAGCGCAAGGCGCGAGGGAGCGACGAGCGAGACGTAACCGCAGGATGCTCCACTGCGCGGAGTGGACGAGCCACTCGGACGACGGCGTCTCCTAGTGTCCTGTCCCAGGAGTAGCTTGACCACAAAGGCGCCCGCGGCGCCCGGCGGGCAAGGCGCGACGACGACATCGTATCAAGGAGATACGTC
>MFFQ01000056.1 GCA_001780165.1 Candidatus Eisenbacteria bacterium RBG_16_71_46 | reverse complement strand
ATCGCCGCCGTCAGCGTCGTCTTCCCGTGGTCCACGTGTCCGATCGTCCCCACGTTCACGTGAGGCTTCGTCCGCTCGAACTTCTGCTTGGCCATGAGCCGTCTACCTCCGTTATCGCTTCAAGCCCGCGCCAGGCGCGATATCGAACCGGGTGCGCGCCGATCCGACACGGCCCCGCTGGACCGACCGCGCGCGCACGCGTCCACTATCCCTTCGCCTTCGCCACGATCTCCTCCGCCACCGACTGCGGCAGCGTGTCGTAACGGGAGAACTGCATCGAGTACACCGCGCGTCCCTGGGAAATCGAGCGCATCCGTGTGGCGTAGCCGAACATCTCGGCCAGCGGCACGGAGGCCGCCACCACCCGGGCGTCGGAACGCGTGAACATCCCGCCGATGCGGCCACGACGCGACGAGAGGTCGCCGATGATGTCTCCCATGTACTCCTCGGGAACCACCACCTCGACGTCGAAGATCGGCTCGAGCAGCCTCGGCTTCGCCTTATGGCAGGCCTCCTTGAAGGCCTGCGACGCGGCAATCTTGAACGCCATTTCGGACGAGTCCACCTCGTGGTAGGACCCGTCGAGCAACGTGATCTTGATGTCCACCATCGGGTAGCCGGCGAGGATGCCGTTGCGCATCGCCTCCTCGACTCCCTTCTCCACCGCCGGGATGAACTCCCGGGGAATGGAGCCGCCGACGATCTTGTTCTCGAACTCGAAGCCCTTGCCGGCCGCTTGCGGATCGACGCGGATCTCGACGTCGGCGAACATGCCCTTGCCGCCCGTCTGCCGCACGAAGCGGTGGCGGGTCTCGGCGGGGATGCTGATGGTCTCCTTGTAGGCGACCTGCGGCTTGCCCACGTTGGCCTGCACGCCGAACTCCCGCAGCATGCGATCGACGAGAATTTCGAGGTGCAGCTCGCCCATCCCGGAGATCACGGTTTGCGAGGTCTCATCGTCGGTGCGGACCCGGAAGGTCGGATCTTCCTCGGACAGCCGCTGCAGCGCGTTCGACAGCTTCTCCTCGTCGACCCGCGACTTGGGCTCGATCGCCACGTCCACCACGGGCTCGGGGAAGTGCATCGCCTCCAGCGCGATCGGGTAGCTCGGATCGCACAGCGTGTTGCCGGTCGTGACGCGCTTGAAGCCGATCCCCGCGACGATCTCACCGGCGTACACCTCGTTGATCTCCTCGCGCTTGTTGGCGTGCATCTGCACCAGCCGGCCGATCCGCTCCTTGTTCCCCGTCGCTGCGTTGAGGACCTGGTCACCGGTCTTGACCGAGCCAGAGTAGACGCGGAGGAAGGTGAGCCGGCCGACGTACGGATCGGTCATGATCTTGAACGCGAGCGCCGAGAACGGCTCGTCGTCCGCCGGTTTCCGGGACACGTGCTCGAAGGTGTCGAGCGTGTGCCCCTCGACCGCAGGCATGTCGAGAGGTGACGGCAGAAACTCCACGATCGCGTCCAGCAGCCGCTGGACGCCCTTGTTCTTGAACGCCGAGCCGCACAGTACCGGATTGATCTGTCCGGCCAAGGTGCCGGCGCGCAGCGCGCGCCGCAGGTCGGCCGCGGTATACGGCTTCTCGTGGAGGTAATCGTCGAGCAACTGCTCGTCGAACTCGGCGATCGATTCCAGCAGGCGGTGACGCGCCTCGTCGGCGCTCGTCTGGAGGTCGCGCGGGATCTCGTGAACGTCGAAGGTCGTTCCCTGGCTCTGTTCGTGGTAGGTCACGGCCTGCATCTCGATCAGGTCGATGACGCCCTGGTACTGCTCGCCGACGAACATCGGCACATGGATGGGCACCGGCCTTCCACCGAGGCGGTTCTTCATCATCTGGACGACGTGGTCGAAGTCTGCGCCGACGCGGTCCATCTTGTTGACGAAGGCGATGCGCGGGACCTTGTACTTGTCGGCCTGGCGCCACACCGTCTCGGACTGGGGCTCGACGCCGCCGACGGCGCAGAAGACGGCGACCGCGCCGTCCAGGATGCGCAACGAACGCTCCACCTCGACGGTGAAATCGACGTGGCCAGGGGTGTCGATGATGTTGATCCGGTGATCGCGCCAGTGGCAGGTGGTGGCGGCGGAGGTGATGGTGATGCCGCGCTCGCGCTCCTGCTCCATCCAGTCCATGGTGGCGGCGCCTTCGTGCACCTCGCCCACCCGGTGGATACGGCCCGTATAAAAGAGGATGCGCTCGGTCAAGGTGGTCTTGCCCGCGTCGATATGGGCCATGATCCCGATGTTGCGGTATTTTTCGAGCGGGCTTTGCCGAGCCATCGGCTTCACTTCCTCAGTCGTCAGTTCATTTCGATATGCACCACCTGCCTTTCCGTCGTAGAAAGTGCGGTGATGGAACCCCGTATCACCGGCAGGCACGGAGCCCGGCCCGGAATCGCCCCGATCCCGGAATCCGGAACCCAGGTCGGCGCGAAGGCCGACCTTGGCCCGCTGGTGGGCTACCAGCGATAGTGCGCGAAGGCCTTGTTGGCCTCCGCCATCTTGTGCGTGTCCTCGCGCTTCTTCACCGCACCACCCTCGTTGCGCGATGCCGCGATGATCTCGCCGGCGAACTTCTCGCGGAACGAGTGGTCGGCACGCTGACGGGCGTAGTTGATGATCCACCTCGTCGCCAGCGCGTTCCGGCGTTCCGGACGGACTTCGACCGGAACCTGATAGTTGGCGCCGCCGACGCGGCGCGACTTGACCTCGAGGATCGGCTTGACGTTCGTCATCGCCTGCTTGAGGACGGTCATGGCTTCCTGACCCGTCTTCTCCTCGACCAACTTCATGGCACCGTGGAACGCCGACTCCGCGATCGAACGCTTGCCGCACGACATGATCGCGTTGACGAAGCGCGTGACCAGCACACTGTCATACTTCGGATCCGCTACCGGCTCGCGGCGCGGTACCTGGCCTTTGCGAGGCATGCGTTCACCCTCTGAAACCCGGCACGCCCCCTCCTCCGCGAAGCGGGGCCACCATGGATGGCCATGACGCGCGCGCCGGCCCGGCGAGGGCCGCCGCCCGCCTCACGGCATTATGTCGACTTCGTGCCGTACTTGGAGCGGCTCTGCTTCCGGCCGCTCACGCCGCTCGCGTCGAGCGTCCCGCGAACGATGTGGTACCTCACCCCGGGCAGGTCCTTGACCCGGCCCCCGCGGATGAGCACGATCGAGTGCTCCTGCAGGTTGTGGCCTTCGCCCGGGATGTAGCACGTCACTTCTTGACCGTTCGTCAGCCGCACGCGGGCCACCTTGCGCAACGCCGAATTCGGCTTTTTGGGCGTGGTCGTGTACACGCGCGTGCAAACGCCCCGCTTCTGCGGGCACGATTTCAGGGCCGGCGCACCGGTCTTGCTCTTCACCCGCCGCCGCCCGTGGCGGATCAGCTGGTTCAGGGTCGGCACAGAATACCTCCAACCTCTTTGTTGCGAAGGATTTGCGCGGACTGGCGGGCCACGGCATCCGCGAAGGAGAAACATGCGCCGTTGCCGCGCAGACCGGGGAACTTATCGAGCCTAACGTTTGCTGTCAAGCCGTTTTTGCCCCCTCCGCCTCCTCCACGACCGCGGGCACTTCCTGCTCGGCATCGAGTCGCAGCCGTCGGTACCCCGGCATGCCAGTCCCGGCCGGGACCAGGTGGCCGATGATGACGTTCTCCTTGAGGCCCCGCAGGTAGTCCACCTTTCCCTGGATCGCCGCCTCGGTCAGCACCCGGGTCGTCTCCTGGAAGGAGGCCGCCGAGATGAAGCTGTCGGTGGACAGCGACGCCTTGGTGATGCCCAGCAGCAGGGGCTGGAAGGTCGCCGGCGCCTGGCCGTCCTTGAGCATGCGCTCGTTTTCCTCCAGCACCGTCAGACGGTCCACGTGCTCGCCCTCGAGGAACGTGGTGTTCCCCGGGTCCTCGATCCGCACCTTCTGCAGCATCTGGCGCACGATGACCTCGATGTGTTTGTCGTCGATGCGCACGCCCTGCAGCCGGTAGACCTCCTGGATCTCGTCCACGAGGTACTCCTGCACCTCCTCGATCCCCTTGATCTTGAGCACGTCGTGAGGGTTGATCGGGCCCTCGGTGAGGCGGTCACCCGCGCGCACCAGACTGCCCTCCTGCACGTAGACGTGCTTTCCCTGTGGAATCGGGTACTCGCTGGCCGTGCCGTCCTCGCCGCGTACGATCAGCTTGCGCATGCCGCGGGAGACACCGCCGAACTCGACGTGCCCGTCGATCTCCGAGACGAACGCCGCGTCCTTCGGGCGCCGCGCCTCGAACAGCTCCGCGACGCGCGGCAGACCACCCGTGATGTCGCGGGCCTTGTATTCCTCGCGCCGGATCTTGACCAGCGGAGCGCCCGCCTTGACCGGCTGGCCGTCGCGCACTTCGAGCCGCGACCCGGTGGGTAGCGGGTAGTGCGCCAGCTTCTGGCCGCTGGGTCCGAGGATGTCGATCGCCGGCTGCAGCTCCTTGTTGCGGTCGTCCATGATCACCAGCAGCTTCATCCCGGTAGTGTCGTCGACCTCGTCGCGGACGGTGATCTTCTCCTTGACGTCCACGAATCGCACGGTGCCGGCGCGCTCGGTCACGATCGGCTTGTTGTAGATGTCCCACTCGAACAGCTTCTGCTCGGCCGCCACCATGACGCCGTCCTCGAGGAACAGGTGCGCGCCGTAGGGCACGCTATAGCGCTGACGCACACGGCCCGCCGTGTCGAGCAGCTCGATCTCGCCGTTGTGGCTCACGCAGACCGAGACGCCGTCGCCGTAGGGAACCGACTCGATGTTCGCGAATCGCACGAGGCCGCCGTCCTTGGCCAGCGCCCGCGACTCCTCGACGATGCGTGCAGCCACGCCGCCGATGTGGAAGGTGCGCAGCGTGAGCTGCGTGCCGGGCTCGCCGATCGACTGCGCGGCGATCACGCCCACCGCTTCGCCCAGGTCGACCGGTCGGCCGGTGGCGAGGTTGCGCCCGTAGCACTTGGCGCAGACGCCACGACGGGCGTCGCAGGTGAGCACCGAGCGGATCCGGATCTTGTCCTTGCCCGAGCGGGCGACCTCGTCGATGCGCGCGGCCAGCTCCTCGTCGATGAGCTGCCCGGCCTCGACGATGGTCTCACTCGAGATCGGGTGGATGACATCCTCCGCGGCGACCCGCCCGAGGACGCGGTCGGCGAGCGGCTCGATGACCTCTTCGCCGTCCTTCAGGGCGCCGACCGACAGGCCGCGGATCGTGCCGCAGTCCAACTCGTTGATGATGACGTCCTGCGCCACGTCCACCAGACGTCGGGTCAGGTAGCCCGCATCGGCGGTCTTGAGCGCGGTGTCCGCCAGGCCCTTGCGGGCGCCGTGCGTCGAGATGAAGTACTCGAGCACGTCCAGCCCTTCCTTGAAGTTGTGAATGACCGGCGACTCGATGATCTCGCCCAGTCCGCCGGTGATCTTCTTCTGCGGCTTGGCCATCAGGCCGCGCATGCCCGCCAGCTGGCGGATCTGCTCGCGATTACCGCGGGAGCCCGAGTCCGCCATCATGTAGATCGGGTTGAACCCCTCGCGGTCCTGCGAGAGGCCCTCGAACGTCACCTGCTCCACCTCGGTCGTGGCCAGCGTCCAGGTGTTGATCACCTTGTTGTAGCGCTCGCCCTCGGTGATCAGGCCCTTGCGGTAGTTGGCGTTGATCTGGTCCACGTCCTGTCGCGCCTGGGCGATGATCTGGTCCTTCTCGGGCGGGATGCGCACGTCGTCGATCCCCACCGTGAATCCAGCCTGGGTGGCGTACTTGAATCCCAGGTTCTTGAGCGCGTCGAGCAGATCGGAGGTGACCTCCGCTCCGAGCTGTCCGTAGCAGTCGCCGACCAGGGACTCCAGACGCTTTTTGTCCATGGTCTCGTTGATGAACCCCAGTTCACGCGGCACGACCTCGTTGAACAGCACGCGTCCGGCGGTGGTCTCGACGTAGCCCACGGACGCGGCGCGCGACAGCGAAAGCCCCGAGGCGCGCAGCGCGATCTTGCCGTGCAGGTTGATCTCGCCGTTGTCCCATGCCGCACGCACCTCGATCGGGTCGTAGAAGACCCGCAGGCGCCGCGGATCGTCGGCCGCGAGCGACGCCTTCTCGGAGCTCGGGTTCCTCACCTCGCCGCGCGGCTTGGTGAGGTAGTGGCAGCCGAGCACGATGTCCTGGTTGGGCGTCGCGAGCGGCCGGCCGTTCGCCGGCGACAGGATGTTGTGGGTCGACAGCATGAGCAGGCTGGTCTCGATCTGGGCCTCGAACGAGAGCGGCACGTGCACCGCCATCTGGTCGCCGTCGAAGTCGGCGTTGAACGCCTGGCAGACCAGCGGGTGGATGCGGATCGCCTTGCCCTCGACCAGCACCGGCTCGAATCCCTGGATCCCCAGGCGGTGCAGCGTCGGCGCGCGGTTGAGCAGCACCGGGTGGTTCTGGATGATCTCGCCGAGGATGTCCCACACCTCGGGCTTTTCGCGTTCGACCAGCCGCTTGGCGCTCTTCACGGTCTGGACGTAGCCACGGTCCTCGAGCTTGCGGATGATGAACGGCTTGAACAGCTCGAGCGCCATGTTCTTCGGCAGCCCGCACTGATTGAGGTTGAGCTCGGGACCGACCACGATCACCGATCGGCCGGAGTAGTCCACGCGCTTGCCGAGCAGGTTCTGGCGGAACCGACCCTGCTTGCCCTTGAGCATGTCCGAGAGCGACTTGAGTGGACGATTGCCCTGCCCGCGGACCGCGCGGCTGCGGCGGCCGTTGTCGAACAGCGCGTCCACCGCCTCCTGGAGCATGCGCTTCTCGTTACGGAGGATGACCTCGGGCGCCTTGATGTCCATCAGCTTCTTCAACCGGTTGTTGCGATTGATGACCCGGCGGTAGAGGTCGTTGAGGTCCGACGTCGCGAAGCGACCGCCCTCGAGCGGCACCAGCGGACGCAGGTCGGGGGGCAGCACCGGAATGGTCTCGAGGATCATCCACTCCGGCCGGTTCCCGCTGTGGCGGAACGCCTCGACGATGCGGAGCCGCTTGAGCTGCTCCTTCTTGCGCTGGACCGAGGTCTCCATCTTGGCCTGCGCCCGCAGGTCGGTGGACAGCTCTTCGAGGTCCAGCTCCGTGAGCAGATCGCGGATCGCCTCGGCCCCCATCTTCGCCTTGAGGCCGCTGTCGGGCTGCTCGTCCATCACTTCGTTGTACTGGTCCTCCGTGATGATCTCGCGCTTCTTGAATCCGGTGTTACCCGGCTCGATCACCACGTACGACTCGTAATAGAGGATGCGCTCGAGGTCGCGGATGCTCATGTCGAGCAGGTGTCCGATCCGCGAGGGCACGCCCTTGAAGAACCAGATGTGCGACACCGGCACCGCCAGCTCGATGTGTCCGAGCCGCTCGCGGCGCACCTTGGCCTGGGTCACCTCGACTCCGCAGCGGTCGCAGATCACGCCGCGGTAGCGGATGCGCTTGTACTTTCCGCAGTTGCACTCCCAGTCCTTGACCGGGCCGAAGATCTTCTCGCAGAACAGGCCGTCCTTTTCGGGCTTGAACGACCGGTAATTGATCGTTTCGGGCTTCGTCACCTCGCCGTGCGACCAGCTCCGGATCACGTCCGGCGACGCCAGCTTGATCCGGATCGAGTTGAAGGCGGGCCGCCGGCGCTGTTCGCGCTCCTCGGTGCGCCCCAAGCTCAGGCTGCCGGTCGTCACGTTCAGCGGCGACTGAAGTTCCGTTTCCTGAATCATTCGGGTCTCCTTCGGTCTGCGCCGGGTCTCCGTTCACCCTCGGCCCGCCGCTGGGCGGGGCCGGGGCCGGAAGTGCGGCGAATGGCGCTTACACTTCCTCGAACTGCACTTCCAGGCACAGACTCTGAAGCTCTTTGACCAGCACGTTGAAGGACTCCGGAACCCCGGGCTCCGGCGGGTTCTCCCCCTTCACGATGGCCTCGTAGATGCGCGAACGGCCGGCGACATCGTCGCTCTTGACCGTCAGAAGTTCCTGCAACGTGTAGGCCGCCCCGTAGGCCTCGAGCGCCCACACCTCCATTTCTCCAAAGCGCTGTCCGCCGAACTGCGCCTTGCCGCCCAGCGGCTGCTGGGTCACCAGCGAGTACGGCCCGGTCGAGCGCGCGTGAATCTTGTCATCCACGAGGTGGCTGAGCTTCATCATGTAGATGTAGCCGACGCACACCCGCTGGTCGAAGGGATCGCCGTAGCGGCCGTCGCGCAGCACCGCCTTGCCGTCCTCGGGCAGGGAGGCCGAGCGCAGCTCGGCCTTGATCTCGTCCACCGTGGCGCCGGCGAACACCGGCGTCGCGCAGGTGTAGCCCAGAGCGTGCGCCACCCAGCCGAGGTGCGTCTCGAGCACCTGGCCGATGTTCATGCGCGAAGGCACGCCCAGGGGGTTCAGCACGATCTCGATGGGTGTGCCCTCCGGCAGGTACGGCAGGTCCTCCTCCGGCAGGATCTTCGCCACCACGCCCTTGTTGCCGTGGCGGCCCGCCATCTTGTCTCCAACCGAGAGCTTGCGCTTCTTGGCGATGTAGACCTTCACCAGCTTCACGACGCCGGGCGGCAGCTCGTCGCCGCGGGTGACCTTTTCGATCTCCTTTTCGAGCTCCTTCTCGCAGCGCGTGAACGCGGTTTGCGCGCCCTCCATCGCCACCCAGAAGCGCTCGTTGACCTTCTCGTCCTCGGTCGCCGGCACGCCCCAGGCGAGGTCGTCCAGGTCGATGTCCGCGAGGAAGTCGGCGGAGTACTTCCGTCCCTTGCGGGCCAGCGCCTCGCCGGTCGAGGCCGACCTCAGGACGTTGACCAGCTGGTCCTGCAGGATCTCGGAGACACTCGACAACCTCACGTCCGAGATCCGCTCGCGCTCCTTCTTGCTCTCGCGGCGGAGCTTCTCGATCTTCTTCTTCTCCTGCTGCTTCGTGGTGTCGTCTTTCTCGCGGCGCGAGAACACCTTGATGTCGATCGCGATGCCGTCCATCCCCGGCGGAGCCTTGAGCGAGGCGTCGCGCACGTCACCGGCCTTATCGCCGAAAATCGCCTTGAGCAGGCGCTCCTCGGGCGACAGCTCCTGTTCGCCCTTCGGGGTCACCTTGCCCACCAGGATGTCGCCCTGGCGCACGCGCGCCCCGATGCGGATGACACCCTCCTCGTCGAGGTTCTTGACCGCGTCCTCGGAGACGTTGGGGATTTCGCGGGTGATCTCCTCCACGCCGCGCTTGGTGTCGCGCACCTGCAGCTCGAACTCCTCGATGTGGATCGAGGTGAAGACATCCTCCTTGATCAGCTTCTCGCCGACCAGGATCGCGTCCTCGAAGTTGTACCCGCCCCAGGGCATGAACGCGCAGAGCACGTTGCGCCCCAGGGCCAGCTCGCCCTCGCGGGTCGCCGGCCCATCGGCGATCACCTGCCCGCGCTTGACCTTCACCCCCTCGGCGACGACCGGGCGCTGGTTCAGGCAGGTGTCCTGGTTCGAACGGCGGAACTTGGTGAGTCGGTAGATGTCGAGATTGGGCTGGTCGCTGTAATCCACCGGCGCCTCGTCGGGATCGCTCTCGTACCGGACCGCGATCATCTCGCCCGAAACGAACTCGACCACGCCCGAACGCCGGGCGAGCACCAGCGCGCCGGAGTCCTCGGCGACCTTGTCCTCGAGCCCGGTGCCGACCAGCGGCGCCTCGGTCACCAGCAGCGGCACCGCCTGGCGCTGCATGTTGGAGCCCATCAGCGCGCGGTTGGCGTCGTCATGCTCGAGAAACGGAATGAGCGCCGCGGCCGGGGACACCAACTGGATCGGCGACACGTCCATGTAGTCCACCCGCTTGCGCTCGATGATCGGGTACTCGCCGCGGAACCGCACGGTGAGCGAGTTGACTCCAAGCTCGCCCGTGCGCTTGTCGAACGGGGTGTTCGCCGGGGCGATGTAGGAACGGTCCTCGACGTCGGCCGCGAGGAATTCGGGCTTCTTGCGGTCCACCTGGCCGTTCTGCACCCGAAAATACGGGGTCTCGAGGAACCCGAACTCGTTGACCTTGGCGTAGGTGGACAGCGACGAGATGAGTCCGATGTTGGGGCCTTCCGGGGTCTCGATCGGGCACACGCGGCCGTAGTGGGTGTAGTGCACGTCGCGCACCTCGAAGCCGGCGCGATCGCGCGTGAGGCCTCCCGGACCGAGCGCCGAGAGCCGCCGTTTGTTGGTCAGCTCCGCCAGCGGATTGGTCTGGTCCATGAACTGGGACAGCTGCGACGACCCGAAGAAGCTCTGGATCACCGCCGAGATCGTGCGCGAGTTCACCAGGTCGGTCGGCGTGATCTGGTCCTGGTCCTGGAGCGACATGCGCTCGCGGATGATGCGGGCCATGCGCGCCAGCCCGATGTTGAACTGGTTCGCGAGCAATTCGCCCACCGAGCGCACCCGGCGGTTGCCGAGATGATCGATGTCGTCCGGCTCCGCCGCCTCCGTGCCGCGATCCGTGACCAGCTCGCCGCCGGTCCGCAGCAGCAGCAGGTACTTGATGATGATGATGAAGTCCTCGCGGCACAGCGTCGTGTGGTTGAGGTCGGGGATCCCGAGCCCCAGGCGGCGCCGCACGTCACGCCCCGGCAGCAGGTATTCGTGGAGCAGCTTCTGGTTGAGCTTGTAGCGCCCCACGCGCGCGAGGTCGTAGCGCTTCGGGTTGAAGAACAGCTTGTTGAGGATCTCGCGGGCGGAATCGGCGCGCGGCGGCTCACCCGGCCGCAGCAGGTTGTAGATGCGGTTGAGCGCCTCCTCCTGCGAGTGGGTCGGGTCCTTGCGCAGGGTGTTGCGAACGACGTCGGCCTCGTCCTGCAGCGGAATGACGAACACGTTCAGCGTGTCGAGGCCGGCCTTCTTGAGCACCTCGACCTTCTCGGCGGTGATCTCGTCGTTGGACTCGAGCAGGATCTCGCCGGTCGACTCGTCCACGATGTCCTGGGCGCACACGCGCGCCAGGGCGTTTTCGGCCTTCTTGCCCTTCACTTCGAGCGTTTCCTTCTCGTAGAAGAGCTCGAGGATCTCGCGGTCGCCGACGAATCCCAGCGCCCGCAGCAGCACGGTGACCGGCAGCTTGCGCTTGCGGTCGATGTGCACGTGCATCACGTCGTTGACGTCGAGGCTGAATTCCACCCACGACCCGCGGTAGGGAATGATCCGCGCCGAGAACAGCTGCTTGCCGTTGGGGTGAGTCATCTCGTCGAAGAACACGCCCGGGGAACGGTGAAGCTGCGAGACGATCACCCGCTCGGCGCCGTTGATGATGAAGGTGCCGCTGTCGGTGATCAGCGGCAGCTCGCCGAGGTAGACCTCCTGCTCGATGACGTCCTTGTCGCGCTTGACTCCGTCCACCTCTTCGCGCGTGATCAGGCGCATCCGCGCCTTGAGCGGGGCGGAGAACGTGAGATCGCGCTCCACGCACTCGTCCATCGTGTACTTCGGCTCGCCGATGTCGTAGGAGACGTATTCGAGCGAGAACATCTCGCGCGGATCGCTGATCGGGAATACCCCGGTGAAGACCTCCTGCAGCCCCTCGTTGCGGCGCCGCTGGGGGTCGGTTTCCATCTGCAGAAAATCGCGGAAGCTCTTCAGCTGGACCTCGAGCAGGTTCGGAATCTGCAGATTCCACTCGCGGTCGATCTTCGAGAAGCTCTTCCGATCCTTACGGCGTGGGTTCTTCAAGGCCTTCCCGCCTTTCTACGTGGGGAAGTTCGTCACAGCCCGCGCGCGGCGGATCCGGCGCCCGGACGGGCGCCTTCGGTTCGCGCGGTGGGCTTCGGCGGCGAGGTGGGTGTCACGCGAGCTACTTGATCTCGACGCTGGCGCCCTGCTCCTCGAGCTTCGCCTTCATTTCCGCGGCCTCGGCCTTGGTCACCTTCTCCTTGACGGTCTTCGGCGAGCCGTCCACCAGGTCCTTCGCCTCCTTGAGGCCCAGGCCGGTCAGCTCGCGCACCACCTTGATGACCTGGATCTTCTTGTCGCCCGCGCCGGTGAGCACCACGTCGAATTCGGTCTTCTCCTCGGCCACCGCCGCGCCGGCGCCCGGCATCCCGCCCATCGGCATCGCCATCATCGGGGCGGCCGCGGTGACGCCGAACTTCTCCTCGTACTTCGTCTTGAGCTCGGACAGCTCGAGGACGGTCATGTTGCCAATCAAGTCGAGCACCTGGTCGATCGAGGTAGGCATGTTGCGGATTCTCCTTCTGGATTGCCGTGGGGCTTGGGTTGATGAAAACCTGACCCGGACGCGTCCGGGTAATCTCTTGCTCTAAGCCTTGCTCTTCTCGCGCTCGAGGACGTCCGCCATGATCGCCGGCAGCCGCAGCGTCGCCTCCACCGCGGCCAGGAACTGGGTCATCGGCGCGATGAACGTGCCCAGCAACTGCGACAGCAGCACCTCGCGGCTCGGCAGCGTAGCCAGCGTGGCGATGGCCTTGTTGTCGAACAGCCGGCCATCCACCACCGCCGCCTTGATTCGGGGCCGCTCGAACTCCCTGGCGAATTCCGCGAGGATCTTCGCCGGTGCCACCGTGTCCACCGGGCTGAACACCAGTCCGGTGGGACCGTTGAGGAACGGGTCGAGTCCCGTGATCCCCCGCGCGTTGAACGCCCGCTTGAGCAGCGTGTTCTTGACGACCCGGAACTGCACTTGCCGCTCCCGGCAGCGCTTGCGCAACAGGGAGAGAGTTTCGACGTTCATGCCGCTGAAGTCGGCGAGATAGAGACCCTCGGCTCCCACGATGCGCTCCGAGGTCTCGCGGAGGATCTGCTCCTTCTTGGGTGTCGGCATCTGGTCCCCCTAGTGAGCCAGCTCGGTCGTGATCGCCGCAGGGTCGAGCGGCACGCCCGGACCCATGGTGGAGCTCAGGGTCAGGCTCTTCAGGTAGTGCCCCTTCGCCCCGGAGGGCTTCGAGCGGATCAGCTCACGCAGGAAGACCTGGGCGTTTTCGAGCAGCCTCTCCTCGCTGAACGAGGCCTTGCCCACCGGAGCGTGAACGTTCGCTCCCTTGTCCACGCGAAACTCGATCTTGCCCCCCTTCAACTCCGTCACCGCCTTGGCGACGTCGAACGTCACCGTGCCGCTCTTCGGGTTCGGCATCAGGCCGCGGGGTCCGAGCACGCGCCCGAGCTTGCCCACCTCGCCCATCAGGTCGGGCGTGGCGACGATGGCGTCCACGTCCAGCCAGCCCTCCTGGATCTTGCGGATGTACTCCTCCGCGCCGTAGAAGTCCGCTCCCGCGGCCTGGGCTTCCTTTTCCTTGTCGCCCTTGCACAGCACCAGGACGCGCAGGCTCTTGCCGGTGCCGTGGGGGAGGACGACCGTTCCGCGCACCAGCTGGTCGGAATGGCGGGGATCCACTCCCAGATGGGAGGAGACCACGATGGTTTCGTCGAACTTCGCGCGCGCCGTCTGCTTCACCAGCTTGACGGCATCGGCCAGGCTCTTGGGCGCTCCCGCCCGCTGCATCATCTCCAGCGCGGCGCGATAGCGTTTGCCGTGCTTCATGGGTCCTCCCGTGGTTCCGGCGTGGCGTCAGCCGCCACTCCCACGCGACGAGGTGTTCCGGCTCGACCGGCGAAAGGTGAATCGCCCGGGGGTGCTAGCCGGGTGACGATACGGCCTGGACGCGCTTTGCCGGTGTCACCCTCGCGGGTGAGCGCGCCCGTCCGGCCGTGAACTAGTTGTTTTCCTCTTCGACGGCTTCGAGCTCTTCTTCGGTGGCGTAGCCTTCCTTGACCACCCAGTCGAGCGTTTCGAAGAAGTCGTTGATGCTCGCGTCCGGGGCCTTCGACACGCGGTCGCGCACGATCTCGTAGATCTCGCGCGGGGTCTTCCCCTTCAGCAACTGCTCAGCATCTTCCTTGCCCAAGCGAACCATCCGGTTCCTTCCCTTCTCTAGTCGGCGATCTCGATGCCCATGCTGCGGGCGGTGCCCATCACCATCCGCTCGGCGGCATCGAGGGTCGCCGAATTCAGGTCAGGTGCCTTCAGCTCAGCGATCTCGCGGACCTGAGCGCGAGTCACGCTGCCGACCTTGTTCCGGTTCGGGACTCCCGAGCCCTTGGCCAGTCCTGCCGAACGCTTCAGCAGCACCGCCGCCGGGGGCGTCTTGGTGATGAAGGTGAACGAGCGATCGGTGTGGATCGTGATGACCACCGGGATCACCAGCCCGGTTTGATGCTGGGTGCGCGCGTTGAACTGCTTGCAGAATTCCATGATGTTGATGCCGTGCTGGCCGAGCGCCGGCCCCACCGGGGGCGCCGGTGTGGCATTGCCGGCGTTGCACTGCAGCTTCACCATCGCTTGAATGGGCTTCGCCATCGAACCTCTCCTATTCGACCGCCGCCTCCCGCCGTGCGGGATCCCGGCCGGCCTCGACGTCCCGATCCACTACACCGGCTGCACCTGCAGGAAGTCGAGTTCGACCGGCGTCGCCCGCCCGAAGATGCTCACCATCACCTTCACCTTCCCGCGCTCGGCGTTGACTTCGTCCACCACACCGGTGAAACCGCTGAACGGCCCGTCCACGACCCGGACGTGATCGCCGACGCGGAACGAGACGGTGGGCGTGGGCTTCGACTTCGTCGCCTCCATCTGGCCGAGCACGCGCCGGACCTCGTTCTCCTTGAGCGCCACCGCGCCCTGGCCCGAGCCGATGAAACGCGTGACGCCCGGCACGTTCTGCACCAAGTGCCGGGTGTCGTTGTTGAGGTCCATCTCGATCATCACGTACGAGGGGAACGTCTTGCGCTTGGACGTCTTGCGCTTGCCGTCCTTCATCTCGACGAATTCCTCGGTTGCGACCAGGATCTGCCCGAAGTGCTCCTCGAGTCCGGCCGAATGGATCGCCTTCTCGAGATTGGTCTTCACCTTGTTCTCGTGACCCGAGTAGGTGTGGATCACGTACCACTTCTTGCTCATGCCCGTTCCCGTCTCCGAGCCGCCGGACGATTCCGGCTGCTCGGCCGGTGCGGAACTCGGCGTGCTGACGCGCGCGTCCTGATCGTGGGCCATTAGCGGAACAAGAGGCTGACGAGAAACGTCAGAATCCGGTCCACGATGCCGATGAACACGGAGATGATCAGCACCGTCACGATGACGACGATCGTCGAATCGCGCAGCTCGTTGCGGGTCGGCCAGCTGACCTTGGACGACTCGACCCGCACTTCCTTGATGAATTCACGCCCCTGCGTGATCCAGGACACCGTCATGACCCTCGCTGTACGATTCCACTTCGCCCCGCGCGGCCACCGCCCCGCCGCGGCCACGACCGCGAAGCACTGGCAGGCCTGGAGGGATTTGAACCCCCGACACCCGGTTTTGGAGACCGGTGCTCTAACCGGACTGAGCTACAGGCCTGCCCCGGGTCGTCATCAACCCTCCCCGAAGCGCCGCCCGCATCCGCCGCGCTCCAACTTCGCCACGCGGGCGGGCTCACCATCGAACTCGCCCTACCGGGTCTCCTTGTGGGCCGTGTGCTTGCGGCACTTCGAACAGAACTTTCGGAACTCGACCCGATCCGGGTGCAGACGCTTGTTCTTCTTCGTGATGTAATTGCGCTGCTTGCAGTCGTTACAGGCGAGCGTTACCTGGTCGCGCATGTCCTCGACTCCCTCTGCCTACGCCACGACCTGGGAGACGACGCCGGCACCGACGGTGCGGCCGCCTTCGCGGATCGCGAAGCGCAGGCTCTCTTCCATCGCGATCGGCGTGATCAACTCCACTT
>MFFQ01000055.1:28012-38320 GCA_001780165.1 Candidatus Eisenbacteria bacterium RBG_16_71_46 | reverse complement strand
CTACGCCTGCGTGCGCGGGCTGGTCGCCGCCGGCGGCTTCAATCGCGAGACCGGTGCCGCGATCGACGCCCTGCACGAGGCGGTGCTCGAGGACTGGATGCGCGCGGAGGGTGCGACCGAGGCGTTCGACCGGCGGCGCGCCCGCGTGGCCGAGCGCTACGCCGAGTACGGGGCGATCGGCCAGGAGGGCGGCGCGGCCGGGGCGGAGACGGTGACGCGGCGTCTGGGCGAGGCGGCGGGGCGCCGCATCGCGGGGGACGCGATACCCGCCGACGGGCTCGCGGAGATGGCCGGCGCCCTCCACGAGGCGCTGGCGGAGGGCGCGGCTGAAGCCGTGCGCCGCGCCGAGTGAGGCGCGCCGGCTCCTGCGTGCCGGCACGCGCATCGGATGTGCCGGGCGCGCTCCCGCGCGGCAGCGCGCGCCGGACGCGCGCGGCGGGCCATGCGACGACGGCGCCACGCCGCGCCGGCGCCGCGCCGCGAACCGCCGCGGGTCAGCCCCGGTCGCCCGCGGCCTCCTCCCCCGCGGCCACCGCGCGCAGCGCGTCGCCCTCGAGCCGGTAGCGCAGCCAGTCGGTGCTTGAGGCCGCCGCGCCGAGCCGCTCGTAGAACGCGATGGCCGGCGCGTTCCAGTCGAGCACCTCCCACTCCACCCGGGCGCATTCGCGCTCGACGGCGATCGTGGCGAGTGAGCGCATCAGCGCCCGCCCCGCGCCGCGACCGCGCCAGGCGTCGATCACGTAGAGGTCTTCGAGCCAGAGCACCGGGCGCACCCAGAAGCTGCTGAGCGCGCCATAGAAGAGCGCGTAGCCGCCGAGGCGCCCGTCGCTCTCGGCGACCAGGCACTCGGCCCGCGGCCAGGCGTCGCCGAACAGGTGCCGGCGCATCGCCTCGGCCGAACCCGTGACCAGGTGATCGAGCTTCTCGTACACCGCGAGCCCGCGCAGCAGATCCCAGATCGCTTCGACGTCTGCCGGACGCGCCGGGCGCACCTCGATCGGCCCGCGCGCGGCGAGGGATTCGGGCGAGGCACTCACCTAGTCGCCCAACACCTTGACCAGCACGCGCTTCTTTCGGCGCCCGTCGAACTCGCCGTAGAAGATCTGCTCCCAGGGGCCGAAGTCGAGCTTGCCGCCGGTGATGGCGACGACCACCTCGCGGCCCATGACCTGGCGCTTCAGGTGGGCGTCGGCGTTGTCCTCGCCGGTGTCGTTGTGACGGTACGCCGCCACCGGCTCGTGGGGCGCGAGTGTTTCGAGCCACGCGTCGTAGTCGTGGTGGAGCCCGCGCTCGTCGTCGTTGATGAACACGCTGGCGGTGATGTGCATGGCGTTCACCAGGACCAGCCCTTCGCGCACGCCGCTCTCGCGCACCACGCGCTCGACCTCGGGCGTGATGTTGACGAACGCGCGCCGCGCGGGCACGTGCATGGTCAGGTACTCGGTGCGCGACTTCATGACGGGCGGATTCTCCTGCGGCGGTGGGGACGGCGGCGGTTCGCTCGGGCGAATGCCCGGCGGCGGCGCAGACGATTTCAGGTCGGGAAGCCCAGCCTAGCGCAGGCCACGGCGCGGTGTCACCGCAGCGGCGGGCGCGGCTGGCTCTTGAGGGGTCGCGAAGCCTCTGCTAGCGTGCCGCCACGGCCTGCACACGCCGGCTGCGGGCCTGATCCGAACGCCCGGGCACGAGCCGGCCGGCGCTTCGACTCGACTCTCAACCGTCAGGAGCAATCCCTTGTCCAACAAGGAGATCGTCATTCTATCCGGGGCGCGCACGCCGATGGCCGAGTGGATCGGCGGCAAGCGCGGCGACGGGCTTCAAGGCGGCGCGCTCGCCTCCGTCTCGGCCATCGAACTCGCAGCCGTCGCCTCGCGAGCCGCGCTCGAACGCGCGGGGGTCGCGCCCGAGACCATCGACCACGTCATCTTCGGGAACGCCATGCAGACCTCGGGCGACGCGATCTACGGCGCGCGCCACGTGGCACTCAAGGCCGGCATTCCGATCCGGGTGCCGGCGATGACCGTCAACCGTCTGTGCGGCTCGGGGCTGCAGAGCGTGATCAGCGCCGCGCAGCAGATCCAGACCGGCGAGTCCACGTGGGTGCTGGCCGGAGGCATGGAGAACATGAGCCAGGCGCCGCACGTCATCCGCGGCGCGCGCGGCGGGCTCAAGCTCGGCCAGGGACAGCTCGAGGACTCGCTGCTGGTGGCGCTCACGGATTCCTACTGCGGCTGCGCCATGGCCCAGACCTCGGACAAGCTGGCGCGCAAGTACGGCATCACGCGCCAGCAGCAGGACGAGTACGCCCTGCGTTCCCACACGCGGGGCAACACCGCCACGACTGACGGTCGCTTCGCCGAGGAGATCGTGCCGGTCGAGGTGAAGCAGGGACGCAAGACCGTCACCGTGGACCGCGACGACCACCTCTTCCCCAACTCGACGCTCGAGGGGCTGGCAAAGCTCAACCCGGCGTTCGGGCCCGAGTCGTTCGTCACCGCGGGCAATGCCTCCGGAATCGTGGACGGGGCCGCGGCCGTGGTGGTGACGTCGGCGGACCGGGCGCAGCAGGCGGGCCGCAAGCCGCTGGCGACGCTGCGCGCCCACGCCAGCGTCGGCGTCGAGCCCGACATCATGGGCATCGGTCCGGCGCCGGCGATCCGCAGGGCGTGCGAGATTGCGGGCATGAAGGTGGACGACCTCGAGCTGTTCGAGATCAACGAGGCGTTCGCCGGGCAGTACCTCGCGGTGGAGAAGGAGCTGGGGCTCGAGCGCGAGCGCGTGAACGTCAACGGCGGGGCGATCGCCCTCGGGCATCCGCTGGGCGCCACCGGCACGCGGCTGCTCTACACGCTGGTGCTCGAGCTGGGGAAGCGCAAGAAGCGCTGGGGCGTGGCCGCGGCGTGCATCGGCGGCGGCCAGGGCATCGCCCTTATCGTCGAGCGCGCCGCATGAGCGTCGACCTCACGGCTCGACGCGCAGGTCGAGGATGCGGGCGGGCGGGGTGACGTCGGGCCCGCCGCGCTCGCGGGCGCCGATGTCGGGTGCGGCACCAGCGTAGGCGTCGTTGATGCCCGGCAGGCGGAGCGCGGCGTCGAGCGCCGGGCTGCCGTCGGCGAGGTCGTAGTCCCCCGCGGGGGGATTCGCGAACAGCGGGTCGCCCGCGCGTCCCGCGGCCTCGAAGCCGGTGCCGGCGCGCAGCGCCGCGAGCGTCGAGTAGAGCACGTTCTTCCAGCGGAACAGGGTGCCGGTGCCGATGACGTGGAGCAGGTCCCCGTCGAAGTCGTTGCCGGCGTCGCTCTCCCCGTTCTCGTCGTTCACCGACTCGATGCCGCGACCGACCAGGATGTTGTTGCGGAAGTGCAGGTTCGAATAGGCGCCCGCCGGTTTGACCGCCGGCGAGGGCGAGAACGTGCTGGTCACCGTGTTGTGGCAGATCCAGGCGTGGCCGGTGCTGGCCAGCGAGAACTTGAACCCCCCGCGCCGCGAGTTGGTGATGGTGTTGTAGAGCACGTACTCGGGTCCCTGGAAGATCGGGGCGATCGAGAAGCCGCTGAAGTTGCCGTCGAAGACGTTGCGGTAGACGCGCAGGTTGATCCCCGAGACCACGTCGGTCTCGATCCCGTCGTCGCCGACGCCGGTCACCGCGTTGTCGTAGTAGTCGCAATCCGCGGCGATGTTCTCGTCGGTGTCGCCGTCGCCGCAGTCGAGACCGTCGAACCAGCCCTGGACGAGGTTGCGGCGGATGACGTTGCCCCGGCCGGCGCGCACCGCGATGCCCGACACCTCCTCCTCGTGGGCCTTGGTGGCATCCCACGGCCAGCCGCCGATGCGCGGGTCGCGCACCAGATTGTCCTGGATCAGATTGTCCGCCGCGAGCGCGTTGAGCAGGAGGCCGCGACCACCGATGGTGTGGAGGTGGTTGTCGGCGACGACGCAGTCGTGGGTCGCGCGGATGCGCACGCCCGCGCCCCCACTGGCGACGCCGTAGTGGCGGATCTCGAAACCGCTCACCCGCCAGTAGGGCTGGTCGAGGAAGATCGCCTGGTTGAAGCGCGCGACGTGGATTCGATGCCCCGCCGGCGACGTCCCGTCCTCGAGCCTCACGTAGAGGCGTCCCGATGCGACGGTCCAGCCCTGGGAGATGCCGTAGGCCGCGCCGCTGAGCGCGGCGAGGTCGGCGTGATGGTAGAGCCGCTGCAGGCTGTCGGCGGCCACCAGTCGGGTCGCGCCGGCGAAGGGGACGCTGAAGACCCCTCCGCCCTCGTCGCGCCAGTCCGCGCGCGTCAGGTAGGCGGGGTCGGCGCCCTCGAGCACCACGCCGGGCCCGTCGGCGATGAGGTGGATCGGCGCCCCCGGAACACCCGCGGTCGCGACGTCGAGCGTCTGGAAGTAGACGCCCGCGCGCACGCGGATGACGTCGCCGGGTGTCGCGCGGTCGGCGGCGGCCTGCAGGGTGGCCAGCGGCGAGGACGCGCTCCCGGACCCGCCATCGTCACCGTCCCCCGCGACCCACCAGGTCCGCCCCGAGGGCGTGGTGATGGGCTCGGCCCGGGTGCGCGCCGCTGCGGTCGCGCTGCCT
Organism: Candidatus Eisenbacteria bacterium RBG_16_71_46; assembly: GCA_001780165.1. GTDB lineage: Bacteria > Eisenbacteria > RBG-16-71-46 > RBG-16-71-46 > RBG-16-71-46 > RBG-16-71-46. The sequence continues at coordinate 33,741 of MFFQ01000055.1, read as the reverse complement.
CCCCCGTCGGGGTCGTCGATCACCGCCCGGATCTCGTAGGGCGTGTCGCTCGCGAGCCACATCACGCTCCCCGCCCAGCGTTGAGCGGTGATGCGCGTCATCGCCACGCCCGGGGTCCAGGTGGCCTCGCCCTGGCGCCGCCACTCGAGACGCGCGGAGGCGTTCGCATTGGCGTCGCCGGCGTAGCCGAGTCGCGCCCCGACGGCGCCGAGCGTGGGGTAGAGCTCGAGAGACCCGGGAGACGACGCGTTCTGCGCCGCCGCCGGGAACGCAGCCAGGACGGCGAGAATCATGCAGGTGCCGAACAGGGCGCGGGTCATGGGCTCCGGGCAAAGGGGTCGCCACGACCGGCAGGCGGGCCGCGAGGCCGCCGCCGGCCGGATGAGGTAAGGTAGTGGACGCGCCGGGGAGGATCAATTTTCGTGCCCCCCGCGACCGGGCCCGCGGGCGAGGATAGCGCTTGCCCCTGGACCTCCGGCGGCGATTTACTTGCCACTCTCGTGCGATTCGGCCAGAACTCGACCTCATCCATGAACGAACGCGACCTCATCTACGACTGGAACCAGGCGGGAGAGCGCTGGGAGCGCCCACCGTTCCGCATCCAGCTGGACGACGAGACGCTGCGCGACGGCCTGCAGTCGCCCTCGGTCCGCACGCCGGCGATCGAGGACAAGCTGCGCCTCCTCCACCTGATGGAGCGTCTCGGCATCGACACCGCCGACATCGGGCTGCCCGGCGCCGGGCCTCACGTGGTGCAGGACGTGTCGCGCCTGGCGCACGAGATCCGCGACAGCAAGATGAAGATCACGGCGAACTGCGCGGCGCGCACGCTGCACGCCGACATCACGCCGATCATCGAGATCTCGCAGAAGGTGGGGCTACCGATCGAGGTCTGCACCTTCATCGGCTCATCGCCGATCCGCCAGTTCGCGGAGAACTGGACGCTCGACCTCATGCTGCGCCACACCGCGGACGCGGTGAGCTACGCGGTGCAGCACGATCTGCCGGTGATGTACGTGACCGAGGACACGGTGCGCGCGCAGCCCGCCGTGCTGCGCCAGCTCTTCCTCGCCGCGATCCGCAGCGGGGCGAAGCGCCTGTGCCTGTGCGACACGGTGGGCCACGCCACGCCCACCGGCGCGGCGAACCTCGTGCGCTTCGCGGCCGAGGTGGTGCGCGAGAGCGGCGCCGAGGTAGGGCTCGACTGGCACGGGCACTGCGACCGCGGCCTGGCCGTGATCAACACCATCGCCGCGATCCGCGCCGGCGCCACCCGCGTGCACGGCTGCGCGATCGGGATCGGCGAGCGCGTCGGCAACACGCCCATGGACCAGCTGCTGGTGAACCTGCGCCTGCTCGACTGGGTGGAGAACGACCTCACCGCGCTGGCCGAGTACTGCGAGCTGGCGAGCCAAGCCACCGGGGTGGCGATCCCGCCCAACTACCCGATCATGGGCCGCGACGCGTTCCGCACCGGAACCGGCGTGCACGCCGCCGCCGTCATCAAGGCCTTCCACAAGGGCGCCGACTGGCTCGCCGACCGCGTCTATTCCGGGGTGCCCGCGAGCCTGGTGGGCCGGCGGCAGGAGATCGAGGTCGGCCCGATGAGCGGCGAGAGCAACGTCATCTACTGGCTCGAGAGCCGCGGCCTGCGCGTCACACCCGAACGCGTGCAGGCCGTGTTCCGCCGCGCCAAGAGCGTGGATCGCGTGCTCGCCGATGAGGAGATCCTGGCGGTGCTCGACGCCCTGGACGAGACCCGCGTGACGTGAGTCACACCTCCCCGCCTCCCATGCGCGGGCCGCGCTCGGGGCGCGCCCCGGCGCCGGCGTGCATCGCGCTGGCCCTGCTCGTCCCACTCGCCGCGATCGCGGGCGTGGCGTCCGCCGCGCTTCAGGTCGCGGGCGCGGCAGCCGCCCAGTCGCCGGTCGCCGGCACGGCCGTGCCCCCGATCGCGGGCCCGGCCGCCACGCAGTCGCCGGTCGCCGGCGCGGCCGCCACCGGGTCACCGGTCGCCGGCGCGGCCGTCACCCAGTCACCGGTCGCCGGCACTCCCGAGTCGCGCAGCGCTCTGCTCGAGCGCGCGCGCGAGGCGCGGGTGCTGGAAGAGGTCGGCTCCTACGCCGGCGCCGCCGAGGTGCTACGGCGCGTGCGGCGCGAGGTGCCGCGCGATGCCGACCTCGACCTCGAGCTGGCGCTCGACGAGGCGCGCGGCGGGCGGCCCGACTCGGCCGCCGCTCTGCTGTGGGAGCCGCTGGTGGCCGCCGCGCTCCGCGACTCGCTGCCGGAGGCGCGGCGTCGTTTCTTCACCTTCGCGCGCGAGGGCCTCTGGGTCAACGGCCAGTACGACGGCTGGCGCTGGTACATCGCGCGCGCCCGCGCCGAGGTGGCCCTGGCGCTCGGGCGCTGGCGCGAAGCGCGCGACGCGGCGCGCGTGGCGGTGGACGAGCGACCGCTCGCGGGCAAGGAGTGGCTGCTGCTCGCGGTGTCGGCCGGGCGCGCCGGCGAGCTGGCCGAAGCGCGCGCCGCCGCCGTGCGCGCCGCCGCGCTCGACCCCTCGCTCCCCGAGGCCCACTACTTCTCCGGTCTCTGGGCGTGGCGGGACGGCCGGCGCGCCGAGGCGGACGACAGCTTCCGGCGCGCCGCGGAGCTCGATTCGCTCTACCGCGATCCCGCGCTGGCGCGGGTCCGGCTCATGCTTCCCGGCTCGCGGCCCGACTCGCTGCCGGGGTACTTCCTCACCGGCCCGCGCGGGGTCGGGATGATCACCTCGCCGATGCGCCCCAAGCTCGAGGAGTTCGTGCAGATGGACCTCACGCCCCGGGTCGCGCGCATCGGGCAGATCCCGGTCCCCGATTCGGTCGAGATCCGGCTGCGGCCCGAGCAGCGCGCCCTGCCGGTGCTGGTGGACCAGCAAGGCCGCGTCGTGCTGCACGAGCTGCTGCCGTTCCCTCCCGATCTCATGCCGGCCTCCGCGGTCGCCTCGCTGGTCGGCTCGCTGCCCGAGTGGCGCTTCCAGCCGGCGATGAAGGGCGGCGAGCCGCGCATCGCCTGGGCCACGGTGTCGTTTCGTCTCGATTCCCCATGACCGGCGCGGCCCACCGCGCGCGGCGCGAAAGGAGCGGGTGATGTCCAGGTCGTACAACATCGCGGTGATCGGCGGTGACGGCATCGGGCCCGAGGTGGTGCGCGAGGGCCTGCGCGTCCTCGAGCGCGTCGCGTCCATCGAGGGCTTCACGGCTCGGACCACGTCCTACCCCTTCGGCGCCGAGCACTACCTGCGGACCAAGGAGGTCTTCCCCGACTCGGCCTTCGAGGAAATTCGGGCGCAGGACGCGATCCTGCTGGGCGCCATCGGCGACCCGCGGATCGAGGTCGGCTATCTCGAGTTCGGCATCATCGCCCGGCTGCGCTTCGGGCTCGACCTCTACGTGAACCTGCGCCCGATCAAGCTCTACGCGGAGCACCTCTGCCCGCTCAAGGGCAAGACCCCCGCCGACGTCGACTTCGTGGTGGTGCGCGAGAACACCGAGGACGCCTACGCCGGCATGTACGGCTACTTCAAGAAGGGCACCCCGGACGAGATCGCCACCCAGGAGATCCTCTTCACGCGCAAGGGCGTCGAGCGCGTGATCCGCTACGCCTTCGACCTCGCGCGCCGGCGCGGCAAGGCGAAGAAGCTGACGCTGGTGGACAAGGCGAACGCGGTGCGGGCGATGGACCTGTGGACCCGCACCTTCGCCGAGGTCGGCGCCGAGTACCCCGACATCGCGCGCGAGCACGCCTACATCGACGCGGCGACCATGTGGTGCGTCAAGAACCCCGAGTGGTTCGACACCGTGGTGACCAGCAACATGTTCGGCGACATCCTCACCGACCTCGCCGCGATGATCCAGGGCGGGCTCGGTGTCGCCGCCTCCGGCAACCTCCACCCCGGAAAGGTCAGCCTGTTCGAGCCGATCCACGGCTCGGCGCCCAAGTACGCGGGAAAGAACGTCGCCTCGCCGGTGGCGACGATCATGGCGGTGCAGATGATGCTCGACTACCTGGGCGAGGCGCGCGGCGCGCGCCGCATCGAGGAGTCGGTGGCGGGACTGCTGCGCTCGCGGCGGCTCCCCTCGCTGGGCTCGGACTCGGGGCTCTCGACCAGTGCAGTCGGCGACCTGGTGCTCGAGGAGCTGGAGCGGGCGCAGGTGCCGGCCTAGTGTCCTGTCCCAGGATCGCTGCGGAGAGCGGGGTCCCACACGGATGAACGAGCTTCGCGCCCGCCGGTTGCCGCCGATCGGCGCACCCATCGGTGCCTACTGGTAGGTGAGCGTGCGATGGTTCTCAACTCGTCGCCGCTAGTCTTCTCGTTGCCGCGGCCCGAGCACGTGTCTCCTGCGCCCCTTGATTCGATCGCATGCCCCCGTGAATCGCACTCCGATGGCCCCGCCATCTCATGGCAGGATCCCGTGATGCATGGACAACGACTCTCATGTGCGCAAGCCCAGTAGTGGCCTCGGCATGACGCTCCGCGCCAGCCCGATTCCTCCCGCCGAGCCCGGCTCGCACCCTGCGGCGCCACCGGACCTGCGCGCGGGATGGCGCGCGGCCCCGGCTCCGCAACCGTCGGCGGTGCCTTCGGCGCGCCCGCGTGCTGCCGGCACGCACTCGCCCCAGCGCGCCGATGCGCACGCGACCAATCCAGTCCGGAAGAGGACGATCCAGACGGACGCCGGCGCCTGACTCCTCGGCGCAGCGGCGGCGAGAGGGAGACACGCCGGCCATCAGAGGCGCCGTCAATGCCAGCCGCTCGATGCCGAAACGCTGCGATATCGGCGCTGCCGTCGGTCTCTCGGGGTCAGTTTCCCGGGAAGATCTGGAGTTCTGCCTCCGCGCTGGCGAGCGGCGGGCCGGAAGACCTCGTGCGCACGAGCGCCTCGACCCGCAGTGCCCAGGGCCAGGCGCCGGCCGGCTCGTGAGCCTTCATCTTGCTTGCAAGATCCACCGGCAGGCGAACCAGGGCGCTGCCGCCGGGGTTCACGCGGACCGCCGGCGCGCGTCGCGCAGGAAGGGGGGGCTCCCACTCCGCCTGGGTGGAATCATTGATCGGCCCGACCCGCCAGCGCAGCACCCATTCCACTTCGGCCTCCGCTCCCGCCTCGGAGCCGTTCTTCAACTCGAGCACGGCCTCCAACGTATCGGGATGGGGCACGGCGATCGGGTCGGTGTATTCCCAACGCTGGAGCGTCACTTCAGTGTTCTTCGGAGGGGGCGCGTTGGGGTTGAGCCCTTCCATCTGCTCGGACGACCACCACAGGGCGCGGAAACTGATCGCTGCGGAGAGCTTGGGCTCTACCGACTTCGCCGGCCCCGATCCGCAGCCGGCCGCAAGTGCGCCCAGCAGGAGCAGCGCGGCGGCGGTTCGCGTATTCCTAAACGTGCGCCTCATTGGTGCATGTTCACGTGTAGGTGGTTGTCGTGGCCCGCCCAATGGGTGACTCCCTTGATCTGAGTGTCGTTGAACAGAATGCTGCGGACGTTCCTGTGGGCGAGCAGGGATTCGACGAGCACGCGGGTATTCTCCCGGCTGTACGAGGAGTTCTGGAAGGTCACGCCGAGCATCTTGGCATCCGTGCGCAGGGGGCGGACATCCACATTCCGGCCATCCTTGTGTGAGACGTGTGGCGGCAGGTTGCCACCGGCGGCGAGGCTGATGTCGCCGATCCCAAGCAACAGGTTTGGGC
>MFFQ01000055.1:0-27997 GCA_001780165.1 Candidatus Eisenbacteria bacterium RBG_16_71_46 | reverse complement strand
GACGTCGAGAATCGCCGCGATCGTGGCCTCGGTGCCGTATTGCTTGTCGGCCGAAGCATAACTGTAGTAACCCGCTCCGCTCCGCTGTGGGAGCAAGATCAACTTTGCCGCCGCACCGGCAAGCTTGTGGAACGTGGTTCCGCCTGGATCGATCCGCCCGTCGGGGTGCGGGATGAACTTGGACTGAAACTTGCGGATGGCGGCGATCGTGTTCGGGCCGCAAACGCCGTCCACCTTCAGCCCGGCGCCCCCGGCTTGATTGAGCATCGTCTGGATGAGGCGCACATCATCCGCGCGGTTTGCGCCCTTTTCCCCTACCGACGCAGTGATTGGCTTGACGGGCACGAGGACCTCCTATCGGCGGATGGAACTGCACCCGACTCGAGGCCGAAACTGCTTGCTTCGCGCGTTTGTACGGCAAGTGTTGTGAGCATGTCAACTGGACAGATCGAATCGCCGGCAGCCGGTTCACGCCAGACAGCCTGACCACCGGAGCGGCCCGGAGGACACACACCCTAGATGATCTCCGCGCCACCACGGACTGCCCTGAGCAAAGCCGTTGTTCGAACCCGTGGGCGGAGGCCGATCGCCGGCTGGAGCCGACCTGCGGCAGATCCGTCCGGGTCGGCGGGGGCGGCGGAGCGACCCCGCCTGGTCGCGCGCCCCCTGCCGACGATGGCGGAGCCGGCGTCGCGCACCGCCCCGCGCCGCGCGCCGGATCGAGGAGTCGGTGGCGGGTCTGCTGCGCTCGCGGCGGCTGCCCTCGCTGGGCCCGGACTCGGGGCTCTCGACCAGCGCGGTCGGCGACCTGGTGCTGGAGGAACTGGAGCGGGCGAAGGTGCCGGCGTAGCGAGCGACCGCCGCCCGGCGCCTCAGCCCTCGTCCGGGCCTGCCTGCTGCGAGAGGAAGCGCTCGACCCAGCGGTAGCCCTCGAGCACCAGCAGCGCGAACACAGTGCCGATCGTGGCCAGCGCGTAGGCGTGGACGCCGACCGAGACCCCGATCGCCGCGACCATCCAGATGCTCGCGGCCGTGGTGAGCCCGGCCACGTAGCCCTCCTGGCGCAGGATGCTCCCCGCGCCGAGGAATCCGACGCCGGTCACGACGCCGTGGATGATGCGCGTGGGATCGAGGCTCGGGCCGCCGATCGAGGTCACCGCGTGCTTGGCGGTGAGCACGAACATGGTCGAGCCGACGCACACCAGCACGTGGGTGCGCAGTCCCGCGGGCTTGCGCCCCATCTGCCGCTCCCACCCGACCAGGGTGCCGAGCACCAGCGACAGCGACATCGCGATCAGGTCCTGGACCGTCATCTCGTCCGCCTCCTCCCTAAGGACGCGCGCCACGCGGGCGCGCGACGTGGTTCCCGGCGGCCGCCGGGGCTAGCGCCGCTGGAACTTCGCCGGACGCTTCTCGAGGAACGCGTTCAGGCCTTCGTGCATGTCCTGGCTGGCCGCGAGGATGCCGAAGCGGCCGCTCTCGAAGCGCAGCCCTTCGTCGAGCGGGAGCTCGAGCCCGCGCTGCACCGCCTCGAGTGCCGCTTCCACCGCCAGGGGCCCGTTCTTGAGGATCGACAGGGCCAGCGCCTCGGCCTCGGCGAGCAGTTGCTCGCGCGGCACCACGCGGTTGACCAGGCCGATGCGCTCCGCCTCGTCGGCCTTGACGCGCCGGCCCGAGAGGATCAGCTCGAGGGCGCGGCCGGGCCCGATCAGCCGCGGCAGGCGCTGGGTGCCGCCGTAGCCGGGGATGATCCCCAGGCTCACCTCGGGGAGGCCCAGCACCGCGTTCTCGGAGGCCAACCGGATGTGGCAGGCGAGCGCCAACTCGCAGCCGCCGCCAAAGGCGTAGCCGTTGACCGCCGCGATCACGGGCTTGGGGGAGCCCGCGATCGCCGCCACCACGCGCTGGCCGAGGCGCGAGATCGCCTCCGCCCCGCGCGGATCGAGCACCGCCAGCTCGGCGATGTCCGCGCCGGAGACGAAGCTCTTCTCGCCGGCGCCGGTGACGATCAGGGCGCCCTGGGCATCGTCTTCGAGGAAGCGGCGGACGCAGTCCTCGATCTCGCCGAGCGTCTCGCGATTGAGGGCGTTGAGCACGCCGGGACGATTGACGGACAGCACGGTCACCGGGCCGCGCGCTTCGACGAGCAGGTTGCGGAAGGTGAGCGAAGGGGTCGGGGTCAAGGGCATGGCATCCTGGGCTCTCGGGTGATGCATCCGACGATGGGGGGCAAGGCGGCAGTATAGGAACCGTGCCGCAGCCCGGCAAGGACCCCGCGGCTCCGACAGGCCACCGCGGTCGGGCCCGGTCGGCCAGGCCGCGGCGGCCGGGCCCCGTCGGCCGCGACAGCGGGCGTACCCGCGGCGGCTCGCGCGCGTCGCCAGCGCGGGCCGGGCCCCGTCGGCCGCGACAGCGGGCGTACCCGCGGCGGCTCGCGCGCGTCGCCAGCGCGGCACGGGCCCCGTCGGTCGCGCCCACCCTGGCGCGGTCGCTCTTGTGCCCCCGCTGGCGCCCCTCTAGAATGATGTCTTCCCCCACCCCTCGACCTGGAGCACGCCCCATGCCGCGTCCCGCCGGCTCGCCGGCTTCGGTTTCGTCAGCGACGCCCAACGCCGTCCGCCTGATGGCCGAGCTCGAGTTCCTCTCGGAACTGGCCATGAGCGTGGCCTCGAACACCGAGCTGCAGCCCATCCTCGACTGGATCGTGCAGAAGACCACCGGGATGCTGCGCGCCGACGAGGGCTCGATCAAGCTGCTGGGCCCGGACTCGGGCTCGACGATGGCCAAGACCATCGTCCGCAAATCCGACGAACTCTCCTCCGGCTCGTGGCCCACCGCGATCGGCACCTCGGTCATGGGGTTCCTGCTCGCCACCGGCGAGGCGCTCGCCACCCCCGACCTGCGTGCCGATCCGCGCTTCGGGGGACTCAAGAGCGTGGAGTCCCAGGTGCGTTCGGTGCTGGCGGTGGCGCTGCGGGTGGACAACCGGGTCACGGGCATGCTCGCCGTCACCAATCGCCAGCCCGGGCGGCAATGGACCCACGAGGAGATCCAGCTCCTGTCGATCGTGGCGGGCAGCTCGGCCGGGGTGATCGAGCAGGCGCGCCTGCGTCTCGTGGCGATCGAGAAGAAGCGCCTCGAAGAGGAGAATCGCCGCATGGAGCGCGAGCTCGATCTCGCGCGCGACATCCAGATGGGGCTCGTCCCCGCCGCGCCGCTGCGGGCGGGTCCGTGGGAGACCCACGGACTGGTCGTGCCGGCGCGCCAGGTGGGCGGCGACTACTTCGACTTCTTCCCGCTCGACGAGGACCGCTTCGGCATCACCATCGCCGACGTCTCGGGCAAGGGTGTCCCCGCCGCCCTGCTGATGTCGAACGTGCAGGCCTCCCTGCGCGCGTTCTGCGACGGACGCCGCTCGCTGCCCGAGGCGGTGCGCATGCTCAATCGAAGCGTGACGCGGGCCGCGAGCGCCGGCAAGTTCGTGACGTTGTTCTACGCCGAGGTGGACCACCGCCACGGCGTGCTGCGCTACGCGAACGCGGGCCACAACTACCCCCTGCTGCGCCGCAAAGCCGGGGCGCTCGAAGAACTCAAGGAAGGCGGCCTGCTGCTCGGACTGTTCGAGGAGGCCGAGTACGCCCAGGGCGAGACCCCCTTCGAGCCCGGGGACGCGCTGCTGCTCTACAGCGACGGCGTCTCCGAGGCGATGAACGCGCGCGACGAGCAGTTCAGCGACGAACGTCTCTACGAGCTGTGGAGCAGCTGCAGCGCCAAGAGCACCGACGAGATCATTCCCTGCCTGTTCGACGAGGTCGAGAAGTTCCGCGGCAACGCCACACAGAGCGACGACATGACCGCCGTCGTGGTGGGCTCCGGCACGATCGGTTGAAGCGTCCCCCGCCGTGAAGCGCGCCCTCGCGGTGTCGTTCGCGCTCGTCGCGTTGGCCGGCCTTGGCCTCGTCGGCTTCGCCTATCAGCGCGCGAGCCACTACGACCTCCGCCCGCTGCTGTCCGGCCCGGTCGTTCGCACCGCGCTCATGCGGCAGCGCGAGGCGGAGGCCAGGGATCTCGGGCTGGACTACGTGATCGATCACCGCTGGGTCGCCTACGCCCAGATCTCGCCGCTCCTCAGGCACGCCGTGCTCACCGCCGAGGACGACGCCTTCTTCCGGCATCGTGGCCTGGACTGGAGCGAGATCCGCGCATCCGCCCGCCGCAACCTCGAGGAAGGCCGCCTGGTGCGCGGCGGCAGCACCATCACCCAGCAGCTCGCGCGCAATCTCTTTCTCGGCGCGCAGCGCACGCCGCTGCGCAAGCTGGAGGAGGTCTTCCTCGCGATGCGTCTGGAGCGCGCGCTGCCCAAGCAGCGCATCCTGGAACTCTACCTCAACCTGATCGAGTGGGGCGACGGGGTCTTCGGCGTGGAAGCCGCCGCGCGCCGCGACTTCGGCTTGTCGGCCGCGGACCTCGACCCGCGCCAGGCGCTACTGCTCGCGGCCGTGATCATCAACCCGATCCGCTACTCTCCGCAGCAGCCGTCCTCGCGCATCGAACGGCGCGTCCGCATCATCGCGTCACGGATGCATCGCCGCGGGGACCTCGACGATCGGCAGTACGCCGAGGCGATCGGCGAGGCGTCGCCCATGCCGGGCTTCCTCCAGTGGCTGTTCGGCACCGCCCGCCGCCACGCGCCCGAGCTCGAGGACACGCTGGCGCCGGATTCGGGTGCGGGCAGGGGAATCGAGGAGCCGGAGGTCGCGCCGGTGGACTCGGCGGCGGGAGAGCCGAACGGGTGGTGAGCGCGGGCCGGTGACCCGCGTCCATGTCGCCGGGCGGACCTCGCGCTTCCCCGCGCGCACCCTGCTGGTCGCGGCGATGAACCCCTGCCCCTGCGGTGCCCTCACCGCCGTCCCCAGCCGGGAACACCAAACAGAACGACCACCCCCGCGAACCCGAGTGGTCGCTGTTGAGAGCGGCTCACTCCAGATCACCGGTAATAAGTCTTCAGAGCTCCCCAGCTCTTGCGGATGAGCGATGTCGGCTGGTCCGCGCAGACGGGCTCGCACTCCTGGCCGATCAGCGGCTGACCGTTGAACCTGTGGCAGGTCCGATCCGATACTCGGATCACGCGACCGCACGGCAGGTAGCAGCAGATCGCGTGTTTGGGACACGGAATGTGGTCGTGGTCGTCCGGAAACCCCGCCGCGTAGTAGTCGTCGCCGGGCTCGACGCACGGGGGTCCTCCCGGCGTCGCCGCGCCGGGCGGCAGGTGCGCGAGCGAGTCGGCGCCGCCGAGCGACACCGCGTGCGCGTACATCTTGACAGAGTACGGCATGCCGAAAACCGCGAACAGCGGGATGTCCACCAGGGTGAAGACGTCGAAGAAGCTCGTGCCCGGCAGCTCGCCGGCGAGATTCGATACGACCTCACCCGTGCTCATCAACCCGGGGTCCTCGCTGAACTTGATCGGCGTGTTGAACCCGCAGGGGTCGAGAACGCCGGTGAGCGTCATCGCGACGATCTCGGTCGGGATCGTGCACTGGCCGCCCCCCGGCCCGGCCACCGGGTCGCCGCGCATGATCGAGGTCGGGCCGCAGACGAAGAACGGAACGGGACCGATCCCGGGAATCATGATCGTGCCCGAGCCTTCGCTGCTGCTGAAGAAGTCGCCGCCCGCGGGGACCGGAGGACTACAGATGCTGGCGGCACGGACCGGCGGCAGCGCCAGGCAAGCGATCCCGGCGAGCGCGAGGAAAGTGGTAGCGATTCGCTTCATGGGAATGCCTCCCTCATGGATGTTGGTGGTGCAGGGATCGTGGAGCGGGGAACGGGGTACACGGGGGAAGACCTGCGAGGCGGCCCGCGGGGGGTCCCCTCGGACGCGAAGCACGGCGGGATCGAGCGAGCAAGCGGGCGGATGCTCGGGATCCGGGCGAACGGGCATGTGAAAGCCGTTCGCAACGCGGGATTCGAGGAGCACGGCCGGCGACCCATCAGGTGAGCGCTTCCCGGTTCATGGACGGCCCCGCGGGGACTCGCGTGCAGGGCGCGTCCGAATGACTGCGAGGATTCTAGTCCCGTTTCACGCCGGTGCGGCAACGAGTTTTTCTCGGGCCCGGAACCCCGTGGCCCCGGCCCGCTTCGCCGTCCCCGACCCCGGCCTGGGGGGGCGGCGGCGCGCCTCGCCGAGTCGCCGCCGGCCGGCCCGACCCGGCGTCCCCGCGGCAGAGATCGAGCCTAGCGGCGACCGCTCGGCCCGGAGCGAGGACTACCCGCCCAGCGCCTGGCGCACGAGCTTCGACACCACGCCGCCCTCGGCGCGGCCCTTGACCTCGGCCATCACGGCACCGATCACCTTGCCCGCGTCCTTGGGTCCGGCGGCGCCGGTGCGCGCGATCGCCGCGCGTACGAGCTTCTCCAGCTCGCCCTCCGCGAGCGGCTGGGGCAGGTAGCGCATCGTCACCGCGATCTCGCGCTCCTCGCTCGCCACGCGCTCGGCCTCGCCGCGCTTGGACAGCTCCTCGATCGCCTCGCGGCGCTGCTTGACGTAGCGCTGCAGCACGGCGTTCTCCTCCTCCCCCGAGAGTGCCGTGTCCTTCGGCTTCTTGGTCTTGGCCTCCATGAGCGCGGCCTTGAGCATGCGCAGCGTGCTCAGGGCGTGGGCGTCCTGCGACTTCATCGCGGCGATCAGGTCGGACTGGATGCGGCTCAAGATGGATGTGTCGGTCATGCGTACTCCCGAGTGGCGGTCCCGGCGGCAACGAAAGCGGACAACGCGTGCTCGAACACCTCGAGGCTGCGCTCGAAACGGGCGGGCTCGTCGCACAGCGCCACGCGCACGCCGCGCGAGTCGCCGAAGAAGCGGCCCGGCGGCAGCGCCAGGTCGAAGCGCTCGGCGGCGAAACGGGCGAAGGCGTCCCCGGCCCCCTCCGCGGGGAAGGCGCACCATGTCGTGGTGCCGTGCGGAGCGCGCGAGACCTCGCACGCCTCTTGGCGAGTGACAAGGGACTGCCACTGCCCGCGGTTGGCGGCGAGGATCCGCCGCGCCCGCGCCCGCAGGGTGTCGAGATGCGGCACGAGCGCCAGGGTCAGCGCCAAACTCGGCAGCGCCGGCTGGACCGAGAGCCCGTTCTGCGCCCCGGCGCAGCGCGCCAGCACGTCCCGGTCGGCCGCGACCCAGCCGATGCGCAGGCCCCCGAGCCCGTAGCACTTGGTGAGCGAGCCGGTCGCGACCCAGCGCGGCCCGCGTGAGGCCAGGGTTCCCGCCGGGCGGTCGGAGGCGTCGCGGAAGATCTCGTCGCACAGGATCCACACGTCCCGCCGCGCGGCGAGGTCGTCGAGGGCCTCGAGGTCGGAATCCTCCAGCGCCGCCCCGCTCGGGTTGTGCAGGTCGCTGAGCACGACCAGGCGCGTGGCGGGGCCGAGCGCGGACTCGATCGCCTCGACCAGGCTCGCCTGGGGCGAGCGCCCCAGGGGCAGCGGGCGAGGGAACCCGCGCACCGCGGCGCCGAACAGGCGCGCCGCCTCGCGGTGGGGCTCGTAGCCTGGAATCTCCGCCAGCACCTCCTCGCCCGGAGCGAGCAGCCCGCCGAAGACGCAGGCGTTGGCTTCGCTCGCCCCCGCGGTCACGAGCACCCGGGCGCCGGGTGCCGCGAGCCGCTCCCCCAGCGCCCGCTCGACTTCCGGCAGCAGGGCATAGCCATCGCGCGGCAGCCCGGCCTGGTGCGGCAGGCCGAGGGCGGCGAGGTCGGGTTCCGGCACCGCGCTGTTGGCGAGGTTGTGGCGGTAGTGGTCGGCCTGCGACTTGCTCCACTCGAGGTGATCGAAACGGGGTGCGGTCACGTCGCGGACGATAGCACGCGGCGGGGCGCCGCGTCAGGGCACGGCGAGCGGCCAGTAGCGCGGGATCAGGATGAGGCCTATCACCGTGAGCAGCAGGTCGAGGACGAGCCCCATGCGGAGGAAGTCCTTCAGGCTGTAGCCGCCCGGCCCGTAGATCATCAGGCTCGTCTGATAGCCGATGGGCATGGCGAAGCTCGCCGAGGCGCCCAGCGTCACCGCCGCCATGAGCGCCATTCCGTTGACCCCGAGCTGCTGGGCGCTCGCGACCGCGACCGGTCCCAGGAGGAGCACGGTGCCGCTGTTGGACATGAACTCGCTCACGACGATCGCCGCGAGGAAGAACGCCAGGATCAGCGCGAAGGGGCCGCTCACCCCGGTGATCCGGGTGAGCAGCAGGCCGACCTGCGCGGCGACCCCGGTCTTCTCGATCGCCAGCCCGAGCGCGAGCGCGCCGGCAAGCAGGAACACGACGCTCCAGTCGATCGCCTGGTAGGCCTCGCGCGGGCTCAGGCAGCCGGTGAGCATGAGCACGGCGCAACCGGCCGAGGCCGCGGTCACGATCGGCAGCAGCCCCGTCGTGACGAGTGCGATGACCCCGAGCAGGGTGAGGAGAGCGATCCCGACCTTGTGCGGGCGCTCATCGGGAGCGCGCAGCGCCCCGACCAGCAGGAAGCCGGGCGCGCGCGACAGGCGCCGCAACACGGCGTAGGTGCCCTCGACCACGAGCACGTCCCCGGTGCGCAGCGGGGTCGTGGTCGGGCGCTCCCAGATGTGCTCCCCGGGGCGATGGAGCGCCAGGACCAGCGCGTCGAAGCGCTCGGCGAACATCGCGCCCTTGAGCGTGCGCCCGACGAGCGGCGATCCCGGAAGCACCACGAACTCGGCGATCGGCGGGGGCGGAGCCGGCTTCCCCTCGGCGGCCTTGGCCTGCTCCGGCGCCGCGGGGTCCCTCGCGGCGGCGGCCGGCTGCCAGGCGTCGGGGCGGTGGAGCTGGAGCCCCTCGCGGGCCGCGAAGGCGAGCACGCGCTCGATGGCACCCCGCACGCGCACGTGGTCGCCCGGCTGGTAGCGGCCGGACGGGCCTTCGGGGCCGAGCGAGCGCTCCTCGCGCACGACCTCGATCAGCTCGACGTCGTAATCGCGTTTGAGGTGCTCGGCCCGCGTCTCGCGCTGGAGCCACGGCGACCCCTCGAGCACGACCAGCTCGGAGATGTAGGGGCCGGCGCGGTCGGGCAGCGATTCGATCCCGCTGCGCTGGCGCGGCAGGAACCAGCGCCCGATGAACAGGATGTAGAGCCCGCCGATGGCGAACATCGGCAGGCCGACCCGCCCCAGCTCGAACATGCCGAAGCCCGGAAGTCCCTGGCTGCGCGCGTACTCGTGCGCCGCGAGGTTGATCGAGGTGCCGATCAGCGTGCACATGCCGCCGAGCCTGGCCGCGTGCGCCATCGGCATGAGCAGGCGGCCGGGGCTGGCGCCGGTGCGGCGGCACACCTCGAGCACGATGGGGATGAACACGGCCACCACCGCGGTGTTGTTGATGAAGGCCGAGATCGCCCCAACCACCAGCATCAGCAGGGCCGTGAGCAGGAATTCCGAGCGTCCCACCGGCACGAGCAGCCGCCGGGCGAGGTAGGTGAGCACGCCGGTGCGATCGAGCCCGGCGGAGAGGACCAGCATCGCCGCGACCGAGACCGTCGCCGGATGGCTGAAGCCGGAGAACGCGTCGGCCGGCGTGAGCACGCCGGTGAGGAGCAACGCCAGCAGCGCGAGCAGCGAGGTGAGATCGGGCGGCACCCGCTCACGGACGAAGCCGTAGACCGCCCCCGCGAGAATGGCGAGCGTGAGGACGCCGGGCACCCACGACGGCAGAGAGTTCGTGACGAACTCGTGCATGCGCATCACCTCCGGCGGGCGGCGCGCGGCCCGCCGCCGTGCGTCCTCGCCGCCGCGCGGGAGCCTTACCATCCCCCGCGCGCAAAAACCAGCCCGGAAGCGTCGCGCGGCGGGCCGGCGGAAGCGTGCCGCGACGGGCTTCCGCCTTGACCGTCCACGCGCCCGCCCCTACCCTTCGGCCCGCACCGCGACCTGAGCCGGGGAGGGACCGTGAATCGAGAGCAACGCATCGCCGAGCTGCGCCGGCGTCGCGAGCAGGCGCAAGCCGGAGGCGGCCCCGAACGCGTCGCCAAGATCCACGCCAAGGGCTGCCTCACCGCGCGCGAGCGCCTCGAGCTGCTGCTCGACCCCGGCTCGTTCGTCGAGATCGGGACCCACGTCACCCACCGCAGCACCGCCTTCGGCATGGAGCGCAAGCGCATCGTGGGCGACGGAGTGGTGGCCGGCTGGGGCACGCTCGACGGGCGCCTGGCGTACGTGTTCGCCCAGGATTTCACCGTCTTCGGCGGGACCATGAGCGAGGCCAATGCCCGCAAGATCTGCGCGATCATGGACCTCGCCATGGACAACGGCGCGCCGGTCATCGGCCTCAACGACTCCGGCGGCGCGCGCATCCAGGAGGGCGTGCTCTCGCTGGGGGCCTATGCCGACGTCTTCCTACGCAATACGCTCGCCTCGGGCGTCGTGCCGCAGATCTCCGCGATCATGGGACCCTGCGCCGGGGGTGCGGTGTACTCGCCGGCGATCACCGACTTCACCATCATGGTCGAGGGCACGAGCCACATGTTCGTGACCGGGCCCGAGGTGATCCGTGCCGTGACCTCCGAGGAGGTGTCGTTCGAGGATCTCGGCGGGGCGATGACGCACAACTCGCGCAGCGGCGTGGCCCACTTCATCGCCCGGGATGACGCGGACTGCATCCGCCACCTCAAGCGCTTGGTCGCCTTCCTGCCGGCCAACAACGTGGACGAGCCGCCGCGCGGCCCGACCGACGATCCGGTCGAGCGCCGCGACCCCGGGCTGGCCACGATCGTCCCCGACGCCCCGGACAAGCCCTACGACATGAAGGACCTGGTCCGCCGCGTGGTGGATCATGGCGATTTCTTCGAGGTCCACGAGCATTTCGCGCGCAACCTGGTGGTCGGCTTCGCCCGGCTGAACGGCCGCGCGGTGGGGGTGATCGGCAACCAGCCGGCGGTGCTGGCCGGCGTGCTCGACATCGATTCGTCGGTCAAGGGTGCGCGCTTCGTGCGCTTCTGCGACGCGTTCAACATCCCGCTCGTCACCTTCGAGGACGTCCCGGGATTCCTTCCCGGCACCCAGCAGGAATGGGGCGGCATCATCCGCCACGGCGCCAAGCTGCTCTACGCCTACTGCGAGGCCACGGTGCCCAAGCTCACGGTGGTCGTGCGCAAGGCGTACGGGGGCGCCTACGACGTCATGTCGAGCAAGCACATCCGCGGCGACTTCAACGTCGCCTGGCCGAGCGCCGAGATGGCGGTGATGGGCGCCGAGGGCGCGGTGAACATTCTCTACCGCGACGAGATCGCCAAGGCGAAGGACGCCGCGGCGGAGCGCAAGCGGCTGATCGAGGAGTACCGCGACAAGTTCGCGAGCCCTTGGGCCGCCGCGGAGCTGGGCTACCTCGACGACGTCATCGATCCCGAGGACACGCGGCCCAGGCTCATCGCCGCGCTCGAGATGCTGCGCCACAAGCGCCAGAGCCTGCCGTTCAAGAAGCACGGCAATCTGCCGCTCTGATTCGCGGGAGGCGGCGCATCACACGACCAGCATCGCGTCCCCGTACGAGTAGAATCGGTAGCCGGCCGCGATCGCGTGCGCGTATGCCCGCCTGAGCAGGTCCTCGCCGGCGAACGCCGCCACCAGCAGCAGCAGCGTGGTGCGCGGCAGGTGGAAGTTGGTGAGCAGGGCGTCCACCGCCCGGAACTCGTAGGGCGGGACGATGTACTTGCGGGTCCAGCCGCTCCCCGGGCCCAGCGCGCCGTCGTGGAGATCGCAGGCCGACTCGAGCGCGCGCACCGTGGTGGTGCCGACCGCGACGACGCGGCCGCCCCGGGCGCGCGCGGCGTCGAGTGCCGCCGCCGTGGCGTCGGGGACCTCGAAGTACTCCTCGTCCATGCGATGCCGGCGCGGATCGCCCTCGGTCACCGGCCGGAACGTCCCGGGGCCGACGTGGAGCAGTACGCGCACGACCTCCACGCCCGCCGCCGCCAGCGCGGCGAGGAGCGCGGGCGTGAAGTGCAGGCCCGCGGTCGGTGCGGCGACCGCGCCTTCCACGCGGGCGAAGACCGTCTGGTAGCGCTCGCGGTCGGCGGCCTCGGGGGCGCGGTGGATGTAAGGCGGCAGCGGCACCTCGCCCTCGCGCTCGAGCGCCTCGCCGAGGTCGCCCGCGGCGACGCGCACCAGGCGCTCGCCCCGATCACCCGCCTCCACCACCTCGAGCACCAGCGCGTCGCCCGCGTCGGCGAGCCGCTCTCCGAGCGGAGCCTTCTTGGCCGGGCGCGCCAGCACCCGCCAGGTCCCTCCCGCGTCCGGCCGCACCACCAGCAGCTCGACCTGTCCGCCGCTCGCCCGCCGCAGGCGCAGCCGTGCGGGGCGCACCCGGGTCTCGTTGAGCGCCAGCGCGTCGCCGGGGCGCAGCCAGCGGCCGATCTCGGCCACGCGCGCGTCGTGCAGCGCGCCGTCACTGCGATCCACGACCAGCAGCCGCGCCTGGTCGCGCTGGGCCGCCGGATGCTGCGCGATCCGATCGGGAGGCAGCTCGTAGTCGAGGTCTTCGAGGCGCACGGAGGCAGGCCCGCGGCCGCGTCGGAGGCGGCCTAGCCCGGGCGATTCATGAACCGCCAGCCGAGACCGCGAGATGCACGCCAGCCGCAAGGAGTTCGACCGGCCACGCCGCAGGCGTGTCGCTCACGTCGAGAACGTGGCCGGTCGAACGACGCCGCGGATGGCGGGCAGTTCGCGGTCGCAGGCGGCGGGCTCATGAATCGTCCAGGCTAAGGAAGAGGCAGCTCGGGTTGGTCGGGACCCCGGCGCGCGGGTCCCGCGGCGGCGGCCGGCGCCTCGAGGCCGAGATGGGCGTAGGCGAGCGGCGTGGCCTCGCGGCCGCGCGGGGTGCGCTTGATGAAACCTTCCTGGATCAGGAACGGCTCGTAGACGTCTTCGAGCGTGCCGGCCTCCTCGCCCACCACCAACGCGAGCGTGTTGAGCCCCACCGGCCCGCCCTGGTACTTGACGATGAGCGCCTCCAGCAGCCGCCGGTCCATCTCGTCCAGGCCGCGCTCGTCCACCTCGAGCAGGCGCAGTGCTTCGTGGGTCACCGGGAGCGTGATCGCGCCGTCCGCCTTGACCAGTGCCACGTCCCGCACCCGCCGCAGCAGGCGGTTGGCTACCCGCGGCGTCCCGCGCGCGCGGCGGGCGATCTCGCGCGCCGCCTCGTCCTCGATCGGCACGTCGAAGATGCCGGCCGAGCGGCGCACGATCGTGGCCAGGGCCTCGGCATCGTAGTAATCGAGCCGCAGCGTCATGCCGAAACGCGCGCGCAGCGGCGAGGACAGCAGCCCCGCGCGCGTGGTGGCACCCACCAGGGTGAAGCGCTCGAGGTTGATCTTGAGCGAGCGGGCGCTGGGGCCGCGATCGAGCAGGATGTCGAGGGTGAAGTCCTCGAGCGCCGGGTAGAGGTACTCCTCCACCACCGGGCTCAGACGGTGGACCTCGTCCACGAACAGGACGCCGCGCGGGCCGAGATTGGTGAGCAGGCCGGCGAGGTCGGCCGGCCGCTCGATCACCGGGCCCGAGGTGTGGGTCATCTCGACCCCGAGCTCGTGCGCGAGGATCGCCGCGAGCGTGGTCTTGCCGAGCCCAGGCGGACCGTGCAGCAGCACGTGATCGAGCGCCTCGCCGCGCTGGCGGGCGGCCGCGAGGAAGATCGCGAGCTGCTCCTTGACCGCCGCCTGGCCGACGAAGTCGGCCAGCGAGAGCGGGCGGAGCTGGGATTCCGCCTGCAGGTCCTCGGGGAACGGCGCCGGATCCGCGATCCGGCTCGGATGCCCGGCCGGGCGCCTCGCGGGCGTCTTGTTGTGATTCTCGGTCAACTGGCCTCCCTGCCCTCGACGGCCGGCCGCGAAGCGCGCTCGCCCGGAGGCTAGCGCGCCGTCACCGCGGGCTTGCCGAGCAGCGCGAGCGCGCGCCGCACCAGATCCTCGAGCGAGCCCTCGGCGGCCTCACCCGCCACTCGGCGCACCGACTCCTGCGCCTGGGCGGAAGTGTAGCCGAGACGGACCAGCGCCGCGACCGCGTCCTCGAAGCGCTCCGAGCGCGGCAGCACGCCGCTCTCGCGGGCGGCGGCGACCGGGGCCACGCCGTCGAGCTTGTCGCGCAGCTCGATGATCAGGCGCTCGGCGGTCTTGCGGCCGATCCCGGGAATCGCCACCAGCGCCCCGACGTGCTCCTCGCGGAGGGCGCGCGCGAGCGCCGAGGGTCGCAGGCCGGAGAGCACCGCCAGCGCCAGCCGGGGCCCCACGCCGCTCACCTGGATCAGCAGGTCGAACAACCGCAGTTCCTCGGCCTGCGCGAATCCGAACAGCATCAGCGCGTCCTCGCGCACCACCTGCCGCGTGCGCAGGTTCACCTCCGCGCCCCGCGCCGGGAGCGAAGCCGCGGTGTGCGTGGACACGCTCACCAGGTAGCCGACCCCGCCGGCCTCGACCACGCACCAGCCGGGGCCGATCTCGGTCAGGAGGCCGCGCAGCGAGGCGATCACCGCGCGCGTCTCGCGAGCAGCGCGGCGAGGCGCTCGCCGGCCGCCGAGGCGGCCCGCGCCGGCGCGGCCCGCCGCGCCCGGTGCAGATGGCACAACGCCGCCGCCAGGGCATCGGCCGCATCCACCTGCAGCGTGCCGCGCAGGGCGAGCAGCCGCCGCACCATGAAACCGACCTGGTCCTTGGTCGCCGCCCCGGTGCCGGCCACGCTCAGCTTGATCTCCCGGGGGCTGTACTCCGCGACCGCGAGGCCGCGCTGGACCGCCGCCACCAGCAGCGCCCCGCGGACGTGCCCGAGCACCAGGGTGGAGCGCACGCTCTGGCAGTAGAAGGCCTCCTCGACCACCACGCAGTCGGGCGCGTAGCGGTCCATCACCTCGCCCGCGCGGACGGCGATCGCGTGAAGCCGCGCGGGGAGGCCGAGCCCGGCGGCGGGCGACACGTGCCCGTGATCGAGGCAGCGGTAGTGGTTGCCGCTGCGCTCCACCACGCCGAAGCCGGTCCGCCGGCTGCCGGGATCGAGACCCAGGACGCGCATGAGGGGATTGAACCGCTAGCGAGCGAGTTTGGCCAGCACTTCGTCGGAGACGTTGAAGTTCGCGTAGACCTTCTGCACGTCCTCGTGGTCTTCGAGCGCGTCCACCAGGCGGAGAATCGACTCGGCCGCCTTGTCGTCCAGCGGCACCTGGATCGAGGCCACCTTGGTGACCTCGGCGTTCTGCACCGGAATCTGCTTCGCCTCGATCGCCTGCTTGACCGCCTCGAACTGGGCCGGCGGGGTGAAGACGTCGTAGGTGTCGCCCTCGGCGTTGACATCCTCGGCGCCGGCCTCGAGCACGATCTCGAACAGGGCGTCCTCACCGATCGCGGTCTTCTCGATCGTGATCACGCCCTGGGGCTTGAACAGGTAGGCCACGCTTCCGGCCTCGGCCAGGTTGCCGCCGAACTTGGTGAAGATGTGGCGGATGTCCCCGGCGGTGCGGTTGCGATTATCGGTGGCGATCTCGACCAGCACGGCGACCCCTCCGGTCGCGTAGCCCTCGTACTGGGTCTCCTCGTAGTGCACCCCTTCGACCTCGCCGGTGCCGCGCTTGATCGCCCGCTCGATGTTGTTGGCGGGCATGTTTACCGACTTCGCGGCGTTCACCGCGGTCCGCAGCCGCGGGTTGGCTTCGAGGTCACCGCCCCCCTGGCGGGCGGCGATGGTGATCTCCTTGATGAACTTGGAGAAGACCTTCCCGCGCGCCTGATCGGTCGCGGCCTTCTTGCGCTTGATCGTCGCCCATTTGGAGTGGCCCGACATCGTGCACCCGGAAGCGCCTAGGTGGCGTGCGCCCCGGCCTCCTTTTCGCTGCGGATGGCAGCCACCACGCGCTCCGCGAGCTCGCGCGGGACCTCTTCGTAGTGGGAGAACGTCGACGCGTGCATGCCCCGCCCCTGGGTCAGCGAGCGCAGATGGGTCGAGTACTTGTACAGCTCGGCCGCGGGCACGGTCGCGCGGATCTCCTGGTAATGGCCGTCGGCCTCGGTCCCGAGAATGCGCCCGCGCCGCGAGGACAAGTCGCCCATGACGTCGCCGAGGAACTCCTCGGGCACGCGCACCGTCATCTCCTCGATCGGCTCGAGCAGCACGGGACCGGCCTTGAGCATGACCTGGTGGAAGCAGGTCTCGGCGGCGATCTTGAACGCCATCTCGGACGAGTCCACGTCGTGGGCCTTGCCGAAGAACACCGCGACCTGGACGTCCACCACCGGGTAGCCCGCCACCGGGCCGCGATCGAGACCCGCGACCACGCCCTTCTCGACCGCGGGGATGAACTGGGTGGGGATCACGCCGCCCTTGACCTCGTTGAGAAACTTGAAGCCTTCGCCGCGCTGGAGCGGCTCGATCCGCAGGTGCACCTCGCCGAACTGCCCGCGCCCGCCGGTCTGCTTCTTGTGCCGGTACTCGTCCTGGGCGTTGCCGCGAACGGTCTCGCGGTAGGGCACGTGAGGCTTGGTCAGCACGACGTCCACGCCGAAGCGCTTGCGGAGCCGCTCGACCATGATCTCGAGCTGCAGGTCGCCCATGCCCAGCACCAGGGACTCGTGGGTGCTCGGCTCGTAGACGCGGGCGAACGTGGGATCCTCTTCGTGCAGACGCGTCAGCCCCTGCACCATCTTCTCTTCGTCGCCCTTGTTCTTGCTGCGGATGCATTCCGCCGTCGCCGGCCCGGGGAAGTCGGGCGGGGCCAGCACCACGGGGCGCGACTTGGCCGCGAGCGTGTCCCCGGTGTGGGTCTCGCGGAGCTTGACCGCGGCCACCATGTCCCCGGCCGAGGCCCGCTTGCAGTCGAAGCGCTCCTTGCCGATCACGTGGTAGAGCGTGCCCAACTTCTCGGACCTGCCGCGCGTGGTGTTCATCGCTTCCATCCCCGCCTCGAGGTGGCCGGAGAAGATGCGGACCAGCGACAGGTCGCCGAGATGCTGCTCGGACAGCGTCTTATAGACCAGTGCGGCAAGCGGCTGGTCGCTGTCGGGCGGGCAGCGGACCTCGCCGTCGCCGTTGGCCGAGCGCGCGATCTCGGTGCCCACGTCGAGCGGCGACGGCAACACGTCCACGACCTCGTCGAGCACCTCGCGGACGCCGAGATTGCCGTGGGCGGAGCAGCAGAACACCGGCGTGAGGTCGCCCTGCACGACGCGCTCGCAGAGCCCCTTGCGGATGTCCTCGACCGACAGCTCCCCGCGGCCGATGAATTTCTCCATCAGCTCCTCGTCGCCGGTGGCCGCCTCCTCCATGAGGAACGCGCGGGCCTCGGCGGCCGCGGTCGCCAGCTCGTCGGGGATCGGCACCTCCTTGCTGTGCTCCTCCATGCCGCGGCCCTCGAACAGGTACGCCTTGTTCTCGATGAGGTCCACGATGCCGCCGAACGACTCGGCTTCGCCGATCGGCAACTGGGTCGCCACCGCGTTGAGGCCGAGGCGATCGTGCAAGGACTGGAGCGCGTTGCGGAAGCTCGCGTGCTCCTTGTCCATCATGTTGACCACCGCGAGCGTGGGGGTCTTCTCCTGCTTGAGGATCTCCCACACGACTTCGGTCCCGACCTCGACGCCGGCGTTGGCGCGGATGACGAGGAGCGCCGAGTCCGCCACCCGCAGCGCGCTGTGCACGTCGCCGACGAAATCGAGGTATCCCGGGGTGTCGATCAGGTTGATCTTGTGTCCCTGCCACTCGAACTGCGCGAGTCCGAGGTTGATGGTCATCTGGCGCTCGATCTCGTCGGCGCCGTAATCGAGCATGGTGCTTCCGTCCGCCACGCGCCCGAGGCGGGAATTGGCCTTGGCGAGGAACAGCATGGCCTCGGCCAGCGAGGTCTTGCCCACGCCATGATGGGCGACGAGGGCGACGTTGCGGATCTGCTCGGTGCCGTATTCCTTCAAAGTGCACCTCCACGTCGACGGTGGGTGGGCGAAGCCGGAGCGACGCCGGTCGGGAGGGTGAGTGCGGAGCGCGACACTCACGTAAGACTATGCAAACGAAAAAGCTAACACGCGTTTGGAACGCCGGTCAAGCTTCCGGTGCGTGGCTGCTGATGGCGCGGGTGTTCTGCCGGCGCGACTGCCCCCTAGCCCGCGGCCCGTCGCACCACCCGCGCGCTTTGACCCTCATCGAGCGCGGGGGCTAGTGTGCGCGTCATGCGCGATTCCTCTCCCTTCCGCGTGCCACCCTCGAGCGGCGAACGCTCGTGAGCCTCCCCCGCACCCGGAGCGTCGTCGTCGCCCTAGTTCTCCTGGGAACGCTCGTGGGGCTCGCGGCCCGCGGTCTCGGAGCGACCGGCGCGACCGCCGACTCGGGCGCGACAACCGACTCGGGCGCGGCCCCCGACTCGGTCGCGGCCGCGCCGGATTCGGCGCGCGCCGCCGTGAACGGAAACGCGGCCGCGGGAAAAAAGATCTTCGTCGTCAAGTGCGTGGCCTGCCACAAGCCAAACGGCAGGGGCGGCCTCAAGCTCACCGGGAACCCCACACCCGACTGGCGCGATGCCAAGCGGATGGCCGACCCCAAGTACGACGACGCCTACCTGCGCGACTGCATCACCAACGGCAAGATCAAGTCGGGCATGATCTCCTGGAAATCCCAGCTCAAGCCCGCCGACATCGTCAACTTGATCGCGTACATCCGCACTTTCTCCGCCCCGCGCGCCACCGCGCGCTAGCCTGGACGATTCATGAGCCCGCCGCCTGCGACCGCGATCTGCGCGCCATCCGCGGCGTCGTTCCACCGGCCGCTTCCTCGACGTGAGCGACACGGGACCCGCTTCGCGGGTGCCCCTCGCGGCCGGTGGAACTCCTTGCGGCTGGCGCGCATCTCGCAGTCTCGGCTGGCGGTTCATGAATAGTCCAGGCTGGGTTCAGCGGATGTCGATGCTGTAGGGCATGAGCGCCAACCGCGCACCCGCCGGGAAGCTCGCGGCGTCGATCCACGCTCGCAGCACCGGCCCGAGGACGGCCGCGCCGAGGGCCTCGTCCTCGTCGCCGCTCAGCAGATTGCCGAGCAGCCGGGCGAAGAACGACCGCTCGACCCGGGGGAAGCTCTCGATCGTGAGCGTCTGGCTCGCCGGAATACTGGCGCGCGCGCGCGCCATCTCGAAGGCGCGATCCAGCCCGCCCAGCGCGTCCGCCAGCCCGCGCGTGCTGGCGGCGAGCCCGGTCCACACCCGCCCCTGCGCCACCTCTTCGACCGCCTCGGGGGGCATGTGGCGCCCCGCCGCGACCCGGTCCACGAAGCCGCTGTAGAACTCTTCCAGGCCATCACGGAAGATCGCTTCCTCGGCCGGCGTGAAGTCGCGGAACGGCGAGAACATGCCGGCGTGGGGGCCGCGGGACAGGGTCTCGATGCTCACGCCGAGCTTGTCGGCGAGGCCGCGCACGTTGAGCTTCCCGCCGTAGACACCGATCGAGCCGGTGAGGGTCGAGGGCTGGGCCACGATGCTGTCCGCCGGCGCGGCGATGTAGTAGCCGCCGGAGGCCGCGTAGTCCGACATGCTCACGATGAGCGGCTTGGCCGCGCGGCAGCGCTCCAGCTCACGCCAGATGTCGTCGGCCGCCTGCCCGTCGCCCCCCGGACTGTCGATGCGCAGCACGATCGCCTTGATCGAGCGTCGCGTGCGTGCCTGGCGCAGCGCCTCGACCAGCGTCTCCGACCCGACGATCGGATCTTCGAAGGCGCCCATGCGGCTCTTGCCCGAGGCGATCGTTCCGGCAGCCACCACCAGGGCGATGCGCGCGCCGCCGTGGCGCTTGGGCAGCCGGTCGACGTAGCGGTTGAGCGTCATCAGCGAGGGCTCGTCCTGGTCGCCGGCCACCGCGAGGGAGTCCACCTCGTCGTCGTAGAGCACGCTGTCGATGAGGCCGCGCGCCACGGCGTCGCTCGTGCCGTAGGGCCCTCCCTCCACCAGCCTGCGCATCGGCGCCGGCGGGACGCCCCGCGCGGCGGAGAGGCTGTCGATGAGCAGGCGGTACTGGTCGTCCAGCATCGCCTCCAGGGCCTCGCGCGCCGGCTCCGAGAAGTCGCGCCTCGTGTAGCTCTCGGTCGCCGACTTGAAGCGCCCGATGTGGACGAAGTTCGGCGTGACGCCGAGCTTGTCGTAGGTGCCCTTGAGGAACGTCGCGGAGATCGAGAGCCCGTCGAGCTGGAGCGTCGCCGTCGGCGGCATGCTGACGGTTTCGGCCACCGAGGCGAGCAGGTACTCGCGCTCGCCGCCCCCCGTCAGGCTGGCGTACACCGGCTTCCCCGCCCGCTGGAAGGCGGCGACCGCGTCCCGCACCTCGGCGACCTTGGCCCAGCCCCAGTCGATGCGACCGACGTGCAGCACCAGCCCGGCCACCCGGTCGTCCTCGGCAGCGCGGCGGAGCCCGTCGACGAGCGTGTAGACGGTGGGCCGCCGGCGGCCGAAGCGGGCCAGGTCGAGGGAGAAGGGGAGCAGCGGCGGCTCGATCTCGTCGAGCTGATGGGGAACGTCGAAGACCAGGATCGAGCGCGAGGACGCCAGCGTGACCGGCCTGCGCAGGCTGAACGCGGCGAACATCACGGCGATTCCGACGGCACCGAGCAGCAGCACGAACGCCAGAATACCGCGACGCGCGGACATGGACGCCCCCTCCCGCCAATTGCGAACTTCAGAGGACCAGGCTCCGCCCAGGACCCCGAGCGCGCGGCACCCGCGTCAGCGGGTCGGGCGAGGGAGCGACGGGCGAGTCGTGACTTCGAGAGACGTCGCAGCGAGGAACGACCGGGCCAACGCCGCGTTCGGGTTCTCGGACCGAGCCTAGAACAGGTAGCGCAGGTCGAGCGAGAAGTAAAGGCTGCGGCTGTCCTGGGCCGAGTCGATGTGCGACTCGAGTCGTCCGGTTCCGAGGGCGCGCAGCCGCAATCCGCCCGGCAACAGCTGCTCGCCGAAGACACTCAGCTCGTAGAAGGCGTACGAAGAGTGCAGCACCGTGTCCCCCACGCCCTGCCCGTAGGCGCGCCACCCGGCGGCGGGGACGACGTTCCACCAGGCGCCCGCGCCGATCAGCTCCAGCTCCACGAAGCCGCCGATTTCGTGGTAGGTCTCCTCGGGGCTCAGACGGCTGAACAGCAGCTCGCCGCGCGGGCCCGCGGCGACGCTCCAGCCCCCGCTGCCGGCGAGGCGCGGGCCGAGCCGGCCCCGCAGCACCTGGTAGTCGAAGTAGAGCGTGCTGTCCTCGACGTCGTACTGGAGCGCCTCACCCTCGGCCGACGCGATCCAGGTCAGGAGATTCCCCGCTCGCACCCGCCCTTCGAGCCCGATCCGCTCGTTCCAGAATTGGTCACGGCTCGTCGGCGCCGGCCGGCGCGTGACGCGGCGGATGCCGTCGACGTCCAACGAGACGGAGTGGCCGCCTCCGAATTCCTGCCGGTACTGCCCCTGCCAGCCATGCTCGAAGTGGTCGCGCACGGTGGAGTCGGGGAAGGCGCGGGCGGCGAGGCTGTAGCCCGCCCGCCATTCGTGGCCGAGCAGGGCGAAGTGATCGAGCGCGGCCGCGACCCGCGCCGACTGCCGGTCGGGGATGAAGTCCGCACCGACGCCGCGGCTGCGCAGCAGCTCGGCGCCCCCGCCGAACTCGGCGAAGGTGGCGGCATCGTGGAACGCGCGGCGAAACCGGAGACCCGCGTTGGCGCGCCACTGCTCGAGGTCGCGATCGAAGCTGCGATCGTGCCGGTACTCGACGGTCGGAGTGAGCGACATCCGCCAGTCCGGGGACAGCTCGCTCCGGTAGTCGAGGGCGAGGGCATTGCGGGTGAGCTTGTCGCCGACACTCAGCTCGTTCTGCAGCCGGTAGGAGGTGGTCCCCTGCGCCCGCGTTCCCGCGAGCACGCCGAGCACCGCCGCGGCGTAACGCGTCTCGGGCGAGCTCAGCGTCCGGCGGCCGATGAACGTCGTGTCGATGAAGGCGTCCTCGTAGAAGAGCTCGTTCGTCACGTCGCTCGAGGCCCCGGCCTCGAAGCGCACTCCGGTCGTGTCCGGAGCCGCCTCCACCCGCGCGGCGGCGACCGCGACGAGTACCCAGCCGGCGGCACAGAGCGCGGCGGCCAGGCTTGAGGCGCGCGGAAGCCGAGCGCCGGGGCTTGCAGCGCCCAGCCGCGGAGCGTCCGGGCGAGGAGGAGCGGTCAGGGGCAACGGATCCTTCTCCGGTCGGGACTCGGACAATCGTGACGTCCCGACTCCGAGCCGGGACGTCACGAGGATGCACATGAATCCTGACACCGACCGTTATCGGCCCCTACCGGCGGTCCGTGAAGCGAATCGCCCGGTGCGCCGCGACGCGCGCCGCCTCGGTCAGCCGGAGGCTGGCTTCGAAGTGGCCCGCTCCGAATTCGCTCTGCGCCCGGGCCTGAAGCTCGATCGCGTGGCCCAGGGCCTGCCGCGCCTGCTCGTTGTCCTTCTCGGCAAGGACGTCCTGGGCGCGGCCGATGACCTGGTCCGTGCGCCGCAGGGCCCGTTCCGCCGCATCCTTGAGGTTGTCTTCCATCTTGCAGATGCGCAGCGCCTTGAGCCCGCGCTCGCGCGCGCTCACCGTCATCTGCAGCGCGATGAGATAGCGGCTGTTCCTGGCCGCGTCCTCGGCGCGCTCCTGCATGTCGAAGGCGACCCGCAGCATCGCCCGCGCCCGATCGTTGTCGCATTCCTCGATCCGTTCACGGGCGCGCTCCAGCAGATCGCGGGTGCGCTCGAGCTGCGCGAGCACGCGCTCCGGGTCCGGCAGGTTGCGGATCATCGCGATGGCCCGATCGGCATGGGTGCGCGCGGCCACGGTCATCTTGAGCGCCATCGCGAACTCGAGGTTCGCATGGCGACCCCGCGCGTTGGCCTGCAGGTCCACGGCCAGCGCCAGCTCCGCCCCGGCCTGCTGGTTGTCGGAGCCGGACACCACCATCTGGGCCTGCTCGATCCGCCGGTCCGTCAGCTCCAGCTCGCGCTGCACCATGTCCCGGTTGACCATCTGTGCCTGGGCGAGCGGAGCCGCGGCACAGAGCCCCAGCAGCGCCAGCGTGGCGGTGATTCGATGGTGGAACTTCATCGTCGTCCTCCTCGGATTTACGCGATCCTCTCGGCTCGCGAGATGGACATCGTGCAAGGGATGGCAACCGAGCAGACTGCAGACCCCGTGCCGCGGGACCCGGACAACGGTCGAACCCGCCAATGCTCTATTTCACAACGACTTGATGGCGTCCACCCGGGGCCCAACCTGGTCCCCGGGTGGGACCGGATGAACGGATCGGTACGGCCCCGGGTGGCGGGGTGGACGGACGGGGGCACCCCGGCCCGACCCCAGGATGACGCTCGGCGCGACGTCGGGTGCCGGGGAGAGCCGGGACGCCGGGGGAGGCCGGGTGCCTGAGAAGGCCGGGTGCCGGCAAGGGCCGGGTGCCGAGGAGGGTACCGAGCCGGGTAGGCAAAAGGCCCCGGCGCAGAGCACCGGGGCCTTCGAACTAAATGGGGCGGCGACCTACTCTCCCACCCGGTCTCCCGGGCAGTACCATCGGCGCTGGAGGGCTTAACTTCTCTGTTCGGAATGGGAAGAGGTGTATCCCCTCCGCCAATGCCACCCCAAATCACTTCACTGGCAACCGAAATCGAGACGCTGGTGCCCGACGCGGCACTCGGGGAAAAACATAACCGGCCAAGCCTCACGGCTGATTAGTACGGGTCGGCTGAAATCCTCACGGACCTTACACCTCCCGCCTATCGACGTCGTAATCTCCGACGAGCCTTCAGGTGGCTTGCGCCACGGGATCCCTAATCTTGGGGTGTGCTTCGCGCTTAGAGGCTTTCAGCGCTTATCACGTCCGAACATAGCTACCCGGCGGTGCCCATGGCAGGACAACCGGTACACTAGAGGTTCGTTCGCTCCGGTCCTCTCGTACTAGGAGCAACTCCCCGCAAGGATCCTCCGCCCACGATGGATAGGGACCGAACTGTCTCACGACGTTCTGAACCCAGCTCACGTACCGCTTTAATGGGCGAACAGCCCAACCCTTGGGACCTTCTCCAGCCCCAGGATGCGATGAGCCGACATCGAGGTGCCAAACCCCTCCGTCGATGTGAACTCTCGGGAAGGATCAGCCTGTTATCCCCGGCGTACCTTTTATCCGTTAAGCGATGGCCTTTCCATGCAGAACCACCGGATCACTATGCCCTGCTTTCGCATCTGCTCGACCTGTCCGTCTCGCAGTTAAGCTCCCTTGTGCCATTGCACTCCACGCGCGATTACCAACCGCGCTGAGGGAACCTTTGGGCGCCTCCGTTACCTTTTAGGAGGCAACCGCCCCAGTTAAACTGCCCGCCTGACACTGTTCCATGGCCGGCTTACGGCTCAGGGTTAGAATCCCGATATTTCAAGGGTGGTATTTCAAGGTTGGCTCCACGAGGGCTAGCGCCCCCGCTTCAAAGCCTCCCACCTATCCTACACATGAAAGATCAGAACCCAATATCAGGTTACAGTAAAGGTGCACGGGGTCTTTCTGTCCAGTCGCGGGTAAGCGGCATCTTCACCGCTGCTACAGTTTCGCCGAGCTCTTGCAGGAGACAGCAGTCAAGTCGTTACACCATTCGTGCAGGTCGGAACTTACCCGACAAGGAATTTCGCTACCTTAGGACCGTTATAGTTACGGCCGCCGTTTACCGGGGCTTCAGTTCAGAGCTTTAGCTTGCGCCTGACCCCTCTCTTTAACCTTCCGGCACCGGGCAGGTGTCACTCCCTATACGTCGCCTCATCGGCTTAGCAGAGAGATGTGTTTTTGGTAAACAGTCGCTTGACTCCATTCACTGCGGCCCAGCGTGCTTACGGGAGCAAGTCCCTTCACACGCCGGGCACCCCTTCTTCCGAAGTTACGGGGCTATTTTGCCTAGTTCCTTCTGCAAGACTCACTCGAGCACCTTAGGATACTCACCCCACCTACCTGTGTCGGTTTACGGTACGGTCACCGAAAGAACTCGCTACGAGGTTTTTCTCGGCAGCATGATTAGGACCAGTTGGCTCGCCTTGCGGCTCGTTTCCCCATCACCTCTCGGAGTTAATGATCCACCGGATTTGCCTAGCGGATCCTCCTACGGGCTTAGACCGGCACTACCGATCGCCGGATGGTCTTTCACTTCTGCGTCACCCCTTCGCGTCTTGGTCGCCCTTCCAGTGGTGCAGGAATATTGACCTGCTTTCCATCGGTTACGCCTTTCGGCCTCACCTAAGGGTCCGACTAACCCTGAGCGGATTAACCTTCCTCAGGAAACCTTGGGTTTTTGGTGGACGGGTTTCTCGCCCGTCTTCTCGCTACTCGTTCCGGCATAATCACTTCTGCGTCGTCGACCCAACCTTGCCGGTTGAGCTTCATCCTACAGCAGAACGCTCCCCTACCAGACGTCTTACGACGAATCCAAAGCTTCGGTGGCGGACTTGAGTCCCGTAAATTATCGGCGCAGGATCCCTTGACCAGTGAGCTGTTACGCACTCTTTAAATGATGGCTGCTTCTAAGCCAACATCCTGGCTGTCTATGCGATCCCACATCCTTATGCACTTAGTCCGCACTCTGGGACCTTAGCTGTTGGTCTGGGTTGTTCCCCTCTCGTCCACGAAGCTTATCCCTCGTGGGCTGACTCCCGCGATAGATGTCACCGGCATTCGGAGTTTGAATGGGTTTGGTAACCTGGTAGGGTCCCTAGCCCAATCAGTGCTCTACCTCCGGGACACAATGACGCGAGGCTATGGCTAAACATATTTCGGGGAGAACCAGCTATCACCGAGTTTGATTGGCCTTTCACCCCTACCCACGGCTCATCCGATAACTTTTCAACGTTAACCGGTTCGGACCTCCACGGACTGTGACATCCGCTTCATCCTGGCCATGGGTAGATCACATCGGCTTCGGGTCTGCCGCCTGCAACTGGACGCCCATTTCGGACTCGCTTTCGCTACGGCTCCGTGTCTAGAAGACACTTAACCTCGCTGCAGACGAGCAACTCGCCGGATCATTATGCAAAAGGCACGCCGTCAGCCGCTTGCGGAGCAAGCTCCGCATTAGGCCTCCGACCGCTTGTAGGCGCGCGGTTTCAGGTTCTATTTCACTCTCCACCTGGAGTCCTTTTCACCTTTCCCTCACGGTACTTGTTCGCTATCGGTCACGAGAGAGTATTTAGCCTTACGAGATGGTCCTCGCGGATTCCCGCCGGATTTCACGTGTCCTGCGGTACTTGGGAGTCTGAACAGGGAGCCAACGCGCTTTCGTCTACAGGACTTTCACCTTCTGTGGTCCGACTTTCCAGTCGGTTCGTCTAGCGTGTCGGTTTGTAACTCCCCGGCCCGAAGGCCTTCCAGATCCCGCGACACCTCCGCACGCGAACGTGCTCGGGTTTAGGCTCTTCCCTTTTCGCTCGCCGCTACTCGGGGAATCGAATTTTCTTTCTCTTCCTAGGGGTACTGAGATGTCTCACTTCCCCCCGTTGGCTTCGCTCCGCCTATGAATTCAGCGGGCGATGGCGGGACATGACTCCCGTCGGGTTCCCCCATTCGGACATCCCCGGGTCGAAGCTTGTTTGCAGCTCACCGAGGCTTTTCGCAGCTTACCGCGTCCTTCGTCGCCTTCTCGTGCCAAGGCATCCACCGTGCGCCCTTAGTAGCTTGACCGGATATATCAATCCCTAAAGTGCTACGTCTGTGGCTACCCAGCGTCTCTATTCGGTTGTCAAAGATCGAGCGCGGCGTTCTGGCGCCACGTGCGGGCGCGGGGGCTCGAGCGAGCTCCGCGCGTCGCCAAATCGATATGGTGGCTTCGCGCGCAAGGCGCCGCGAAACCCTCTCTCTGTGTCTGGTGGAGATAGCGGGGCTCGAACCCGCAGCCTCCGGCTTGCAAAGCCGGCGCTCTCCCAGTTGAGCTATATCCCCTGGTGTGGGACGCGCGGTGAATGCACCGGCGGCCGGGAGCGTTGGTGGGCCTGGGTGGACTCGAACCACCCACCTCACGCTTATCAGGCGTGCGCTCTAACCAACTGAGCTACAGGCCCACACCCCTGCGTCGTCGCGGAGGAGGCCGAGCTCGTCGGTTCGCGATCCCGTACCGACGCCCGCCCTCGCCATGGGTCTTGGAACCCGAGCCTGGCCAGGCTTCGGAGGGACGAACCGGCGGCCAACGTGCCGGCCGCGATCATCCCAGCCCCAAGCTCCAGAAAGAGAGAAGAATAGCGCACGGACCTGAAAGACCGGGAGGAACGACCTAGGATATGCCGCTGGCGGCACCCAGCTGCGGGTGTGCAGCGACAGGTCTCCCTAGAAAGGAGGTGATCCAGCCGCACCTTCCGGTACGGCTACCTTGTTACGACTTAGCCCCAATCGCTGGCCTGACCTTAGGCGCCTGCCTCCTTACGGTTGGCGTAGCGACTTTGGGTCCTACCAACTTTCGTGGCTTGACGGGCGGTGTGTACAAGGCCCGGGAACGTATTCACCGCTGCCTGCTGATCAGCGATTACTAGCGATTCCGACTTCATGCAGTCGAGTTGCAGACTGCAATCCGAACTGAGACCGGTTTTTTGGGATTGCCTCCACCTCGCGGTATCGGAACCCTTTGTACCGGCCATTGTAGCACGTGTGTAGCCCCAGACGTAAGGGCCATGAGGACTTGACGTCATCCCCACCTTCCTCCGGTTTATCACCGGCAGTCTCCTTAGAGTGCTCGGCATTACCCGTTAGCAACTAAGGACAAGGGTTGCGCTCGTTGCGGGACTTAACCCAACATCTCACGACACGAGCTGACGACAGCCATGCAGCACCTGTGCATCGGCCCCGAAGGGAAGGTGTGTTTCCACACCCGTCCAATGCATGTCAAGTCTGGGTAAGGTTCTTCGCGTTGCGTCGAATTAAACCACATGCTCCACCGCTTGTGCGGGCCCCCGTCAATTCCTTTGAGTTTCAACCTTGCGGC
>MFFQ01000054.1 GCA_001780165.1 Candidatus Eisenbacteria bacterium RBG_16_71_46 | reverse complement strand
CGAGGGGCACCCGCGAAGCGGGTCCCGTGTCGCTCACGTCGAGGAAGCGGCCGGTGGAATGACGCCGCGGATGGCGCGCAGATCGCGGTCGCAGGCGGCGGGCTCATGAATAGTCCAGGCTAGAACTGGAAGTAGATGAAGGGGTTGCTCCCGAAGGGGGCGAACAGCAGGATCACCAGCAGCAGGGCGGCCAGCCCGGACCACGCCAGCGGGCGCCCCAGGTCGAGGCGCGGGCTCCGGTCGCCGCGCAAGACGGCGGACACGTGGAGCAGCACCGCGAGGACGAGCACCGTGATCGCCTGGACGTGGTACCACCGCACCCCGGACGGATCGAAGAAGGCCATCTTCGAGAGCATCACCCGGGCCGTGTCGAAATCCGACGATCGGAAGAACACCCACGTGATCAGGACGAACACGAAAGTGCCCGCCCACGAGAGCAGCGCCTGCGGCAGGCCGCCCTCGCCCGCGCGCGACGGGCCGCGACGCTCGGTGAAGAATTTGTGGACCGCGAGCGCCACGCCGTGGAGCGCCCCCCAGACGACGAACGTCCACGATGCCCCGTGCCATAGCCCTCCCAGCAGCATCGTCGCCATCAGGTTGACGTAGGTGCGCGCCCGCCCGCTGCGGTTGCCACCGAGCGGAATGTAGAGGTAGTCGCGCAACCAGGACGAAAGCGTGATGTGCCAGCGACGCCAGAATTCGGTGATGTTCAGGCTGCGGCAGGGATGCCTGAAGTTGACGGGGAATTCGAATCCGAGCATCCGTCCCAGACCGATCGCCATGTCGGTGTAGCCCGAAAAGTCGTAGTAGATCTGGGCGGCATAGGCGGTCACGGCCAGCCAACAGGTCAGCGACGCGTAGGCGGCCGGATGGGCGAACACCGGGTCGACGTAGACCGCGAGCGTGTCCGCGAACAGCGCTTTCTTGGTGAAGCCGCGGATGAAGGTCTCCATGCCCGCTTGCAGGTTGGAGCGTTTCAGCGGATGGAAGTAGTCCATCTGGGGCAGGAATTCGGAGCCTCGCACGATCGGCCCGGCCACGAGCTGGGGGAAGAACGCGACGAACAGCGTGAAGTCGCGCAGATTGCGGGTCGCGCGCAGCGAGCCGCGATAGACGTCGATGACGTAGCTCATGGACTGAAAGGTGAAGAACGAGATCCCCACCGGCAGGATGATCTTCAGGTGCGGCACTTCGATCCCCGCCGATTGGAGCAGCGGCGCGAGACTGCCGATGAAGAAGTTCATGTACTTGAATATCACCAGGACGCCGAGGTTCGAGATCAGGCTGGCCAGGAGCCAGGCACGGCGTCGCCGCGGCGCGGAGGCGGTCTCGATGCGGCGCGCGACGAGGTAATCGATCAAGGTGGTACCGAACCTCAGGAAACAGAAGCGCCAGTCCCACCACCCGTAAAAGAGGTAGCTCACCACCAGCAGGACGTTGCGCCGCGCCCCCTCGTCCCGGACCTGGCTGAGGATCGCCAGCACCAGGCCCAGGAAGACGAAGAACTCGAACGAGGAGAAGATCATCGCGTCTCCGCCACGATCGCCCGGGCGAGCAGCCCCCCGAGCACCTCGTGGCCGGGCGCGTTGATGTGCCCGCTGCCCATGACCGAGTTCTGAAAGCCGTGGCGCGGCTGGTGGGTGCGCTCGAACTCCGATCGAAACTCGTCCGAAGGATCGATGAAGACCAGCTGGTGTCGCCGGGCGTAGCGCCTGAAGAACGCCTGCCGCACCGGCAACTGGGCCGGGCAGCCGGGCGCGAAATAGTCCAGGTGCGGGATTTAGACCAGGATCACCGGTTTCCCCGCCGCTTCGATCCTGCCCATCATGTTGTCGAGTATCAGGTCCAGCCGGGGGTCGAGTGGCCCCGCGAGACTGGTCTCGGCGGCCTCCGCGGGGGGAACCCGTCCGAAGCGCGAGGCGAGGCGCCCGCGCTGATCCTCGATCAGGCGCCTGAATCTCCGCAAGACCACGGTGATGAGTGCCGAGCTACGGAAGGCCTGGCGCGCCATTGCCGCCAGCCGGGGGAACCGGGAGTTGGCCTGCCGGCGGACGTCGCCGGCGGCGGTGGACGCCGGCCGCGGGCCGTGGAGGTCCCACCACCGGAGCAGGTCCTCGATGTCGCCGTCGTTGACCTGGACGATCACCAGGTCGGGCTCGAGGCGTGGGCCCTCGAGTTCCAGGTAGTCGCGTACTCTCCCGGAGAGCGGCCGGAGAGGCCCGAATTGACGACTTCGAGCCCCGGGACCAGCCGTTCCGCGACCGAGGAGAAGTTCTGCTTCCGCGGGACCTGGAGCGCCTCGGAGTAGGAATCTCCCAGCAACAGGGCGCGCAGCCGCGGCCGCGGGGTCCGCAGCTCGTCGTCGAAGAACCCGAGCGCGTTCGTGGTGGAGACGCTGTAGCCCTCGGAGCTGTGCACCACGCGCGCGTGCGGGGGAAGCACCCAGCCGAAGCGCGCATCCGGAATCGCCCGCGAGGGCGACTCGAGCCATTGGCGAATGACGATCTCGCCCGCGCCGAGAACCAGGACGAGACCTGCCAGGACGGCGATCAGCCGTCGAGTGTTCGGGGGAGCCACAGGGTGGGCCGCTGGGGCCCTGCGAACAGGCAGGCCACATGCGGGCCCTTGATTATCGCCCATCGTGGCGCGTCCCGCCACGACAAGCCGCCTGATGAGGATCCGCCCCCCCCGCGGCCCGGCCGGACCGCCACTCGCCGGTCACACGCGCATGCCCGCGTCCGTTCTCGAGTCAGCTCAGGCGGCCGCGCGGACGGGTCCGGGGCCTGTGCTACCCTGCGCCCCTTCTCGACGCCGAGCGCTGATCCGGGAGACCTCAATGCTCGATGGGATTCGTCGCTACGTTCGGTGGCTCCATACCCAGTGGCCCGCCGGCACGGTCGAGAAGCTGCCCGAGGTGCGCGAGGACGGGAGCACCGCGGTCCCGGGGCTCTACGTCGCGGGAGACCTCACCGGCATTCCCCTGCTCAAGTTCTCACTCGACACCGGCGCCCGCGTGGTGCAGGCCATCGCACGCGATCCGGCGTTGCGCGCGGGTGGCGGTGGCGAGGGGCTGCTCGACCTGGTGATCGTCGGCGCCGGGGTCTCGGGCATGGCGGCGGCGGTGGAGGCCCGCCGCCGGAAGCTCTCGTTCGTCATCCTCGAGGCCACCGGGCCATTCTCGACGCTGGTCAACTTCCCCCGCGCCAAGCCGATCTACACCTACCCTCGCGCCATGACCCCGACCGGGGAGCTCCAGGTGCACGCCGAGGTCAAGGAGGCGCTGATCGAGGAGCTGATGGAGCAAACCTCCGGCGCCGGGATCGAGCCCATGCTCGAGCGCGCGGAACGCGTCGAGCGCGCCGAGGACCACCTCGTGGTCCGGCTCGCGGGTGGCGACGCGCTCGCGGCGCGGCGGGTGCTCGTCGCGATCGGGCGCAGCGGGAACTTCCGCAAGCTGGGCGTCCCGGGCGAGACGCTCGGCAAGGTGGCCAACCGCCTGCACGATCCCCGCGACTTCGCCGGTCGGCGCGCGTTGGTGGTGGGTGGGGGCGACTCGGCGATCGAGGCCGCGATCGCCCTCGCGCAGTCCGGAGCTTGGGTCACGATCTCCTACCGCAAGCGCGAGTTCTCCCGTCCCAAGCCGGACAACCTCGAGAAGCTCGAGATGCTGCGCAGGGACCCGATGGCGGGCGTGGCCGTCGAGCACCCGTCGTCCGAGCGCGTCACCACGGCCGCCGGCCCCTTCATGGGGCCCCACCCCGCCGGAAGCGTGACCGTGTGGCTCGGCACCCAGGTGCGCGAGATCCGCGAGGCCGAGGTCGTGATCGCTGCGCAGGACGGCCGGAGCGAGACGCTCCCCAACGACGTCGTGTTCTCGATGATCGGGCGCGAGGCGCCGCTCGGGTTCTTCCGCCGCTCGGGAGTCGCGATCGCCGGCGAGATGACCGCGGGTCGATGGGCCGGGCTCGCGGCGTTCCTGCTGTTCTGCGCCTGGCTCTACAACTGGAAGTCGGGCGGAGCGATGTCCGACCTGTGGTACCGGAACCACTGGTTCCCGACCAACCTGCCCGACCTGCTCGGGGGCGGAGGCGTCTCGATCGCGGCCGCCGCGCGGGATCCGGGCTCCCTCATCGGGACGCTGGCGGTCAGCGCGGCCGGGCCGGCGTTCTGGTACACGCTCGCTTACTCGATCATCGTCATCGTCTTCGGCATCCGGCGCATTCGGCGCCGCCGCACCCCCTACATCACGGCCCAGACCGTGACGCTGATGGCGGTCCAGACGCTGCCGTTGTTTCTGATTCCCGAGGTCATCCTCCCGCTGCTCCACCACCGCGGCTTCCTGCCGCAGGGGCTCCTCGACGCCCTGTTCCCGGCGGCCACCTACGGCCACGGCCGAGAATTCTGGCGCGCCTACGGCCTGATCCTGGCGTGGCCGTTGAACGTCTACAACATCTTCACCCACGAGCCGCTGTGGTGGTGGATCGGCATCGGCTTCGTCCAGACCTGCGTGCTCATCCCGCTCGGGATCTACTTCTTCGGCAAGGGCGTCTATTGCGGCTGGGTCTGCTCCTGCGGCGCGCTGGCCGAGACCCTGGGCGACACCCATCGCCACAAGATGCCGCATGGGCCACTCTGGAACCGCCTCAACATGGTCGGCCAGGGCGTGCTGGCGGTTGCCGTGCTGCTGCTGATCCTGCGCATCGCCGGCTGGGCGCTGCCCGCGGGCAACTGGGCCGATCGGGTGTTCGATCCGCTCAAGTCCCAGTACAAGTGGGTGGTGGACGTGACGCTCGCGGGGGTCGTGGGCTACGGCGTCTATTTCTGGTACTCGGGCCGGGTGTGGTGTCGCTTCATCTGCCCGCTCGCGGCGTTGATGCACATCTACGCGCGCTTCAGCCGGTTCCGTATCCTCGCCGACAAGAAGAAGTGCATCTCCTGCAATCAGTGCACCTCGGTCTGCCACCAGGGGATCGACGTCATGAACTTCGCCAACAAGGGCTTGCCGATGGCCGACCCCGAGTGCGTGCGCTGTTCGGCCTGCGTCCATGTCTGCCCCACCGGCGTGCTGAGCTTCGGGCGGCTCGGGCGCGGGGGTCAGGTCATCGGGGTGGACGCGCTGCTCGCGTCCCCGGTGCAGTTGCGCGAGGGGCGGTAGCCCCTGGCTATCAAAAGCTCGGGGGCGGCGCCCTTCGGCGCCGCCCCCGGCCGGTCGTGCGATGCCCTCAGGAGGCCGCGCCCGCGGGACGCCGGACGTTGGCCGCCTGCAGCCCCTTCGGCCCCTTCGTGATCTCGAACTCCACCTTGTCTCCCTCGGCGAGCGTCTTGAACCCTTCGCCGGCGATCGCGGAGAAGTGCACGAACACGTCCTCGCCACCCTCCTGGGAGATGAAGCCGAAACCCTTCGCGTCGTTGAACCACTTCACGGTACCAATCGCCACTGCCCGACTCCTTGATGCGGGACATCGAGTCCCAACCTGACCATCCGGCGATCCCGGGGGGGACCTCCGAGCGAACTCAGTCGGAGCCGCGTCTCAACCGCAAGAAATACAGCCGCGGGCACCTGACCCGCGGCTGAGACACGCCCTCGTGCTGTGCGCCTGGGTACGGCTTCGACCCCATCATTCTCCCCCCGCGCCGAGATCCGCGTCAAGTGGATCCTGGCACGATGCGGCCCGGTTCGGGCCGCTCCGCCGGAGGCGGCGATCCGCCTTCCGCCTACTGCGCGCCGAGCAGCTCGACCTCGAAGACCAGCGTGGCGTCAGGAGGAATGACGCCATCGGCACCGCGGCTACCATAGCCAAGGGCGGATGGGATCGTGAGCTTGCGCTTGCCGCCCACGCGCATGCCCTTGATACCCTCGTCCCAGCCACGGATGACCTGCCCCGCGCCGAGCTGGAACTTGAAGGGCTGGCCACGATCGAGCGAGCTGTCGAACTTGGTGCCGTCGGTGAGCCAGCCGGTGTAATGCACGGTCGCGGTCATGCCCTTCTCCGCGATCGCGCCGGTGCCGATCTGGAGATCCTGGAACTTGAGTCCGTCCGGCAACGTGACCTCGTGGCCGATCGCCGCCTCGACCGCATTACCCGCGGCGGGGTCCGACGGCGCGTTCTGCTCCGTGGCGGTCGATGCGCTTCCACCCTCGCCGCCCGAGGGAACGACCCGGGCGGTGGTGGCGCTGCTGGAAGACGCCTGCTCGCTGGTGCCGGTCTGCTGGCATCCGAGCGTCGCGATCAGCGCGATCGCCGCGGACCAGCGTAAGAACTGGAACATCGATGGGCTCCTTGGGGTGTTCGGGTGGGCGACAACCTCCGGCCGAAGGGACCCCGCACGCTGCCACAATCGTCGGCGTGCGGCAAGCCCCCGCAGCACTGCCCCCGCGGCGATCCTCCTGGCCGTGCCGTTCACTTGACGATGATCTCCT
Organism: Candidatus Eisenbacteria bacterium RBG_16_71_46; assembly: GCA_001780165.1. Lineage (GTDB taxonomy): Bacteria > Eisenbacteria > RBG-16-71-46 > RBG-16-71-46 > RBG-16-71-46 > RBG-16-71-46. Next base: position 14,461 of record MFFQ01000054.1, on the reverse strand, counting down.
TGTTCAGGAGCTTGAGGATCACGATCACGAGCAGGACGATGATCAGCAGGGTCACGATCGTGCCGGCCCCATCCCCGCCACTCGGCAACCCGCGCGACACCGAAGCAAGGGTGTGGAGATCCTGGTCGGACATCCGCTCCAGGCGCTGCCGGACCTCCTCGGGCGACACACCGTAGTCGCGCAGCTTCTGCGCCACCAGGCGATGCTCGAGGACGCGCTGTGCGGCCGCGAGATCGGCGTCGCGGACGCTGGCGATCGCGGTCGAACCGGTGGGCCGCGATGCGGTCAATCCGGCGGCGACCGGCGCGGCGTGCAGGATACACCCATAGGCGAGAATCAGGATCGCGGTCCAGAAACGCAGCGGGCGCGGAAAACTGTTCATGGACTCCTCCTTGGTCGTGATGACCGCCTTCGTGGCGAATCGCCCCACGCCGGGACGACAGCCCGCAGCCTAGACCCGCCGGTGGTGGCGCGGCAAGGGGCGGTTCGCGACGGGGTTCGAGCCGACGCACCGCGGTCCCGCCGATCGGGAGCGTGTCGGGGGGGCACGACATGAGCCCGTGCGATGGGAACCCATCGACCGCTCCTCCCCGACCGCGTGGCGGGCGCCGTCCGGGGGATCGGAGGCGGCTGCCGTAGGCCCCCCCGGCCGGCTGGTTCGGGGTGAAGTCCGTCCGGGGATCGGCCGACAACCACCAAGACCGGGCCGGACTCCGGCCAGCATGACGATCGGCCCCGCCGCGCACTCGAGCGCGCGCTCCAGGAGGGAATCGACGTGGGCGAGAACAACCAGGTCGTCGTCCATTACGTGGACGGCAAGATCATGAAGGGGACGACGCAGGACTTCTTCCCCAATCGAACCTCGTTTCATCTCATACCACTGGACGGCGGCTCCGGGCTCGAAGTGCGCACCAAGCAGCTCAAGGCCGTCTTCTTCGTGCGCGACTTCACCGGCGATCCCCACCGCAAGGACTTCGTGGGCTTCCTGGCCGGGCCGGGCGAGACGGCGCAGGGCAAGAAGATCGCGGTCCTGTTCCGCGACGGCGAGCTGATGTGCGGCTACTCGCTCTCCTTCTCACCGGAGCGTCAGGGGTTCTTCATCTTCCCGGCGGACACGAGCAGCAACAATCTGCGCGTCTACGTCCTGACGACCGCGGCGCTCGAGGTGCGGGCCGGAGCCGCGGCGGACACGCTGGTCGACCGGGTGATGAAGAAATCGGCCTGACCCCCACCCCACGCGCACGACGACGCGCCGTTCCCGGCGCCGCGGTCCGCGCGCACGATCGTTCCGTGCCTCCCCCCATGCCACGCCACGCGCTTGTCGTTCGCGGCCTTCTCCGCTAGCTTGATCCTCCGCGTGCCGCTTCCGGCACGCCGACGGTCCACCCAGCGGAGGCCCCATGACCTCGTTCAAACATCGTTTGCACCGCAAGAGGGCGAAGGGAACTGCCCGGCGCAAGAAGGAGAAGGCGCGCCTGGTCAAGAAGAAAGGTCGGCGATAGACACCTTATATTCCAATCACTTGCGGTAACGACACAACTCAATGGTCGAGGCCGCGAAGCCATTGGACGTAGCTCCATAGCGCGTCCAGATCGCCCGCCTCGAGGTGGTCGGCGTAGGCGGGCATCTGCAGGACCGCGCGGTGCAGGAACCACCTGGCCACCGCATTGCGCCCCAGGCGGCGGCTCACGCCGTGGTCCACCCACTCACCGAATTCGGCCCGGTCGCGCACCAGCTCGGCGAAGTCCGCGCCATCCCACGAGGGCACGTAGCCCTTGAAGGCGCCGGGGTTCGGCCGGGCGAGGCGGCCGCCCGGGCCGTGACACCCGGTGCAGCCGAGCGCCTCGGCGCGAGCGATTCCGTGCCTCGCCACGGAATCCGCGGGCTCGGGCGCTCCCGACATCACCTGGACGAACGCGACCAGATCGTCGATCGCGGATGGACCGAGGCGCCTGCCGAACGCGGGCATCTTGAGGGCACCGCGCTCCCGCTGTTCCCGCCAGGTGCGACTCCCGGCGCGGGCGGCGGTGACCCCGTCGCGGATCCACTCGCGGATCTCGCGCGGGTTCTTGGCGTACATCATGACGTCGCCCTGGAATCCGGGAACGCTCCCGTCGCTCCGCCCGGGATTGGCCGCGCCGCGCGTGCCCGAGGGACCGTGGCAGCCGAAGCAGCCGGTGCGCTCCGCGAGCCGCCTCCCCCGTTCCGCCGCGGGCAGCCGCGGGCGAACGCTCACCCACGCGCCGACCAACGCGAGAATCAACGCGCCCGCGATCAGGATCCGCGCCATCCGGGGAAAACGGAAACGCGTGGAAAGCCCGAGGCCTCCCACGCGCGCTCCCGCTCGCCTACTTCTGCGTCGATTCGGCCGTAGCCAGCGGCTTGACGCCCATCACGTCCATCGACTTCATCCCGTTCCGCTCGCTGACCATGCCGGTCACCTCGACCATCGCGGCCGCCATCTCCTTGCACTGGTTGAAGGGATCGGCGTTGTCGTGGTTCATCGTCAGCAGGTAGAGGGCGCCCTTGTCGGTCAGAAGACCCATCGGCATGCCGCCGGCGATGCACTTGGCTGCGCAGCTCTGGTGCTTCTCGCCGCGCGCACCGTGCCCCATGTAGCAGCCCATGTCCACGATCTCGCCCTTGACCATCGAGGGCTTGGACTCGGCCTTGGCCGCGCTGGCCCCGGTCGCTTGCGAAGACGCCACCGCGAGAGCCGCGAACACGCTCGCGGCCGCGACCGCGAGAAGGACAAGTAGACGCTTCATGCAGAGACTCCTTTCAACGGGGAACTACGGGGATCGCTGCTCCGGGGCCGCCCAACGGCCTCGCCGTGACCGAGACATACGCGGTTCCTCGGGCGGGCGCAACAACCATCGGCCGGATGGCCGCGATCTGACCCCGCCCTGACAGCCGCGCTGACAATTCCGTGACCGGGCGCGTGGTGGTCCGGCGCCGCGGACGCGGTGGCTCAGCTCAGGTCGAGGTGCTTGAGATCCACCGGCCCGAAGAGCCCGCCACCCTGGCCGCCGAACAGCTCGGTGCCGCGGCGCAGCGCCTCGGAAGGGATGTCGACGACCGGCAGTCCGAGCTCGTCCACCGCCGCCGCGCGGGTCGTGGTCGGCAGCGTGAAGCGCTCGCTCGCCAGGTAGTCCTCGAATTCGTCAAGGGTCCAGGCGAACAGGGCGTCCACCTCCCACACCAGCCGCACCTCCTTGCCGCGCACGAGATCGGGCGGATCGTCGGGCCCGGCCGGCCGCAGCACGCCCACCGCGCAGCAGTCGCAGCCGAACCAGAACTCGGGCTTGCCGACGAGCACCATGCTGTCGGCCATACGGGCGTCGGTCGGCGCGTCCTTCCAGACGTTGGAGAGCAGCTCGCTGACGGCGAAGAGGTAGCGCAGCAGGGCGCGCGGGTCGTCATTCGCCGCACCGCGCACACCGGTGGCGAGGACCCGGAGGTTGCGGATCGCCTCGAGCCGGACCCAAGGGGAGCGACGGTCGCACAGCGCCGTGAGATTCTTGAGCGTGCCGTCGAGCCGCTCGCGAACCAGGACCAGCAGGTCGGCGAAACTCCCCTCGCCCTTTTCGAGGAACTCGACGGCGCGCCGCATGGCCTGATTGAGAGGCACGTAGGCGAACCGGAGCGTGCTCCAGTCTTCGGTCAAGCGCTGTTTCGCGATGACGTCCCAGTCCGCCATGATGGAATCCTCCTCGGCCTTTGATGGTGAGTGCCTCCGGCGCGGCCACCCGCCTCGCGCAGTATAGCGGAGGGTCGGCGGGGGGCCAACCTGGGCCTCGCGCCCTGCGCGGGTGCGTCGGCGCTCACGCCGGACGCGGGGCCGGGATCTCGATCGCGATGCGCGAGCCCGAGTCGTTCGACGCCCGCGCGGCGTCGAGCGCGCTCTGTACGGCGACCGCGTCGTCGAAGTTCGGCTCCATCGGAACCCGGCCGTGCAACGCCTCCGCGAGGCGATCCAGCAGGGCGATGAAGGGTGCGACGAGCGCCGGCTCCCCCTCGCGCCGCGCGAGGACCAGGCGCTCCGGGATCGCCAGCGCCTCGGGCTCGGCTCCCGGGGAGAGCCGCCACAGCGTGGTGCCGGTCTCGTCCCAGCGCAGGGTGGCCTCGCTGCCGTGAACCTCGAAACGCTCCCAGCGATAGGGCGCGGTGGCGTCGAGGTCCACGAGCGCGGTGGCGCCGCCCACGAACTCGTAGTGCAGGGTGCAGGCGTCGTCGGCGCTCGCGAGGCCGGAGGCGGGGCTCGATTCGGTCGGACCTCGCTGCGGCTGCTGGACGCGGACCGAGGCGACGACATGCGTCGGATCGCCGAAGCACAACCGCAGGCAGTCGGTGTGGTGCGATCCCAGCGCCCCCAGGATGCCACCGCCCCGGCGCCGCTCCGACAGCCAGCTCATGCCGCGCGACTGCGGCCGTGTCCACAGCGGGTAGCGTCCCAGGATCTCGCCCCGGCGCGGCGTTCCGATCGCCCCCTGCCGGATCAGCTCCACCGCGAGACGCCGCGCGGGGAGGAAGCGGAACTCGTGATTGATCGCGGCGACGCGATTCGCCGCGGCGGCACGTGCGCGCATCTCCGCGGCCTGGAAGCGGTGCATTGCGGCCGGCTTCTCGCACAGGACGTGGCAGCCCCGCTCGAGGGCTCCCATCGTCATCGGGTAATGCAGGTCCACCGGTGTCGCCACGCTCACCAGATCGGGCTTCACCTGGTCGAGCAGCGCGCTCCAGTCGGCCGATGCGTGCGGAATCCCGAGTTCCGCGGCGACGCGGCGGGTGCGGACGGCATCGGACCCGGCGAGGGCCACCAGCTCGAAGGACGGATGACGGCGGAACGCCGGGACCTGCACCACGCGGCCGAAGCCGCTGCCGAGGACGGCGACGCGGAAGCGCTCCAGCTGGACCTCCTCCCATGGCTCGCGGCGGGATGACGCAGGGGCGGTGGCTCGCCGTCCTGGTGCGAGCCACGCCGGTGGTCGGCGCGGCGTCAACAGGGCGGCCCCACGCCGGCCGAAGCCGGCGTGGGGCCGCGGTGCGATGCGGGCTTAGCGACCGACGAAGAAGCGCACCGCTCTCACCGCGCCTTGCGGCGAGCGGACCCGCGCGAAGTAGATGCCGGGGCGCACGCTCGCGCCGGCGTCATCGCGGCCGTCCCAGGGGATGAGGCTCGCCCCCGCGGGCAGGTCGCGGCTCACGAGGTTCCGCAGCTTGCGCCCCATGAGGTCGAACACGTCCATCTTGACCTCACCGGCGGCCGACAGCTCGACCAGGAAGGAGACGTCCCTCCCGCTCGCGCCCCCGCTCACGCGGGCCAGGAAGCCTGGATCGTCTGCCGCGCCGGCGACGGCGCCACCCGCGCCCTCGCCGACCGGTCGGAGCCCGTCACCCGGCCCGGGGAAGGGTCCCGGTAGAGGTCCGGGCAGGGGTCTCGGGCGGGGCCCGGCCAGGATCGCGGGGCGCACCACCAGCTGATCGGTCCCGGCGGTGTGGTCGGCCATGCGCACCACCAAGCCCGTCGACTCCCCGCTGAATCCGAACAACTCGTCGATCAGCTGCGCGGTCCAGGGCACCACCGTCGTCTCGCCGGTGATCGCCACCGAGCTCGGCAGCCCGACCGAGGCCGGATCCACCACGACCTCGTGGCCCATGAAATCGCTTTCGATCACTTCGAGTGCCGCGTTGCGCCCGATGCCGTTCTTCGATTCGATCTGCAACTCGACCAGATCGCCGACGTGGACCTCCGACGTGCTCCAGGCCATGCGGACGACGTGGAACGGATCCGGTGCCTCGAGTGTGAAGTTGTAGCCAGACCCCCAGGCGATGCGCTTGAACTCGATGCTGTCTCCGCTGCTGTAGGCGAAGTAGTCGACGAGACCGTCACGCAGGTGCTCCGATGCGAACCAGAACTGCGTGTCCTCCCCGATCATGTCGGAGAGCCGCCTGCGAAAGACCCAGGAGTCCGGGTCGAGCGGCGTGGGGCTAGTGCAGAAGTTGATGGGTTGACCAGACTCGGCTGTGTAGCAGAGGTACCATATGCCCTCGTGGTCGAAGACGTGCGGTGATTCGGCGGCCCAGTTGTACGTGCGCGAACGATGCGTGATCCACAGGGGACCGACGTCCTGCCACTGCTGGAAATCGCCGGACGAGGCCGCCACCCCCACGACCATGCTGAGGGAATCCACCGCGGGGTTGGCGCCCAGGTACATGAGCCAGCGGCCGGGGTCCGTGGGATCGGGCATCACGAACGGGTCGCGAAACGCGATCCCGTACTGGCCGGGGTTGGAGTAGACCCACGGCATCTGGTCGAGCGCGAGGACCGGCTGGTCCACCCGCGTCCAGTTGACGAGATCGCTCGAGATCGCGAGCCCGATGCGCTGCGCCCCCCGGTAGCCGTTCGCGTCGCGACTCACCCCCGTGTAGAACAGGTAGAAGACTCCGTCCCGCTCGACGACGCTCGGCGCCCAGACGTGAAGGTCGTCCCAGTACGTATCCGAGACCGAGAGCACCTGATCGAGCTCGGTCCATTGAATGAGATCCGGCGACGTCGCGTGGCCGAGGGCGCGTGAGTGCTCATCGTCGGGAAGGCCATGCACGACCTGCGTGTAGAAGATGTGGTAGATCCCTTGGTGCTTGACGAACGCGAAGTCCTTGAGGTCCATGTTCGAATTACCCGGCAAGGACGCGGCACCGATGCTTCCGGGCGCGCACAACAGAAGGAGCGCCACGAATCCCGTGGCCAAAAGAGACAAGTGGGGGAAACGTCTCATGGCAGCCAGTCCCTTTCCGACCGTCGGCTTCGCCTGGAAGGCGGTGGTCGAGTGGGTGGGGATGCAGCCGACCGAGCGAGTATCCTCCGCTGCTGCTAGGGTGTCAACGGTTTGAAAGGGGGTCGGCGGGTGCGAGTCCGATTCTCGGGACGCGGCCGGTTTAGGAAGGTAAATCCGTGATTCAGCTTCAGGACGTCCGCTACGCCATAGCTGATCGGGCGCTGTTCCAAGGGGTGAGCTGGGTCCTCTCCCCGGGGGATCGGTGCGCGCTGGTGGGCCCCAACGGGGCCGGCAAGACCACGTTGCTCCGGGTGCTGCTTGGCGAGCTGCGGCCGGACGCCGGGGCCCGGGTGCTCGCCCGGGGCACGCGCCTCGGCTACTTGCCGCAGGAGGCCGCCGAGCGCTTCGACGGCACCGTGCTGGAGCGCGCCATGGAGGCCCACCGCGAGCTGCTGGCGATGCGCGAGGAGTTGGACGCGCTCCACCAGCGCCTGCAGGGCATCGCTCCCGACGATCCGCACCTCGGCGCGCTGCTCGAGCGCGCCGGCGAGGTCCAGCACCATCTGGAGCTGGAGGACGAGCACGCGCTCGAGCCCGAGGCGCGCCGCGTGCTCTCGGGACTCGGTTTCTCGCGCCGGGACCAGGATCGTCCGCTCGCCGAGTTCTCCGGCGGATGGCGCATGCGGGCGGCGCTCGCCGCCCTCCTGCTCACCGACCCCACGCTGCTCTTCCTCGACGAGCCCACCAACCACCTTGACCTTCCGGCGATGGAATGGCTCGAGGACTACCTCGAGGATTTCCATGGCGGGCTGGTCGTGGTGTCGCACGACCGCGTGTTCCTCGATCGCGTGGCGCGAGAGGTGCTCGAGCTGGACCACGGGCAGCTCACGGCATTCCCGATGACGTTCACCCGTTACCTCGAGGAGCGGGAGCTGCGCCGCGAGCAGGTCGAGGCGCACAACGAGCAGGTCGAGAAGCGCATCGCCCAGTTGCAGCGCTTCGTCGAGCGCTTCGGCGCCAAGAACACCAAGGCGACGCAGGCCCAGAGCAAGCGCAAGATGATCGAGCGGCTGCGCGAGCAGCGCGTCGTCCTCCCGCGGCGGCCGCGTGGCATCCGCTTCCACTTCCCCGACCCTCCCCACGCGGGCCGGCTGCTGCTGCGCATCGAGGATGCGTCCGCCGGATACGCGACCGGCCCGGACGTGCTGCGGGAGGTGCGTGTCGAGATCGCCCGCGGCGACAAGGTCGCCATCGTCGGCGCCAACGGAGCCGGCAAGACGACATTGCTCCGGCTACTCGCCGGACTGCTCCCCCCCCGCAGTGGGGTCTGCGAGAGCTGGCCTCACACTCGCTCCGCCTACTTCGCGCAGCATGCGGCCGAGAGCATGGACGGCACCGCGACGGTGATCGGCGCGCTCGAGGAGATGTCCCCTCCGGAGTGGCGGCCGCGCCTGCGCAGTCTGCTCGGCAACTTCCTGTTCAGCGGTGACGACGTCTTCAAGCCGATCCGCGTGTTGTCCGGCGGCGAGCGGCAGCGCGTGGCGCTCGCTCGCATCCTGCTCGAGCCCGCCAATCTCATCCTGCTCGACGAGCCCACCCACCATCTCGATCTCGCGGGCAAGGAGGTTCTCGAAGGAGCGCTCGAGCAGTACCCGGGCGCGATCGTGGTGGTGACCCACGACCGCTCGCTCATGGCGCGCCTGGCGACACGCGTCGTGGAGATCACCGAGGGGCGCGCCGTGGTGTTCCCGGGCGGCTACGACGACTACGAGTCCTCGCGCGTGGCGCGCGCCCGCGCCGCCGAGGACGGCCGGGCCGCGCCCGGAGCCCGCGTGGCGCGCGCGACGCCCTCGGCGCCCGCGCCGCGCGCCAAGGAACGGCCACCGGCCGCCGCGGACCGGCGCCGGACCGCGCGCGAGCTGGAGCGCGTCGAGCGCGAGATCGAGCAGCGGGAAGCGCGCCTGCGCGAGCTCGAAGTCGAGCTCGCCGATCCGGAGGTCTATCACGACGGCGCGCGCGCCCGGGAGAGGATCGCCGAGTTCGAGCGCCTGCGCGCCGAGATCGAGTCGCTGTGGCAACGGCTGGGCGAGCTGGCCTAGGGCTCGAGCACGGCGCGCGCGACGCGCGTGCCCCACTGAGTGCGCAGGCGCGCGAAGTAGATGCCGGGTCGCGCCCGCCGGCCGGCGGCGTCGCGGCCGTTCCAATCGATCACGGTGGCGCCGGCGGGCATCCGGCGCTCCGCAAGCGTCCGCAGCCGCCTCCCCTGGAGATCGAAGAGCTCGAGCCGCACCTCTCCCGCGAGCTGCAGCTCGACGAGGAACTCCACGGGGGCACCGGGCGCGCGCCGCGGACGGGGCCGCAGCAGGATGAGGCCGTCCTCGCTCGGATCCTGGGCCCACCCCGCCTCCGGCGGCGGCGGCGGCGGATCGACCCTCAGCTTCGGCGTCTCGGCGGTGCCGTCCTCGAGCCTCACGATCAGGTCGGCATCGGCATAGCTGATGACGCCGCCTCCCGGGGGCACGACCGCGCGCCAGCGGTAGAACGTGGTGTCGCCGGTGAGCGGGATCGAGGACGCCATGCCCATGGCCTCCATCGAGAGCGGCTCCTCGGTGCCGTCGGGGATCACCCGCAGCAGCCGGATGGCGGCGCTGCGCCCCATCCACCACGAGGAACGGATCGTCAGCGTGACCGAGTCGCCGTGACCGACCTCCGGAGCGCTCCAGCCCATGCCGGTGATGCGGAAACCGTTCGGATCGGCGAGGTCGAAACCGCCGTCCGCGCGCCACATCATGCGCTTGATCTCGATGCGTTGGCCGTTGAGAAAGGCCAGGTAGTCGTACGAGCCGTTCCTGACGTGCTCGGAGGCGAACCACGCCGCGGTGCTGTACCCGAGCAACTCGGAGAGCCGCCCACGATAGGTCCAGCTCGAGGGTCCGCCCAGCGGGTCGGGCCCCGTGGCCCACGCGAGGGGCTCGCTGCCGTTGACCGTGAGGAACAGGTACCAGAGACCGTTGTGATCGAAGAGATGCGGAGACTCGGCGACGTTGCTGCCGGTCGATGCGAGGTGGCTGATCCACAGCGGGCCGAGGTCGCTCCATGCGGTCCAGTCCCCGTCCGACTCCGCCACTCCGACCACCATGGTGCCGGGATCGGACGCCGGGTTGGCCGAGTAGTACACGAGCCGGCGCCGGGGATCGCCCGGATCCTGCATCACGAACGGATCACGGAACGCCGTCCCGGCATCGAGGCTGTCGCAATAGGCCCACGGCACCAGGTCGCAGGCGAAGACCGGAGCGCTGGTTCGCGTCCAGTTCAGGAGATCGGTGGAGGTGGCGAGGCCGATCCGCTCGCGGGACGAGTAGGAGCCGGCACGCGACGACACACCGGTGTAGTAGAGGTGGAACACTCCGTTCTCGATCACGACGCTCGGCGCCCAGACGTGCGCGTTGTCCCACCGGGCAGGGTCCACCGTGAGGATCGGATCGAGCTGCTCCCAGTAATAGAGGTCGGAGGACACCGCGTGTCCGAGATCGCGCGTGGTCGCCGTCTCCGGCAGCGAGGTGTCGATGCGCGTGTAGAAGATATGGTAGAAGCCCTGATACCAGAGGATGGCGAAGTCCTTGGGCCGATACGGGGGGGGCGGCTCCATCCACGACGCGCGGGCGCGGTCCGCGGGCGCCAGCGCGAGCAGGGCGGCCAGGGCCAGGGCGCGGAGCATGGAGGACGGCGGGGGTCCCAAGCGACTCCATCCTTTCGTGGCCGGGTGCCGGGGAACGCGGACGCGTGCCGGGGCCCGCTCGATCCCGCGGATGCCAGAATTATCCGCGCCGCCCCCGACGGGTGTCAACGCGCGAGACCGAGCGCGGCCCGCACCAGCACGCCCACCAGCACCCCCCAGAAGACGCTGGCGAGCGACCCCACCAGGTAGTACTCGGCGAGCGCGCGGCTGCCGCGCTCGCGGGCCTCGGGCAGGCGCAGGATCGCCTTCGCGGCGATGACGAAGCCGATCAGCGCCTCCATCCGCAGCAGGATCGCCAGGAAGATGAGGGCGCGCTCGAACAGCCCGATGGTGCGCCCCGCGCGCTGGAGTCCCGGACGGTCGGGGCCGACCTGGGCATCGATCGCGGCGGCGAAGGGCTCCACCCAGCGACCGACGAGCACCGCGCCGCCCCATACCGCGGCGACCGCCCCGGCGGCCAGCACCCAGGTCCTCGCGTCGTCGAGTCCGCCGGCGATCGCCGCGAGCCCGCCGGCGATCTCCCCCGGACGCGCGATCGCCACGCCCGCCACGATGCTCGCCAGGTGCGCCGACTGGTCCAGCGCCAGCAGCCCGAACGTGCGCGGCTGGATCCGGCTGGTCCACGCATCGATCGCCGCGTGCGCCGCGAGCACCACGAGCAGCGCGAGCCAGACACGCGCGTCACGCGGCTCGGTGAGCGCGACCAGCGCGAGCAGCAGGCCGTGCAGCGCGACGTGCGCGGCGAGCACGGCGGGGCGCAGCTTTCCCGAGGCCACCCGCGTCGACTGCACCAGATAGTCGCCGAGCAGGTGCGCGGTGAGCAGCTTGAGGAACAACGGGACTACGGGTGCCATGACCTTCACACGCCTCCGGGTGAATTCCGCCGTTCAGCCCTTCCGGGGTGAAGAGGCCGCCGCCGGGACGCTGCGGTCGAGCCCCTCGAGGTGCTCGACCGCCTGCTGGACCTCGTTCCACGACGCGGCGCGCAGCCGCTTCGACACCGACTGGAACCGCACGCCCTTGGCGCGGGCGATCTCGTCCAGGCCCTTGCCCTCGAGCCGACCGATGATCGCCTCGCACTGGGGGGAGGTCCAGCGCCCCGCCATGGCGTCCACCAGGCCCAGCACTGCTTCCGCGGTGGCGTCGAACGCCGGATCGCCGCTCACCCAGGTGGTGAGCCGGACGCTGGTGGCGTGGCGCAGCCGCTCCAGGGCCGCGCGCGCCCGGTGGAACGCCTCCCCGTCGGAGGCGAACGGCCCCTTGGGACTCAGCCGCTCGATGGCGCCGCGGCCGATGCCGGCGCGCAGCTGCGGCGCGCGCTCGACCCCGAGGGCGAGTTGGGCGCGGAGGTAGATGAGGATCGAGAGCACCGGGGCGTCGGGCCGCAGCACCGCCTGGAGCTCGTCGCCCTTGAGCACCTCGGGCGCCAGGCGGAAGTGCCCCTCGTAGCGCCGGAGCGTGCGGGCGATCGCCTGCATGAGGGCGCGGTCCACCCGCGGCCGCCTCCGCGCCGGAATCCGCCGCGATGCGCGCAGGTCGCCGATCACCACCTGCCAGGAGCGGGTCTCCATTCCTTCAGCCTCCAGCGGGCGAATGCACCCATTCACCCTTCGGAGGGTTAATATGGGCGCACGGGCCGCGTCCGGTCAAGGTCCCGGGCGCGGGTTCGCCGCCGCTGGATCACCGCGCCCCGCCCACCGCCATTGACGAGCCCCTGCCCTGCGACTAGTGTGCCGGGCGATGGTCGACGTCACGCTACGCGCCTACGTCTTTCTCGACGACCTCCAGCCCCAGCTCGCCGCCTTCATCGGCACCACGGCGCGCGGGTTCCTGCCGGTCGCCGGCGTGGCCTCGATGTTCATCGAGACCGCTCCCGGCCTCATCATCAACCGGCTGATGGACGTCGCGCTCAAGGCTACGAGCTGCACCCCCGCGATCATGGTGGTCGAGCGCGCCTTCGGCATGCTGGAGATCCACGACCACGACAAGGGCCAGGTCACGCTCGGCGGCCGGGCGGTGCTCGACTACCTCGGGATCGACGAGCACGACCGGGTCAAGCCGCGGGTGGTGTCCGACCAGGTCATCCGCGCGATCGAGCCCTACCACGCCCAGCTCATCAACAAGATCCGCTACGGCGACATGCTGCTCTCGGGCGAGTCGCTGCTGATCCTCGAGACCGAGCCCGCCGGCTACATCGCCTTCGCCTGCAACGAGGCGCTCAAGGCGGCGCGCGTGAAGATGCTCGACGCGCAGTTGTTCGGCGCCTACGGCCGGCTCTACCTCTCGGGCCCGGAGGCGCAGATCGACGCCGCGCGCGACGCCGCGATCCGCGGGCTCGCGACGCTGCGCGGCAAGACACTCGCCGGAGGCGCGACCGCCTCGCTTGATGATTCGGTGCGCCGTGAGAGGACGCACCGGATCATCAACGCGAGGCGGTGCACGCTGACGGAGGAGGTGTCGCGGGGCATCGCGCTCGTCGAGGGCCGCGCGCAGGTCGTCAGGCAACGTGCGGTAGGCCACCCGGCTCAGACCGCTCAGCCGTCCGCGGCCGCTGCTCTCGCCGGCCTTCGTTGCCGCGCGTGCTCACGACCTTCGGCCGGCATCGCGCCGGCCACCGCCAGCCAGAGCAACGCGGGAAGCAGCTCGTACAAGTCGCGCACCTCGTTGAACATGCCGAACATCAGTTGGAGCGGCACCAGTGGGATCGCCATCACCACCAGCGCGCGAGCGAGCCTCCACTCGCGACGAGCCCCGCGCATCGCCAACGCGAACAGCGGGACCCAGACGAACAGGTTGAAGCCGACGGGACGCCCGAACGGCAGGCCGCCCGGGAAGAGGACGGTGGATTCGAACGGCTGGAACGCGAACCAGTTCCGCCACTGCGTCACGAGCACCCAGTTCTCGCGGATGTGCTCCTCGACCGGGAAACCGGGCCTGTCGGAGACCATCAGGACGAGCCCCGTCTGGATCAGCGCCACGATTGCTACGCGGCGGACGAAGCGGCCAAGTCGCTGGGTGATCGGGCCATCGTCCACCGCCAGCGCCGCGATCGTCAGCAGGACGGCGGTCTCCTTCGCGACCGCGGCTACGGCGATCAGCACGTCGAGAATGCCATTGCCGGCACCTCGGCGCCACAGACAGAGCGATGCCGCCGCGAACAGCGCCAGCACGAGATGGTCGTACGCGAACACCTGGAAGTTGGTGAACACGTGCAACAGGGGCACGCCGAGCAGCGACAGTCCGACGGCAAGCCAGGGCGAGACCCCGAGCGTCCGGATCCCCAGAGCCAGGAGGCCGAGGAAGACCGCGAGCGAGAGAACGGTGAGGCCAGCCGCGACGAAGATCACCGTGCCGTGCTCGGGCCGGCCACCGCGCGGCTGCGTGACGGGAAGGAGTCGCTCGTCGATCACGGCGCGAATGGGCCCCGGGATGGCCGCGACTCCGATCCGGATGAGTTCACCAGCCAGTACCCGGCGGGCAAATGGATTCCTGGCGGTATGGTCGTAGAATCGGACGACGCCGTAGCGGGGGTTGAAGAACGCGGGGTGCGGAACCAGGGCGTAGAACGCGGTCGCGGCGAGGAGCCAGAGTGCGATGGCGACCAGCGACGGCGCGAAGCGGAGCCGAAGAACCATCATTCCTCTTTACCGGCGAATCCACCGAGAGAAAAGGCGGGAACATGGTGGGGTCGGGTCCCAGCCGTTCCAGTCGGGGAGTGCTCACCGAAGCCATCAACCGACACCGTCGAAGCCAAGCCTGGCGACATGTCGCATACCATCTTACCGTCTGCATCAAAGAACCTGGATATCGTTTCAGAGTCCCCCACGGGGAGTTGCGCACACGCTCCCGAATGGACTCGCGGCCACGCGGAAGGGCTGTAGAACACCTTCTACCCTGGCCACCGACACGGAGCATCCACGTTGGGCCACGTTGCCGCGAGGAA
>MFFQ01000053.1:22012-34742 GCA_001780165.1 Candidatus Eisenbacteria bacterium RBG_16_71_46 | reverse complement strand
GTGCCACGACTCCCGGCGGTCAACGCCTCTTGGGGCGCACCGCTGGTCCGCCCCACGCATCGGATCAGATCAACGGCTGGATGGCGACTCGGCCGCCCCGCCTTGGCCTCTCCGGAGCAGCCCGATGACATCCGAACAACGTCCCTCTCGCCTGGTGTTCTGGGGCGCCGCGTGGGCGATCCTGGTGCTCGCGGCCGGCGGTGGCCTCCTCTACCGGCAGGCGATCCGGCCACCCGCCGCCACCCCCCCGGCGGTGGAACTCGATCCCGGCGGGGACGTCGTCGAGGAGGCCCTCCGACTCGCCGGGATCGACTCGCTCGCGGCCCGCGGTCGTTGGGTCGACGAGGTTCCCGGGGTGGACCTCGCCGCGCTCCCGCCGGCGCGGCGCGAGGTGTTCCTGCGCTTCGCGAACGCCCGCCGCTGCACCTGCGATTGCGGCTACACGCTCGCCGGCTGCAGGAACTTCGACGCGAGCTGCGAGACCAGCGCTCCATCGGTCGCCGCACTCTACGATTCGGTGCGTGCCGGCTTCATTCGGATCGCCGACGGCGTCCGCGAGCGTCCCGCTCGCGGCGGTTGACACTGCGGCTGAGCGGGGGCTAACTTCGGCCAGTCCCCTTCAGCCTATGACCACGCGGCGGGCGTGTTCCCGCCCGTTCATCAGGAGGTTTCGCATGCCCTTCCCCAAGATCCAGGCCAAGCCGTTCGCTTCAATCCGTGAACTCGAAGGCATCTCCAAGCGGACGATGGAGGAGCACTACGAGCTCTACAAGGGCTACGTTGCGAAGACCAACGAGATCCAGGAGAAGCTAAACGGCGTCGACCGCTCCACGGCGAACCAGATCTTCAGCGACCTGCGCGCCCTGCGGGTCGACCTCTCTTTCGCCATCGGCGGCGTCAAGAACCACGAGATCTACTTCGCGCACCTCGGCGGCAAGGGCGGAACCCCCTCCGGCAAGGTGGCGGAGCTGATCAAGCGCGACTTCCCCTCGTACGACGTCTGGCTCGCGGACTTCAAGGCTTCGGGGATCGCCGCGCGCGGCTGGGTCTGGTTGGCCTACGATCACGACTGGCAGACCCTGACCACCGCGGTCGGCGACGCGCAGAACACCTTTCCGATCTGGAACGCGACCCCGATCCTGGCGCTGGACGTCTACGAGCACGCCTACTGGATCGACTACGGCCGGGCGCGGGCCAAGTACATCGACGCGTTCTTCAACAACCTGGACTGGGGCGTCGTGGAGCAGAATCTCGCCAGGGCGCTTTCCATGCAGACGGTCCACAAGTAGACCCACCACGCGGGGACGTGACGTCGTCCCACGATGCCGGGCTCCCACGGGAGCCCGGCATCGCTTCCGGGAGGAAGCATGACCACGAGTTTGTTACCCGTCATCGGGAGAACCGCACCGGACTTCACGCTACCCTCGGCGACGGGAGAGCCCGTCTCGCTCAAGCAGTTCAAGAACAAGAAGACGGTGATCCTCTATTTCTACGCCAAGGACGAGACTCCCGGATGCACGCGCGAGGCCTGTGACTTCCGCGATCATGCCGCGGAGTTCGAGAAGCACAACTCGGTGATCATCGGGATCTCGAACGACAGCCTCGAGTCCCACGTCCGGTTCGCCGAGAAGCACAAGCTCCCCTTCACGCTGCTCTCGGACGAGGACGCCGCCGTGTCCAAGCTCTACGGCGTGTACAAGCAGAAGAACCTCTACGGCAAGAAGTACTTGGGGATCGAGCGGACCACCTTCGTGATCGACCGCACGGGACGGATCGCGCAGATCTATCCCAAGGTCAAGGTGGACGGCCACATCCAGGATCTCCTGGAGTTCGTGGGCGAGGACTAGCCTGGACTATTCATGAGCCCGCCGCCTGCGACCGCGATCTGCGCGCCATCCGCGGCGTCGTTCCACCGGCCGCTTCCTCGACGTGAGCGACACGGGACCCGCTTCGCGGGTGCCCCTCGCGGCCGGTGGAACTCCTTGCGGCTGTCGCGCATCTCGCGGTCTCGGCTGGCGGTTCATGAATAGTCCAGGCTAGCCCCGACGCCGTCGCGGTGAACCGGCCGGGGTCCGGAACCTGCGGCCCGCCGCCGGGAAGGGAAAGGTCGAGGTGGAGTTCGCGCCGAAGCAGGCGGTGCCCGTGTTCCCCCTTCCGAACGTCGTGCTCTTTCCCGGCGCCGTCCTGCCCCTGCACGTCTTCGAGCTGCGCTATCGCACCATGGTGCGCGAGGCGCTCTCGGGCGAACGCCTCATCGCCCTGGCCCTGCTGCGACCGGGCTGGGAGCGCGATTACCAGGGCAGCCCCGCCTTCTATCCCATCGGGTGCCTGGCGCGCTTCGAGGAGGTCGAATGGCTGGTCAACGACAGCTACAACCTCAAGCTGCTCGGTCTCGCGCGCGTGTACTTCGAGCGCATCGTGCGCGAGTACCCTTACCGCGCCGCGCGGGTGCGGCTGCGGCCCGAGCAGCCCTTCTCGGAAACCGATCCACTGGTGCAGCTCGAGAAGCGGGCGCTGCTGGAAACCTGCCGGGCGTGGCTGGCGGCGGCGGGAGAGGCCGGCCCCCCGCCGGCGTTGGGTGCGGACGAGCGCGTCTCGTACGAGACGCTGGTCGGCAGCGTCTGCACCGGCTTCGCCGGGGACGCGGAAGCGCAGCGCAGCCTACTCGAGATGGACAGCATCCTCGACCGCGGACGCCGGGTGCGCGAGTTGATGGAGATGCGCCTGCGTCGCAGGCCTCGTGCCGGCGGTGGAACCGGGGACGGGGAGCAGAACTGACGCGCGTCCGGGCGCCGGGGGTGACGTCAACGGGCCCGCGCGAGAATCACCGAGGGCCGGTCAGGTGACCGGCCCTCCGTCTGGCGGCCGCAGGCGGGGGCGAGGGGCTCTGCCGAGCCCGAGGCTGGTCGCGCGCCGACCCGGTGCCGCACCTCGTGCGGTCAAAATCATGCGCTGCTTCAGGGTCAGACGGCGGAGTCCCCCGATCCCACATCCGCCCAACCGATCCGCAGCGCACTACTCTCGTTTCGGACCCGTTGCACGCGCCTGCGCGAGCCGCGCCCGGACCGGCCGGGCGTGGGCTTCGGAACGTGCGGTTCCAGGGAGTCGGGTGCGGGGGAGCGGCCCCAGGGAGGGAATGCAACTCGGCCCGTCGCGACAACATGGAGGGGGATGTCGTCCGCAGGAGGGGAGAATAGGACCAACCTCACGAATCAAGCAACAAGATTCTTGCAGGGCAAAACTCTATTCGTCGTCGTCTCGATGACTTACGCATCGAGATTCGGCTGCGGAGCCAGGCTTGTGGCCCGCTCCGCACGCCGCTAGACTATGCACGCCATGCGCTTTCCCGCCGAACCCTTCCGCATCAAGGTGGTCGAACCCCTGCGTAGCGTCTCGCGCGAGGAGCGCGAGCGGCTGATCGTCGAGGCCGGACTCAACATTTTCGCCGTCCCGGCGGACAGCATCTACGTGGACCTCCTCACCGACAGCGGCACCTCCGCGATGAGCGACGATCAGTGGGCGGGGCTCATGCTCGGGGACGAGTCCTACGCCGGAAGCCGGAACTTCTTCCATCTGGTCGAGACCATTCACGACATCTTCGGCTACCGCCACGTCATCCCCACGCATCAGGGGCGCATGGCCGAGAATCTGCTGTTCTCGACGGTGCTCAAGCCCGGCGACGTGGTGCCCAACAACATTCACTTCGACACCACCCGAGCCAACGTCGAGCACCAGGGCGCCGAGGCCGTGGATCTCGTCATCGACGAGGGTCTCGATCCCGCAGTGCTCCACCCGTTCAAGGGCAACCTCGATCCGGCGAAGCTCGACCGCCTCCTCGGCGAAACGGGACAGGGTCGCGTTCCGCTGGTGATGCTCACGGTGACCAACAATTCGGGAGGCGGGCAACCGGTCTCGCTCGCCAACGTCCGCGCGGTGCGCGAGGTGTGCGACCGCCACCGGGTGCCGCTCTTCTTCGACGCCTGCCGCTTCGCCGAGAACTGCTGGTTCATCAAGGAACGCGAGCCCGGCTACGGGAACAAGTCGGTGACCGAGATCGCGCGCGAGCTGTTCTCCTACGGCGACGGCTGCACGATGAGCGCCAAGAAGGACGGCTTGGTCAACATCGGCGGGTTTCTCGCGCTCAACAACGCCGAGTGGGCCGAACGCGTGACGAATCTGCTGATCCTGGTGGAAGGCTTCCCGACCTACGGCGGCTTGGCGGGCCGCGACCTCGAGGCGATGGCGCGCGGACTGCGCGAGGTGCTGAACGAGGATTACCTCGCCTTTCGCGTGGGCCAGGTGGCCGAGCTGGGGGAAATGCTCGACCGGGCCGGGGTGCCGATCGTGAAGCCGGTGGGAGGCCATGCGGTCTACATCGACGCCCGCCGCCTGCTGCCGCACATTCCGCAGTCGCAGTTCCCCGGCCAGGCGCTGGTCGTGGCACTCTATCGTGAATTCGGGATCCGCTCGGTGGAAGTGGGTAGCCTGATGTTCGGGCACCGCGAGCCGAAGACCGGTGAGATGGTGTATCCGAAGCTCGAGCTGGTGCGGCTGGCCGTTCCGCGCCGGGTCTATACCACGGAGCACATGCGCTTCGTCGCCGAGTCGGTGATCCAGCTCCAGCGCCGGAGCGATCGGCTGCGGGGGCTCAAGCTCACCTACGAGGCGCCGGTGCTGCGGCACTTCACGGCGCGGCTGGAGGAGATGGCCCCAGGCGAGTCCGCGCCCGGAAGCGCCGGCCCGCGGGCGGCGGACGTGGCCACCCCGCGCTGAACGCCCGAGCCGCGGCCGGCGCGTGCCCGGGAGACGTGCATCCAGAGAGCGAGACGACAATGCCCAGCCTGAATCGTGGATTCGCCCTGACCTGGCTCGGTCACAACTCATTCAAGCTCGTCACGCGCGGCGCGCGCACCGTGCTCATCGATCCGTGGGTCGAAGGCAATCCCGCCTGCCCCAAGGAACTCAAGACCTTCGACAAGATCGACGTGATGACCATTTCGCACGGCCACGGGGATCATATGGCCGACGCGGCGACGCTGGGCAAGAAGTTCAAGCCCACGATCGTGTGCAACTACGAGATCCACCTGTTCCTGCAGAAGAAGGGCGTGCCCAGCACCTCGCCGATGAACAAGGGCGGCACGCAGGAGGTGGCGGGGCTCCGGTTCACCATGGTTCACGCCGTGCACTCGAGCGGGATCGAGGACGGCGGGCAGGTCATCTACGGCGGCGAGCCGTGCGGTTTCGTCATCACGCTCGAGGACGGCACCCGGATCTACCACGCCGGCGACACCGGCGCGCACGCGGACATGGCGCTGATCGGGGAGCTCTACGCGCCGGACATCGCGTTGCTGCCGATCGGCGATCTCTTCACCATGTCCCCGCGCGAGGCGGCGGTCGCCGCGCGCATGCTCAAGCCGCGCTACATCGTGCCGGCCCACTACGGCACCTTCCCGGCCCTGACCGGCACCCCCGACATGCTGCGCGACGAGCTGAAGCAGTTCGGCGTCAAGAGCGAGGTGGTGGCGCTGCGGCCGGGCGAGACACTGTCCTAGCCTAGGTAGCGAAAACGGCGAGCACGTCGTACACCGCGTGGACCACCATCGCGACCGTGGTACTGGTGCGCTTGCGGATGATGCCGAGGATCAGGCCCAGCACCAGGATCACCATCATCCCGAACCACGAGTATTGGACGTGGAGTGCGGCGAACAGCAGCGAGGTGACCACGATCCCGAGCCGCGGCTGGAGCGCGCCCCGTAACGTGATCTCCTCGCCGATTCCGGCGCTGAGGCCGAGCAGCAGGATCTGCGCGGGACCGAGTTGCGACGCGATCGCCTGGCTGATGCGCTGGTCGCTCTGCCAGAGCTCGGGAAACAGCGCCTTCTGCGCCAGCTCCAGGCCGCCGTTGACGACGGCGAGACCGACGACGCCCAGCGCGGCCACCGCCAGATCGGTGCCCGACAGCGGGCGCAGCCCGAGACGATCGAGCGTCGCGCGCAGGTCGCGCCGCACCAGGAAGCCGACCGCGGCGAGCGCCAGCAGGACGTAGCCGACGAGGCTGCTGCCGAGCAGTTCCTTGCGCAGGGGGGAGTGCGGCCCCGCCAGCAGGTCCGCGGTCACGTCGCTGAGCGCGTACCAGGCGGGGAACGCGAGGAGGAGCCCCAGCATCACCAGGCGCGCGGCAAGCCGCGACGAGTGGGACGGCGGATCGCCCCGGAACAACCGGAGGCTGAGCGCGTCGGAGCAGGGCCGCAGCATGGAGAGCAGCGCGGCCAGCGCCCCGAGGATCGCGACGCCGGCCAGCGCCACGAGCAGCCACCCGGTGGCGTCCGATTGGAGCAGCATCCAGGTCAGGCCGGCGAACGTGGCGGCCCCGGTGACGGGAACGATCCACGAGACGACCAGGTAGAGCGGCCGCAGGCGCGGGTCGAGGTCCGCCGCCTGCGCCGCCACGAACAGCCCGGTGAGCACGGTGAGTGCCGCGGCCTCCTGCAATCCGAGCAGGACGCTGACGCCGCCCACGATCAGCAGGGCGATCAGCCACACCCGGAGGCGCGGGCCACCGGCAAGCCCGGCGTCGCCTTCCGGCCGGGAACCGGGGTCTAAAGCCCCCGGAGGCCCCGCGGCGGATCCCGCCGCATCCGGCGGGCGTGGAGGCTCGGGGGGTGAAAGGGACGACTCGGGCCCGAGAGGTCCTTGATTCCGGTCGTCCATCCGGCGAGCATAGAGGCTGGCCCCAAGGAGCGTCCACCCATGCGGATCACCGTGCTCTTCTTCGCCCAGGCGCGCGAACGCGCGGGGCGGCCGAGCCTCGCGCTCGAGCTGCCCGACGGCAGCCGCGTGGCCGACGCGCGGGCCGCGATCGCCCGCCGCTATCCGGCGCTGGAGGCGTTGTGGCCGCATCTGGCGCTGGCGGTGGACGGCGTCCTGGTCTCCGGCGATGCCACGCTCCACACCGATGCGGAGCTGGCCCTGCTGCCGCCGGTGAGCGGAGGCTAGTGTCCCGTGGCTGAGCTGGTGCGCCGACCGATCGACGCCGCGGCGCTCGCGCGCGAGGCGGCGCGCCCCGACTGCGGGGCGATCGCGCTCTTCCTCGGCACCTCGCGCGATCACCACCAGGGACGGCGGGTGACGGGTCTCGCCTACGAGGCCTACGAGCCGATGGCGCTCCGGGCGCTCGAAGGGATCGAGCGCCGGACGCCCGAGCGCTTCGAGGTCGCCACCTGCCGGATCGTGCATCGCCTGGGCGACGTGCCGCTCGCCGAAGCGAGCGTGGCCGTGGTGGTGGCGGCGGCCCACCGCGGCCCGGCGTTCGACGCCTGCCGCTGGGCGATGGACGAGCTCAAGCGCGCGGTACCGATCTGGAAGAAGGAGTTCTTCGCCGAGGGCGGCGAGGCCTGGGTCGAGGGCCGGCCCCTGGCCTGAGGTGAGCGGCGCGCGGGAGACCGCTCGCGGCCGTGGCATGTCGGCGCTCGGGCTCGCGCCGCGCGTGGGACGGACTCCACGGCGATCGCGGTGCTGGCGGCGCCTCGTTCCCGCCGCCCACCCGCGCCGGTCCCGCGCGCGCCGCGCCCGGCGCTCACGCCCGCGCGCGGGCGTGAGCGAGGCGCGCTTCCTCGCGCACGCCGGGATCGGCGTCGTCACGCGCCGCCCGCGCGAGAGCCGCCGCGATGTCGCCCACCGCGCAGCCGGCGCCCTCGGCGCCGATCGCGGCGGCGATCTCGCCCAGCGCCCAGGCCGCGTGCCCGCGCACCAGCGCGCCGGGATCGCCGGCGAGTACCCGCGCCAGGGCCGGCACCGCCGCCGCCTCGCGGCGGTTGCCGAGCGCGACGCACACGTTGCGCAGGAAGCCGGCCCGGCCCGCGCGACGGATCGGACTGCCGGCGAACAGCTCGGCGAAGCCGGCCTCGTCGAGGCCGAGGAAGCGCTCGAGCGTCCAGCCGTCGAGCGCGCGGGCGTGGAGCCGCGCCTCGCGGGCCGGCGGGGCGAACCGGTTCCACGGGCACACCTCCTGGCACACGTCGCAGCCGAACACCCAGTCGCCGACCAGCGGCCGCAACTCGCGCGGGATCGGACCGCGCAGCTCGATCGTGAGGTACGAGATGCAGAGTCGCGCGTCGACCTGGTACGGCGCGACGATCGCGCGGGTGGGGCAGGCGTCGAGACAGCGCACACAGGTGCCGCAGTGGCCGTGCGGCAGCGGAGGATCGGGATCGAGCGGCCGGTCCAGCAGCACCTCGCCGAGCAGGAGCCAGGATCCGAGTCGCGGCGAGAGCAGGCCCGAGTGCTTGCCGATCCAGCCGAGCCCGGCGCGCTCGGCCCAGCCCCGTTCCAGGATCGCACCGGTGTCCGCGTACCACAGCGCCCGCGCGCTCGGAAGCAGCGCCTCGATCTCGTCCGCGAGCGCTCCGAGCAAATCGTGCATCACGCGATGGTAGTCCTGGCCGGCCGCGTAGCGGGCGATGCGGCCGAGTCGACGGTCGCGATCCGCCTCGCGCCCCGGCTCGTGGCACAGCGCGACGCAGACCACCGCGCGCACGCCGGGGAGGATGCGCGCGAGGTCGGCACGACGCCCGCGGTTCCGGGTACCGGCGAGGTAGTCCATCGTGCCGTGGCGTCCGGCGTCGAGCCAGGCCTCGAAGCGCTCCACCGCCTCGAGGGGTCCGACGTCGGCGACTCCTGCGGCGTCGAAGCCCAACTCGAGCGCGCGGCGCTTGATGCGCTCCGCGTGGCCGACCGGGGCCGACATGGTGGGGACGCTCAGCGCGAGGAGTCGGCGGGGGCGACCTGGCCCTGATCGGGCGCGCGGCGGGCGGGCCGCGGCGCGGGCTTGCCGCCCGCCGCCGGAACGCCGATCGGCCGCACGACCGGGAGCCGCGCCGGCGCCGTGCCGCCCCGCTCGACGATCGCGCGCGCCGCGCGCGCCGCCTCGGCCGCGGCGCGCCGGGTCGCGGCGACCTCGTCCGCGACCGGCGCCTCACCGGCGGCGCGCCCGGGAGTCGCGAGGCGACCGGACCCCGGCGCCGCCGCCGGCGCGCCGGGCGCGAGCAGGTCCTCGATGCGCGTGCGGGTCAGCGGACCGGCGGCACGCTCGACCAGGTCGATGCTCGGACCGCGATCGAACTTCACCCCGTCGCGCTGGGTGAGGTTCTCGACCCGGCGGAGCGCGCCCGCGTCGATCGGCACCTGGGCGGCGGTCACGATATGGCCCGCGAGATCGGCGTTGGGCAGCTGCTGCAGGGGGACGAAGTTGTAGAGCCCGCCCGGCACCGTGCCGGGAGCGGGCGATCGCGCCATGAGCGGCGCCCAGCCCACGTATTGATCGTTCGCCTCCCAGCTCACCCAGGCCGGGCCCCAGTCGAGGCCCGGCATCCACAGCCAGCCCTGAAAACGGTCGTACAGCCAGTCGCCGTAGTGGTACGTGGCCCAGCCGAACGGCTCGGCCGACACCCACACCCAGCCGTAGGCGTCGCTCGGCGCCCAAAACCCGTCGGCGTAGGGACGCCAGGCGACGAAGTTGACGTCGGGGCGGAACAGATACCCGTAGGGCTCGATCAGCACCCAATCGCCCTGGTCCTGCAGCGCGTCGTAGAAGATGCGGTACTCGGGGCGGAGCGCGGCGCGCGCGGCAGGCATGGTGACCGGCGCCGGACTCAAGTTGCCCGCCGCGCACGAGAGCTGCGCCAGGGCGAGCAGGACCAGGGCCGGAGCGAGAGCCCGGGAAGCGGCGCGGCGGGGGCTGGATCGAACGGGACTCATCGCGGAGGTTCTCCGGGTCGGGCTAGAGATTCTTGTAGTCCGGGCCGCCGCCGCCTTCGGGCGTCACCCAGGTGATGATCTGGTAGGGGTCGGCGATGTCGCAGGTCTTGCAGTGGACGCAGTTCGAGGCGTTGATCTGCAGGCGGATCGCGCCTTCCTTGGCCTCGTCGGGCACCATCTCGTAGACCGAGGCGGGGCAGAAGTGCTGGCAGGGATTGCCGAACTCGGTGCGGCACCGGGTCGCGCAGACCGACGTGTCGCTCACCACCAGGTGGACCGGCTGGTCCTCCTCGTGGCGGGTGCCGGAGAGATAGACGTCGGCCAGCTTGTCGAAGGTGAGCGTGCCGTCGTGGCGGGACGGCGCGGGCTTGCCCGCGGGGTAACGCGTGGCGAGCCGCTGCATGCGCTCGTGGCCGGTGACGCTCGGCGCGCGGTCGCGCAACAGGACGTCGCGGCCAGCGGTCACCATGCCGATCCCGGCGTTGAACATCCCGCCGAACAGCCCGTGCTCGAATCCCTGGTGGAAGTTGCGCACCGCGCGCAGCTCGTCGGCCGCCCACGACGCCTCCACCCGCTTCTCGTAGCCGGCGAGGCGCTGGCGGGAGAAATCGCCGGCGAGCAGGCACTCGAACAGGGTCTCCGCCGCGAGCATGCCGGACTTGATCGCGAGGTGAATGCCCTTGAGCCGCGCGCCGTTCAGGAACCCGCCGCTGTCGCCGCACAGCAGCAAGCCGTCGGTGGAGAGCTGCGGCATCGCCCACCAGCCGCCTTCGGGAATCGCCTTGGCCCCGTAGGCCACCGGCTTGCCGCCCTCGAGCAGTGCCCGCACCAGCCGGTGGGTCTTGAAGCGTTGCAGAAACGCATGCGGGTCCGTGGTGGGGTCGCGATAGTCGAGGCCGGTGACGAAGCCCACCGACCAGCGCGTGTCGTCCATGCCGTAGATGAAGCCGCCGCCGAAGGTCTCGGCCGGGAGCGGGAAGCCCATGGTGTGGATGACTCGGCCCTTCTGGGCGCGCCCGGGCGGCACTTCCCACAGCTCCTTCACCCCGGTCGAGTAGACCTGCGGGTTGCGCCCCACCCCGAGGCCGAGTTGCTGCTCGAGCGCCTTGGCGAGGGTGCCCCGCGGGCCCTCGCACAGCACGGTGGCCTTGGCACGGCAGTCGGCGCCGGGCTGGTAGTTGGGTTTGCGCTCGCCACGGCGGTCGATTCCCTTGTCGCCGGTCCGCACGCCGACCACGCGTCCGTTCTCGACCAGCGGCTTCGCGGCCGGCGTCTCGGTCACCACCAGGACGCCCTTCTCCTCGGCCACCTGCGCCATCCACGCCGCGAGATTCCCGAGCGAGAGGATCGAGTTGCCGTGGTTCTCGAGCATCGGCGGCACCAGCGGCAGGCGGAACTGCCCGCCTTCCCACAGGAAGTAGACGTCGTCCTGCGTCACCTCGCTCGCCACCGGGCAGCCGCGCTCGAGGTAGTCGGGGATCAGCTCGCGCATCGCCCTGGGGTCCATCACCGCACCGGAGATGCCGTGGGCGCCGACGGTGGCCGACTTCTCGAGCACCGCGATGTTGATCTCCCCGAGCGGCTCGCCCGGCGCGCCCGCGGCGACCTCGCGATCGTGCTTGGCGACCAGATCGGCGAGCCGGATGGCGCCGGCGAGCCCGGCCGGCCCGGCGCCGACGAACTGCACGTCGAACTCGAGGACCTCGCGTTCCATGCTTCCTCCTCCCCGCGCGGCTCGCGCGGGGCGTCGGGGGTCAGGCGCGCTTGGTCGCCTGGGGCTCGCGCGCCGCGGGGGCGTGGCCGTCCCCGTGCGCTTGGGCCTCGAGCCAGCGCTCGGCGTCGATCGCCGCCATGCACCCGGTGCCCGCGGCCGTCACCGCCTGGCGATAGACCGGGTCCGAGACGTCACCCGCGGCGAAGACGCCGGGGATCGCCGTGCGGGCGGTGCCCGGCTCGACCAGCAGGTAGCCGACCTCGTTCATCGGCAGGTGGCCGCGAAGGAAATCGGTGTTCGGCTGGTGGCCGATGGCGATGAACAGGCCGTCGGTCGGATGTTCGCTCACCTCGCTGGTCTTGAGATTGCGCAGGCGCACCCCCGACACCTTCTTGCCGTCCGCTCCCAGCACCTCGGCCACCTCGCTGTCCCAGATGAACTTGATCTTGGGGTTCGCGCGCGCGCGGTCCTGCATGATCTTCGAGGCCCGCAGCTCGCCACGCCGGTGCACCACGATCACCTCGGTCGCGAACTTGGTCAGGAAATTGGATTCCTCCATCGCGGTGTCGCCGCCGCCCACCACCATCACGCGCTTGCCGCGGTAGAAGAACCCGTCGCAGGTGGCGCAGGCCGAGACACCGAAGCCCATGTACTTCGACTCGCTGGGGATCCCCAGCAGCTTGGCGGTGGCACCGGTCGCGACGATCACCGCGCGCGCCTCGTAGGTCTTGCCGTCGTCGTCGGTCACCTGGAACGGCCGTCGCGAGAAGTCCACCCCGGTCGCGCTCGCCGCGACCACCTCGGTGCCGAAGCGCACCGCCTGGTCGCGCATGATCTCCATCAGCTCGGGTCCCTGGATGCCGTCGCGGAACCCGGGGTAGTTCTCGACCTCGGTGGTGATGGTGAGCTGGCCGCCGGGCTGCGCTCCGGCGAGCACCAGGGGCTCGAGATTGGCGCGGGCGGCGTAAAGGGCGGCGGTGTATCCGGCCGGGCCGGCGCCCAGGATCAGGACGTTGCGCGCGATTGCCAAGATGTTCTCCCGGATGGGGTTGGCGTTGCCAAACGAGGCAGTCTAGACCACCCCGAGGGGGTGGGTGAAGCGCTTTCGGTCCCGTTTGAGATGCGGCGCCGCGGCGCCGGGGTGCGTCGCGGCCCAGGCGTGGCCGGGGCGAAGCTATCGGCATCCGATGGCGAGCGCGTCCGGGCGACCACGGAAGGGCGACGAAGCCGGCGGCGCGAGACGACGGCGGAAAACGTGCC
>MFFQ01000053.1:0-21986 GCA_001780165.1 Candidatus Eisenbacteria bacterium RBG_16_71_46 | reverse complement strand
GCACCTTCACCGCGTGAAGGTGCCCGCCTGGTACCGCTCCGCCTCCGGGCGGCGCGGGTGTCGGAACAGCCCGAGCCGCAGGAGCCCCGCCGCGGCTAGTCTCTTGACCTCACCAACCGCGTCGGCTGCGGGAGGGTGCCGTTCAGGAACATGATCGACGACCTCAGCAGCCCCATGATGTACTTCGCGTTGTGGACGCCGTGGCTGCGGTCCTCCCTAGCCACCAGCAGGTTCCACACCGCGCCGGCCGAGTCCGCCGTCGTGGTGACCGACTTCGGGGCCGAGCCGGTCCACAGCCTCGTGGCCGCCAGGCGCGCGCTGAGGTCGGCGACCAGGACGTCCACGCTGTCCTGCACCGAATAGCCGGGACCCACGTCGCTGAAGTCGTCGATCTCGCCGTGGCAATTCTCGCACGCGAAGGTGTTCTGGATCTCACCCGACCCCGGATCATAGGCCATGTTGAACGAATGACCGCCGACGAAGTATCGGCCTTCCGCCCCGTCGAGACCCGACGTCTTCTTGTGGCATTCGATGCACGCGCCGCCCCCGTTCAGGGTCGTGGCCCCACGATGCTGCGTGCTCTCGTAGTTGAACCCGCTGTACTCGTAGCCGTTGGAGCCGATCAGCATGTCGCCCTGCGGGCTGTAGTGCGGCCCCCAACGCGAGCTGAGCGACGTGCTCGCGGTGATGTATGTGTCGACGTTCCTCCGCGCGTGGTGGCAGGCCACGCAGAGGTTGCCGGCGTTGAGGTCGTACGACGCGCCGTTCTCAAGCGTCGCGACGGCTGTCCAGCGGAGACCGAAGTTGCCCTCCGAGTGCGGCGCGTGGCAGGTGAAGCAGTGGATCGCCGTCGGATCCACGACGACGTCGGGAATCGTCGTGCCCGTCGCCCTGGCCACGAATCCCTCGTTCGTGTGGCAGCCCTTGCAGGAGCCATCGTTCTCGTGGAGGGTGCTGCCGCTCGCGTGCTTCGAGTACTCCCACTGTCCCTGGGCGGCCACCAGGAACGTGTTCTGGTCGCTGTGGCACTCGAAGCAGCTCAGGGGCTGTTGAGCGTACTCGACGCGCGTGATCTTCCGCTCGCACGCCGACAGGCCGAACGTCACCGCGGCGATCGCCACCATCGCCATGATTCGCTTGAAGACTACCATCGCCGTATCCTCCTTGGGTCGCGCAGTGGACATGCTTCGTCTCTCAACGCAGGTGTAGGTCGTACGCCAGGTTCACTCGTACCACGTTGGCCGTGTAGTAGCGGTCGAGCAGCACGTAATCGTCGTAGTTGTAGACGTTGTACTTGACTTCGAGACGGTAGTCGTCGAGCAGACGGTAGGCGCCCTCCACGAACACCAGGGACTTCTCGATGTCGAGGTCCTTGGTGAATTTCAGATAGGTCACGCCGCCGGCGAGCTGCAGGTTCTTGATCCGGCCGATCTCGACGCGACCGGTGACGATGTAGCTCTGAGTGTCGAAGCGGCCGACCCGGTCCACGTACTTATCGTTCGAGTAGCTGTAGTCGGCGAAGAGCGCGCCCCAGCCCTCGCGCGTGTAGCGTCCAAAGCCGTTCGCGACGTCACCGTCCACCTTCACGCCGATGCCCGTGAACTCGCGCTGGCGCTTGGAATAGCCGCCGCCCACCGCGACGCCCTCCACGGGCTGCACCTGGAGCTTGCCGCGGACCCGGTAGGACTCGATGTCCTGGAGGAGCGTCAGTTGCTCCTGGTCCTTCTTGACGCGTCCCGCGTAGTCCACCGTCGCGCGCAGTCGCTTGCCCTGATTGAAATCGGTGCCGGCGCGCCAGCTGTGGTAGTAGGTCAACGAGCGGTCGTCATTGGTCTCGTAACCGTACCCGCCGCGCACCCGCCCGTACTTATAGGAGTACGTCGCATCCACGTCGTTCTGGAAGCGGTCGGTCTTCAGTCGAGTCGCCTCGTCGTCGACGCGGCTGGCGTTGAAGTTGTAGCGGAGCTGGAACGCCCCGGTCGGCTCGATCACCGTCGTGTACTCGAAGAGCGAGAGCGTGTGATCGATGCCGCTGTCGGAGAGCTTCTGGATGCCGTAGGCACCGCGGAACAGGTGGGTCCACTTGTCGTAGAAGAGGAACGGGGTGTAGAAGCGCGCCGCGACGACCTGGCCCGTGCGTTTGGCGGCCGTCTCGAGGTCGTTGCTGTAGCTCGAGATGCTGTAGGAGATCCCGCCGCCGTTCCGGCCCCGGTGGACGTCCGCGGCGAGGCGGCCCGATTTGAGCGCGTCATCGTAGCGGGTCCCCAGCGTGCCGGCCGTGCCGAGCGGAAACGCCAGGCGGTCGCCGCCGCGGTTGTAGGCGTTGAAGGACCCCGACAGGGCCAGCCACTTGTGTGGCGTGAACTGCGCGCCGGCCCTCCAGTCCTTGCGATCGGAGTTGACCGCGCCGTCCGGGGAGAAGATCCGGCGATGCTGCACGTACCCCGCGGTGAGCTTCAGCGTTCCGGGCATGCGGTAGAGCAGGTCGCCCTGGCGGGAGTCGAGGTTGATGTCTCGCAGGTCGAGCATGACGTACTGGCGGGGATCCAGCGATCCGTCGAGGCGGATCTGGGACAGGGCGAATCCGTCGTAGACGTCGGAGATCTCCTGGACCGCGGTCCGATCCCCGGTTTGATCGAGGAATACACCGCCCACCTTGACGGTGCCGTCCAGCGACCTCGCCGACGACGCGGGCGCCCCCAGTGTGACGACTGCAGCGGCTAGAAGAGTCGCAATCGCTATCGTTCGCATGAGCTCACCGTCCTAGAACTGGTGACAGCCAACGTTGAAACAGCCTTGGGCCTTGAGGGACTCGCTCAGGAAGAGCTGGCTGACGTACGAGCCGTGGATGTCGGTGTGGCAATCGTTGCAGGGCTTGCCCGCCCAGGCGGTCCCGTGCATCGGGTTGAAGTTGTGTCCCGGCACGACGTGGCATTGCGAGCACAGCTGGAAGTGGGGAGGCTCGTAGGGTTGGCTGAACATCCGCGGCAGACTCGATCCATGCGGATCGTGGCACGTCAGGCACCCTCCCTCCTCGGTCGAGTAGTCCAGCGTCGCCGGGTGCTCGTAGGGAAACGGCCCCGCGAGATCGGCGTGGCACGTGCCGCAGACGTTGGTGCCGTTGTTGGAGAGCGGGCGGCTGGTCCGGTCCAGCGTCATGTGGCACTCGCTGCACTTGACGATGCCGTCGTTCACCGGATGTCGATACGACCTGGCGAACTGCCCCGCCACGTCGCTGTGGCAGCCGAGGCATAGGCCGCTCTCGGCCTGTTTCAGCAGCGACGCCTGCCGGGAGCCGTGGACGCGGTGGCACCCGCTGCAGCTCACGTCGCTCGCGGCATGCACGTTCTTCTCGAGCGTGTTCTGCTGGTGCGAGTTCTGATGGCACGTCGCGCAGATCTGCGCCTCGGCCTTGGCCGTCACCTTCGAAGGATTGGTCATCGGGTAGCTGGTCGGATCCTCCTCCCAGTGGCGATGGTCACCGCGGTGGCAATCGGTGCACGCCGCCCAGGCCTCGGCGCCATCGTGCGGGGCCGTCGACGGCCAGTGTGCCGTCCCCGCCAGCGTCGTGTCCTGGCCGGAGTGACAGTCGAGACACACCGTGCTCGCGCGCGGGTTGTCCTGGGCGGACGAGGCACCGCGGCTGAAGCCGAACACCGCACCCATCAAGGCGATTGCCGTCAGAAACGGAAGCGCAAGTCGGTACGAGATCATTCTGGACATTCGACCTACCCCCGGGTGGTATTCCCCGTTCGTCCGTGAGTCCTGGTGGGTCTTGCCGCTACATGGATGCGCCCGTGCGCCCACGGCCGGATCGTTTCCGTGTTCCCGGGCCGGTCCGGGTCACCGGCCCGGTCGTGCAAGGCCTGGCGTCGGCTGTGATTCCGATCTGGGGGTGGTGTGCGAGGGGGGGCGGCGCCGCGCTCGATGGCGGCACCCGGGTGCCGCATCGGCGATGAGGCGAGCAGCCTCTTCGAGCCGCAGGCGGCACGTTGCAGGTCTCTTCCCTGAACTCTGAACCCCATCGTCGTCCCTGACGGGATCCGGCAGGAGCCGGCCGGACCACCCTTTGAAAACCGAGGACATCGCCCGGAGCTATGCGGACAATCTGCCCGCAAAGCGTGCGCCGGTCAAATGTCTCAAGTCAGGGGGGTGCCCAGAGCCACCCGCATTATCGGCATCTTGGCGGGATTCACCAGCGAAAAAATCAAGGGGGGGCCCCGGCGGGGTGGCCGCCGGGCGTTCGGCTCAGGCGGCCGCGCGGTCGGGGACTTCTGGCCGCGGGGCGCCTCCCGCCGCAGCGGGATCCGCTCCGGAGCGGGCCTCTCCCGTGGTGCCGGCGGCGGGCAGTTCGACGGTGAAGACCGCCCCCCGTCCCGGCCCCGCGCTCTGCGCGTGGATGCGCCCGCCGTGCGCCTCCACCATGGCGGCGGTCTTGGCCAGGTTGAGGGCGGTACCGCGCTGGTGGTGGCCGCTGTCGACGATCGTGAAGGGTCGAAACACCTCGGGGGCCCATTCCGGCGGGAAGCCCTGGCCCCGGTCGGATACCGTCAACGTCACCCGGTCCGCGCGGCGCGCGACCTCCACGCGGACCCAGGCCGCGTCGCCCGAGAATTTCACGGCGTTCGCCACCAGCGTGGAGAGGATCTCGTGCGCCAGGGTGGCCTGGATGCGGGCGGGACACGCCTCGTCGGGGATGCGGAGTTCGAGTTCGATCGTGCGCGAGTCGGTGCCGCGGATTCCCGGCGCGACGGCGCGCACCAGCTCGGCGAGGTCGGTGATCTCGGCCGATTCGGCGCGGTTCGAGGAGAACCACTCGAAATACTCCAGGCCCTTGGCGACGAATTGCTCGAGGCGCTTGTAGCCGCTGCGGATCGCCCCGATCATCTCGTTCTGGTCGCCGGGCTCGGTCGCCCGGTCCAGCAGCTCCACGGCCGAGATGCCGCTGAGCGGCGTGCGAAGCTCGTGGCAGATGAACGTCAGGAAGTCGCTCTTCAGACGGTCGAGAATCTGCAGCCGGCTGTTGGCCTCCGCGAGCGCCGCCGCATGCGCCCGGGTCTCGGCATAGGCACTCAGTAGCCGCGCGCGATTCACCTGATTGTGGATCGCGATGGAAGCGGTGCTGGCGATATGAGACAGCGTCCTGTGGTCGATGCCGCCGACCATCGCGCTCTTCTCCCGGCCGCCGATGCCGATGAAGCCCAGGAACTGATCGCCGGACGCAAGTCCCGCGTAGAGGATCGGCGGCGCCAGGGGAAGCCGCGGATGCTCCGTGCCCGGATCGGGCCAGGGAATCTCGTCGAGCGTCGCCCCGGCCTCCGTGCGGAGGGCGCCGAGCATCCGGCGGGCCTCGGCCTCGGTGAGCGGCAGGACCGGGTAGTCCACCATGTTTCCGGGAAGCCCCACGGCGGCTCGCAGGCGGAGGCCGTCTCCATCGTGAAGCAGTAGGCAGACCTGTGCGCATTCGAGCGTCGAGCGGGCGAACTGCGTCGTGTAGCGCAGGGTCTCCTCGACGTCGTCCATGGCGTTGAGAGCGTTGGAGAGGCCGTAGAGATCGGTGAGGGTGCGCGTCTGCCCTTCGATCGTGCGCTGCATGGCGAAGTTCCGCAGCAGGTGCTGGATGACCACGGTGAAGTCGTGTTCGTTGTCGATCGGCTTGGTCAGGTACTTGTCCAGCAGTCCTTCGTTGATCGCCACGATCGCCGACTCGAGCCCGGCGTGCCCCGTGAGCAGCACGCGGATGCTGCGGGGGGAGATCTCGCGCGCGGCGGCGAGGAACTCGGTGCCCTTCATCTGCGGCATCTTCTGGTCGCTGATCAACATGGCGACCGTCTCGTCCGCCTCGTGAAGCTCCTGGAGGACGGCGAGCGCCTCGCCCGGACCCTGGAAGAAGAGAAAGCGATACCAGATCCCGAGCGGCGCGCCGCGGTTGATGTGCTCCGGAAGGAAGAACTCCAGAGACTTGAGAAACTCGCCGTCGTCGTCCACGCAGAGCACGTGCTGGTCGAGGCGCAGATCCTGGCCTAGATCGCTCATCGTGGCATTCCTCCCTGGCTTCGGCTCACGCGGCCCGGGAATCGGGCAACGTCCCCGCCGGGGCGCCCGGCGAATCGGTCGGGCGGGAAGGCTGCGCCTCGTCTCCGGCAAGTCCGGCCGCCGTGGCCGTCGTGGTCGGCAACGTCACCTCGAAGACGGTGCGTCCCGGGCGGCTATCCACCCGGATCTGGCCGTTGTGCTTCTTGATGATGCCCGAGGCGATGCACAGTCCGAGCCCGGTACCCTTGCCGACATCCTTGGTCGTGAAGAAGGGATCGAAGATCTTGTCGATCTTGTCTTCGGGGATTCCGATCCCGTTGTCCGTGATCCGGACGACGACGCCCGCGGCGCCACGGACCGAGGAGATCGTGATCTTGCTGGGACCGTCGTCGCCCCGGGCTTCGATCGCGTCGCAGGCATTGGTCAGCAGGTTGGTCCAGACCTGGTGGATTTCGCTCGTGCACTGGATCAACGGCAGCTCCGGGTCCAGCGCGACGACGACATCGACGCTGTGCTTGAGCTGGTTCCGGAGCAGCACCAGCGCGGTCTGGATCGAATCGTTGACCTGGATCGGCTCCACCCGGTCCTTGCCCGAGTAGGCGTAGTACTTCAGCGCCCTCACGATCTCGGCGATCTTCTGCGAGCTGGACTCGGAGATCGTCGCCGCCTGCGCCATGCTGGCGAACGATTCCGCCACGGCGAAGAACTCGGGCTGCCGGAAGCACGGGATGTATCGAACGATCTTGTCCGGCGCGGTGAAGTTGAGCTTGCACAGGACGTTGGCCTTCTCCTGGTGGGCGTCGACCCCGTGCTCGCGCAGCAGATCCTCGATGCGCCGACTGGTGCGATACGAGGCGGGAGGATGAGGCGCGCAGGAAGTCTCGATCAGGTCGTTCAGGCAGGAGACCCATTCCTCGGCGCCCACGCCGGGAGTCATCCGGTAGGCCTCGATCTGCTCGGGAAGGGAGCGGATCCGGCGCTCGAGGTTGCGCGACACGTTGAGGATCGCCCCGACCGGCGTGTTGATCTCGTGCGCCACCCCGGCGATCAGGACGCCGAGCGAAGCCATCTTCTCGTTCAGCACCATCTGGCTCTGCGCGCTCTTCAGGTCTTCGTAGGCTTGCTGCAGCTGGGCGGTCGCGTCCCGGACGCGTTCTTCGAGGTGCTTGTTGTAGTTCTCGATCTGCCCCTTCGAGAGCTGGAGGTCGGAGGTCATCCGGTTGAAGGCCTCGGCGAGCTTGCCGATCTCGTCGTGCTGGGAGTCGTCGACCTGGATGTCGTAGTTCCCGGCGGTGATCTGCTGGGTGACCGTGATCAGCCGGCCCAGGCGGAGCAGGATGCTGCGCCGCAGGAGGAAGAACAGCACGAGCGAGACCAGCAGCACCTTGATGCCCATGATCAGCCCGATGCGGCGATCCATCGCGGCGAGGGTCTGCTGGAGGTCCTGGACCGAAACGTCGATCGCGAGGGCGCCGATGATGTGGGTGCCCTGCAGGATCGGCGCGACCGACCGGATACCGAGGTTGTTCCAATCGAGGCGGGTGACCACCAGGCTCGGCTTGGCGCGACGGAGCGCCTCGAAGACCTTGGGGTCGTTGCTGAGCTTGTGGAGTCGATCCGGATTGGACGCGGCGGTCCGGACCCCGCTGGTATCGAAGATCGACATGTTCGTGATGCTGCGATAGTACGTCATGTACTTCGCGACGATCTCCTGGCCGGGATTGGCACCGTGCGTGTCGAGGTCGAACTTGATGTCGTGCAGGATCGACGTGGTGAGGATCTCGGTGGTGGTGATCTTTTGATTGACGATGTTGTTCGTCACCAGCTGACGAATGAAATACGCTGTGGCGGACATCGCCACGAAGAGCGTCAGCACCACCATGAGGATGATCTTGGTGCGGATGGACAGATGCGTGGCGGAGCCGCGTTTGAGCATTTCAGACCGCCTTGCGGAGTCCCGCCCAGTCCTCGCCGAAGAGCGCGCTCAGCCGACCGTCGAGCTGGAAGGTCTGACGATACTTCTGGGTCCAGACCGACACCGGGTTGAGGCCGCTTGGCGGATAGCCGCCCCACGGTTCGAACATGGATTCGACCGATGGATCCTCGTTGACGCAGACGCGTGCGGCCCGCGAATTGGAAGCGAAGGCACGGATGAAGCCCGTGTCCGCGCTCAGGATCGTGTCGCTCAGCGGGAAGCGGTTGGCGCGCATCCAGTCGATCAGGGCGTCCCCGCGGATCGGCTGGATCCACAGCGCGGGACCGAACAGGCCCTGCTGCACCAGAGGATCGTCCACCCGCACGCCCTCCAGGACGGCTGGCCGGAAGTAGGCGCCGTGGACCTCGCCGCCACAGAGCAGGCGACTCTGAACGCCGCCGCGGAGGGCGAGCGCGAGGCTCTGGGCCTGCTTGTGGCTGAACAACGGTCCGACCTGGGTCGCGGGATCGGACGGATCGCCGACGCGGAGCGCGCGGAACGACTCGACGAGCGCGTCTCGCAGCGCGGGATAGGCTCGCTCCGCGACCAGGACGCCGTTGATCGAGGTGCAGGTCTCGCCGTTGAATCGCGTCGCTCCCGAGGTGATCAGCTCCACCGCGACGTCGAGCGGAAACGACTCGTCCATGTAGAGCAGTCCATTCCCCTGGCCGTCGAGCAGGCAGAGCTTCTTGGCTTCGAATGCCTGCACGAACGCGGGCAGCGCGTGCTGGTTGCCGCCGATGTAGTGGATGAGATCGACTCCCTCGGCCGCGCAGCAGGCCTCCATGAAATGGCTCGCCAGGCAGTTGACGACCCGAATCGAATCCTGCGGCGGCTCGCTGCGGTCGATCAGCTCGGCGAGCAGCGCTCCGCTCGGCGCGCACTGGAGCGATGGCCTGACGATCGCCCGGGTCCCGGCGTAGAGCGCGGACGCGACGATGGTGATGGACAGCGCCAGCGAGGCGTTCTGCGGGACGATCGCCGCGACGCAGCGATAGGGGCGGCTGGTGATGCTCATCTCGCGCGAGGACTCCCCGGAATACGAGTGCCGCAGGATCCGCGACGAGGCCGGGTCCTGTTCCCCGACGTACCGCTGGAAGTCGCCGAGGAATTCGATGGACCCGGCGATCATCTCCATGCTGTGGTCGGCGACGAAGCCGGTCTCGAGGATGGTCATCCGCAGGAGCTCGTCGCGGTGCGCCGCCAGCTCGTCCCGGAGCCGGCGAAGGAACGCGAAGACTTCGCCCGCCGGCGCTTCCGGAGGCGGACCGGAGAGCCCCGCCAGGAGGTCGCCGAGCTCATCCGGCGACGCCAGGCGCACGCGCGCCATGGTCTCGCCGGTGACCGGCGAGACCACATCGTGGAACGCCGCGCCTGGCGGCGTGCCGTTCCTGAGAGAGCGCTCGGTCATGCGGTGTTCAGCGCACGCCGATCTGGAATTGGTGTTCGTCCATGATCCCGTACTTCTCGTAGATCTTCCGGAGCTCGCCGGTCTCCCGCAACGTCTGCAGGGCACGATTGACCGCATCGCGAAGCGTCTGGTCCTCGGGGCGGAACGCAACGACGTAACGGCCCTCGGCGAAAGAATGTCCGACGTTCATGAGCTTCGGGTTGGTCGCCCCGTAGGCGACCGCGATCGGCGTGTCGAGCAACACGGCGTCGACCTTGCCTTCCTCGAGATCGCGGTAGCTGTAGATGATCTCGGGACTGATGACCGCACGGATCCCCGGGGTGTGGCGCAGGATGTCCTCGGCGGCGGTGCCCGAGAGCGTGGCGACGTTCTTGCCCCGCAGGTCGTCGAGCGAGGTGATGCCGGAGGTCGTCTTGCGCACGGTGATCTGCTGCGAATAGACGAAGTAGGGATCGGATGAGAGCACGACCCTGCGGCGCTCGGGTGTGTCCTCGATCCCGTTCATGGCCATGTCGAAGGTGCCGCGCTGCAACTCCGGGATCAGCGTGTCCCAGGCCTTGACCACGAGCCGGAGCTTGACGTCCAGCTGCCGGGCGATCGCCTGGGCAATGTCCATCTCGAAGCCGATGTAGCTGCCCGGGTGTTTCGGGTCCTCGTAGACATAGGGAATCCCGCCGATCACGTCGGCGCCCCAGGCGAGCGTGCCCGACTTGCGAACCCGGTCCAGCGAGGAGTCGTGGGCCTGGCCGGTGCCCTTCTGGCCGGATGTTCCGCACCCCAGGGCAAGCAGCAGCGCCAGGGCGGTCGCGACATGGACTTTCAGCGTTCTCACGGTTTCCTCCTTGGACAATTGGCCGGGAGAGCGGCCACGTCACCGCGGCCCCCGGCGCGCTTCGCTGCCGGCCCGCCTACGCCGCCTTCTCTTCGCCTCGATCGAAGGCCACGGTCTCGTGATCCTCCCGCGGAGTTCGCGTGAGGGCGCTCAGGACCAGGTGAACGGTGTTCAGGTAATTCCGGGGGAGGATGGCCAGGAGGCTCGTGATATTGGGTCCGTCGGTCTGGCCGAAGACCTTCCTCAGGAACGGGTACACGCCCGGCGCCGAGGGCCGGTCGGCGAAGAAGTTCTTGATCTGGAGCTTGAGCGCCTCGGAGTCGTGCATGCCGCCATCGCGCAAATGGAGTGCGTGCCGAATCGCGTCGCGCGCGGTCGTCAGGGTCGCTGGCTCGATGCCGTCGAATGCCTCGGCGACCGGAAAACGAACGTCGTAGCGCTTGTTGTAGAAGAAGGCGGAAAAGCGGTTCCCGAAGGCGACCAGCTCGTTCTCCGCGGACTCCCGGTGACCGTCGGAGGAGGTCTGGCGCGGGCGCTCCAGCTCGCTCTCCAGGGCGAGCGCCTTTCGCGGAAGCTCCTGGCGAACGTAGTCCACGTAGCTCACGCCCGGCCGGATCGTGTACTTGCGACAGAAGTTCTCGACGTAGTCGCGGGTGAGGTCGAGGTCGCGTCTCAGGCGGGTGGTGAGGAGCGCCTTGAGCATTCGCGGCGGAAGCGCTTCCAGCAGCCGCCCGGAGAGTTCGCGGCTCAGCCGAAGATCCCCGTACTTGACGATCGCCGGGATCTTCCCGCCGAAGATCTCCTGGGACACGAACTTCGAGATGTTGAGCGTGCCGAGATCCGCGAAGTGGGTCTTGGAAAACGTCTCGGTGTCGATCTGATAGAGGTTCCAGCGGGCCGCGCAGTCGAGCTTCCACGCCAACTTGCCGCGGACCGCGCCCGTCACCTGCCGCATGTCCTTCCCGCACCGCTCGCAGTGGAACGCGACCCAGCCGGCCTCGACGCCGCGAATGTCCGTGGCGTCGATGCAGCGGCACTCGGGGCACTGGACCCGGAAGAGATTGCGGGGGGTGTACTGCTGGCAGTTGGCGGCGAGCCGCTCCTGGATCGCGGCGTAGCCCTCCAGCGTCTGGGCGACGAACGGGGCGTAGAGGCCGGACTGGTAGGCCTGGTACGAGTCGAGCACGACCGGGTGGATGTCGAGCGAGTGGAGTCGCCCGAGCAGCGCCTCGGTGAAATGAAGCGCATAGCTGTCGTGGCAGCCGTAGGGATCGGGGATCTCCGAGATCGGACGGCCGCAGAACGGCTTGAACTTCTCGATCAGCGCCGGATCCTTGTTCACCCCCACCCGGAGCTGGCGCTCGTTGAGCGGGTCGTAGGTGTCGTTGATGAGGTAGAGCACCGATACCCGGCCCCGCTTGAGCATGGTGCGCACCACGAGATCCCCGGCGACGAACTCGCGGAGAGTCCGCTCGTCGCCGAGGAACGCCGTGGTGAAGCCGGTGGCCACGATGTGCGGCGTGAAGCCGAATCCGTTCGGCGCGGACTGATTCATGGGCGCGGGAGCGTCGCTCCTAACGGCTGGCGTTGACCGAGAAGAACCAGGTGCTCGGAATGGCCGTGTCGCCCCGGAAGTCCCGATTGTGCCACGTCGCGAAGTAGGACAGGGATGGCGTGAGGGTCATCGCGCCGAACGGAATCTCGGTCTTGACGTTGAACTCGGCCGACGGAATCCCCGTCGTCTTGTAATAGTGATCCTGGTAGAACAGGTTGGTGCCCACGGTCACGAGCGGGGCGACCTTCCGGCTCAGGCCCAGGGTCGAGTAGCTCCCCAGCCCCGCGTCGAAGTCGTAGTGGACGCTCAGCGTCGGGTTGAACGGGGCGGAGAGTCCGAGTTCCAGGAACACCTCCTGGGAGGGATCCCATGTCGGGCGATTGGGGTAGTCGAGGTGGAGGTAGCCGGCGGCCACGGACAGCAACGCGATGTCGCGGCCGACCTTCAGCGTGAGATCGACCTCGTTGAGCTTCTCGATGTCCGGCTGGTAGTTGAACCAGGCGCCGGCGGAGAACTGCTTGAAGCCGAAGTTGAGGTTGGGCTGCACGACCGTCCTGCCGTCGCTGTAGTCGACGCCCTGAAAGAGGTACTTGGAGGCGATGGTCGCGTCGTAGGCCACCGACACCGGGAGGTTCTGGCCGGCCGTCTCGAGCGCGCCCGCCTCCAGCGGTGGGTCGTGGGGTAGCTGCGCGGCAACCAGCTGGCTCGAATCGGCTGCCGAGGTGGCCGCAGCGGACGGGTCGGGCATCGCGGCGCCCCAGACGACGAGGGCCACGAGCGAGAAGCGCAAAACGGCGTACATGAATCCCCTCCCGAAGGCGGTCGTGGTCGGCGGGCCGGCGAAATGCCATGCGCCGGGTCAGCCATCGCGTTATCGGCGAAGGCGTCCGGGACCTTGACAGCAGAGCATTTGGAGGCCCGGAGGGCGTCCAATCCGCAGCCTGGGCGGCTGCCGGCGGCCTTCAGCCCCGTCGCGGCGAGGCGTGCGTGATGGATGCTACGGGGATGGGTGCCGGGGCCGGCCGGGGAGGCGGCGCGGTGCGGGCGATCCTGGGCAGCGCCCGCCATCCCCACAACGCCCAACCGGCCGCCCAGAGAGCGCCGCTCGCCCCCAACAGCATGGTCGCGACCGCCGGCTGGAAGTCGGCCCAGAGCCGGGCGATGAGCCCGAGGGCGAGCAAGGTCACGACCCCGGGGCCGAGCACCACCGGCTCCGCCGCGATGCCGTGACCACCGTGCGCCACCACCACCCGGGTCGCGATCGCGAACGTGAGCAGCCCGAAGCCCCCGAGGAACACGACGTGGAGCCCGGCCATCGGACGCGCGGGATCGGCCGCCACCCACCACAGCCCCGCGATCACCAGCCATCCCGCGCCCCACATCGCGAAGGACGACAGCGCGCGCCGGCCGGGGAGGCGGAAGAGCTTCCACACCAGCAGTCCCAGCGCGCTGGCGGCGGCGGCGCGTAGCAGCGCACCGGGCACGGCGCGACCGAGGAACTCGGCGGTGAAGGCCGCGACGAAGACCGCGATCAGCGACAGGTAGAGCGCGCGGCGCGGTCCGCGTTCGTGCGGCCCGGCCACTCCGGGGATCACCAGCGGGCCGCGCATCCC
Source organism: Candidatus Eisenbacteria bacterium RBG_16_71_46 (assembly GCA_001780165.1). Taxonomy (GTDB): domain Bacteria; phylum Eisenbacteria; class RBG-16-71-46; order RBG-16-71-46; family RBG-16-71-46; genus RBG-16-71-46. Next base: position 8,564 of record MFFQ01000053.1, on the reverse strand, counting down.
GGCGAAGGTCGGCACCAGCAGGCCGCCCACCCCGAGCACCAGCGAGAGCACCATGCCGAGCGACAGCAGCCGCTCGGCGAAGCGCGGCGGGCCCCAGGCGGGCGCGCCGGCGGCCTGCGCCGCGAGCAGTGCCCCGCCCGCGAGCCCCGCCAGCAGGCCGAACGCCACGAACAGCAATTCCTCCGCCGGCCCCGGCGCGCGCCGGCCGAGCCGCCGCGCCGCGGCGACCACCAGCGTCAGGAGCGCGGCCAGGCCGGCGATCTGGGCGCCCAGCAACCAGCCGCCGAAAGCGAAGACCCCGAATGCCGCCATCGCCGCGAAGCCCGCGGCCAGCTCCGCCGGGCGGCAACGCTCGGAGTGGGTGAGGCCGGGGAGTGCCGTGAGCAGGAAGCCGACCACGAACGACTGCTCGAACCCCTGGATCATGAGCGCGCGGTGAAGCGGGCCGGGATAGGGCATCCAGCCCAGTGCGGCGACCGTCCACACCAGCGCGCCGGCGATCGCGTAGGCCACGCCGAGCGGGAACAGCAGGCGGTAGGGCTCCATGCCGATCACCAGTCGCGGCGGCTGAACACGCGCGTCGCGATCGCCAGCGGCAGGACGGTCTCGAGCGCGAGCACCGTGACGCCCACCGCGATGCCGGCGTGGCTGCCGAACATCCCGGCCAGTACCGCGGACGTGGGTCCGAACAGCGCTCCCGAGCCCACCGCGAGCGTGACGAGGATGCGCACCAGGTCCACCGGGTTCAGCAGCAGCGCCGGGAAGAGCACCGCCTGGAGCGGGGCGCCGCGCAGCAGCGCGGTGGTGCCGAGTACGCCGAGGTCGTAGGCCACCACCAGCCCGAGCCACAACAACAGGCCGATGGACATCGCCTGCAGGCGATCGGGCCAGATCGACGCGATGCAGAGCGCGGCGGCCACGGTGAGCCAGCCCAGCACCAGCGAGAGCGCGGTGAGCGCGAGGAATCCGGGGATCTGGCCGAAGCCGGCGTTGAGCGCGATCACCACGCCGCCGCCGCCGAAACCGAGGGCCTGGGCCGCGCTCAGGGCCGCGGCCAGCCCGAGGAATCGGCCGAGCAGCACCTCACCGCGGGTCACGGGCTGGGCCAGCAACAGCGCCAGGGTCTCGCTGCTGCCGGCGATGCTGGTGATCCCCAGCATGAGGCCGGTCAGCGGCACGATCAGCAGCACGAGGTTCATCAGGCTCAGGGTGACGCGGGCGAAGCCCTGGAAGCCGACCTCGCGACCCTGGGCGAGGCCGAAGTACGAGAGCCCGAGCACCAGGACCGCGAACAGCGCGGTGAAACCAAAGAGCCAGCGGGTCTCGAGCGCGCGACGATATTCCTCGCGCGCCACCACCCGAATCCGCCGCCAAGCGCCGTGCGTGAAAGCGTTCATCGGTGTCCTTCCTCCAGATGCGAACCGGTCACGTCCAGACGCCCGGCGGCCCTGCCGTCGAGCAGCCAGGCGAAGTCGTCTCCCGGGCGGTCGGCGAGGAACGACCCGGCCCAGCGCTCCCCGGGCGCGAGCGAGAGGCTGACGCGGTCGTCGTAGCCGGCGAGCGCGAGCCGCACGGTTCGCGCCTCGCCGTTGCGCACCTCCAGCTCGACCCGGTGGTCCTTGGGCACCGCGGCGCGCGGGGGGAGGACCGCGCCGGCCCGCACCTCGATCGCGAGCCTGACGACCGGCACCGCAGCCTGCGCTTTCGCCGGCGGCGGGACGTCGCGTGGCGCGCGCCCGGCCAGCGTCACGCCGACGGCGATCAGCACGATCACGGCGAACAGCGCGAGGTAGGAGCGCCTCATGGCGTCGCCCCCCGCGCCGCGGCGAGGAAGTCGTCGAGCCGCCCGACGGTTCCCTTCGACGTGATCGCCACCTCCCGCGCCGATGCGGCGTCGAGAAACGCCGCGTAGCCGGCACCCATCGGCGAGGGGAACTCGCCGTGGGCAATCCACAGGGAGTCGGCGGCGTGGAGGGTGCCGCTGTCGTAGTCGGCGAGCCAGACGTCCCCGCCGGGGCGCTTCGCCACGTCGCGCATCAGGCACTCGATCGAATCGTACGCGCGCCAGCGGTTGGCGAGGCCGCGCTCGCAGGCGAAGCGCCGGTCGTGGATCTCCATGCCGCAGGTGGCGCAGGCCGAGCCCTCCCGGATCGGGGGAGGCCCCGCGGGCGCGGCACACGCGCCGAGCGCGAGCCCTAGGGCGAGGACGAGGACACGTAGGGGCCTAGTCATCGGTGTCCCTCCGTTCTCCGCGCACCGCGGCCAGGAAGATCTCCTCCAGCGTCGGGCGCTGCTGCTCGAACGACCGTACCCGGACGCCGCCGGCGCGCAGCGCCTCGAGGGCCTCGAGGCCCTGGCCATTCGACGCCTCGAGCCGCAGCGTGCGGTCGTCGAGGCGTTCGGCGGGGTATCCCCGCTGGCGCAGCAGCTCGACCGCGCGGTCCGGCGCCTCGTGCAGCACCGCGATGAGCCGCGTGGCGCTCACCTGGCGTTCGCGCAGCGCCGCGAGGCGCTCGAGGCCGGCGCGGCGCCCGTTCACCAGGATCAGCACCCGGTCCGCCACGCGCTCGACCTCGGCGAGGAGGTGCGAGCACAGCAGGATCGTCTTGCCCTCGCGTCGCAGCTGTTCGAGCAGGGTGCGGAACTCCCAGGTCGCCTCGGGGTCGAGGCTGGCGGTGGGCTCGTCGAGTACCAGCAGTGCGGGGTCGCCGAGCAGCGCCTGTCCCAGCGAGAGCCGCTGGGTGAAGCCGCCCGAGAGTTGGCTGGCCTGACGCGCGGCGTGCCCGTCGAGCCCGACGCGGCGCAACGCGACGCCGACCGCCTCCGGCGGGAGGTCACGCAGCTCGGCGAAGAAGCCGAGCACCTCGGCGACGGTCCTGCCGGGCTGGAACTGCACCCGCTGCGGCACGTAGCCGAGCGCCCGCCGGGCGCGCGGATCGGCGGGGGAGAGCCCCTCCGGGCCGATCGTCACCCTCCCGCCGTCGGAGCGGGCGAGGCCGAGCAGCACCTTGAGCGTGGTGGTCTTGCCGGCGCCGTTGGGCCCGATGATCGAGAACGTCTCGCCGGCCTCGACCTCGAAGGACAGGTCGTCCACCGCGACGATGGCGCCGTAACGCTTGGTCAGCCGCTCGACCCGGATCATGGCGCCCGCCAGCCCCGCAGCAGCCCGAGCAGGCCGAACAGCGCGAGCGCGCCGAAGCCGGCGAGGGTCGCCCACGCCGGGGCGGTGGCGCGCGGGGCGCGCCGAGTGCCGCCGCCGCTCACCGCCACCGGCTCCAGCAGGGGGAAGCGATCCACCGCCTCGCTCGGGCGCATCGCCGGGATCACGCGCTCGGCGACCCCGAGCGCCGCGACGGCGGGACTGCGCGCGAGAATGGCGAGGTCGGGATACTGTTTCGACAGGAACGCGAAGGCGGTGACCGGCGAGTAGGGCACGTCGCTGACGCCGTCGTCATCGAGGTCGTAGGGGGCATTGTCGCTCCAGTAGTTGCCGCGCGCGCCGTCGTCGAAGCGGTTGTTGGTGCGGCGCATGTCCAGGGCCACCGGGTAGTCGTTGTGGATGACGTTGTTCTCCGCGAACTCGTTGCCGTCGCAAGACGAGAACATCAGCAGCCCCCAGCCGTTGTCCTGGATCAGGTTCCCGCGCATCCGGTTACGGTTCGAGTTGTCCATGAAGATCGCCACCGTGTTGTCCACCAGGCGGTTATTGATGAACTCGCCGTCGGAGCAGTCGCGCAGCAGCAGGCCGTAGGTGCGCGGCCCGCGATTGTGGAGGACGTCGTTGCCCTCCACCACCAGGTGGTTGGAGAACATGATCGCCACGCCCGCGACGTTGCGGGTGAACAGATTCTCCACCAGCCGGTTCTGCTGGCAGTACATGGTGTGGAGGCCGTAGCGGGCATTGTCCTGCAGCCGATCGTGGGCCACGAGCGTGTTGTGGGCGAAGGACAGGTAGATGCCATCCTGGAAGTGGTCGATGGTGTTGCCGGCAAGCCGCGCGTCGGGGGTGTACCAGACGTGGATGCCGTTACCCTCGCCGCTCGGGTCTCCCGGCGTCGCGCGGCCGTGAAGGTGGCAGTCCTCGACCACAAGTCCCGTGGCGCGCTCCGCGTAGATGCCGTAGAGCACGTCGTCCAGGCGCACGCGGCGGATGACCACGCCGCCTGCCGCGATCACGTGGATGCCGCTGTCGATCGTGAGCGCGCGGGTCCCGCTGCCGCGCACCGCGAGATCCTCGATCACGACGCCCGGCGCGACGATTTCGAGCACCGTGCCACGGCGCCCGCCGTCCACCACCGATCCGGCCTCGCCGCGGAGCGTCAGCCCGCGCTCGATCCGCAGCGGCCCGTGATGGACGCCCGCCGCCAGCACCAGCGTGTCGCCGGCCGCGGCGCCGGCCACCGCCTGGCGCGCGCCGTCGCCGGCCGGGACGCGGGTCACGCTCGCGCCCGCCGGCGACGCGGCGAGGACGCCCGCCGCCGCCAGCGCCAGCAGCCGCGCCGCGCCGCCGGTCATCTCAACCGGCCTGCCCGGTGTCCCGTCGCCGCGCGCGGCGCTCGAGGTAGAGCACCAGCGGGCCGAACAGCCACGCCACGCCCAGCAGGAGCGTGCCGGCGCCGGGAATGCTCAGCACCTTGAAGTTGGCCATCTTCTGGAAGCCGATGAGCGGCGGCGTGAAGGCTTGCAGCTTGATCGCCGCCCGTGGGTCGAGGTCGTGTCCGTAGTGCCAGAGCCACCTCGCGTAATCGGTGAACATGTAGATCGCGAACCCGGTGAAGACCAACCATCCGACGATCGCGAGCCAGCGCCGGTTGACCAGTCCCGCGAGCAGCGCCAGGACCCCGAACAGCGTCAGCGCCTGCGGCAGGTAGCGAAACTCCTTGAAATCGTCCGCGGTGATCTTGTGCATGCCGACGTAATGATTGAGCGTGTTGATCTTGTCGATATCGCCGGCGATCGTGTTGCTGAAGATCGTCAGGGTGAGCCCCTCCCGGTACTGCGGCGCCCACATCTTCATCTGCCAGATCGGGAGCACCGGCAGGAAGAACACCGGCAACAGCACGAGCGCCGCGAGCAGGATGAGTCGACGCTCGATGGAGCCGAACGTCCCGGTCAGGTATCTCGCCATGCCGATCTCCTCGTGCCGCGGTGGCGGGCCGGCGCGACCGGCCGGCCCGCCCGCGACGGGCTCAGTGCTTGAGCAGCGCGGCGATCTCCGCCACGCGCTCGGGACTCGGTCGCTGAATGGCCGCCACCCGGGTACCGGCGGGCGCCACCTCGATGTAGCCCTGCATCTCCTGGTGCAGCGCGCTGCAGAAGTTCGAGCAGTAGAACGCGTTCACGCCCGGCTTCTCCGCCACCCATCGGATGGTCTTGGTCTCCCCGGGCTCCACCTGCATGTCCTTGCTCGAAAAGAGAATTCCGAAGCCGTGGGTGATGTCCTCGTCCTGCTCGATGTTGGTGACGTGAAAGTAGACCGTGTCGCCCTGCGCGACGCGGATGTTGTCGGGCGTGAAGTGGGTGCGCACCGCCAGCACGTAGGCGTCCACCCGCTTGCCGTGGCGTTCGACGCGCGCGTCCTCGGCCCGCTTCACGGCGTAGGGGTTGCTGTTGTCCGCGAGCGAGTAGATCTTGTCGGGCTTGAGCTTGCTCGCCTCGATGATCTGCGCGTAGTGCGGCTCGGGATAGGTGGGAAAGTCGTAGAGCAGGTCCATCTTCGGGCCGCGCAAGTCGATGAGCTGCGCGCCCTCGGGGTGCGAAGGGCCCACCGGCAGGTAGCGGTCCTTCGACAGTTTGTCGAGCGCCAGCAGGTACTCGCCGGTCGGGTGCCGGGTGTCGCCCTCGGATGCCGCGAGATGGCCGATCGAGTAGTAGACGTCGATCTTGTCCACCACGTCCCACGGCGGTCCCACCTTCCACTTGGCGATCTGCGAATCGAGGAACAGCGAGGTGTAGGCGTAGCCCTTGCCGTCGAACTGGGTGTGGAGGGGACCCAGGCCGACCGGGACCTTGGCCTCCATCACGTCCTCGTAGGCCAGCACCGGGATGCCGCCCTGCTCGCCGTCGAACTTGCCGGCGGCGATCGCGGCCTTGATCTTGTCGATGGTGTAGACGGTGACCTCGGCCTGCAGCTTGCCCGACGCGCAGATGTACTGGCCGCTCGGGTCCACGTCCACGCCGTGCGGGCTCTTCGGCACCGGGAACAGGTAGACGATGCCCTTCACTTCGCGCGGGTCGAGGACGTCGGCGCCCTCCATCTTGTGGCCCTTGCCGGCGTCCACCGCCTTCTGGGCCTCGACCCAGTTGACCGCGGCGATGTAGTCCATCTCGTTCTGAGACGCCTTGATCTCGAGCGAATCGTGCGCTTGTTCGCTGTTGTAGCAGGTGAAGAACTCCCACCCATGGCTCGGGCCCTTGCCGGCGTCGGCGATGTCCCAGTCGAACGGCGGCATCAGGATCTCGAAGCCCAGCGACATGTGCCCGCTCTGGGGATCGACCTTGATCCCGGCGACGATGCCGTGGAAGTCCTTCTGGTAGTCGCTGATCTTGGTGACCTTCGACAACGGATACGGCAGCGAGAACCGGGACGCCGCGAACACGTACTCGGTGTTCGGGGTCAGGAACGGGCTGGCGTGGGCGGCCGACAGGTTCGGAATCGGGCCGAAGATCTCGGCGGTGGTGAAGTCCTTGAGGCTGATGCGCGCGATCCGGGCGTTCGGCATGTCGTTGATGAACAGCCAGCGCCCGTCGTAGTCACCGTCGGTCTCCGACAGCCCCGGGTGATGGGCGTCGCCCCAGGTGAAACCCTTGAGCATCGCCTTCGACTCCTCGTCCACCCCCCAGCCCTTCGCCGGTTCCGGCGTGAACACCGGGATGGTCGTGATGTAGCGGCACGACGGGAGACCATAGACGAACACTTGGCCCGAGTGCCCGCCCGAGAGGAAAGCATAGTACTTGTCGTGCTCCCCGGGCTTGACGTAGACCTTTTCCGCGGCCGATCCGCCGCCCCCGCGGGACGCGCTGCAGCCGGGAAGCTGCGCGGCCAGCCACAGCGCGGCCACGCCCGCCATTACGGCGATCATCCATCGTTTCATCGTGTGTCCTCCTCTCGTGGGTTCCGGGCTACTCGTGCGACGCGGTGGATTCCTGGTCCTTGTGCTTGAAGTACTCGATCACCGCACGCGCTTCCTCGGACGTGAGCCCCTGGTTGGGCATCTGCAGCATGAACTCAGCCAGTAACTGGTGGGAGACGGGGTCCTCCTTGGTCATGATGTCGGGGTGCAGGATCTGCTGCTCGATCCATTTCGCGGTGCGCCGGCGAGCCACGCCCGCGAGGTCGGGACCCGTGAGCTTCTGGCCGAAGGCATGACAGGCGGAGCACCCCTTGTCCTTGAACAGCCGCTCGCCGGTCGCGGCCGCCGCCGCGTCCACGGGCTCGTCGGCGGCGCGCGGACCGGAGTCGTACTTCGATGCCGAGCCGGTTCCGGAGGCGGAGCCGGACGACGAGCCCGACGACGCCTTCTCGCCGGAGGTGCCCCCGCAGCCGCCGGCCGCGAGCAGGCAGGCGCATGCGAGGAGGAAGATCGGGAAGGATCTCATGAGCGTTTTCCTTTCGGCCGGGGCCGGAGCGAGCGGGCGCCGGCCTCGTGGGTTTCATTGGCCGCCAGCCGCCCGGCGATGATTTCGATCTCCTCGGGCCGCAGCACGCGCTCGGCCACGCTGAAGACGACGGCTTCCTCCTTGCGGATGTGAATGCGCAGGAGGTCCGAGAAATCGCGAATCTGGACCTCCAGTTGTTCGTCGCGGGTCGAGCCGTGCTCCGCGTCCAGCAGGTTGAACAGGCCGAGGAGCATGCTGCGCAGCTCGGTGTGCTCGAGCGACAATGGCAGGATGCTGCCGCGCGCCTGCGGCAACGTCTCCATCAGCGCCGGGAAGATGACGTCGTCCTCCGCCTTCATGTGCGTGGCGAACTGGCGCTCGAGCATCCGCAGCACCTCGCGCAGCGCGACCGTGCTGAGCAGGCGCCCGCGTGGACCGCGCCGGGCCGGCGCCGCCGAGGCCTCGAGCCTCGCCATCTCAGCGAGCACCCGGCGGTGATCCTGTCGCATGCGCTGAAAGACCGGTGTCGGAGTCATGTGGACGAGCTTCCGCGAGGGCGGGCCCCCATGGCCCCTCCTCTCGCTCGCGAGAATCGTCCCTGGGGGCGATGCCTCCTATGACCGGCATCAGGTCCCCGGCCGATTCTCGAGACGGCTCCCGCCGACTCAACGGCCATTGCTTTCATCGGGTTGCGGGAATACCCCGGGTCCAGCGTATGATCCACGTCATATGCCTACCCGAAGCGATCATCCGCAGGCGGGTTTGGAGCGGGGTGCGGGCAGGGTGCTGGCCGCGATCCGTTCGCTGCCGGTGTTCCGCGGCCTCACGGTGGACGACCAGCGCCGGGTGGCGGCGCTGGCGACGCTCAAGACCTATCGCCGCGGGGATGTTCTGTGGCGGGAGGGCGATCCGGCGGACGCGCTCACGGTCATCGTGCGCGGCAGCGTGAAGGTCGTGCGCCACGC
>MFFQ01000052.1:24798-44264 GCA_001780165.1 Candidatus Eisenbacteria bacterium RBG_16_71_46 | reverse complement strand
GTTCCGCGGTCGCAACACAGCGACCACCTCCAGGATCGAAGGTGGTCGCTGTCTTCAACGGGTAACGCGCTATCAGCGATAGAGCAGCTTGATCTGGCCCCACGACTTCTGCAGCGATGGCGTCGGCGTCGTGCCACACGAGCCGACCGACGGGCACGACGGCGCAGGCGCCGACGTCAGCCAGGGCGTGAAGTCAATGTTGGTGGAGACCAGGTCGCCCGAGCCAGGGCCGACCGGGCCCGGGCCGTCGGCGGCGCCCCACCAGTTGTTCCGCGCCGTGAGCAGGCCGACCGCGCGATTGGTCGCGCCATTCGGGGAGTTGTTCACGAGACGGTTACCGGTCACGGTGATCGATGGGGCGTTCACCGCGGTCCCGATCATGATGCCCGCCGGGTCCCCCCACTTGGCGGTGTTGAACGTGTTGTCGTGAACGTAGTTGTCCTCCACCGAGACGTTCGAGATGGCATACGCGAGGTAGATCCCGCCGTTCTCGCTGGTGCTGTTGTAGATCTCGTTGCACCTCACCTCCGTGTTGCTCTGATAAACGGCGACCCCATCCTGCTTGAGGTCGTAGACGCGGTTGTTGAGGATCACGCCGCCGGTTCCGGCCGCATCGCTTCCGTTCTTCGCACCGAGCTTGATCGCCTCGTTGTTCGCCGTGCGGTAAACGAGATTGCCCTCGATCGTCGTGTTCGTCGAGTTGTAGACGTACACTGCCGCGTCGAGCGATGCGATGTCATGCAGCTCGTTGAACCGGATGATTCCGTTCGTGGCCCCGCAACAGAGATTGATGCCGTCCCCGGCGGTGCCGTACACGCGATTGCACTCGATGAGCGCGTCGGCCACGTTGCGAAGCTGCACCCCCTCGTCCCCGCTGGAACCGTGGATGATGTTGTTTCGGATCGTGACCCTGGCGAGGGCCAGCGACGCCGGCGAATCCACGAGATCCCCCGTGCCGTTGCGAATTTCGAGCCCGTTGATCTCGACGTCGCTGGCGGTGATCCTGACGATGGTGCCCAGGACGCCTCCGCCGTCGAGGATGCCCTCGCTGGTCGCGTCTCCCGGAACGCGAGTCGAGCCCTGGCTCGGCAGCGCGTTGACGCCGGCCTGCGGACCGAGGATGAGAAGTGGACGATCGACCGTGATCATCGCGGCCGTGTTGTAGAGACCCGGCTGGACCCTGATCTCGTCTCCGGCGCTGGACGCGGCAATGGCGGCGGCGAGCGTCGTATAGCAGGGTAGATTGCCCCCGCAGATCCCGTCGTTGTTCACATACCGCACGGTGGCGAAGGCGTCCCCGCTGCCGAGCGCGAGGAGCAGCACCACGCTCCCGACGAACGACCGATGTGCGTGCATTTGGATGGTCTCCTGGCGCGCTCTTGGATCATCGCGCCCATGGGCCGTCTCTCGAGTAGCAGGAGAGATGGCCCGACCCACTTTGCCATTCGTGAGCGAGACATGAGCATGTCGGGGGTCGCTCGGGGGGTCGGGCGGCGGGGGGGACCTGCATGACGCCCTCGGCCCTCGGGCAGAGAAAGCGCTGCTTCGGACCGACATCGGCGGCCGCCTCGGTCGGGATTGGTCTTGGAGGATCCTGCTCGAAGGATTGCCGACCGGCCGCAGGGAGTCAAGCGCGAATGCGCCGCCGCCGTGCGTACCGCGCGAATGTCTTGCTCGGCCACGCCTTGCGTGGACGCCGGAGGGTCACGCCCCGCGCGCGGGCGCTTGGTCCGGGGGCCGAGGAGCGTCCATAGTCCCGCCCCATGGATCCCGGAACCGCGCGCGTCACCGAGTGGCCCACGCTGCTGGCGGTTTTCGTCTCGATCGTCGGTCTCATCTACTTCGTCAAGGAGAAGACGCCGCTGCGCGGTCTGCTCAAGATCGCGCCGCCCATCCTGTGGGTCTACTTCCTGCCGATGCTCGGCACCTCGCTCGGCCTCTTCCCCCGCGAATCGCCGCTCTACGAGTGGATCATCCGGCTGCTGCTGCCGCCCGGGCTCGTGCTGCTGCTGCTGTCCGCCGACATCACGGCTCTGGCACGGCTGGGCCCGAAGGCGATCGGCACCATGCTGTTCGGCACCGCGGGGATCGTCCTCGGCGGCCCGCTCGCGCTGCTGCTGTTCAGGGCGTGGGTTCCGCCCGAGACCTGGATGGGCATGGGCTCGCTCTCCGGTTCCTGGATCGGCGGCTCGTCGAACATGGTGGCGATCAAGGAGTCGATCGGCTGTCCCGACGACATCTTCGGCGTCATGATCGTGGTGGACGTGCTGGTCGGCTACGGCTGGATGGGCATCGTGATGTCGCTGTCGAGCATGCAGGATCGGATCGACCGAGCGTTCAAGGTCGACCGCACGCTGATCGACGACCTCAACCGCCGACTGGCGGACTTCCAGGCCACGCAGCGGCGGCCGCTGGAGTTCGTCGACCTGGCGCTGATCGTGGCGATCGGCATGGGCGCGGGGTTCGTCGCCACGCGGCTCGGCGGGTGGCTGCCCCCGCTCGGGAACATCATCTCGGCCTTCGGCTGGACCATCATCCTGGCCTCGACCTTCGGCATCGTGCTCTCGTTCACCCCCGCCGCCCGGCTCGAGGGCGCGGGCGCCTCGCACGTCGGCAACCTCTTCCTCTACGTGCTGCTCACCACACTCGGCGCGCAGGCCGACCTGCGGGCGGTGCTCGACGCGCCGATCTTCTTCCTGGTCGGGGCGGTGTGGATCGCGTTCCACGCCATCATCCTGTTCCTCGGCGGGCGCCTGCTCAAGGCTCCCATGTTCCTCATCGCCACCGCCTCGCAGGCGAACGTCGGCGGCGTGGTCTCGGCGCCGATCGTGGCCTCCGTCTACCAGCCCTCGCTCGCCCCGGTGGGGCTGCTGCTCGGCGTGCTGGGGAACATCCTCGGCCTGTACGCCGGCCTGTTGTGCGCCACGCTGCTTCAGTGGGCGGCGTGAGCCGATCGCGCGCGCCGATGGGCCCGCCGCAGGTTTCGGATCCACCCTCCGGCCGCGGCGCCGTGAGTCCAGCCCAGGCGTGGCTCTCGCTGGCCATCCTCTTCGTCGCTTCGCTTCTGGTCTCCACGTGCCGGGTCCTGGTCGAGAATCACGCCGTCCAGATTCCACTCGTTCACTGGCTCAACGACCGATCGCTCTACCCCCACGATCCGTTCATGGCCGTGCTGGCCCGCTATCCTTCGGCGCTGTGGCCTGCCGTGGCGCTGGGCGCCCGCGTGTTTCCGCTCGAGGGGATGCTCCTCGTGCTGCTCGTCCTGGAAAGGCTCTTCGTTCTGTACGCGGCGGGGCGCCTGGCCCTGGCATTTGCCCCGCGATCGGGGCTGGCCGTGGTGGGCGCGATGGCGCTCTTCGCCTTCGCGATCCGGCCGCTGCTCGGCGGGGGCACGATCGTCGAGAGCTACTTCGAGCAGACGGGGCTGGCCATCGCCGTCTTCATGCTGGCGGCGGCGGCGTTTCACGAGCGCCGGACCGTGGCCTGGGCGATCTGGATGGGCGTGGGCTTCAGCCTCACGCCCATGTATGGCCTATTCGCGGGGAGCTACTTCGGCGCCGCGTTCGTGGCCGATCCCGAGCTGCGCGGCGCGTGGCGACGATGGGTGGGTCCCTTCCTCCTCTTTCTCGCCCTGGCCTGGTACGGGATCTACGCCCCGGTGGTTGCCGCCCTTTCGTCGCGGTCCGACGACGCCATTTGGTTCTTGGCCGCTCGTTTCCGGGCCCGAGCCCACCTCTTCCCCCTGGCCTGGGATCCGTGGCACTTCGTCCTCTTCGCCGCCCTGATCGCCCTCTTCGTGACGTTGCTCGTCCACGGGCGGCGGGAACGGCCCCGGTTGTTCCGGCAGGGTCTGGCCTGGACCGCCGTCACCTGCCTGTGGATTCTGGACGCGTTTCTTGCCCGCTACGTTCTGCACTCGCGACCGCTCATGATGATGCAGCCGGCTCGCGCCACCGACCTCTGGCTCGCGCTCGCCGGGACCGGGATCGTGAGCCTGGCCGCGGCCAGAATCGAAGCGGCGAGCGACGCGGAGAGGCGCCAAGCCTGGATCGTGGTCCTGGGCGTCGCGTTCCTGGTCTGGCTGCCTCCCGGGGCGTGGATGGTCGCCGTGCTCCTCGGGTTCGTGGCTCTGCCCGCGGTGTGGCGCCGCGTCGGGCGCTGGGCTTCCCCGCGCTGGATCGGCTGGGGCCTCGTTGCGTGGGTCTTGCTGGTGGGCGCTGGGGTCTCCCATCAGCGCTGGACCAAGTCGGGCAACGTCCGGGATGTGGTGTGCCAGGGTCCCGAGCGCGGCGTGCGGCAAGTCGCCGCCTGGGCCGAGGCCCACACCGCCCGGGATGCCGTGTTCCTGGTCCCCACCGGCGTGACCTCGGACTTCGACGAGTTCATGGGCCTCGCCAAGCGGTCCATCTTCGTGAACTGGGAACTGGGGGCGGCGCTCAATTGGGCTCCGGACTATCTGCCGGAATGGATGGACCGGCTCGCCGCCGTGGGGCGCGACCTCAGACCCAAGGATGGACGAGTTCGCAGCATCGAGCCCGACAAGGCCTATCGCGAACTCCAGGACGAGGACGTCGCGCGCATCAAGAGCCGCTATCGCGTGGACTACTGGATCGTCTTCTCGGACCAGTCCTCGAGCCATCCCGAGCTGTTCCGGACCGAGGACTACCGGGTGCTCGACCTGCGGTGACCGGGCCGCGGTCGTGGACCGCTGCCGCCCGCCTGCCGATCGCCGGCTGGGCGGCCGCCACGGGGCCCTCCGTAACTTCCGCCCTCCCCGGCGCGTCTCTACCTCGCGTCGACCTCGCGCGGTTCGATGCCTCTGGCCCGGATGGCTCGCGGGCCGCGGAGGAATGCCGTCCGCCGGCGCGGGCGGGCTGGGCCACGGCATCGGGAGGCCGTTCTGACGTCGCGAGCCCCGGCCGTTCCGACCGCGCGGTCGCTTTGGGCGGCGCCAGCCGTGCTGCTACGCTGACAGGCTAGGAACCGCAGAGGGGATCACTGATGCCGGAAACGCTCAGACCCGCCGCCGCGCTGGCGGCGCTGCTCTTTCTCGCCGCGCCGGTGCGGGCGCAGCCGCCCCCGGGCGCCGCCGCACCGGCGGTGACGCTGGCCGAGGCGATCGCCCGCGCGCTCGAGGTGCAGCCGGCGATGGTCCAGGCCCGCGGCGCGGTGTCGAACGCCGCGTGGCAGTCGCGGGCCGCGTACGGCGCCTTTCTTCCGAGCCTGAGTGTGAGCTCGAGCGCCTACCGCGTGAACACGCCGTCGGTGACGAACGGGCTCCCCACCCAGGCGGGCTCCTACCAGTACAACTCCGGCCTCAGCGCCAGCGTGGATCTGTTCGACGGCTTCCGCCGAATCGCCGGCGCGCGCGGCGCGGCCGCCGCGGGGGAGGCATCGGGCGCCGGACTCGTCAGCCAGCGCTACCAGGTCACGCTGCAGACCCAGCAGCTCTTCTACACCGCGCTGGCGAATGACGAGCTGATGCGCGTCGCCGTCGCCCAGCTCCGGCGGGCGCGGGAGGAGCGCGAGATCGCCGTGAACAAGTTCATGGCGGGCGCCGCCACGCGCGCGGACACGCTCACCGCCACCGTGGGTCTGGGGAACGCGCGCCTCGCCCTGCTCCAGGCGCAGGCCAACCTGGCCACGGCGCAAGCCACTCTGGCCCGCCAGATCGGGCGTGAGGGGGAGGTGCGCGCGCTGCCCGACACCGTGATGCCCGCGCCCGTGGACACCGCGGGCCTTCGCGCGGCGGCGCTGGCGGGCGCCCCCTCCGTGCGCGCGGCGGAGTCCGCGTCGCGCGCCGCCTCGGCCTCGCTGTGGCAGACGCGCGCGCAGTTCTGGCCCGCCCTCAGCCTGTCCTACAGCGCGTCGAGCCAGGGCGGAACCGCGCCCTGGGACGGCTTCGAGTCGGGCAATCGCAACCTGAACCAGCTGCGCTTCGGGCTGTCGTGGACGCTGTTCAACGGCTTCAGCCGCGAGCAGGCCGTGGCCCAGAGCGGCGCCAGCCGTGACCTGGCGCGGGCGCAGGCCGAAGACGCGCGGCGCCAGGTGGATGCCCAGCTCACGCAGCAGGTCGCCGCGATGCGCACCGCCTACGAGCAGATCGCGATCAGCGCCGAGAACGTGGACGCGGCGTCGGAGGCGCTGCGCGTGCAGCAGGATCGCTACCGGCTCGGGGCCGGCACGTTGCTCGACCTGCTCACCGCCGAGTCCAACTTCATTCAGGCGCAGGTGAGCCACGTCCAGGCGCGCTACAACTACCTCGACGCCCGCGCGCAGCTCGAGGCGATCGTGGGGCGCACGCTATGATGCGGCGGACGAACCGTCACCGGGGGGAGGGAAGCATGCACCGTGTCCCGAGGCGCGCGTGGTGGATCGCGGTTCTGCCGGCGCTGGTCGCGGCAGGGTGCGCCCGGGCACCGGCGCCGCGCGTCTACGAGGAGGTGTCGGTCGAGCCGCGCGACATCGTGGTCGCGGTGTCGGCCTCGGGCGTGATCCAGCCGGTGCTCACGCTCAGCGTCAAGTCCAAGGCCTCGGGCGAGATCATCGCGATGCCGGTCCAGACGGGGGACGAGGTGCAGCGCGGCCAGCTCCTCGCGCGCATCGACCCGCGGATCCCGAAGAACGACCTCACGCAGGCGCAGGCCAGCCTCGACGTGGCGAAGGCCCAGTTCGAGAACGCCAGCGCGCAGCTCAGGCGCAGCGAGTCGCTCTACAAGAGCCAGTCCATCGCCGAGACCGACTACGAGGCGGCGAAGCTCTCCTTCGCCACCGCGCGTTCGGCCGTGGTCAACGCCGAGGCCAACCTGCAGACGGCCAAGGACGCGATGGAGGACACCCAGGTCCGCGCCCCGAACGCGGGCACCATCTTGAGCCAGGAGGCCGTGCTGGGCACGGTGATCTCGAGCCCGACCAAGGACGTCGGTGGAGGCACCGTGGTGCTCACCATGGCGAACCTCGACACCGTGCAAGTGCAGGGTCTCGTGGACGAGACCGACATCGGCAAGGTGGAGCCCGGCATGCCGGTCACGATCACGGTGGACGCCTACCCGAACCTGCCCTTCACCGGCAACGTGCTCAAGATCGAGCCCCAGGCCCAGGTGCAGCAGAACGTGACGATGTTCCCCGTGCTCGTGAACATCTTCAATCGCGGGCACCTGCTCAAGCCGGGGATGAACGCCGAGGTCGAGGTCCACGTCGCGGAGCGCCTGCAGGTGCTCGCCGTTCCCAGCACCGCGTTGCGCACCACGAGCGACATGGCCTCCGCGGCGCAGGTGCTGGGCCTCGATCCCGTGCAGGTGCAGGAGGACCTCCAGACGCGGGCCGCCGCGGCGGACAGCACGGCGGTGGCGCGCGCCGGCGCGGGTGCCGCGGGCGCGGCCGCCGATAGCGCGGCTGCGGGAGCGCGCCCGGGCGCGCGCGCCGGCGGGACGCTGCGGCTGCCGGGCGGGCGCGAGATCGCGCTGCCCGCGGGCGTGAGCGCCGCGAAGGCCGAGGCGGCGATGCGCAAGCGTCGCGCGGGTGAGGCGCTCAACGCGGAGGAGCAGGCGCTGCTCCGGAGCGTGTTCGCCGGCGCGGGCGGCAGCGCGGGCGGTGGTACCCGCGGATCGCGCGGTGTGGGCGCGGGCGGGCGCGGGGGCGCGGGCGGGGGAGGGCGCTCGGGCCGCAACGCGGTCTTCGGCGGCAACTACGTCGTCTTCGTGCTTCGCGGCGGAAAGCCTGAGGCGGTCGCGATCACCACCGGAGTCACCGACCTCGACTACACCGAGGTGCTGAGCGGCCTCTCGAGCGGCGACAAGGTGCTGATCCTGCCCTCGGCCTCGCTCGTCCAGTCGCAGCAGGCGATGCGCGAGCGCTTCCAGCGCGTGACCGGCGGCGGCGGCCTGCCGGGCATGCAGCAGCAGCAGTCGGGCGGCGGTCGGGCCGCGGGGCGCTGAGCGATGATCGTCGGCGACGGTATCCAGGTTTCGCTCGAGGCGATCCGCGCGAACAAGCTGCGCTCGGCCCTCACGATGCTCGGCATCGTCATCGGCGTCGGCGCGGTCATCACCATGGTCGCCCTCGGCTCGGGGGCCCAGAAGTCGGTGCAGGACCGCCTCCAGGCGATGGGCCCCAACCTCCTCACGGTGTACGCGGGGCAGAGCTTCTCGCACGGGGTGGCGAGCGCCAATCGCGTCAGCCTGACGATGGACGACGACACCACGCTCGCCAACAACGCCCGCTACATCACCGCCGTGGTGCCCGAGCTGCCGGGCCAGATGCAGGTGCAGTACGGCAGCACCAACCTCAACCTGAGGATCGTCGGCACCTCCCCGGACTACGTGACCGTCCGCAATTACACCCTGACCGCCGGGCGCATGTTCTCCGCCGGAGAGAACGCGGCCCGCCGCCGGCTCGCGGTGGTAGGGGCCTCGGTGCCCGAGCAGCTCGGCGCGAACCCGGTGGCGCTGGTGGGGCAGCAGATCCAGCTCCGCGGCATCGAGTTCACGGTCGCCGGGGTGCTGAGCGAGAAGGGGTCGCAGGGTTCCTGGTCGAACCCCGACGAGCAGATCCTGATCCCGATCGACACCGCCCGCTATCGGGTCATGGGCACCGACCGGCTGGCCTCGATCACGGTCGCGGTGGGCGACATGCGCAACGTCAACCTGGCGATGATCGAGATCGAGCGCTGGCTGCGGCGCCAGCACAAGATCCGTCCCGGGCAGCCGAACGACTTCCAGATCCGCAATCAGAGCGACATTCTCGCCACGTTCGAGCAGACCACCCAGACCTTCACCTTCCTGCTCGCCGGGATCGCGGCCGTGAGCCTGCTCGTGGGCGGCATCGGCATCATGAACATCATGCTGGTGTCGGTGACCGAGCGCACCCGCGAGATCGGCATCCGCATGGCGCTCGGGGCGCGGCGCAGCGACATCCTCTCGCAGTTCCTGGTCGAGGCGCTGGTGCTCTGCCTGTTCGGCGGCCTGTTCGGCGTCCTCTTCGGCGTCGGCGGCGCCGTGGTGCTCTCGCGGCTGGCGCACTGGAACACGCTGGTCTCGCCCGGGGCGATCGCGCTCTCGCTCGTCTTCAGCGCGGGCGTCGGGGTGACGTTCGGAATCTGGCCCGCGCGCCGCGCCGCCGCGCTCGATCCGATCGAGGCCCTCCGCTACGAGTAGCGGGGGCCGCCGCATGAGGTCTCGGCGCGACACGTCCGCCCGCGCGCCGACCGGCGAGGGGCCGGCCGCATCGGACGCCAGCCGGGGGAGCGATTTGGGCGGGAGACGCCCGAGTCATCGGGCGGTGACCCCATCGCCGTCGCCCGGACCGCCCTCCTGGATCGCCCGATCCGCGATGGCGGCGGGGCTCGGGCTCTCGCTCGTGTTGCTGCTCCTTCACGCCTGGGCCTACCGTTTCCAGTGCGACGACGCGTTCATCTCGTTTCGCTACGCGCGGAATCTCGCCCAGGGCGCGGGGCTCGTCTTCAACGCCGGATTCGAGCGGGTCGAGGGCTACACGAACTTCCTCTGGGTGTTGATCCTCGCCGGGGCCGGCCGCCTGGGGATTCCCATCGAGCGCGCGGCGGACGGACTCTCCCTGGCGGCGACCGTGGCGCTGTGGGCGCTGGTCGCGTGGTTCGCCGGGCGGCGCGGCCGCGCCCCCGTGTTCGCGCTGGTGCCGGTGTTCCTGCTCGCCGCGACGCGCAGCGTGGCGGTGTGGTCCACGAGCGGGCTCGAGACGCGCTGGTTCGAAGCACTCCTCCTCGGCGGCGTACTGCGTCTCGTCGTCGAGGTCGAGGCCGGGCTCGCGGGCCGGCCGTCGGGGCACGCCTGGGCGGGCGTGCTGCTCGCCCTCGCCACGCTCACGCGCCCCGACGGCCTGCTGATCTCGGGCGCGTCGCTGGTGGCGGCGTCGGCCTTGCTGGTCGTCCGGCAGCGGCTCGAACGCCGTTGGCTCGCCCGAACGCTGCTCCCATTCGCGGCACTCGTCGGCGGGCACCTCGTCTTCCGGCGTCTCTATTACGGTGAGTGGCTTCCCAACACCTACTTCGCCAAGATCGACGGCCTGACCTGGTGGGACAGCGGTGGCGCGTACCTCGCGGCGTTCGGGCTCGAGTATGCGGCCTATCTGTGGCTGCCGCTCATCGCGCTCGGCGTGGTGCGCCACGCGCGCCGCGGGTCCCCCGAGGTGCCGCTGCTCTTCGCCGCCGCCGTCCTGCCCCACGCACTCTACGTCGCCGCGATCGGCGGGGATCACTTCGAGTACCGTCCGCTCGACGCCTACTTTCCGTTCGCCTTTCTCCTGGTGGCGGACGGGCTGCAGGAGCTGGCCCGATTCCGCGCGCGCGCAGTCAGCGTGACGGCGTGCCTGGCGCTGCTCGTCGTGGGGCTATGGGAGCTGCCGTGGCAGTCCCATCTTCAGTTCCCCGGCAGCTACGCCTCGGGATTCCCCGGGATGGCACTCGCGGGCGATGCGCCGGGCCGCGACTTCCTGGATCCCGCGCGGGACCCGCTTTACGGCCTGCCGGGCCTGCGCGCGATCGCCGCCACCCACCGCGATCTGCTCCGGACGACGACCTCCCGATTCGTGGGCATTCGGCAGGAGGAGCATCGCATGTTCCTCGCGACCGCGGTGGCGCAGGCGCGGCTGCTCGAGGGCCTCGTCGATCGCGGAATCCTGACGCGCGACCTCTACATGGCGGTGGGCAGCGTCGGCGCCATTCCGTATGTCACCGACTTCCGGACGCTCGACCGCCACGGACTGACGGACGCGCACGTCGCCCACTCCGGCTTCGCGCTCAAGGAGCTCAGCGCGCACGGCAAGGTCGCGACATTCGCATACGCCTCCGCGCGCGGCGTCGATCTCTGGGCCGTGGACCCCGTCCGCCTGGTCGTTCCGGTCACTTCCAGGCGGCTGCTGGCGGCGACCCGGGGGCGCTACCCGCCGGGCGAGGAACCGTACGCCGCGGAAGTCGCACCCGATCTCTATCTCCTCGCGCAACTGCCCCGCGGGGTCGAATTCGAATCGCGGCGGCTCCCGGCTCTGCGGCTCAGGAAGACGAGCGATCCCACGTTCATCCGGGAGTACCGCGCTCGCGTGACGTCGGCATTCGAGCGGGCGATCGAGATCGTGGTCGCGAACGGTCGTCCGCAGGACGCGGAGCGCTTGCGCCGACAGCTCGCGGCCTGGGCCGTGGACTCGACGGGGCTCGACGCCGCCCGGTGAACGCGGCGCCTCGAGCGTGGCAACGCCCGCCCGGGGACCGGCAGGACCGCGATGCGAAACAGCGAAGGCGACCCCGCCGAGGAGCCGCCTTTGCCGGCCGTCCGGCCGGGGGTCGCGGAGACGCGCGGCCTACTTCGCGTAGAGCGCCTTGACGCGACCCCAGGTCATGGCGAAGGTCGGTGTCGGCAGTTCCGCGCCGACGTTTTCCGACACCACGGTGAACGATCCGGTGCTCGACTTGATGCCCGTCCAGCGAACGACGTAACCGTTTACGGTGTTGTATCCGGTGTTCATCTCGACGATGGAGGGGGCGATTTCCACCACCCCAGGCGTGCTCGCGTTGGTGTACAGGTCCGCTCCCGTGATGTAGAAGCGGGTCCACCTCGAGGCGGGACCCGTACCGGCGTACGATGAACTATTGCGATTCGCCGAGGTCACGAACGTGTAGGTCTTCGAAGGATCGAGCCCCGTGAAGGTGACCTTGTAGTACCAACCGAAGGAGCTGCTGTTGTAGGACGCGCTCGGACCGAAATCCGGGAAAAAGCCAAAGATGGTGTTGGCCTCCGTCCCCACGTTCGGCAGGCTGCTGAGGCTCGATGAGACGTTGGACGCCGCCAGCGTCGCGGTCACGAGAGTTGGCGTGCCGGTGGCGTAGTCCTTCAGAATGCCGCTCGTCACTTCGAACCCGCCACCGTCGAGAAGAACCCCGCTATACTGCGTGATGTTGGCGTTTCCGCTGGCGTGCACGCAGTCGTTGTAGGAGGTCCATGCCCCCGACTCGTCCTTGAGCATGAATACCTGCATTCCGTAAGACTTGATGAGTTCCCCTGAACTGGCGAGCGCCGCAGATGCAAAGCAGGCCAGCAATGCGCAGGACAACAGCAATCCCCGCATCATTCCCTCCCACTCCAGCGGCCGCGAACGTGCCGGCCAGTGGACCGCGGGTAAGACAAATCAGGGGAGTCCCGTAGGGATGCAGGCGACGGTAGCACTTCGGGGACATTCGTCAACCCAAAGTCGGGCCCCTGCTCGGCCGCCTGGACGTCCGGTCGGGGCGGATGCCCTGGTGCGCACCCCAGGGCGGGCAAGCGCGGGCTTGCAGGCCCACCCTCCGAGAGTTAACATGCCTAAACTTTCTTGAGCGATCTCAATCAAGCGACCGGAGGGAGGGGCAGGTGGACATCTGGAAACGATTCGGTGAGAAGGAAATCACGCACTCGATGGCGCATTACCTCCAGGCCGTCGCGGCGCTCAAGAACGACAAGGGGTTCGCGCGCGTCGGCGACATCGCGGACCGGCTCGGGGTTTCGAAGAGCGGTGTGACGTCGATGCTGCGCTCGCTCCAGTCGCGCGGGCTCGTGGACCACGAGCCATACGGCTGCGTCGAGCTCACGCCTTTGGGCCTGCAGCTCGCGCGCCGCACCGAGTCCAACCGCCGCCTGCTTTCGGTGTTCCTCAGCGAGATCCTCGGCGTCGCGGAGTCGGTGGCCGAAGAAGACGCCTGCATGATCGAGCACCTGGTGAGCCCGCAGGCCGCGGTGGAACTGCTCCGCCTCACGACGTTCCTGCGCTCGCAGCATCCCGCGGCGCTCCAGTTCCGCGAGGCGTTCCGCAACACCCCGCGCACCTGCTCCGACCACGCGCCAGGCGACTGCGACATCTGCGGCGCCACCTGCCTGGTCGATTCGCTGCTCCGTCCGCCCCCGGCCGCCGATGCCGGTCCTGCCGCATGATGCACGCGCCGCGCGGGGAACGCGAGACGCCGCTCGACCGGCTTGCCCCGGGCGAGCAGGGCACGATCGAGCGGATCGTCGGCGACCGCAGCATGGTGAGGCGGCTGATGGAGCTGGGGCTGGTGCCCGGAACCCCCGTCGAGGTGGTCCGGCGCGCGCCGCTCGGCGATCCGGTGGAGCTGCGCGTCCGCCAGGTCCACCTCTCCATCCGGCGGTCCGAAGCCGCCCAGATCCGTGTCACGCCCCGCTGACACTCCGGCCTCCGAGACCCCGGCGGTCGTTCCGCTGACGCTCGACCAGCGCCCGGCCCGCGGTCCCGCGATCCGGCGGCGAATCGCGATCCTCGGCAACCCGAATGCGGGCAAGTCGACGCTGTTCAACGCGCTCACGGGACTGCGGCAAAAGGTCGCCAACTACCCGGGCGTCACGGTGGAGAAGAAGCTCGGGATCTGCGCGCTCCCCTCCGGAGGCCGCGTCGAGCTGCTCGACCTGCCCGGCAGCTACAGCCTGCGTCCCGGGTCGCCCGACGAGGTCATCGTGCGCGACGTGCTGCTGGGCCTGCAGCCCGACACCCCGCCGCCCGACCTGATCGTCTTCGTGGTGGACGCGACCCACCTCGACCGCAATCTCTACCTCGCGCTGCAGGTGCTCGAGATCGGCCGCCCGGTGATTCTGGCGCTCAACATGATGGATGCCGCCGAGGCGCGGGGCATCCGCATCGACGAGCGGGCGCTCGAGGAGCAGCTCGGCGTGCCGGTGGTCAAGATCTCCGCCGCCCGCGGCACCGGCATCGGCAACCTGCGCCGCCTGCTGGAGCGCGACGTCGAGCCCTCGACGGTCCGCTTCCGCCGGCTGCCGCCTCACCTCGCGCGCGTCGTGCAACGCCTCGAGACGCGCCTGCCCCGGCACGAGCTGCTGCCCGAGCGCGGGCGCCACGACCTGGCGCTGGCGCTGCTGCTCGACGACGGCGAGGACGACGCGATCGCGCGCGCCGCGCCGCCCGAGGTGCTCGACGACGTCGGCATCCTGCGCCGCCGGCTCGATCAGCTCGCGCCGGGCTGGCGCTCGGACGACATCGAGGAGCGCTACGAGACGATCTCCCAGATCCTGGCGCGGACCGTGCTGTCGCCGGGGGAGACGCGCGACGCGAACCGCGAGCGGATCGATCGAGTGCTCACCCACCGGATCTTCGGTCCGCTGATCTTCCTGGTGCTGATGGGCGCCGTCTTCCAGTCGGTCTTCGCCTGGGCCCAGCCGGCGATGAACGCCATCGACTTCCTGATGACGCGCGTCGGCTTCCTCGCCGAGGGCCTGATGCCGGCCGGCCCCCTGCGCTCGCTGGTGGTGGACGGGATCATCGCGGGGGTGGGCACGACGCTGACCTTCGTGCCCCAGATCGCGGTGCTGTTCCTGTTCCTCTCGGTGCTCGAGGACAGCGGCTACATGGCGCGGGCGGCGTTCATCATGGACCGGCTGATGGGACGGGTGGGGCTCTCGGGGCGCTCGTTCATTCCGCTGATCTCGTCGTTCGCCTGCGCGATCCCCGGCATCATGGCGACCCGCACCATCGACAACCGGCGCGACCGCCTCACGACGATCATGATCGCCCCCTTCATGTCGTGCAGCGCGCGGCTGCCGGTCTACGCGCTGCTGATCGGCGCGTTCGTGCCCAACCGCTGGATCGGATTCGGCACGCTGCCGGGCCTCACGCTGTTCTCCATGTACTTCCTCGGCATCGCCGCGGCCATCGCGGTGGCCTGGGTGCTGAAGCGCACCGTGCTGCGGGGCGGCAAGCCGCTCTACGTGATGGAGCTGCCCCCGTACCGCATGCCCTCGTGGCGTTCGGTGCTGATCACCGTGCGCGATCGGTCGCTGCTCTTCGTGCACAAGGCGGGCACGGTGATCCTCGCCGTCTCGGTCGTGTTGTGGTTCCTCGCCTCCTACCCGCGCGGCGGGCCCGAGGTGAGCGCGCTCGCCTCGCGGATCGCGGCCGCCCAGGCGGCCGGTGACGCGCCGCGCGCCACGGAGCTGGAGGACGAGATGGCCGGCGTCTCGCTTCGCAACTCCTTCGCCGGACGGGTGGGCCGGGCGCTCGAGCCGGCGATCCGGCCGCTGGGGTTCGACTGGCGGATCGGAATCGGACTCATCACGTCCTTCGCCGCGCGCGAGGTCATGGTGTCCACCATGGCGACCGTCTTCAATCTCGGCAGCCCGGGCGACGACGTGGTGTCGCTGCGCGAGAGCCTGCGTGGCGCGGTGGACGAGCGCGGGCGGCGCGCCTACACGCCCCTGGTCGGCGTCAGCCTCATGGTGTTCTTCGTGCTCGCCTGCCAGTGCATGTCCACCGTGGCCGTGGTGCGTCGCGAGACCAACTCGTGGCGCTGGCCGCTGTTCATGCTGGTGATGATGAACGCGCTCGCCTGGGTGACCTCGTTCGCGGTCTTCCAGGGCGGGCGGCTGATGGGGTTCGGCTGATGGCCGGTCTCGGCTGGCAGGACGCGGCCGCCGTGCTCGCGGCGGTCGGGGCGCTGGCGTGGCTCCTGCGCCGCCGGCTGCTGCGGCGCCGCGGGCGGCCGTTCTGCGGGGATTGCCCGGGGTGTGAGCCCGCGGCGCGGCCGGCGCGCCCCGGCGACCCGTCCGCGGGCGCCGAGCGGGACGGCGGGCTGATCCCCGAGTCGGAGCTGACCCGCCGCTGACCGCGCCCGCGCCGCGGCGCGGCGCTTTGGCGTGATCTTCGCGCCCGCTCCTGCCGATAACCGTTCAACCGCGGCGACGCGACGGCCGCGGCCAGTTCCCGCCATCCGTCATGGACGTGACCCCATGATCCCCCGTGTCCTTCGCGCCTTCGTCTGGCTGATGTCCGCCCTGGCGGTCGTGGCCTATGTCTTTCTCGCCGGCCGCCGCCTGCTCCAGCCCGCGCTCGATCCGGGTGAAGGAGCGATCCTCGAGGTGGCCACGCGGCTCGCGCAGGGCGGGTCCGCCTACCTCGACCCCACGGTCGCGACGGCGACGCCGGTGATGCCCGGTTTCCCGTTCGTGGTCTCGCTGCTCGCACGGCGCTTCGGGCCCCACCTCTGGGAGCCGCGGCTGATCGCGGTCCTCGCGCTGCTCGGGGTCGCGGCACTCGCGCTCGCGGCGGTGCGGCGCGAGACCGACAACTGGACGCCGGCGGTCGCGAGCGCGGGATTCGTGCTCATGGGTTGCGGCCTGATCGTGGAATCGCCCGGAATCGCGCGCCCCGAAGCGCTGATGCTGCTGCTCGCGTTGCTCGCCCTCTTCACCCTGCGCGTCCGCCAGGGCCCGTGGGGGCTGCTGCTGTCGGGGGCCCTGTTCGCCGCGGCCTTCCTGACCCACCCGCTGGCGCTGTGGTTCGCGGCCGCGGCCATGTTCTCGCTCGCGCTCGAGGACCGCGGCCGCCTGCTCGCCTTCGCGGCCGGGATCGCGGTGCTGTGCGGCGGCGGCTACGTCGCGGCGTCCCAGCTCCTCGGGCCGTGGTTCAACTACTTCGCCTGGGACCAACCGCTGGGCGCGCTGCGCTTCGTGCCGATGGGTCCGCTGCACTACATGGGTGACCAACTGCTCGGCCGGCTCGGCGTGCTCACGCTGGCGGCGGTGATGTCGTTCGCGCTCCCGGTCCAGCCCTGGCGCGGGCGCGGCGGGCTCTGGATGTGCATGGGCATCGCCGCGCTCGCGGCCGGCATGCTCGCGACGCAGAGCGCGCGTTTCGGGGGTCCGGCGCTGATCCCGAGCGTCGTGGCGCTGGCGCTGATCGGTCCCATCTCGATTCAGCGCGTGACCCGCCACCTCTCCGCGTGGCCGGGATCGAGCCGGCTCGGCGGGCAGGGCGTGGTGCTCGCCGCGCTCACGCTCCAGTTCATCATGTTTCTCTCCTGTGTCGAGCCGGCGCTGCTCGACGCCGGCGTCCGCGCCCCGGCGCATGCCGCGGGGGTCGCCGACCCGCCGGCCGCGGTCGCGCCCGCGGGGAACTGAAGCCGCGACCGGGGCCGAGCCCGCCCGCGTTGTCGTCCGGATCGCCTCCTACCGGGCGGTCAGTCTGTGGATCGTCGAGTATCCCGCGTGGCTCTCCGCGTACCACAGGTTCGCGCCCGCCACGGCGAGCCCGCCGTCGAAGCTCCCCGTATGCTGTCCCGGCAGGTCGCCGACCGCGACGGTTTCACCCGCGGCGTTGCACTGGTAGAGCCGCTTCAGGTACCAGCCGAGCGTCCAGAAGTGCTGTCCGTCGAATTCGAGATGGACGGCATCGGGGATTCCCAACTGCAGGCTGTCGACGACGACGCCCGAGGGTTGGAGCCGATAGAGCCTGGGCGAGTCGGCGCGCAGCGACCAGAAGTCGTTGCCGTCGTAGGCGAGGCCACCCGTGCGGTGCCACAGGCGGAGTGAATCCGGCGACCGGCCCGCGGCATTGAAGCTCACGAGATCGGAGTAGTCATAGCTCCCGGAGGGGGAGATCGCGGTTCCCGGCAGGAAGCCCCACAGCCGGGATCCGTCGCTGGTGAGGGCGCCGCTCGTCCAGCGGGTGTTCGGGCGGTAGTAAACGATGACCGTGTCCCGGATCGTCCCGGCCACGCTCATCCGCACGTAGTCGCTGGTCGCGGTGCTGAGCCACAGCTCGCCCCCGTCGAACACCATCGCCTTCACGGCGTAGGGCACGTCCACCGACAGCTCGGTCGACACCCGCAGGCGCGGGAGTGGGCGGCACGACAGGTCCGCATCGAGGCCGGTGAGCGAGAACGCCATGTGGCCCTCGAGGCTCGCGTCCGCTCGCAGCCGGCCGCGGAGAATGAAGCTGAAGCCCGTCGCAGGGGTGGCGAGCTGAAGCGAATCACCTTCCAGGGTGCCCTGCACCGGGAGATGCTCGGTCGGCGCCTGACCGAACACGACCTCCCCGCTGACCTCATCCCCGCTCTGCACCAGGTCGATCACGATGTCGCCCGGCACCGTCCCGTTTGCGAAGGTGCCGATCCAGGTCCGCGCGACCGGCGCCGCCGGGACACCGGTGGGGCTCTCGGCACATCCCGCGAGCAGGAGGCAGAGGCAAGCGAAGCTGATGCTCGGCCGCATGGTCACCTGCCAATCGGTTTCGCCTGTCCGTCCTGTCATGCGGCCGCAGCAGTTCGGCGGGCCGCGCTGGGCGCACACGTTATCTCATTATCCCGCGCGCGGCAAGGGATTAGAGTGACCGGTGCCCGGCGCGGAAAGGGCCTCGCGTCCAAGGCAAGGTCCTTGCAAGCCATAGTGGAGATCTGGGCCGCTGGCCGGCGGCCGGCGGGCCGATGCGTGGCACCCCGGCGCGCCGCGAGGCCGATGAGCGGCCCTCCGCCAAGGCGGCAGCCCGGGTAGATTGCATGAACTCGAAGTGAACGGCCGCTCCAGGAGGCTTTCCGTGGCAAAGCACAAGATCGCGTGGTTGCCGGGCGACGGCGTCGGCGTGGAAGTGATGGAGGCGGCGAGGCTCGTGCTCGACCGCGTCGGTCTCGACGCCGAGTACCCGCACGGGGACATCGGCTGGGAGTTCTGGCGCCAGGAGGGCGACGCGTTCCCGGCGCGCACCATCGCCCTGCTCGAGAACGTGGACGCGGCCATGTTCGGCGCCATCACCTCGAAGCCGGTCAAGGCCGCCGAGCAGGAGCTGGTGCCCGCGCTGCGGGGCAAGGGCCTGGTCTACCGCTCTCCCATCGTGCGCATGCGGCAGCTCTTCGATCTGTACGTGTGCCTCCGGCCGTGCAAGGCCTACGCGCAGAACCCGCTCAACTTCAAGGAGGGGATCGACCTGGTGGTGTTCCGCGAGAACACCGAGGACCTCTACGCGGGCGTCGAGTTCAACACCGTCCCGGACAGGCTGCGCGACACGCTCGCCGAGCTCTCGCCGCCCTTCAAGGCGTTCCAGGACGTGCCCGGCGACCAGTACGCGATCTCGTGCAAGATCAACACCCGGAAGGGCTCCGAGCGCATCATCCGCGCGGCGTTCGAGTTCGCCAAGCAGTTCAACCGCAAGAAGGTCACGGTGGTGCACAAGGCCAACGTGGTGCGCGCCACCGACGGGCTGTTTCTCGAGACCGCCAAGCAGGTCGCCACGGACTTTCCCGGCATCGCCATGGATGACGCCAACATCGACGCCATGACGATGTGGCTGCTCAAAAACCCGTTCAGCTACGACGTGCTGGTGGCGCCGAACCTCTACGGCGACATCATCTCCGACCTGTGCGCCCAGATGGTGGGCGGGCTGGGGTTCGGCTGCTCGGGCAACATCGGCGAGAAGCTGGCGGTGTTCGAGCCCACGCATGGCTCGGCGCCCAAGTACGCGGGTCAGTACAAGGTCAACCCGATCGCCACTATCCTCGCCGCCAAGATGATGCTCGACTGGTTGGGCGAGGCCGACAGGGCCAAGCGGATCGAGGGTGCAGTGGCCGAGGTGATTCGCGAGGGCAAGGTGCGCACCTACGACATGGGCGGCGCGGCCAAGACGCTCGAGATGGCCGAAGCGATCGCCGCGAAAGCCTGACGACGGGC
>MFFQ01000052.1:13613-24790 GCA_001780165.1 Candidatus Eisenbacteria bacterium RBG_16_71_46 | reverse complement strand
GACGACGGGCGGGGGATTCCATGGCGCGCATCGTCATCCACGAGGTGGGGCCGCGGGACGGCCTGCAGATGGAGAAGCAGGTCGTCGCGATCGAGACGAAGGAAGCCTGGATCCGCGCGGTCATGGCGTCGGGCGTGGACATCGTGCAGGTCGGCTCGTTCGTGCATCCGGAGAAGGTGCCGCAGATGGCCGACACCGACGAGCTATTCCGCCGGCTCACCCGCGACAAGACCTCGCCCACGGTGCTCTCGGGCCTGGTGCTGAACGAGAAGGGCCTGGAGCGCGGGCTCGCCTGCGGGGTCGAGATGTTCTGCATGGGGGCCTCGGCGAGCGAGACCCACAGCTCGAAGAACACCGGCATGGGCACCGAGGAGGCGACACGCCGCATCATCGGCGCGGCCCGGCAGGCGGTCGCGGCGGGGAAGAAGGTGCAGGTCTCGGTGCAGTCGGCGTTCGGCTGCGGCTTCGAAGGGCCGATCCCCCAAGAGCGCGTGCTCGGCATGGTGCGCGCGTACCTGGAGGCGGGGCTCGGCAGCATCAGTCTGGCCGACACCGCCGGGCACGGCCAGCCGGCGCAGGTCGAACGGCTGTTCGGCGCGATCCGCGAGCTCGACCCCGCGGTCGAGCTGACCTGCCACTTCCACAATACCTACGGCCTCGGCATGGCCAACATCTTCGCGGCGGTCCGCTCGGGGGTGACCTCGTTCGAGACTTCTTTCGCCGGCCTCGGCGGCTGCCCCTTCACCAAGGTGGCGGCGGGCAACGTGGCCACCGAGGACTTCGTGCACGCGCTGCACCTGCAGGGTCTCCGCACCGACGTGGACCTCGACCGCCTGCTCGGCGTGGCGCGCGACGTGGCGGCGCACTTTGGGCGCGACCTGCAGGGCTTCGTCTACAAGATCGGACCCATCCCGACCAAGGAGCACGCATGAGCCAGTCCCTGCTCTCCGGCATCCGGGTCCTCGACCTCACCAACGTGCTGGCGGGGCCGTTCTGCACGCTGCACCTGGCGCTGCTCGGGGCCGAGGTCATCAAGATCGAGAATCCCAAGGACGGCGACCTGGCGCGCAAGCTGGGGATCGTGCCCGAGCTGAACGAGCAGCTCATGGGCACCAGCTTCCTGGCCCAGAACGCGAACAAGAAGTCGGTGACCCTCAACACCAAGAGCCCCGAGGGCAAGGAGATCTTCAAGAAGCTGGTGAAAACCGCGGACGTGCTGGTCGAGAACTTCCGCCCCGACGTGATGGGCCGGCTGGGGCTCGGCTGGGACGTCCTCAAGGAGATCAACCCGCGGCTCGTCTACTGCGCGATCTCGGGCTTCGGGCAGACCGGGCCCGACGCGTTCAAGCCGGCCTACGACCAGATCATCCAGGGCCTGAGCGGCGAGATGGCCGTCAACGGCGACGAGCGGCTCCACCCGCTGCGCGCCGGCTTCCCGGTGTGCGACACGGTGGGCGGCCTCAACGGGGCGTTCGGCATCATGGCCGCGCTCTACCACCGCGAGCGGACGGGCGAGGGGCAGTTCATCGACGTGGCGATGCTCGACTCGATCATGCCGCTGATGGGCTGGGTCGCGGCCAACCTGCTGATCGGGCACCAGCAGCCGGTGCTGATGGGGAACGACAATTTCACCGCCGCGCCCTCCGGCACGTTCCGCACCCAGGACGGCTACATCAACATCGCCGCCAACAAGCAGGAGCAGTGGGAGGCAGTGTGCGACGTGCTCGGCGTGCCTGGGCTCAAGACCGACCCGCGCTTCCAGAAGCGCGACGTCCGCAAGAAGCACCGCGGGGAGCTGACGCCGCTGCTCGAAGCCAAGCTCGCCGAACGCGGCACCCGGGAGTGGGTGGACCTGCTCAACGCCAAGAACGTGCCGAGTGGCGAGATCCTGAGCCTGGAGGACGCGCTCCGGCAGCCCCAGATCCGGCACCGCCAGACCCTGAAGCAGGTGCCGGTCGAGGGCATCGGCACCGTCCCGCTGTTCGGGCTCACCGCGAAGTTCGAGAAGACCCCGGGCGACATCACCGCGCCGCCGCCGCGGCTCGCGGCCCACACCGCCGAGGTGCTGGCGACCGTCGGCGTGAGCGCGGAGGAGCTGGCCACGCTCAAGTCGAAGGGCATAGTCTAGGAGCGCGCGATCGGCCGAGCGCACGACCGGCGCGGCGAGGCCGGCCGCACCCGCACGGTTTCACCAAGGAGTGATCCACCATGGCGATGACCTACGTACAGAAGCTGCTGGCCCGGGCGTGCGGCAAGCGCGAGGTGGCGGTGGGAGACGTGCTCGAGCCGCCGGTGCACCTGGCGATGTCGCACGAGAACGCGGCGCTCGTCCTCAACCAGTTCAACGAGATCTTCCAGGGCACCGGGCGCGAGGCGAAGGTGTGGGATCCCGACCGCATCGCCATCATCTTCGACCACCGCGTCCCGGCCGAGTCCTCGAAGACCGCCAGCAACCAGAAGAAGGTCCGCGAGTTCGTGGGCCAACAGGGCATCCGCAAGTTCCACGACATCCGCGGCGACGTGGGCGGCATCTGCCACCAGATCCTGCCCGAGAACGGCTACGTGAAGCCGGGCTCCGTGGTGGTCGGCACCGACAGCCATACCACCACGCACGGCGCGCTCGGGGCGTTCGCCTTCGGCATCGGCGCCACCGAGATGGCCTCGGTGTGGACGCTCGGCAACATCCTCAACGTCGAGGTGCCGGGCACCATCAAGGTCGTGGTGAACGGCCGGTTCCGCGAAAGCGTCTACCCCAAGGACCTGATCCTGCACCTGATCGGCACGCTCACCGCCGAGGGCGCCAACTTCAAGGTGATCGAGTTCCACGGCGAGGCGATCCGCGGCATGGAGACCTCGGGCCGCCTGGTGCTGTGCAACATGACCGTGGAAGCCGGCGCCACGGCGGGCCTGGTGCCGCCCGACGAGGAGACCCGCAGCTACCTGCGCGACGAGGCCGGCCTGAAGGAGATTCCCGAGTTCTTCGGCCCCGATGGGAGTGCCGTCTACGACCATGTGGTCGAGATCGACGCGGCGCGGCTCGAGCCGCAGATCGCCTGCCCGCACGCCGTGGACAACGTCAAAGGCATCGGTGCCGTGGCGGGCAAGAAGGTGCACCAGATCGTGGTCGGCTCCTGCACCAACGGACGCCTCGACGACCTCGAGATCGCGGCCAAGATCCTCAAGGGCAAGCGCGTGGCCGACGGCACCCGCATGCTGGTGTTCCCGGCGTCGTGGCGGATCTACCACCAGGCCATGGACCGCGGCTACCTGCGTGACCTGATGGAGGCCGGCGCGGTGGTGTGCAACCCCGGCTGCGGCCCGTGCCTGGGTATCCACCAGGGGGCGCTCGGCGACGGCGAGACCGCGCTCGCGACCACCAACCGCAACTTCAAGGGGCGGATGGGCAACCCTACCGCCGAGGTCTACCTGTCCTCGACCGCGGTGGCCGCGGCCAGCGCGATCACCGGCGTGATCACCGACCCGAGGGAGGTGCACTGAGATGGCCAAGGGCAAGGTCGTGCGCGAATTCGGCGACGACGTGTCGACCGACATCATCTACCCAGGCCGCTTCATGGCCACGGTGCTGCCGACGGAGACGCCGCAATTCGCCTTCGCCGACGACGCCGAGTTCAACAAGATGCTCAAGGCCAAGGAAGTCGCGCCGGGCAGCTTCATCGTGGCCGGCAAGAACTTCGGCTGCGGCTCCTCCCGTGAGCAAGCCGCCTCGTGCATCAAGGGCTACGATTTCACCGTGATCGCGCGGCACTACGCGCGCATCTTCCTGCAGAACTCGATCAACGTCGGGCTCGACATGGTGATCTGCCCGGCGATCGAGGCCGCCGAGGGGGACGAGCTGGAGGTCGCCGCGGGCAAGGTCTTGAACCACACCTCGGGCAAGTCGTTCCCGATCGAGCCGCTGCCCAAGGCGCGCCAGGCGATCATCGACGCCGGCGGGCTGATCCCGTACACGCGACGGCTCCTGCTGGAGCGCGCCGGGCGCTGAGGTCGGAGAAGCGCCCCGGACCGGAGCCACGCGCCGCGTGGCTGCCCGGGTGCCCATGGAGACCCACACCGCGCTGGCCAGCGTCGAGGGCGGCAAGTGGACGAAGCCACCGGAGGCGTCCGCGTTCTCCAAACGCCCATGGCCCCCCTAGCACGTCAGGAGGGCGATCGCGCAATAGTCAGCAGCCGAAACTAGGCGGTGTCAGCCGCTCGCTCCGCCGTTCCTGAATCTTCAAGATCCAGCGTCATCTCGACCATCGTGCGGCGAAACCCCAGCCGGTCGAAGAGCCGTTGCGCGGCATCGTTCCTGGCGGCGCTCCAGAGCACGACGCGCGGCATTCCCTTGGTCGCGACCCAAGCAATGGCGGCCTGAACGAGCTTTTCTCCAATCGCCTGGCGGCGGGCGCCCGCCTCGACGTAGACGTCGTGCACGAAGCCGCAGGGCGCGCGTAACTCCCTCCAGTTCAGCGGCTCGAGCCCCGCGTAGACGTAGCCGACGATCGCGCCGGCGCGCTCCGCCACCAGCACGACGCTGTCGGGGTCGTCGAGACGGGACATCAGGAAGCGTCCGTAGCCCGCCTCGGGCCGCTCCGTGAGGATGAAGCGCCGCGGATCGAGTTCGTGGTGCTGGCGCATGAGCGCGCCCCCGTAACGACCGAGCGCTGCTTCGTCCGATGTCGTGGCGGGCCGGATCGTGATGTCCTGCATCGCGCCTCCGAGGAAGAAGAGGGAAGACGAGGTTGATAAAACCCAGCGTGCGCCATGATACTGCCACGGTGATGTCTTCGCCTTCCGGGCCGCGTGCAACAGGAGGGGGCAGTCGGCAGCTGGTCCCGAGCGCGCCCGAGTGCTCCGGCGCCGGGTCGCGGCTCAAAGCCTCTTGAGGCCGAACTCGCCAAGGCATATCATGGCAGCGCCCCCGAACGAAGAACCGGGATCCGAGAACCCGACAACGGAGAAGTCACCGATGCGACGCCTTTCGATGCTCGCGGGTCTGCTGCTCATCGCCTTCCTCGCTCCACCGGCCTACTCCACACCCTTCGATCTCATCTACACCGATCAGATGAACGTCGCGCTCTGTTCGAATGGGTGCGGCATCACGCTCGCGGGGTCCGACTTCGCCCTGATCGTCAACAAGGGCACGACCGACATCACCGGCGCGCAGATGTACGGGACCGTCCTCACCGCGACCTCGTCCAGCCCCGAAGTCGGCCTCTTCCCGTTCGTCAACAATCCGGGGGGGCTCGATCCGACGCCGATCCATCCGAACGAGGCGGTCGGGAGCGTGTCATCGGGACCGCCCGACAACACCTTGCTGCTCTCGAGAGTGCTCCCCGGGGAGAGCTTCCGGAATTCGAGCCCGGCGCAATTCCTGGCGTTCACGGTGAGGCGAACCGGAACCAACACGTTCACGGGGGACGTGGTCTTCGACGTGACCACGACGCTCGGTGCCGATGTCGCGACGTTCCAGATGGTCGCGCACGTGTCGCTGGGGGATTTCGCGATCTCGTTCCCCCACGTCGCTCGGGTGAGCAGCGTGCCGCTGGTGACCCCCGCTCAGGTCACCAGCTGGGGCAGGATCAAGACGCTGTACCGGTGATCTGGAAGGACCCTCGGGAGTCGCTGGCACGCTCCCGCGAGAGGTGGAGTCCGGCGCGAATCGCCTGTGGACACGGTGTTCGGGAGCAATGCGACTCGACGAGCGGCCGCGGTCCACCCGACGGTCAACGAATGGGTCGGTAGAGACCGCGGATGAACTCGAAGTTGCAGAGCGTGACCGCGATCTGGCCGTGCTCGTCCTCGCGGAACCGTCCATCGGTGGTGAGCGAGAGCAGCAGGTGCTGCCCCCCGAGATTCAGCATCTCGCAGTCCACCGCCCGCAGCCTCGTGTCGAGTTGGCGGATCAGCGCGCGGTATTCGATCTCGCTCAGACACCCGAACTCCAACGCGGTGAGCGCATCCAGGCCCAGGCTGACCTCGATCTCGCCCCGGCTGTCGCGGCGCAGGTCGCCGTGCTCCGAGACCGTGACGACGAATTCGTTCTCCTCGAGCCGCTCGCCAGGGAACCCAAGTGCCCGCAATCGCGATTGCGAGGTCTCCAGCAAGTCCGCCGCCGCGGGCCCGACCAGGAGCCCCTTCTCCCGTGCGCCTGCGAGGTCGATCAGGGTCTCCGCAGGCCCCTCGGCCGATTCTCTCGGCTCGATGCCGCGGAAGCAGTCCCACAGGGTGTAATAGTCGTAATCGGGGGCGAGGATCGGCTGCGGCGTCTCCTCCGGGGTCAGGATGCCGGCGTGATCGTGGAACCGTCGGTCGTCGCGGAGAAAGACGCTGCGGGTGGAATGGTGCCCGGTCCGGTGAATGGCGCGCGGGAAGGTCGTCGGGATCCCCATCTGGCGGAGCCGTTCCGCGATGGCGCATTCCTCGAATGGGCTGTTGATGCCGTGCTCGCGGATGCGCTGTCCCGATTCGAGCAGCGGGTCCACCCGCGGGCGCGTTCCGACCCGTGACCGGCGGTAGACCAGCAGGACGTTGTCACGCGTTCGGGTGCGATAGACCTCTTTGTGCGACGAGAGCTTGGCCCGCGTCGTGCGCCGCCACCGGTCCGGAACGAAGTAGTCGAAGAGCGCCGGATTCCGGCCCACGACCCAGAGCCGGCCTCCGTCCGGGGCGGTCCCGAACACGTAGTTGATCCCAAAGACGGTCACGAGCCTGAGTCGCGAGGGAGGGGACGCGGTCGCGGATTCGCCCCTCGGCAGCTGAAGGCTCGAGTAGCGTTCGCTCTGCGTGGCCTTGAACCGCTTGTGGTGCTCCTCGGTCCGCTGGAGCAACTCGAAGTCCACGAGGCCGTAGGCGAGCCGCCCGTCCCGGTCGCGGAGCATCGATCCGTTTCCCCGCCTGCGGAGGATGAAGTGCTTCGGCTTGTTGTCGAGCACCCGGAATCCCCTGCAGCGGAGGTCCTCGATCACGCGCGGAGTCAGGTCCCGGAACTCCTCCTCGGTGATCTCGCCGGACTCGAACATCTGCTCGGCGTCCCGGCCCTCGATCCAGCCGTAGAGCAAGACGTACATGCGCTTGATGTCGAGCTCGATCGCTTTGACCGCGCTCTCCTGATCCTCGGCCAGCAGGCGACTGTGGGTGTGGAACGTGCTCGTGCTCCGTCCCAGCTCCCACGGCTTGCACTCCTCGGGCGGCACGTAGATCGCCAGCGGGTACTGGGTCCGGATCCGGACGAGCCGCGGCCCGAACACGCCGCGGCGCAACTCCATCACCAGGCCGAATTCCTCGAGCGGGCTGTTGAACCGGGCGGCTTCGAGCGTCTCGGGCGGCACGTCGTCCGGGAACGAGGTCTGGACCATGATGGAAACGTCCTGCGCCACACGAGAGAACTTGACCACGAAGCCGACCCGCCGGCCGCTCGCGAGGACCGTGGCCAGGCGATAGACGTGCCCCGTCGCTCCGGGCAGCCGCTCACCCTCCTCGACGTACCGGCGGTTCGCGTACCAGGCGCCGGGGAGAAGGGTGGAGAGCCACGGCCATCCGAAATGCGTGACGAACAGGTCGCCCCCTTCGGGGGTGCGGACGTGTCCGTAGTCCACCTCGAACGCGCGGACCACGCGCTCGGGTGGCAGGCGCTCGAAGGGCGTCGCGATCAGCTCCGCCAGCTGCCGGTTGGCGGGTTCGGCCGTCGCGCTCACTTGGCCCCGGCCATGTAGTCCGGGTATTCCGGATACCACATGGACTCCGCGACCAGGGCCTCCACCTCGTCGTCCTCGATCAGCCGGCCCAGGCGCAGATCGCGCGCCTTGCGGACCACCGTGGCCGCCACGCTGGCGCTGACCGCGCGCAGCTCCGACACGTCGGGATAGACCGCGCCCCGCTCGAGTCGTGCGTCGCTCACGTGCGTGGCCACGTTCCGGGCCGCGGCCAGGAGGAGCTCCTCGCTCACCTCCCGGCACTCGCTCAGGATGCAGCCCAGTCCCAGGCCCGGGAACACGAAGACGTTGTTGCCCTGGCCGAATTCGTGGACGCGGCCCTGGAACTCCACCGGGGCGAACGGACTTCCCGTGGCCAGGATCGCCCGCCCATCGGTCCAGCGCAGCGCTTCGGCCGGGGTGCACTCCGCCACGGACGTAGGATTGCTCAGCGGGAAGATGATCGGCCGCTCCACGTGCCGCGCCATCTCCGCGACCACGGCCTCCGTGAAGAGCCCCGGCGTGGCCGCGGTGCCGATCAGGATGGTGGGTTTCACGCGGCGCACCGACTCGAGGAGGTCGAAGGGGCCGTCGCCCGTGAAGCCGTGGTGCGTCAGCTCTTCACGGGTCATCGCCACCGGGCGCTTGTGCGGATCGGAGATCGGCGAATCCACCGTGAGCAGGCCACGACTGTCCACGAATGCCATCATGCGATGCGCGAGCTGAACGTCCACGCCATCCTCCAGCAGCGCGAGGTGCATCAGGCGTCCGATGCCGACGCCCGCGGCGCCGGCCCCGGCGAACACGATGCGCTGAGCCGCGAGACTCCCGCCGGTGATGCGCAGCGCCGAGACGATGCCGGCCAGCACGACGGCGGCGGTGCCCTGGATGTCGTCGTTGAAGCTCGGAAGCCGCCTGCGGTAGCGGTCGAGGAGCAGAAATGCGTTGTTCTTGCGGAAGTCCTCCCACTGCAGCAGGGCCCTCGGGAATGTCTCAATCACGCCTCCCACGAAGGACTCCGCGAACGACTCGTACGCCGCGCCGCGCAGCCGCCGCTGGCGATACCCGACGTAGAAGGGATCGTTCAGCAACTCCGGGTTGTCCGTCCCGATGTCGAGGCTCACCGGCAGGCATTGTTCGGGTCGGATACCCGCGGCAGCGATGTAGAGGGCGATCTTGCCGCAGGGAATCCCGATGC
This sequence comes from Candidatus Eisenbacteria bacterium RBG_16_71_46, assembly GCA_001780165.1. Classification (GTDB taxonomy): domain Bacteria; phylum Eisenbacteria; class RBG-16-71-46; order RBG-16-71-46; family RBG-16-71-46; genus RBG-16-71-46. The sequence continues at coordinate 15,898 of MFFQ01000052.1, read as the reverse complement.
CCCCCGCACCCAGATCTCCCAGACCGAGGATCCGCTCGTTGTCGGTGACCACGATCAGGCGGATGTCACCGCCGGACGCATTCTCGAGGATCTCCGGCACGCGATCGAGGTCGTCCGGCGTGATCCACACCCCGCGTGGGCGGCGGAAGATGTGGCTGTATTGCTGGCACGCCTTGCCGACCGTGGGGGTGTAAACGATGGGCATCAGCTCGGCGAGGTTCTCGACCAGGACGCGGTAGAAGAGGGTCTCGTTCCGGTCCTGGAGCGCGAGCAGCCCGATGAACTTCTCGACGTCGTCTCGCTTGGCCCGCAGATGCTCCATCTCGAGGGTGGCCTGCTCTTCGATCGTGCGCGGAGTGTGCGGCAGGAGACCGAGCAGACCGAACGCCAGCCGCTCCGCGGGGGTGAAGGCCGAACCTTTGTTGTACCGGGGGGATTGCAGGAGACGCGTGCCCCGGATGCCTGGAGGTAGCGTTGGGCCGGACCTTCGAGAGTCGGCAACGACGCTGCACATGGTTCTCACCTTCCTCGTGGTTGGATGGTCATCTGTCGAGGCCAAATCGTTTCGCTTTGGCTGCCGCAGTCCTCGCGCACCGGACGCGAGTCGTTCCATCGGCCGGAGCCGTCCGTCCAAGGAGGGCGGTGGTTGGGGCGGGCCGTTCGACCTCGCGCCGACTCTCGAGCGCCGCCGCCGTCCGTGCGGTCGGCGTCTGCCCCGCGGCGGCTTGTGCCGCCGCGGCCGAAGAGAGCACCGCCGCGAGGGAGGCAGCGGCCAAGAGGATGGTGCGCATGGTCGTGGCTCCTGGCGCGGAAGGGATCATGGCTCCAACGGGCCGCCGCGCGCAAGGAGCGGGCGGCGGCTCGAGGCTCCTACGGAATCCTCCCCGTGGCAGCGGACCTCCTCGAACCCCACACGACTCCCGGCCCGAATCCCGTCGACGTGATCCGGAACCACCTGAGCACGCTGCCGCCGGTGCGCGCGACCCGCGGACAGGTCGTCCGTGCCCCGTCTTGGAGAGTGCCTCCGTACGGAGTAGCCTTGCGCGCCGAGATCGACCTGCCGTGTTGAATCATCAAGATCCTGGACCGAAGACCGGAGGAGTCGCCATGTCGCATCGCACGAGCGGGCCACACCCGTGTGCCCGGACAATCGCCCTGGCTGCCGTCATCGCGCTGATCGCCGCCGCCTCGATCGCCACCGCCGACGTGACCGTCAAGCAGAAGACGGTCACCTCGGGGCTTGCCGGATTCGGAAATGGATCCACGGTCTCGACGCTCGTCATCGCGGGCGACCGGAGCCGCAGCGACGAGGAGTCCACCTACAGCGGCCGATTCAAGGCGCTCGCGGGCGGCGGCAAGCCGCGCAAGTCGGGGGTCATCACGCGGCTCGACCAGGAGCTGATCTGGACGCTGGACGACGAGAAGAAGCAATACGTCGAGATGACCTTCGCCGAGATGCGCCAGATGATGGAGCAGGGGAAGGCCGAGATGGAAGCCGAGGACGCGGAGCAGCAGAAGCCGCAGGACGCCGACATGGAATTCAAGGTCGACGTCAAGCACACGGGCAAGAAGGAGACGGTGAACGGATTCCCCGCCGAGCAGGTGATCATCACGCTCACCGGGACGTCGACGGACCAGCAGACCGGCAACCAGGGTTCCATGACCATGACGCTGGACCAGTGGATGTCGGAGGCGGTGCCCGGAACCGCCGAGGTGCAGGCGTACTACCGGCAGTTCGCCGAGAAGCTCGGAATCGATCCCCAGATGCGGGGCATGGGTGGCATGGCGATGGCGATGTATGGCAACGCCATCCGTAAGCTGGCCGACGAGATGAAGGATCTGAAGGGATACCCCGTCCGGAGCACCATGACCATCGAGACCGGGGCCAAGCTCTCGCCCGAGCAACAGGCCGAGATGGAGAAGGCGAAGGCCGAGCAGGCGAAAGCCCAGGCCGAGGAGAGCAAGAAGCAGGAGGCCGCGGAGGACGCGGAGGCCACGGCGGAGGCGGGTTCTTCCGTCAAGCAGGGCAAACTCGGCAGCGCGCTGGGCGGGATGCTGGGTCGCAAGTTGGGCAAGGCGGCCGGGAAGAAGGCCGAGGAGAAGGCCGGCGCCGCAGCGGGGCCGAGCGGACCCGGCTCGGGTCCGGCGTTCACCGCGACGACCGAGGTGCTGAGCGTCACGAGCGGCGCCGCGAGCGTCGGCTTCGACGTGCCGGCCGGCTACAAGAAGATCGAGCGCTCGAAGAAGTAGGCGGCCGGCGAGCCGCCGCGGAGCCGGCCACCCGC
>MFFQ01000052.1:2018-13598 GCA_001780165.1 Candidatus Eisenbacteria bacterium RBG_16_71_46 | reverse complement strand
GGCGAGGGCCGGCCGTGCCGCTCAGCGTGGCTCGTTGAAGCTGATCTTGAAGCCGTCCGGGTCCTCGACCGCGAGGCTCCGCGCGCCCCAGGGCATGTCGGCCGGCTCCATGATGATCTTGCCACCGTAGGCGCGGATCCGCTCGGCCAGCGCATCGACGCTCTGCGACGTGTCGGCGAGGATCCGGAACCCGACGCCCTTCTCGCGGTCCCGTCCCTTGCGGAAGTCGTCCTGCGAGAGAGCGAAGGCGCAGCTCCCGGCCTTGAGCATGACCCCCTGCAGCTTGCCGCCCTCTTCCCATCGCTCCGACACCACGAAGCCAAGGCCGTCGCGATACCACGCGATGCTCTCTTCCAGGTCGTTCACGGTGAAGGTCGGCGTCATGGAGCGAAGCCTCAGCGTCTCCGGCTGGCGCCGGTCGACGAACTTGCGGCGCGGCGCGCTCGCGGCGGCCCTGGGTTTCGAAGCGGCCCGCCGTCTGGGATGCTTCGCCGCAGCCTTCTTGACGCTCCGGCGCACCGTTCGCTTGGGCTTCTGCCGAGTGGCCATGCTCGATTCCTCCTCTTGAAGTTCGTCGGGGATCGTACGCGCTTGTCTCGAGGCGAAGCCTGACGGAGGGGCGCTGCCAACTCGCCGCGACAAGAACGTCACCGTGCGCGAGACTACGCCGTTTCGCGTCCGCGAGCCAACGCCGATCTCCGTCGCGGCGACCCGCGCCATCTCCGGCAGCCACTTCACGACCGGCCCGAGCGACCTCCCGGGGACGAACCGCACCACCGCCTCGACAAGGGGGCACCGTCGGGCTCATAGTTCCGTCGCTCTCCGCGGCCCCCTGGACTGCTCGTGGTGCGGCGATCGCCCGACTCTCGACGGAGAACTCACGCCATGAAACGCCTGCTGATCCCATTGACCGTGATGCTGCTGCTCTCGCACCCGGCGCCGTCGGCCCACGGCCGGCCCGCCTCGCCCGCGGCCAGGTCCGGCGCCGATACGTTGTTCAAGGCCTCGCGCTTCAAGGGTCTCGCGTTCCGCGGCATCGGCCCGGCCGTCAAGTCCGGGCGGATCATCGACATCGCGATTCATCCCGGCGACCGCTTCACCTGGTACGTGGCGGCCGCCTCGGGCAACCTGTGGAAGACCACCAACGCCGGCACGACCTGGGAGCCGATCTTCGACGACCAGGGCTCGTTCTCGATCGGCTGCGTGGCGATCGACCCCAAGCATCCGCTCACCGTCTGGGTCGGCACCGGCGAGAACAACAGCCAGCGCAGCGTGGCCTACGGCGACGGCGTCTACCGGTCCGTGGACGGCGGGAAGCACTGGACCAACGTCGGGCTCAAGGGCTCGGAGCACATCGGCAAGATCGTCATCGATCCGCGCGACCCCGACGTGGTGTACGTCGCGGCGCAGGGCCCGCTGTGGACGATGGGCGGCGAGCGAGGACTCTACAAGACCGCCGACGGCGGCAAGACCTGGAGCCGCGTCCTCCACATCGACGACCGCACCGGCGTGACCGATGTCGCCCTCGACCCGCGCGATCCCGACGTGGTGTACGCCGCCGCCTACGAGCGGCACCGCCGGGTGTGGACGCTGATCGACGGGGGGCCGGGCTCGGGCCTCCACAAGAGCACCGACGGCGGCAAGACCTGGCAGAAGCTCTCGAACGGGCTCCCCAAGGAGGAGATGGGGCGCATCGGCATCGCCCTCTCGCCAGCCGACCCCGACGTGATCTACGCGCTGGTCGAGGCCAGCGGCAAGGCCGGCGGCGTCTTCCGCTCGCGCGACGCGGGCGCCAACTGGGAGAAGATGGGCGACTACCACCCGAGCAGCCCGCAGTACTACCAGGAGCTGGTGTGCGACCCCGTGAGCGTGGACCGGGTTTACTCGATGGACACCTTCATGCAGGTCACCTACGACGGCGGCAAGACCTGGCGCCGGGTGGGGGTGCAGTACAAGCACGTGGACGACCACGCGCTGTGGATCGACCCCGACGACACCGACCACCTGATCGCCGGCTGCGACGGCGGCCTCTACGAGAGCTTCGACCGCGGCGCGACCTGGAGATTCACCGACAACCTCCCGATCACGCAATTCTACCGCCTGTGCGTGGACCAGTCGCTGCCGTTCTACTTCGTCTACGGCGGCACCCAGGACAACAACACCCAGGGTGGCCCCTCGCGCACGACGAACCGGCACGGGATCCGCAACTCGGACTGGTTCATCACCGTGGGCGGCGACGGCTTCTACAGCCAGGTCGATCCCGAGGATCCCAACATCGTCTACTCCGAGTCGCAGCACGCCGGCCTGGTGCGCTACGACCGCCGGAGCGGCGAGCGCGTCGGCATCCAGCCCCAGATCGGGCCCGGCGAGCCGCCCTCGCGCTGGAACTGGGACGCGCCGCTGCTGATCAGTCCCCACGCCCACACCCGGCTCTACGTGGCCTCGCAGCGCCTGTGGCGCAGCGACGACCGCGGCGATTCGTGGCGGGCGGTGAGCTCCGACCTCACGCGGCAGATCGACCGCAACCGGCTCAAGATCGCCGGCCGCGTGTGGAGCGTGGACGCCGTGGCCAAGAACGCCTCGACCTCGTTCTTCGGCAGCATTATCGCCCTCGCCGAATCCCCCAAGCAGGAGGGCCTGCTCTACGCCGGCACCGACGATGGGCTGATCCAGGCGAGCGAGGACGGCGGCGGGCACTGGCGGCGGATCGAAAAGTTCCCGGGTGTCCCCGAGATGACCTACGTCTCGCGCCTGGTGCCGTCGCAGCACGAGGCCGGCGTCGTCTATGCCGCGTTCGACAATCACAAAAACGGCGACTTCAAGCCGTACCTGCTGAGAAGCGCCGACCGCGGGCGGAGCTGGACGTCGGTCGCGGGCGATCTGCCCGCGCGCGGCTCGGTCTACTGCCTGGTCGAGGATCACGTGGATCCCGACCTGCTCTTCGCCGGCACCGAGTTCGGCGTGTATTTCACCGTGGACGGCGGCGAGCACTGGATCCGGCTCCAGGGCGGTATCCCCACCATCCAGGTGCGCGACCTCGCGATCCAGCAGCGCGAGGACGACCTGGTGGTCGCCACCTTCGGCCGCGGGTTCTACATCCTCGACGACTACTCGCCGCTGCGGAAGCTCTCCAGCGCGATGCTCGCCCGGGAGGCGGCGCTGTTCCCCGTCAAGCCCGCGCTCATGTACGTGCCCTCGAATCCGATGGGAGGGCGCGAGAAGGCCGACCAGGGCCACGCCTTCTTCACCGCGCCCAATCCGCCCTTCGGCGCCGTCTTCACCTACTACCTGCGGGACGAGATCAAGACCCTGAAGGAGCAGCGCCAGGAACGCGAGAAGGCGATCATCAAGAAGGGTGGGGATGTGTTCTACCCCCCGTGGGACAGCCTCGAGGCCGAGGACCGCGAGGAGGAGCCCGCGATGCTGCTCACCGTGACCGACGAGGACGGCAACGTCGTGCGGCGGATCACAGGACCCGTGGGCGCCGGGTTCACGCGCGTGGCGTGGGACCTGCACTACCCCTCGTTCGAGCCCGTGAGCCTCAAGCCGCCCGCGGAGCTGAACCCATGGGACGAGCCGCCCGCCGGCCCCCTGGCGGCGCCCGGCGCCTACACGGTGTCGCTGGCGAGGCGCGTGGACGGCAAGGTGACGCCGCTCGGCCAGCCCGTGCGCTTCGAGGCCGTGCCGCTCGCGAACGCCACGCTGCCCGCGCGGGACCGCGCCGCGGTGCTCGCGTTCCAGCGCAAGACCGCGCGGCTCCAGCGCGCCGTGCTGGGCACGATCCGCGCCGCGCAGGAGGCCCAGGACCGGCTCGCGCACGTCAAGCGCGCGCTCGACGAGACCCCCGGCGCCAGTCCCGAGCTCGCCGACCGGGCGCGATCCCTCGAGCAGCGCCTCAAGGACCTGCAGGTGGACCTGACCGGCGACCCGGTCCGTTCGAAACGCAACGAGCCCACGCCGCCCAGCATCCGCGAGCGCGTGGAGGGGATCGTCGACAACCACTGGCGCTCGACCGCCGAGACCCCCGAGACCTGCCGCCGCGACTACGAAATCGCGGCCGCGCAGTTCGGCGAGACGCTCGCCAAGCTGCGGACGCTGATCACGACCGATGTGGTGACGCTGGAGTCCGAGGCCGAGGCGGCCGGTGCGCCGTGGACGCCGGGACGGCTGCCGGAGTGGAGGCCCGAGTAGCGGCGGCACTCTCGCTCGGATCTGTCCGAAAACCCGGCCGACGTCATTCTAGACTTCACTCGAACTCCTGCTAGAGTTCCCGCGAGGTTGATCCCGCCGCTCGCCCGGAAAGCAGTCTTGTCCGGTCCATCGACCGGTCGAGGTCGAGTTGATGGCCATCGATTCGTACCGCTTCCTCGATTTCGCGACAGATCATGAGGGCATGGGCCGCGCGGCTGGAGCCCGGCCTGATCCCCTTTACGCCGCTCGCGAAGCCGCTGCGCGAGTGCACCGTGGCCCTCATCTCGACGGCCGGCATCGCGTGCAATGACGACCGGCCATTCGACCAGGACGGCGAGCGGCGCAACCCCTGGTGGGGCGACCCGAGCTTCCGCGCGATTCCTCTCGGCATGACCGAGAAGGACGTGCGACTCCATCACCTGCACATCGATAGGCGCTTCGGCGAGGCCGATCTCGACGTCGTGCTGCCGATGCGCCGCCTGGCCGAGCTGGTCGGGGAGGGCGTCGTCGGGCGCCCCGCGCCCACCCACTACTCCCTCATGGGCTACATCCTCGAGCCCCGGGAACTGCTCGAACAGACGGTGCCGGCCATCGCCGAGCGCATGCGCGCCGAGCACGTCGATGCGGTGGCGCTGGCACCCGCTTGACCGTTCTGCTGCCGGTCCGTGGGACTGGCTCAGCGGGTTCTCGAGGCGGGCGGTTTCGCCACGGTGGCGCTCTCGATGATTCCCGACCTGACCCGCGCCGCCGGAGTGCCCCGGCTCGTCGGCATCAGCCACCCGATGGGGCAGCCCTTCGGCCGGCCGCACGATGCCGACCGCCAGCGTGCGGTTCTGCGCGCGATGTTGGAGCTGCTCGCGAGCGCAACCGGGCCGGGCAGCCAGGTCGAGTTGCCCTTCGAGTGGCCGGAGACGCCCGCCCAGGTCCGCAAGGCCTCCAAGGATGTCCCCCCATCGCCCATGGAGGAGCTGATGAGGAGCGCGCCGCCTGGCGAGGAGCCCGGCACTGCGCTATGACTCTCTGCCCCGCAGAACGGTGGATGGCGGCAAGCCCAAGTCGTAAGGCGAGGGTCTGCAAACGCGGAACCTCGAACCTCGGCGCGACACTGCGCTCGTGGCTCCTCCGGGCCGACCATGCGCTCCCGCCGGAATTCATCTCAAGAAAGGATGCCCTTGCGCCGATATGGCAAAAGAGCCATAATCACCAGGAAGCAGCCGACGAAGCCGCTATTCTGGGTCGGGTCCTCGAGAAAAGACCTGAGAGAGTTCCCGGCGGCGGTGAAGGACGTCATCGGTCATGCGCTGTTCATCGCTCAGCTGGGAGGGAAGCACGAGGACGCGAAGCCGCTCAGGGGATTCGGAGGAGCGGGCGTACTCGAACTCGTTGAGGACTTCGACAGCGACGCCTACCGGGCCGTTTACACCGTGAAGTTCGCCGACGCAGTCTACGTGCTTCACGCCTTTCAGAAGAAGTCGAAGCAGGGCATCAAGACACTCCAGAAGGACCTGGATCTCATCAAGGAGCGGCTCAGACGAGCCGAGCAGGATCATGCGAGTTGGAGCAAATCGGGCGCATAGGCGAGTGCTCAAGGCCGACATCACCGTCGAGCGGAGCAGCGGGAACGTCTTCGAGGACATCGGACTTGCACCGAGCGCTGAGTTGCTCGTCAAGTCCGAGATCGCTGTCCGGATCGCGGTGATCATCGAGAAGCGAGGGCTGACACAAGCGAAGGCAGCCGAGATCCTCGGCATTGACCAGCCGAGTGTCTCGGATTTGGTGCGCGGGCGGCTTCGCGGCTTCTCTTCCGACCGGCTCTTTCGTTTCCTCAACGCGCTTGGTCAGGACGTCAAGATCGTGATTGTGCCGCGGCCACCGCATTCGCGCCGCATCGGACATCTTCGCGTGGTCGACGACCACCCGCGGGTTGCTGCGGCCGGGGCTCGGGCCAAGAAGTTACTGGGCGGCCGACACCCTAGCCGCCGACCATTCAAGCCCGCGAAGCGGATGAAGCGCAACCCAATCGCGGGACCACGGTAGGGCGACATGGCCCGGTACCGAGGGTGATGGTCCATCGGACCCTCGCCCCGCTGGTCTCGCGCCTGGAAATGCGCTATAAGTCTCTGCCGCACAAGAAAGTGGCAGGCGGCAAGCCCAAGTGGTAAGGCGAGGGTCTGCGAATTTCGGCGCCATGTTTTTCAGCGCCGAGGCCGCGATCGATATCGCCCCAGACCGATAGCCAATCGCCCCAGCGAGGATAAGTCGCTGGGCGATGTCCCTTGAGGGGATACGAGGGGACACGAGAGCCCTCGTGAGGAAGTTGAGACCTTAGCAAGTTGTAGCAGGTGGGGGCGAGGGGCGAGGTGGCCACTGCGCCCGATCCGTCCGCCTCCGCGCTCGTGGCGATCCCACGGCACTCGACGCTCGGCGAGGTCGGCCGGGCAGCCTTCGTGCGGAGAGGACGCCGCGCTCGGGCTGCGTAGGCAACCTGTCTGCGGGGCAAGCACAAATCCAAGTCCGATCTTGAAAAGCCTAACATTTGTGGATGCGCGATTCTTCCACGGCTCAGCCGAAACCGAAGTGCCATGACGTGAAGAATAGCCTCGGACCGCTCCCCATCACTCGCGCCCACATGGCATTGAGCCAGATCGCCCGGGACGGGTAGCAGATGGCCCCGGAGTTGCTACGTTTCCGATGACCCAGCCCGGCCGCGCCCAACTTGAGGGCAGCGGGCGAGGTCCTGGGTCCGTCCTCGAGAAGCCCACGCGGGGTCGCGCCACCGTTCCGTGCTAGGGTAATGTGGCTTCCGAGCGGCTTCCTCCGCCATGGAGTTCGCCAGACATGAGCAAGACCCAAGTGAGCCATAACCGTTCGCTCCCCAAGGCTACGACCGGCATCGCGGGACTCGACGAAGTCACCGGAGGCGGCCTGCCGCGCGGCCGACCCACGCTCGTCAGCGGCAGGGCGGGCTGCGGCAAGACCCTCTTCGCGGTGGAGTTCCTGGTCCGAGGCGCGACCCAACTCGGGGAGCCCGGCGTGTTCCTGGCCTTCGAGGAGACCGCCGAGGAACTGGCCCAGAACGTTCGCTCCCTCGGCTTCGATCTTGAGGATCTCGTCGCCCGGAAGAAGCTGCTGATCGACTACGTCCACGTCGAGCGGAGCGAGATCGAGGAGACGGGCGAATACGATCTCGAGGGTTTGTTCATCCGCCTGGGTCAGGCCATCGACTCGATCGGCGCCAAGCGCGTCGTGCTCGATACGATCGAGAGTCTCTTCGGGGGCTTTGCCAATTCCGCCGTCCTGCGCTCCGAGCTGCGCCGACTGTTCCGCTGGCTCAAGGATAAGAAGGTCACGGCGGTCATCACCGGCGAGCGCGGCGATGGCACGCTCACCCGCCACGGCCTGGAGGAGTACGTTTCCGACTGCGTCATCGTGCTCGACCACCGAGTCACCGAGCAGCTGTCGACGCGCCGGCTGCGCATCGTCAAGTACCGCGGCACGGTCCACGGCACGAACGAGTACCCGTTCCTGATCGATGAGGACGGTATCTCGGTCCTGCCCATCACCTCGCTCGGTCTGCGGCACGAAGCCTCGGAGGAGCGGATCTCCACGGGTGTTCCCCGACTCGACGCCATGCTCGGCGGCGCGGGGCTCTACCGGGGCAGCAGCGTGCTGATCTCGGGAACCGCAGGCACCGGCAAGACGAGCCTTGCGGCTCATTTCGCCGATGCCACCTGCCGGCGCAACGAGCGCTGCCTCTACTTCGCCTTCGAGGAGTCCGAGAGCCAGTTGGTCCGCAACATGCGTTCCATTGGCCTCGACCTGATGCCCTGGCTGAAGAAAGGCGTGCTTCGCCTCCACGCCACGCGGCCCACGGCCTACGGTCTTGAGACGCACCTGGCCGCGCTTCACAAGCTCGTGAGCGAATTCGAGCCCCGCGCCGTGGTCGTCGACCCCATCACCAACTTCCTCAAGTCGGGTACCCAGGCGGAGGCCGAAAGCATGCTCGTGCGTCTCATCGACTTTCTCAAGGCCCGGCAGACCACCGCGCTCTTCGCGAGTTTGACCTACGGAGGCAGCGTCCAGGAGCAAAGCGAAGTCGGCATTTCATCGGTCATCGACACCTGGCTCCTCTTGCGCGACATCGAGCTGGGCGGCGAGCGCAACCGCGCCATGTATATCCTCAAGTCACGCGGCATGGCACACTCCAACCAGATCCGCGAGTTCCTTCTGACCAATCATGGCGTCGAGCTCCGGGACGTGTACGTCGGGCCGGAAGGAGTGCTCACCGGATCCATGCGCATGGCCCAGGAGGCGCGTGAGCAGGCCGCGTCACTCAGCCGGCAGGAGGAGATCGAGCGTCGCCAACGCCATCTGGAGCACAAGCGCCGCGCCCTGGACGCCGGGATCACCTTGCAGCGCGCCCAGTTCGCGGCGGAGGAAGAAGAACTGAAGCTGATCATCGCCCAGGACCGGGCCGCCGCCGGTCGCTTGGCAGAGGGTCGGCAGAAGCTGGCCCGCAGCCGCAAGGCCGATGAGCCGGCAGGAGTCGCACGGAACGGTGCTCGCAGGATGGCGATTCGGGGAGGACGCAAATGAAGCATGACCGGAGCCAGCAGCAGGCCTTGAAGTCCTTGGCCGGCGCTGCGGCGGCGGACCCGAAGCTCTGGGAGTTGCGCCTGTACGTCGCCGGCAAGACGGCCAGATCCGTGGCCGCGTTGGAGAACCTCACCCGGCTGTGCGAGGAGCACCTGCCCGGCAAGTACCGTATCGAAGTGGTGGACCTGCTGGTCCATCCGAAGCTGGCCAAGGGCGACCAGATCGTCGCGATCCCGACTTTGGTCCGCAAGTTGCCACCCCCGATCCGCAAGGTGATCGGCGACCTGTCCAACACCGAGCGCACCCTCGTTGGGTTGCAGCTGCGATCGTCCAAATCGTAGTCGGGCTTGCCCGACACGCCGATGATTTGATCGTCTGACAGCCTCCTAGGTCCGGCCATGACCGCCCAGACCATCGACCAACTGCTGCTGGAGAACCAGCGCCTGCGCCACCTGCTGGCGGAGGCCGAAGACACGCTCCGTGCGCTGCGCGCGGGCGAAGTAGACGCCATCCTCGTCGAGACCGACCGCGAGCAAGTCTACACACTGGACACCGCCAACAAGCCCTATCAACTGCTGGTCGAGCAGATGCCCCTGGGCGCCGCATCGTTCACGACCGACGGGATCATCCTGCACGGCAACCGCCGCTTCGCCAGCCTGCTCGGGCGGTCTCTCGAGACGCTGGTCGGCAAGTCGATCTACGACTTCCTTGCCGTCGAGAGCCGGGCCACCTTCGAGTCCCTGTTGCGCGACGTGCAGGCCGCCGAGGTTCGAGCAGAGGTCACCCTGCAGCGGGGCGACGGCACGCTGGTGCCGGCATACCTCGGCGTCAGCGCATTGCGTGAAGGCCCGCTCGGCATGTGCCTGGTCATGACCGATCTGACCGAGCAAAAGCGATATGTCGAGTTGCAGGGTGCGCAGGAAGCCTTGCGCGAAGCAGACCGTCGTAAGAACGAGTTCGTCGCCATTCTCGCCCACGAATTGCGCAACCCCCTGGGCCCGATTCGCAATGCGGCCCGTATCCTGAAGCTCAAAGGGCCCCAGGACCCTGAGCTCAGGACCCCCATTGAAATGATCGAACGACAGACGGAGCAACTGGCCCGCCTCCTTGACGACCTGCTCGATGTGTCCCGCATCTCGCGCGGTGCGCTGGAAATGCGTCAAGAGCGCGTCACGGTCTCAGACGTCGTTGATGCCTCGGTGGATGCCTGCCATGAAGAGCTGCAGGAACGAGGAGTCAGCCTGCGAGTGGGCCTTCCGACTGAACCTACCGAGTTGGTTGCGGATCGGGCCCGCCTGATCCAGGTGCTCTGGAACCTGATCAATAACGCGGCGAAGTACACCCCCTCGGGTGGGAAGATTGAACTCACGGCCATGGTGAGCGATTGCACTCTGGTGCTTTCCGTCAGAGACAACGGCATCGGCATCCCGCCCGACAAGCTCACGGACATCTTCGATCTCTTCGCGCAAGTGGATCGTTCTGGTGAGCGGGAAGGAGGCCTCGGCATCGGGCTTACCCTGGTTCGCCAGATTGTCACGCTTCACGGTGGGAGCATCGAGGCCCGAAGCGAGGGGATTGGACGCGGCAGCGAGTTCATCGTGACGCTACCGGTCGTGACCACTGCGGCGCCGGCGCCGGCCACGGGTCCCGTGTCAGGACCAGCCGCCGCGCCGCGCCGCATTCTGGTGGTGGACGACAACCAGGATGCGGTCGAGAGCCTGGCGGTTCTGCTTCAGATCGCTGGGCACGACGTTCACAAAGCACTCGACGGGGAGGCAGCAATTGCCCTCGCCCAGCAAGTCCGGCCCGACGTGGTGCTCCTCGACCTCGGGATGCCGAAGGTCAGCGGCTACGAAGTGGCTCGGCGCATTCGCGAGCATCCCTGGGGCAAGCAGATGATTCTGGTTGCGCTCTCCGGTTGGGGGCAGGCGGACGAAAGGATTCGTACGCAAGCGGCAGGCTTCGATGCCCATCTCGTCAAGCCCGTTGCTCCGGAAGCTCTCAACCAACTCCTTGCAACGACTCCCGCCCGGTCACGTGAATCTGCTGCTCCGTAAGGTTCGACGACGAAATCCCCACCAGTCTGGGTCGTTGCATCGGTGGCCAACGGTGGCCACGGATGTGAGGCATTAGCCAATCTGACCGTAGCCAGCGCCGTAGCCAGTTGGGGGGAATCTCGGCAACGGCCCATTCCCCGCGCGCGCGATCAGAAGCCCCGGCCGTCGCCGAGGCGCCGCGGAACCGGTCGACCGTAGCCAGTAGTCGTGCGAGCGCTCGGAGTTCCTAGCGTCTCGTGAGCCCTCGCTCGAACGCCTTCAACGCCGCGTTGGATTCATCGGGGTGCTCTCGCCAGGAGGGGATGGGTGCTTCCTGGAGCATCACGGCCTGCGTCATCCCACCGTCACCTTGCCCCATTGCAAGCGAGATGAATCTTGTCACCGAACGACTCTCGACTTCGTCGATCAATCCAGCGAGGTCGCGTCCCAGCAAGAAGGGGCTGACTTCTTCGTAGCGAATCCCCGCCTCGAATACCTCGTTCGAAAAGCGTCGTGGATCATCGTCTGAGACATAGTCCTCCAGCGCAATAGCTATGTCCCCAAGATCCTTGCGACGGTCATGCGGCCGCTCCTGGTAAGCGGCCATCTTCAGGAGCGCGATGACAGGGACGGAGGCAACGTAAATGTGGATACCAGGTGCGAGATCCAGTTGAGAAACGCTCGTGAACGCGTGGCGGAATCCCAGGAGACTCATCTCCTGTCCGCTCTTCCAGACGATCTTCCCGGCCTGCAAGAG
>MFFQ01000052.1:0-2007 GCA_001780165.1 Candidatus Eisenbacteria bacterium RBG_16_71_46 | reverse complement strand
CTCGTCTCCGGCGGGGATGAGGTCCACTTTCAGTCCCGCCGGCGTAAGCCATCTGTGCTCAAGTTGTGGGTCTTGCTTCCAGCCCACGAGCTTTCGAAGCTCAGAAAACAATGCGTCCACGGAGATTGCCACCGTCACATCGAGATCATACGTCCGTCGGTGGAAGCCAGGCAGGAGGCAAGTCAACGCAGAAGCGCCGATCAACGATACTTTCGCTTGAGGCCACAGACCCTTCAATTGCCGGAGGGCTTCGATCTGGCTTTCGGGGAGCGTCGTCATTCCAGGTACCGCAAGAACCGTGTGCGCACCTCGGCCGCGGCCTCTCGAGCGCGGTCGTCACGTCCGGCAAGGAGTTCGGCATAGACAAGAAGTGGATGGACAGTCCTGGGAACTGCGCCTTCATAGGCTAGCGGGCCGGGTACTGCAAGAATGGCTACCTCTCCAGTGCGCGCCGGAAGCAATTGGAGACGCCGAGTGAAATCTGCCGGAGGATCGTCCATGTGCAGAACTGTCTGCTCGCCTCTGTAGTGCCCCGTGAGCCGAAACGCAGCCGTAGTGCCTCCCCACGCCCACGTTCTCTCGCCCCCGGCCCAATCCTCAGTTCGGTGGATGTCTCGATGCGTCTCGCCAGGGCGCTCCAAGGCTCGCTCAATCCGCTGCTCGAGCTCCTCCGGATTCTTCTCCGCAGCTCTGTAATATCCGATCAGGAGCCGCGGCCTCAAGATTTCCAGGTACCCCGTTAGCCAACGGTCCAGGAGTTCCTTTGGCTTCACGAGGAATGTGTTGGTCTGCGCCTGCGCGATGAGCCCTTCTCGTTCGAGGTGTTGGAGAGTGAGAGCCGCGACGGTCTTGCCAACTCCCGCCTTCCCGGCAATGTCCCTCACGGTCATCCGGATCGTGTCTGGGCGTGCAAGAAGTGCAAAGAGCACCCTGTAGCGCCCGGGGCCGGTTGCCCGCGCCTCCACGGGCTGAGGAGGGAGACGGCGCCCCTCGATGATCGCGATGTGGCCTTTGTCCACCACGAGATGGCAGTTGCCCGCCCGGTCGACGTAGTTGACTCCGCGTGCCTGGAGGTGGGCTGCAATCTGCGGTGTGACGTAAGGGGTCAGGAGGATCCATCGATCTCCTGGACGTCCCTGCAACCTCCCGAGGAGTGCGTCGACGACGGCGAAGTTCAAGCGAGGTGCACGCTTGTATTCGGCGAAGAAATGGTGTCGTCGGCCAGCGACGCGCACATCGAGGAGCGCATCCCAAGTGGCGGCCCCTCGCCGGGCGTCTGCCCGGCGGGGCACGAGTCTTTCAACGCGGACCTCATCCACGAAGGGGAGGGCACCCAGTCGAGCTAGGTAGGGCCCGTATTCTTCCTCGGCGTTGATCTTCATGTCCGACAATCTAGCTTGTCCTGATCGCGCGGACAAGCCAAAACAACGGACACACGAATGGACCCAACGTCACCCTAACAGGCTGCTGCGCCGCGTGTTACCAAGAATTGTCTCGGCGGGTATAACTCTCTGCGCCGCAAGAAAGTGACGGCGGCATAGCCAAGTGGTAAGGCGAGGGTCTGCAAATCCAGCCGAGCCATCTTTCATCGACTCACGCGCCGCCCATCGCAACAACGTCCGCGACAACTAACTAGCGCTCGCCCCGAGGGGTTAGATCCTCTCGGGGCGAGCGCTGCTTGAGGGACACGAGCGGACAGGGGCGGGCGCGTTAGGACATTGAGGGGGTAGCCAAAGTCGGAGCTTGAACTGTGTGCCCTCGCATACCGGAGAGAGATTTGGCGAGGACATCCTGCGTGAGTTGTTCTTCTCAGCGCTTGCGGGCGCGAAGGGCGCTGCGGCTACTGGTCGCCCTGGCTAACGGACAACCCCTTCTCAACCCAGTCGTGCTGCAGGTTCTTCGCGACGTAGAGCACCCGCACGTTCCCAGACCGCAGCTCTTGCGCCGCGTGAAGAGCCGGGCCCACGTTTGGGCAATCGGCCCACGGGCAGCAACCGCAGTACAGGA
>MFFQ01000051.1 GCA_001780165.1 Candidatus Eisenbacteria bacterium RBG_16_71_46 | reverse complement strand
ACCAACTGCGGAAGTTGGGCTAGCGGGGCACCTGCCCCGGAGTCATTGACGGCGGTCAACGAGTGACCTGATCCTCGTCAAGTTGGCTTGGTGAGGGCGGCCGACCCACGATCGGGCCGCTGCCGCCGCGCCGCGGCGTTCTATCGCAGCCGCAGCACCTTGGCGTCGAGCGTCCGCTCCGCGGTACCGACGCGCGCGAAGTAGAGCCCCGGCCCGGTCCCGCGACCGCCGTCGTCCCGCCCATCCCACGCGATGGCGTGGGGCCCCGCGTCGAGGAACCGCGCGCCGAGGTCCCGCACGCGGCGCCCGGCGGGATCGAAGATCTCCACCCGCACCTGCGCGGCACGCGCGAGCGCGAAACGCAACCAGGTGGCGTCGCGGAAGGGATTGGGCGAAAGCGTGAGCCCCGCGCGCGCGGGACGCTCCGGCGCGACCGCGGCCACCGTCGTGGTGGAGACGATCGCGAACTGGTCGCCCGGCACGTCCCTCAGGCTCAGCGGCACGGGACCGAGGTTGGGCGTTCCCGCGGCGAGGCCCGGCAGGAACTGGTTCCCGACCGAGCCGTTGGCTTGCACGATCACCGCCAGCACCCGAATCGGCGCGCCGGGCCCGCTCATCAGGAGATCGGCCCACGGCAGGAACGCCTCGAAGCCGCTGGTCGCGGTCGCCGCCCCCGCGGCGCTGGTGGCGGTGACGCCGGCGAGATTGGTGATGTCGCAGGCCGCCCGGAGGCCGTTGGGATTGTCGCCACCCGACAGGTCCCCGGTGCCCAGGTTCAAGAGGGTCGATCCGACGTAACGCTTGGTCCCTCCTCCACCGAGGATCAGGGGGTAGCGGTCGACGTAGAGGGTCGCGCCATAGCCGTTCACCCACAGCGCGAGGTCGGGCTCGAAGCCCTGGTCGAGCACGAGCCCGTTCAGCTCGGGCAGGCCGGTCGGGGGCTCGGGGAAGGCGGCGGTCTCGAGCGTGTTTTGCCCGCCGGGAGCGGTGTCGAAGAACAGCGCGAGGGCGGTGCCGTAGGTACCGAGGTTTCCGGTGATCCCGAGGTGGAGCCCGGCGCTGTCGGGGAGAACGAACATCTGGTCCAGCTCGTTGACGTTGTCGCCGAGCCCGGTACCGTTGGTCTGGGTCGCGACCAGCGTGCCCGCGGCGAAGTCCTCGGGAATGTCGCGCCCGTCCACGCCGGTCGTGGGCGGCGCCGGCACCGGCGTCACCGCCGCGTTGAGGATCGCCCAGCCGTAGGCGGGCAGACTCAGGGGATAGGCTGAGCGGTTGGCGGTGGTGAGGTCCGCGAGCTGCGCGCCACTCTGCACGTCGCGCACCACGGAGCGTCCGTCCGTGACGTCGAAGTTCGACAAATCGAGCGCGGTGTTGACCGCCGCACCCGAGAGGTTGATCGCGACCAGCAGCGTCTCCTGCCCCGCCGCGTGACGGGCAAAGGCCCACACCGCCGTACGGGTGTTGGGGATCTCGGCATAGCTGCCGCGGCGCAGCGCGACGTGATTCCGCCGCGTGAAGATCAGGCTGCGGTAGGTCTCGAGCAGCGAGCCCGCGACGCCCTGCTGCTCCTCGACCGAGCGCCCGTCGTTATTGCGCTCGACCCGGTTGTTGTAGGCCTGCGAATTCAGCACGAAGTAGTTGGACATCGGCGGCCCCGCCACCGCCTTCCACTTGAAGGGCTCGCGGAATGGGATGTCGTTGGCGTCGCTGCCGTAGTTGGCCTTGGTGCCGCGCATGCCGAGCTCGTCGCCGAAGTAGAGAACCGGCGGGAAGGGCTGCGTCATCTGGATCGCCGCCGCCGCGCGGGCGCGGCCCCAGTTGTTGCCGATGTCCGACATCAGCCGGTTCACGTCGTGATCGCTCAGCGTGCACAGGTAGAGCCCGCCGGGCGGCAGCGAGGCGAGCGTCGAGCGCATTTCGGAGTAGAGGCCGGCCGCCGACTCCGAGCCCAGGGCGGCACGCGCGGCGAACTCGAACGGCTTGGTGAAGGCGGCGTCGTGCGCGGAGAGCAGGTCCTGCCCGTGCGAGCCCCAGTCGGCCTGCTCGGCGAAGGTGAAGGCGCTCGGGTTGACCTGCTGGAGCGCCGCCTTCCAGTCTTGCCACCAGTCGATGGTGTAGCCCCAGGTATCGTAGGCCAGCACGTGATCCAGCCGGTAGCCGTCGACGCCTTCGGCGGGATCGCCGTCGCCGTCGGGATCGAGCCAGTGCCGTGACCATCCGGTGACGAGCTGCGTCGCGGGCGGATGGAGCAGGTTCCAGCGTACGAACCCCACGCTGCTGCCGTTCCAGCTCGTGTACGAGCTGCCGTCGTAGCTGGAATTCCCGGTGTGGGCGTCGTAGTAGGCGAGGTAGTCGGTGTAGGGCGACGCCGGGTTCAGGTAGGAGTCTTGGAAGTACACGCTGTTGGTCGAGACGCCGTAGCACACCAGGTCGATGAACACCTTGACGCTGTCGGCGTGGGCGGTGTTGACGAAGTCGAGAAACCCCGCCTCGGTGCCGAACCAGGGATTGATCTGGTCGGCGGGCATGTGCTGGTAGCCGTGGTAGGCGGGCGAGGTGAAGATCGGGGTCATCCACACCGCGGTGACGCCCAGGTCGCGCAGGTAGCCGAGCCCGTCCTTCATGCCCCCGAAATCGCCGAAGCGCTGCGGATCGCCGTTCGAATCCCTCCAGGCGATGGGCATGTACATGTAGAAGATGTCGTCGGCGGGATCGCGCCCATTCAGCGGGGCGGCGGCCGCGGGAACACACGGCAGCGCCAGGGCCAGGAGCAGCAGTGCGGCCGCGGTTCGCAGGGTCATGGGTGCCAGGGCGGGGAGCCGCGGAGCCCATTCTCCGCAGGCCGGACCACAGCGAAAGCCTACTCCGGGGGCTCCACGCCCGCAAATCCGCCGCGCGCGGCGCGGCATTCCGCGCGGGCCCCGGCCGGCCCGCGGGAGCGCCGCGCGCCGGGCCACGCGGCGGGACAGCGAAGCGCCCCGGCCGCATCGGCCGAGGCGCGCGCAACCGGCCCGCTTACGCGGCGCGCTGAATGACCGGCACCGTCATCCGCGACGGACCCAGGTACCGCGCGTCGCCGAAGGCGAGCAGCATCAGAAATACCGGACCGAGGAAAAGCAGCCCCAGGCCGAAGCTGACGCTCTTGCCGAACACCCGCGCGAGGTCGAAGCAGGTAACGATCGCGGGGACGAGGTTGACGACCGGGATGCAGAACAACACCAGCCACCACCACGGCCTTCCGACGATGCGCAGGTAGACCAGGGCGCCATAGATCGGCACCAGCGACTTCCAGCCGGCCTCTCCGGCCTTGGTGAACACTCTCCACGCCGAGGCGATCACCAGGACGGCGACCGCCACCATCGCCAGCGTGGTCAGGGACGAGGACGACATCGGGAATCTCCCCCCGGAAGACCGGGTCAGCATCGGCGCCGCGGGGAGCGACCATGGAGTACGGCTGGTGAGCACGGATGGAGCGGCGGCCGGTTCGGTAGGTGATCGGCACGGATGCGCCCCGCCTTGAGCACGATGGCCGCCCGCGGGCAGCGCTTCCGTCGTGCTTCGTGCCCGGCGGGCCGCAGCGGGCGGGGACCTGCGCGCGGGCCGCTCGGTCCCGCCTTCCTGGCGGGACCTCGCTTATCCTCGGCGCGCCCGCCATCCCTGGCTCCTGCGCGCCTGCGGGGCCCGCGCTCCGGTCCCCGCCCGCTGCGGCCCGCTCTCGGACGTGGGGCGCGGCGCCAGCCCCCACGCGCTGCGACTCGCTCACGTGCGCTGGCCCTCGGCGCGCCCGCCATCCCTGGCTCCTGCGCGCCTGCGGAGCCCGCGCTCCGGTCCCCGCCCGCTGCGGCCCGCTCTCGGACGTGGGGCGCGACGCCAGCCCCCACGCGCTGCGACTCGCTCACGTGCGCTGGCCCTCGGCGCGTCCGCCATCCCTGGCTCCTGCGCGCTTGCGGAGCCCGCGCTCCGGTCCCCGCCCGCTGCGGCCCGCTGACAAGCGTGGTGGCCCGCTCCGGCCACGCAACGCGGCCCACGGGCGTTTGCGGACGGAGCCGCTAGGCGCGGCCTGCGAGCTTCAGCGCTCCCAGCACGATCGCCGCGATCAACGCCGCGGCCGGCATGGTGAGGATCCAAGCCCAGACGATGCGGCCTGCCACCCCCCACTTCACCGCCGAGAGCCGGCGGATGGACCCCACGCCCACGATCGCGCCGGTAATGGTGTGCGTGGTGGAGACGGGGATCCCCGCCGCGGTGGCGCCGAAGAGGGTCATCGCGCCGGCGGCCTCGGCGCAGAAGCCACCCACCGGGCGCAGCTTGGTCACGCGCATGCCCATGGTGCGCACGATCCGCCAGCCGCCGGCGAGCGTGCCGAGCGCGATCGCGCCGTGGCTGACCAGCACGACCCACAGCGGCACGCGGAACTCGCCGGTGAGGCTCCCGGTCGCGTAGAGCAGCGCGGTGATGATCCCCATGGTCTTCTGCGCGTCGTTGCCGCCATGGCCGAGGCTGTACGCGGCGGCCGAGAGCAGCTGGAGCCGGCGGAATGTGCCGTCCACCCGCGCGGGCCTCGCGCGACGGAAGATCCACGTCACCGCCAGCATGACGGTGAATCCCGCCGCCAGCCCGATCAGCGGCGCCAGCACGATGAACTGCGAGATCTTGATGAGCCCCTGGGTGACGATCGCGCCGGGGCCGCTCGACACCAGGGCCGCGCCGACGAACCCGCCGATCAGCGCGTGGGAGGACGAGGTGGGAAGTCCCGCCCACCAGGTGATGAGGTTCCAGATGATCGCGCCCAGCACCGCGGCGAGCACCACCATCGGCGTCACCGACGCGGGATCGACGACGCCCTTGCCGATGGTGCGAGCCACGTGCACCCCGAAGGCCAGGAAGGCGACGAAGTTGAAGAACGCGGCCCACAGCACCGCGAGCTTGGGCGACAGCACGCGGGTGCTGACCACCGTGGCGATGGAGTTGGCCGCGTCGTGGAACCCGTTGGTGAAATCGAAGACCAGCGCGACCAGGATGATCGCCCAGACCTGCAGCGGCAGGGCCATGGGCTAGAGATTCTTGAGCACGATCCCCTCGATCGTGTTGGCGACGTCCTCGCACTTGTCCGCGGCGTTCTCGAGGCGGCCGTAGATCTCCTTCCAGATCATGATCTCGAGCACCTCGTGGCCGCCCGAGAACAACTCGGCCACCACCTTGCGGGAGAGGCTGTCCGCCTCGTTCTCGAGCCGGTTGATCTCGACCGTGAACGGCTGGAGCTTCTTGAGGTCCTTGAGATGACCCACCGCCTGTTCGATCTGGGCGCCGCTCTGGGCGAGGATCGAAGTGAGTCCGACCGCTTCGGGCGTGGTGCGCCGGATCTTGAAGAGCAGCATGCGGCTGCCGATCGCCTCGGCGCCGTCGAGCACGTCGTCGAGCTGGCTCGCGAGGTCGTGGATGTCCTCGCGATCGAATGGAGTGATGAAGCTGCGATTGAGGCGCTCGAACAGATCGTGGGTGACGACGTCCGCCTGATGCTCGATGTCCTTGAGCCGTTTGGATCGGTTCTCGAGATCGTCGAAGTGCATCATCATGTCGTGCAGCTGATCGCAACCCTGGCGAACGAGCCCCGCCTGGCGGCAAAACAAGGCGTAGAAGTCGTCCTCCCTCGGGAACAGCGAGAACATGTGGACCTCGAATGGCGGTGGCCGTTGCGCGCCTTCCGCGCTCGATGCGGGAAGCGCGCGAAGCGATACCACGCGAGCCCGATTCCGGCAACCGCCCCCGGCGCGCGGAGCGCGCGCCGGCCGGTCCGCGGCGTTCGTGCCCGGCCGGCGGTCGGCGCGGGCGGGGCGCCGCGCTTGGCAGGCCGGGGCGCGGTGCTATGGTTGCGCCGCGCCGTTGAGATGACGCCTCGTCCCGACCCCGCGGAGGGAATGCCGATGAAGCCGTTGGTCGCGCCCGCCCGTGCCACGCCGGCCGCCGCCGCTCGCGTCGCCGGAGCGCGCCGTTGAGCCGGGGCGTCGCGCGATGAGCGCGCGCGCGGCCGATTCCCTGCGGCGGCTGCTGGGACTGCTGTTCCAGTCGCATCCCTGGCACGGCGTGTCGCCGGGGCCCGACGCCCCGGCCGTGGTCACCGTGTTCATCGAGCTGGTGTCCACCGACACCGTGAAGTACGAGATCGACAAGGAGAGCGGCCTGCTCAAGCTCGACCGCCCGCAGCGCTACTCCAGCCTCTCCCCCGAGCCCTACGGGTTCGTTCCGCGCACGCTGTGCGACCGCGAGGTCGCCGAGCGCGCGTCGGGCGCCAGCACGCCGAGCGGCCTGCGGGGCGACCAGGATCCCCTCGACGCGTGCGTACTCACCGACCGACCGCTCAACCACGGCGGGGTGCTGGTGCGGGCCCGCCCGATCGGCGGGCTGCGCATGCTCGACGGCAACGACGTGGACGACAAGATCATCGCCGTGCTCGAGAGCGATCCCACCTACGAGACCTGGCAGGACCTCGGCGACTGCCCCGCGGTGCTGGTGGACCGCCTCAAGCACTACTTCCTCACCTACAAGGACATGCCCGGCACCGGATCGCGCCGCAGCGAGCTGCTCGGCACCTACGGAGCCGACGAGGCGCGGGCGGTGATCGAGGCCGCGCGCCGCGACTACCTCGCGCGCTTCGGGGATCTCGAGCGGCTCCTGCGGGACGCCGCCGCCCAACGGCCCGGTTCCTGATCCATGGACGAACTCGACCTGCTCGTGATCGGCGGCGGCATCACGGGCGCCGGCGTGGCGCGACTGGCGGCGCGCAACGGATTTCGGGTGGCGCTGCTCGATCGCGGCGATCTGATGTCGGGCACCAGCAGCGTGTCCAGCCACATGCTGCACGGTGGGCTGCGCTACCTCGAGCACCTGCGCCTGGGACTGGTCGGCGAATCCCTGGGCGAGCGCGCCGCGGTCTCGCGCATGGCCCCGGCGCTGGTCCAGCCCCGCCGCTTCCTGGTGCCGCTCTACCGCGGCGGGCGGTTGGCGCCGTGGAAGCTGCGACTCGGGCTTCAGCTCTACGACTGGCTCGCCGGGCGGCGCGGACTCGCCCCGCACGCCATGTTGCGCCCCCGCGAGGCCCTGGCGCTCGAGCCCGACCTCGCCCCCGAGGGGCTGCTCGGCGCCGGGCTCTACTCGGACGTGGTGATGGACGACGGTCGCATCGGGATCGCCGTCGCGCGCGACGCCGCGGACCACGGCGCCGCGATCCACACCTACACCGAGGTGACGGGGGCCCGGCCCGGCGGCGCGACGCTCGAGGTGCTCGCCCGCGACCGCCTCGGCGGCGGGGAGCGCAGCTTCCACACCCGCACCCTGGTCGTGGCGGCGGGGCCGTGGGCCGACGCGGTGCGGGCCATGCTGACGCGCTCCCTCACCCCCGGCGCCCCCGAGCCACCGGCGCTGCTGCGCCCATCGCGCGGCGTGCACCTGGTGTACCCGGCGCTCACCCGCAGTCACGCGCTGCTGCTCACCGCGCGCGCCGACGGACGGGTATTCTTCGTCGTCCCGTTCTCCGACCGCGCCCTGGTGGGGACCACCGAGGTCGAGGTGTCCTCGCCCCCGCCCGCGGACGCCTGGCGGGCGAGCCCCGAGGAAGTGCGCTACCTGCGCGCCGAGCTGCGGCGCGCGCTCCCCGGGGTGGCGGGCACCGCCCCGCTCGCGGTGTTCGCCGGAGTGCGGCCGCTGGTGGCCTCGCAGGCCGAGGTCGGGCGGGCTTCGCGCGAGCACCACGTCCTCGAGCAGCACCCGATCTACACCGTGATCGGCGGCAAGTACACGACGTTCCGGGTCATGGCCCGCGACGCGCTCGCGCCGATCGCACGCCGCCTGCGCCGCGGCGACGACCGGCTTGCCGACCCGGAGGCGCCCCTGCCGATGCCGCTCGGCGCCGGGCGGGCGCCCGACGCGATCGCGGAGCACGCGGTGGCGCGCGAGTTCGCCCGCCGGCTCGAGGACGTGCTGCGCCGGCGCTCGGCGCTGTGGCTGGCGCCCGACCGCGGACGCGTGGCGGCGACGGTGGTGGCGCGGGTGATGGGAGAGAAACTCGGCTGGAGCGATGAGCGCCGGCGCGAGGAGATCCAGGCCTACGAGAGCGCGCTGTTCGAGGAGGACGCCCTGCTCGACCGCGCGCGGGAGGACGCATGAGCCAGCCGCTCGTTCTCGCCCTCGACCAGGGCACCACCGGCTCCACCGCACTGCTGCTCGACGCCCGCGGCGTGGTGCGTGGCCGCGGCTACGCCGAGCTGCCCCAACACTTCCCGCGCCCGGGATGGGTCGAGCACGACGGCGAGGAGATCTGGGCCAGCGTGCGTGCGGCGCTGCGCGGCGCGCTGCGCGACGCCCGCGCGCCGGCGACGCGGATCGCCGCGATCGGCATCACCAACCAGCGCGAGACCACGCTGCTGTGGTCGCGGACGAGCGGGCGGCCGGTGGCGCGCGCCATCGTATGGCAGGACCGCCGCACCAGCGAGCGCTGCGCGGCGCTGCGCCGCGCGGGCGTGGAGCCCGCGATCCGCCGCGCGACCGGGCTGGTGCTCGACCCCTACTTCTCCGGCACCAAGCTCGAGTGGATGCTCCGCCACCATCGCGGACTGCGCGCGCGGGCCCGCCGCGGAACGCTCGCGTTCGGCACCGTGGACAGCTGGCTGCTGTGGAAGCTCACCGCGGGACGGGCGCACGCCACCGACCACACCAACGCCTCGCGCACGCTGCTCTACGACATCCGGCGGCGCGACTGGAGTGACGCGCTGCTCGAGCGCTTCGGCGTGCCGCGCGCCGTGCTGCCCGCCATCCGGCCCTCGAGCGGCGAGTTCGGCCGCACCCGGGGCGTCCTCGGCCTGCCCGATGGGATCCCGATCGCGGGCATCGCCGGCGACCAGCAGGCGGCGATGTTCGGCCAGG
>MFFQ01000050.1 GCA_001780165.1 Candidatus Eisenbacteria bacterium RBG_16_71_46 | reverse complement strand
GCCTACCCGCAGGCGGGGTTCGGCGCCGACCAGATGATCGATTTCGTGCAATGGGGCGCGGGGGATCAAGCCAATCAGACCGCCGCAGTGAACGGCAGCTTCTGGACCCCGGGCCAGTTCGTGCCGCCGATTGCCGACGGGCACTCGATGGAATACTGCGGCACCGTGGCCCAGCACGGCGCGAGCCTCTGGCAGGAAATCGCGCTGCCGACGCCGGGGACCAACGGCGGCTGCACCACGCCGGCGCTGTCTTCGTCCTGGGGGCGGCTCAAGACGCTCTACCGGTGATCCGCGGAGACCGGCCTGTCGACAGCGACCACCCTCGTTCGCGGGGGTGGTTGTCGTGTCTCAGTTTCCAGGCGCAGGGCGGATGACAGCTCGCGCGGAGCTTACTCGTCCGGCGACCAGCGCGCGCTCGACCGTGCTCCGCTCCCTCCGCTTCCTCAGCGGTGGCGGCTCGTGCGCTTGGGCCTGCCCCGGCGCCCGAGCGATCCGGACACCGGCGCTTCGTCCCCCGCCGCCACGAGCCCGAAGTGGTCGAAGCCCGCGCCGGGCAGCGGCCGGGTCGAGCCGTTCGCGGCGCGCAGCAGCAGCAGGCCGGGCGCCTCGGTGAAGTGCCCGACGAACGCCAGCGGCACGCCGCGCGCGGCCGCCAACTCGGCGCAGGCCGCGCGCGCCGCAGGATCGATCGCCAGCAGCAACTCGTAGTCGTCGCTCGGCCCGAAGCGCAGGGCGTCGAGCGGTCGCCCGAGCGTGCGGGCCGCGCGCGCCAGCAGCGGGTCCTCGGGCCAGGATTCGGCGTCGATCTCGGCGCCCACGCCGCTGCGCTCGCACAGGTGCGCGAGATCGCCGCTGAAGCCGTCCGAGACGTCGATCGCCGCCATCACCGCGTCGAGCGGCGCCAGCGCCCGGGCGAAACCCGCGCGCGCCCGGGGCGCGAGCCACGCCTCGAGCAGATCCCGCCACGCCTTGTCGCGCGCCTTGGCGCCCGCCGCGCGGGCCAGCGCCAGTCCCCCGCCGGCGCGCCCCGGGGCGCCGGTCACCGCGATCAGGTCTCCGGGGCGAGCCCCGGCGCGCGTCCACGCGCCGCCGCGGGCCACCTCGCCGAGCAGGGCGAGGCTCGACCACTCCGGGCCCTCCACCGCGGTGAGATTGCCGCCGACCAGCGCTGCGCCCTCCGCCTCCAACGCGCCGGCGAGCCCGTGCTCGCGCTCGAGCAGGGCGTCGAGGTCGTGATCGGCGCGGGCCCCGATCGAATGGACCGCCCAGCGCGGGATGGCGGCCATCGCCGCCAGGTCGCTGAGGTTGGCCGCCGCCAGGCGCCGGCCGACCTGGCGCGGCGTGAACCACTCGCCCAGGTAGTGCCGGCCCTCGACGAAGGCATCCGTGGTGACGACCAACTCGCAGCCGGCCGTGGGGCTCAGCACCGCGGCGTCGTCGCCGACGCCGATCACCACGCCCGCGTTCTCGGCGCGACCCCGGGTCAGACGCCGGATCGCCTCGAATTCACCGACCTCACCCAGCGTGGGCGCCATGCCGATCCCTCCATTCGCCCGCCGCGGGCAGCAGCACCACGAACAGCACCGCCGCGAGCAGCGCGAGCGCGCCGTCCACCGCGAACGTCGTGCGCGCGCCGAAGCGGTCCCACAGCACGCCGGCCACGATGCTGGCGGGCAGCAGCGCCAGGCCCACGACCGTGTAATAGACGCCGTACGCGGTGGCCCGCCGGTCGGCCGGCACCAGGTCGGCGATCAGGCTGCGCTGCTGGCCCTCGAGCATCGCGCTGTGGATCCCGAGCGCGGCGAGCCCGACGATCACCACCAGCGGCGTCGCCTGCCAGGCCAGCAGGGCGTAGGTCGCGGCGTAGAGGACGTAGGCCCCGAGCAGCAGGCTGCGCCGCCCGATGCGGTCCGACAGCCGTCCGATCGGCCACGACAGCGCCGCGAACACCAGATTGTAGACCAGGTAGACGAGCGGCACCTGCGCGTCGCTGAAGCCCGCCTCGCGCGTGCGCAGGATGATGAACGCGAGGCTGCTGAAGCCGAGGCGGAAGAACCCGTCGACCAGCAGGAAGCGCTTGAACGGCCCGCCCAGCGCGCGCCACTCGGCGTGAACCGTGCCGAAGCTCGCGCGCAGGTGGCGTGGGGCGCGCACGAAGAGCGCGAGCACGACGACCGCCAGCACCGCGGGCACCGCCGAGACCGCGAACACGAGGCGGAAGGCCTCGGGGCGGAGGGTGAGGATGGCGAAGGCGGCGAGCGGCCCGATCGCGGCGCCGAGCGTGTCCATCGCGCGATGGAGCCCGAAGGCGTTGCCCATCCGCTCCCGCGGCACGGAATCGGCGATCAGGGCGTCGCGCGGCGGGTTGCGCAGGCCCTTGCCGACGCGGTCGGCGAAGCGCAGGCCCAGCACCGCGGGCCAGGTGCCGGCGACCGCGAGCGTCGCCTTGGCCACGGTGGACAGCCCGTAGCCGAAAAGGATGAACGGCTTGCGGCGGCCGACGCGGTCCGAGAGCCAACCCGAGCCGACGCGCAGCAGCGCCGACGTGCACTCCGCCACGCCCTCGATCACGCCGAGGCTCGCCACCGACGCGCGCAGCACGCCGGTCACGAACAGCGGCAGCACCGGCAGGATCATCTCGCTGGAGACGTCGGTGAGCAGCGAGGTGAAGCCCAGCGCCACGACGTTGCGCGGCATGCCCCCGCTCGCGACCTCCGCGGGCGCGGGGCGGGCAGGCTCGTCGGCCGGTGGCGCGCCAGGGTTCATGGCGCGCGACGGTAGCACAGCGCCGGGCGCCGGCGCTGCGGCTCAGGGGATCGGCCGCACCTCGATCTCGCCCAGGCCCGCGAGCGCCGCCTTCGCGGTTTCCGGGTCCGACACCACGAGGATCTGCAGCTGGTCGGTGCAGAAGTACGATTTGAGCGCGCGCCGGCAGTCCGCCATGGTGACGGCGTTGATCTTGTCGGCGTAGGTCTCGACGAACCGGGGATCGAGTCCGTAGAACTCGATGTCCAGGAGCTGCGCCGCGAGCGCGTCCGGCGCCTGCAGCCTCAGCGGGAACAGCCCGGTGAGATAGCGCCTGGCCTTGTCCAGCTCCTCCACGCTCGGGCCGTCCTCGAGCAGGCGCTTCACCACGCCGATGGTCTCGTCGATCGTCTTGCGCAGGGTCTCGTTCTTGGTGAACGTGCTGATCCCGAAGATCCCGGCGTTGCGAAACATCGTGAAGCGGCTCGAGATGCTGTAGGTGAGCCCCTGGTTCACCCGGATCTCGTTCACCAGCCGCGAGGTGAACCCCGCCCCGAGGATGGTGTTGGCGACGGTGATGGGGAAGAAGTCCGGGTGGTTGCGCGGCACACCGCTGCAGGCGAGCCGGATCTGGGTCTGCGTCACCTCGGGCTTGCTCACGATCTCGACCATGCGCGTGCCCGCGCGCGGAACCGGCCCGTAGGCGTTACCCGCCGGCCGGTCGGACTTCTTCCAGGCCGCGAACGCCTTCTGCAGCGCGTCGATCGCGCGCTTCTCGTCCACGTCGCCGACCACCGCGAGGACGCAGTTGTCGGGCGTGAGTCGCTCGCGATGGAACGCGACCACGTCCTCGCGGACCAGCGACTTCACCGCCGACTCCCAGCCCAGGGCCGGGTGCGCGAGCGGGCTGGCCCCGAAGACGAACGGCAGCAGCGCGTTGTTCGCCACGGTCCCGGGGTCGTCGCGGTCGCTGGCGATGGCGCCGAGCGCCTCGTCCCGCTTGCGGTCGAACTCCGCGGCGGGAAAGGTCGGCGAGACGATGACGTCGCGGAACAGCTCGAGCCCGGTGTCGAAGTCCTTGCGCAGCACTTCGCAGCTGACGACGATCTGCTCGGCCCCGGCCGACGCGCCGAGCGTGCCGCCGACGAAGGCGATGTCCTCCGCGATCTGCTGCGCGTTGCGCCCGGCGGCGCCCTGGGTGAGCAGGTCGGCGGTGAGGCTGGCGAGGCCCTCCTTGCCGGTCGGATCGTTCACCGCCCCCGCGCGCGCCACCAGGCGGAAGTCCACCAGCGGCAGCCGCTGGGTGGGCATCACCAGCACCGTGAGGCCGTTCTTGAGCGTGGTCCGGGTGTGGGGCGGCAGTCGCACCGGCGCCGCGTCCGCCGGAGCGGCCTCCAGTACTGCGAGCAGCGCCAGCAGCGCGAGCCTTCGGGCGTGCATGGAGCGTCCTTTCATGACGGGTCGGCGGCTCACGGCGCGGCGGAGGGCGCGGCCCCGGAGTCGCTCTCGGGGACCAGCTCGGAGACGGTGCGCTGCAGCGGATCGAAGTACTTCTTCGCCACGCGCCGGCAGTCCTCGGCGGTCACGGCGCGGTAGCGATCCACCACCTCGAACATCGCGTGGTAGTCGCCGTAGACGTGCTCGTAGTAGCCGAGCCGCTGGCCGACGCCGTTGTTGGTCTTGAGCGAGCGGACGTAGCCCGCCTCCAGCAGGTTCTTGGCCTTCTGCAGCTCGCGCGCGGTGGGCCCCTCGCGCACCAGGCGATCGAGAACCTCGTCCACCGCGGCCAGCCCCGCCGCCGCGCTCTGGCCCGGCTTCAGCTGCGCGTACACCTGGAACAGGGTGGGCTCGAGGCTGCCCTGGAGATCGGTGCCCGCGAATAGCGCGATCTGCTTGTCGTAGACCAGCGCCTGGTGGAGCCGCGACGACTCGCCGTCGCCCAGGATCGAGCCCAGCACCTGCAGCGCGGGCAGGTCGGGGTCCCTGGCCGCCGGCGCCTTGTAGCCGATCATGAAGGTGACGTTCTGCGCCGGGTAGTGCACCGCGACGCGACGCTCCCCGCGCTGCGCGGGCTCGGAGTCGGGCGGCTCGGGCGGGCGCGGCTGGCGCGGGATGGGACCGAAATAGGCGCGGATGCTGTCGAGCGCCGCCGCGGCCTGGAAATCGCCGACCAGGACCAGGATGCAGTTGTCCGGCGCGTAGTGGACGCGGAAGTACTCGACCATGTCCTCGCGCGTGATGCGCTCGAGGTCCCCCATCCATCCCACCACCGGCCAGCGGTAGGTCGAGGCGTTGAAGGCGGTGGCCCACAGCTGCTCGTCGAGCATTCCGAAGATGTCGTTGTCGGTGCGCAGCCGGCGCTCCTCCTTCACCACGCCGATCTCGCTCGCGAGCTGTTCCGGCAGCAGCGACAGCGCGGCCATGCGGTCCGAGTCGAGGAACAGCGCCACCCCGAGGCGGTCCGAGGCGAGGTCCTCGTAGTAGGCGGTCATGTCGCGATCGGTGAAGGCGTTCGAGTAGCCGCCGTTCGACTCGAGGATGCGGTCGTATTCCTTCGGCGGCACGTGCTTCGACCCGTTGAACATCATGTGCTCGAAGTAGTGCGAGATGCCGGTGATACCGGGGTACTCGTTGCGCGAGCCGACGCGGTACCACTGCCAGAAGGTGACCGCGGGCACGCTGTGATCTTCGTGGAGCAGAATGACCAGGCCGTTTGCCAGGGTGTCGCGCACCACCTTCAGCTCCAGCGACGAGGAGGGCGGCGGCGCGGGGGCGGCCCCGCCACCCTTCGGCTTCGCGGCCCCGGCGTTCGGGATCGCCGCCGTCAGCGCGAGTGCTGCGGCGAGCGCGGCGGTCGACAGGATGCGCATGGGTCCTCCTCAAGGGCGGCCGCGGGCAGCGTGTGGGAAGCGGGGCACAGTCTAGCCGCGCGCAACGCGGGCCGACAAGGGCGGCGCGACGAGCGCGGCGGTCGGGGGGTCGAACGGCCGTTGAAGTCCGCCGCGGGGCCGCGCTAGAGTCCCGAACGTCGGCGCGGGCGTGCCCCGCGGGAGCATGGACGCCCTCCGCACCGACCCCGCTCGATCCCTTCGGAGGCCGTCCGTCCCATGGCCCTGCCCGCGCACCTCGCCCACCTCGCCCGCGACTGCGACATTCTCCCTTACCGCTCCTCGGGTCCGGGCGGGCAGAAGAAGAACAAGACCGAGTCGAGCGTGCGCGTGCGCCACCGCCCCAGCGGCATCACGCGCATCGCGACCGAGAGCCGCTCGCAGACCCGCAACCGGGCCCTGGCGCTGGAGCGGGTATGGGAGGAGTTGCGGCGGCGCGCGCGGCGGGTCAAGCCGCGGCGGCCGACGCGACCCACGCGCGCGGCGGTGGAGCGGCGGCTGGTCGAGAAACGACGCCGCAGCGAGCGCCAGCGCGCACGGCGGGTGCCTGCGGAGTGAGGCGTCCGCGGGCGACGCCCGGGCTCCGTCCGCAAGCGCCCGCGGGCTGCGTTGCGCGGTCGGTTCCTCGCTCCAACGTGGCCCAAAGGCCACGACTCCGCTCGTCACTCGACCGCGACGCCTTGCCCGCGGGCGTTTGCGGACGGAGCCTAGCCTCGGGAGTCCTGCTTGCGCTTCCGCTGCCTCCGGGTGCGCACGGACTGGTCGCGGGCCCGCTGGAGCGCCGAGCCGTAGTCGAGCCCTGCGGCGGCCACCGCGGCGGCCCAGGAGCCGAACTGGCGCCGGGCCCGGGCGTAGAGGTCCCCGTCGGTGCGGTGGATGCGAAACAGCCCATCCCCGCGCGCGGCCAGCTCGCGGATCCGGTCGAGCAACGCCTCGCTCGACATCAGGCGCGGGCGCCCGGGCTTGCGCCGCGGCGCGGACGCCCCCGGCGGCCCGCCCGCGGTGGCGGCGGCGCGTCCCTCATCCTGGCGGCTGGAAAACTCACGGTCGGAGACAGCAGGCAGCTGCAGCTTGTCGTTGGGTTCCACGAGCGCTCGCTCCATAAGCGGCAGGTTGGCGTGGCGAGGTGAATAGACCACGCGGCGCATTACCGTCGAATTGACGTCGCCTGGATACGATGTGAAAAGCGGCGACGCGATGCAGGAGGAAATCATGCGTTGCGCGGGCAACCTTGTGCATGCTTCCCAGTGGCGGGTTGCCGCGCGCGTGGTCTAGAGTCCCGCGACCCCGGGAGTCGCGCCCCGGCCGCACCGCCGCCGCCATCCCGTGGGCTCCTCCCACCCGGGGAACCCGCATGTCCGAGTCGCGTCCGTCGCCGCGCTGGCTGCCCGCGGCACTCGTCGTCGCCTTGCTTGCGCTCGCGGCGCTGTTCGTCGGACCCGATCGCGTGCTGCGCCTGGCCGCGGAGGTGGCGCCGCGCGAGCCCGCGCTGCGCGACCTGCCCGCCGCCGCGGGATGGTCGCTGCTCCGGATGACCGCCTCGTACCTGGCCTCGGTGGTGGTCGCCTGGATCGCGGGCTACGCGGCGGCCACGCGGCCGGGGGCGGCGCGCATCTTGCTTCCGCTGCTCGACGTCGGGCAGTCGGTTCCGGTTCTCGGATTCTTTCCGGCCGCGATCTACGTCTTCATCACCCTGCTCGGGGGCGGCCGCGTGTCGCTCGAGTTGGCGGCGATCTTCCTGATCTTCACGAGCCAGGTGTGGAACCTGGCGTTCGGCGTGTACGAGGGCCTCTCGACGATCCCGCACGAGACCCGCGCCGCGGTCGAGAGTCTCGGCGTGCGCGGCCTGCTCCTGTGGCGCACGCTGCTGCTGCCTGCGTGCGTGCCCTCGCTCCTCTACAACAGCATCCTCTCGTGGGCCAACGGCTGGTACTTCCTGATCGCCTGCGAGATCATCGTCGCCGGCCCGGTGAAGTACGACCTGCCGGGCCTCGGCAGCATGCTGTCGCGCGCGCTCGCCCGCGGCGATCTCACGCTCGCGATCGGCGACCTGATCGCGCTCGTCGGGGTGGTGCTGGCACTCGAGCTGCTGGTGTGGCGCCCGCTGCGCGCCTGGTCGCGGCGCTTCCGTTACGACACTCAGTCCGACGAGCGCGTATCGGGCGCGCGCACGCTGCCAGACCTGGCGCTGCCGGCGCTGGTGCGCCCGCTGCGCGCCGCGGCCCGGGCCCTGTGGCGGAGGCTGCCCCTCGCCCGCCTCAACCACGCGCTGGCCGCGATCGGCGCGGGGACGGTCCGCGCCGGGCGGACGCTGCGCCGACCGCTGCTGGTGCTCTCCGCCGCCGCCGCGGTGCTGGCGCTGGTGGCGGTGGGGGCCGCGCTGCGCCCGCCGTGGCCGGCCGAGGCGGCGAGCCTGCCGCTCGCGCTGCTGCTGTCGTTCCTGCGCATCAACGCGGCATACGTGCTGGCGCTGCTGTGGATCATTCCCGTCGCGCTGTGGGTGAGCGACCGGCCGCGCGCGCTGCGCGCCCTCTCGGTGGTCGCCCAGGTCGGAGCCTCGATCCCGGCCACCGCGTTCTTCCCGGTGCTGGTGGCGCTGCTCGTCGGGCGCTTCGGCGGCATGGAGTTCATTTCCATCGCTCTCGCGCTCACCGGCATGCAATGGTACCTGTTGTTCAACCTGTTGGCGGGGGTGGGACGGGTGCCGCAGGACCTGCGGGAGTCCCTGCGCGCGCTGGGCCTGACGCGCCGCGAAATCCACCGGTCGCTGGTACTGCCGGCGTGCATGCCCTCGCTGGTGACCGGAAGCGTGGCGGCATGGGGCGGCACCTGGAACGCCCTCATCCTGTCGGAGTACGTCGTCTACCGTGGACACGTGTACCAGGTGCTCGGGCTGGGCGCACTGCTCAACCGCGCGACATTCGAGACCGGGAGCCGCAGCCTGCTGTTCCTTTCGCTGGGGCTCCTGGTGCTCACCGTGGTGTCCTTCAACCGGCTGGTCTGGGACCGGCTCTACCGGTACGTGAACACGCGCTACCGGCTGGAGGCGTAGTGCTGCTGCTGAACCGCCTCAGCAAGAGCGTCGAGGACCGGGGGCGCACGATCCCCGTGATCCAGGACGTGACGCTCGAGGTGCCCGAGCGTCAGTTCCTGTGCATCGTCGGGCCCTCGGGCTCCGGGAAATCGACGCTGCTGCGGCTGATGATGGGCCTCACGCCGCCGACTTCGGGGACGCTCTACTACCATGGCCTGCCGCTGGACGGCGTCAACCTGCGCGCGGCAATGGTGTTCCAGTCGTTCGCGCTGCTGCCGTGGCTCACCGTGCAGGCGAACGTCGAGCTCGGCCTGCGCGCGCGCGATCTGCCCGACGAGGAGTGCCGGCGGCGGGCGGCGTACTACCTCGACAAGGTCGGCCTCGACGGCTTCAAGGAGGCCTACCCCGGCGAGCTCTCCGGCGGCATGAAGCAGCGCGCGGCGCTGGCGCGTGCGCTCGCGGTCGAGCCCGACCTGCTCTGCATGGACGAGCCCTTCTCCGGGCTCGACGCGCTCACCTCGGCGAACCTGCGCGAGGAGGTCCTGGGGCTGTGGGCGGACCTCGCCCTGCCCGTGCACACCGTGGTGATGGTGACGCACATCATCGAGGAGGCGGTGCTGATGGCCGATCGCGTGGTCGTGCTCACCTCGCGCCCGGGACGGATCGCGGCGGACATGCCGGTGACGCTGCCGCGGCCGCGCAACAAGCGCGACCCGGGGTTCGACGAGATGGTGGACTCCATCTTCGAGAAGATCGTCTGAAGGGAGAGGGATGACACTTCATCATGGCACCGACGCGCTGTCGGTGGACCGACTCGGCCCCCCCGACCTGATCGAGACCTTCGCGTTCCTCGATCGGGATCCGGTGCTCAACGTCTACCTGATCGCCCTGGTGCTGCGCGACGCCCTCGGGCACGCGCGCGATGAGTTCTGGGCCGCGCGGCGCGAGGGCGAGATCGTGGGGTTGCTCCACCTGGGCGGCCAGTCGGGCGCCGTGCTTCCGCTCGGCGAGGACGTCCGGGCGCTGGAGCGTCTCGGCAGCCAGCTCGTCGAACGGCTGGGCTACCTGCCGCGGCGGTTCCAGATCATCGGGCCGCGGGGCCCGGTGGAGATCCTGAAGCAGCGCCTGGAGCGCGAGGCGGTCGCGCCGCGCCTGCATCGAGGCCAGGTGTACATGTCGCTCGGGCGCGGCGAGCTGCCGCCGTTCGAGCGCCTGCCGGAGCTGCGTCCGGCGCGTCGCGGGGACTACCCGGTGGTGTTCGAGACCGGGGCCGAGCTGCGCGCCGAGGAGCTGGGGGACGATCCCCGCGCCAGCGACCCCATGGGGTATGCGCGCCGGGTGGAGGATGAATGCCGCGACGGCTACACGCACCTCTGGCTGGATGGCGCCGGGCTGTGCTTCCGCGCCAGCATGAGCGCGCGCACCGCCGACGCGGTGCAGGTGTCCGGCGTCTACACCCCTCCCGCGCGCCGCAACCAGGGACTCGCGCAGCGGGGACTGTCGGAGCTGTGCGTGCGGCTGCTCGAGCAGTCGCGTAGCGTGTGCCTGTTCGTCAACGACTTCAACGATCCGGCGCTGGCGCTCTACCGGCGGCTGGGATTCAAGGTGCTGGCCGACTGGGCCAGCGCGTTCTACGACCACCGCCGCTAGGTACAGTCCGGGCTTGACCGGTGTTTCCGGTATTTGCGACCCTTCCACTGCGCCCGGACTCCTCCGATGCGGCGCACTCGACAGGGAGGTTGATCGTGACGCGCTTCCGCGCGGCCCTCGGGGTCGCGGTAACGATGCTGGGTCTGGGAGCCTCCGCCGCCGGCGCCCAAACCTATGGGCAGTTCGCTTCCGCCGAGACGGTGCCGATCAACGGCCACGTCTTCGGCGCCTACATCAACGCCAGCGACACGCTGTTCGGCCTGCTCGCCCAGCTGCGGCTGAGCTTCTATCCCAACGTGGACTTCGGGTTCCAGGGCGGGCTCGCGCGGCTCGACGTGGGCAGCTCGAACCGCACCTTGCTGCGCCTGGGGAGCGACGTGAAGTTCGTCACGGCCCGTGCCGGGCCCGCGTTCCCCATGGATCTCGCCTTCGACGCCTCGCTCGGGGTGGAGAACGCCGACAACTACAACGTGCTGCGCTTCGGCCCGGCGTTGGTCGGCAGCCGCTCGTTCCCGCTGGGCGGCCGCAGCGCGATCGTCCCCTACGCGGGCCTCGGGCTGACCTTCACCCGCTACGACATCCTGGGCACCAACGACACCGACTTCGCCGTGCCGTTCCGCGCGGGAGCGGAGCTGCGCCTGGCTCCCGAGCTGCGCGTCCTGGCCGAGTTCCAGGTCAATTTCTCGGACCAGCTCAACGATGACGTGGGCTTCGCCACCGGCGTGAACCTGCCCTTCTGAGCAGGCCTCCACGGCACCCCAAGGGACGGCCATGAACGGCCGGGCAGCACGAGCCGGCCGACGCGGTCTATATGACCGTATTCAATAGACTTAGGTCTTGCTGGCTGGTCTGAAATTCGACCTTGTCTACCCCCCCACCCGGTGCTAGCCTTCCGGCCCTTCGATGAGGGGTGCCACAGACCCCCTCCGAGCAGGTGGCTGGCCGATCACCTAAATTTAATCAGAGCAGTCTCTTGTCCCCTCGGACGGGACTCCGGAGCGAGGCGTTTTTCGCAGCCAGAATGGCTGGCGCGGGGCTTTGGGGAAAGGCTGTGGACGAAAGGGGGCGCGATTGAAGCCAATCCCTTCTCCGAGAATGCTTTGCGGCATCAGGCCTGACTGTTGATAACTGCCCCACAAGATTTCCACATTTGAAGCCGCCGCAGAATCAGTGGCCGCGATGGACGAGGTTCCCGGCGACCGCGGGTTCTGTGGAGAATCGGGACCCTTTTCAGCAAGGACCGTTGAAATGGCAACCCAACCCGTGCTGCCCGAGGAAATCGACGCGGTCTGGATGCAGGTCTTGCTGGCGGTGGAGCAGCGCCTCGCCAGCCGCCAGACCCTCGAAACCTGGTTCAGGCCCATCCATCCGAGGTCCATCTCCCCCGACGAGGTCAACCTCGAAGTCCCCAACTCCTTCTTCGTGGACTGGATCCACGAGCACCACCTGGCCACGCTCACCCAGGGCCTCGCCGACGTGCTCGGCGTGACCCCGACCATCCGCCTCCATCCGCGCGAGGAGCAGCCGGCGTCACCTCGCAGCGAGCCCCGACCGCCGGCCCCGGTGCGCGACTCGATGCGGGGCCCCGACCGGTCCTGGCTCGAGACCCAGCTCAATCCGCGGCTGACCTTCGGCGGGTTCGTCGTGGGCAGCGGCAACCGCTTCACCCACGCCGCCTGCCTCGCGGTCGCCGAGAACCCGGGCAACGCCTACAACCCGCTCTTCATCTTCGGCGATTCGGGCCTGGGCAAGACGCACCTGCTCCACGCCGTCGGACACGAGGTGCGCAAGAAGCGGCCCGAGGCCCGGGTCCACTACGTGCCCGCGGAGCGTTTCACCAACGAGATGATCTTCGCGATCCAGCACGCCCAAACCATGGGCTTCCGCAACAAGTACCGCAGCGTGGACGTGCTGCTCATCGACGACATCCAGTTCCTGGCCGGAAAGGAGAGCACCCAGGAGGAATTCTTCTACACGTTCAACGCGCTGCGCGACGCGCACAAGCAGGTCGTCGTCACCGCGGACAAGCCGCCCAAGGACATCCCGATGCTCGAGGAGCGCCTGACCTCGCGCTTCAACCAGGGCCTGGTCACCGACATCAAGCTGCCGGATCTCGAGACGCGCGTCGCGATCCTGCGCAACCGGCTCGACCAGGAGGGCTCGGATCTGCGGCTGCCGGAGGACGTGCTGCTGCTCATCGCCGACCGCATCCGGAACAACATCCGCGACCTCGAAGGCTGCCTCGTGCGCCTGATCGCCGTGGCGTCGCTGACGCACCAGGAGATCACGCCGGAGCTGGCCGAGGAGGTGCTGCAGCACTACGTCAACGCCGAGCCCGACCAGATGACGCCCGAGCGCATCCTCACCACCGTGGCGGAGCGTTTCGGGGTGCGCTGCGAGCAGATGTGCGGCGCCCGCCGGACGCGCACCGTGGCGCTGCCGCGCCAGGTGGCGATGTACCTCTTGCGCCAGCTCACCGACCTCTCGTTGGTCGAGATCGGGCGCATGTTCGGCGGCCGCGACCACACGACGGTCATGTACGCGTGCGAGAAGGTGGGGCTCCGGGTGGCTTCCGATATGTCGTTCTCGGAGAAGATCAACGGTCTGATTTCCACGCTCGCCTCCGGATGACCTGTGGAGAACCCTGTGGACGAATGGGGAAACCGGCCGGGGCTGCCCGGGGCCCGTGGAGAAGCGGTGGATAATCGCACCGTCTTCCACCGCGGGCGCGGATGCTCCATCACGTTCTCGGACAATCGCTTGAAGTGCCGGCGCGGGGTTTCTCCACTTCGCCCACCGCCCCTATGGTTACGTTCTTCTTTCTTATTGAATACCAATAGCTTAGAAGCATCGAAAGTGCTTGCGGCGCGGGGGGCACGCGCCTATCATGCCGTCGCACCCCTATGAACGCCCCGACGAACGCTCCGACGGCTCCCCGAACCACCAGCGGGACAGAAGGTTCGCCTCCTCCAGGGAGTGACCGCATGCAATTGACCATCCAGCAGGCTGACCTGGCGTTTGCCGTGGGGCGCGCGCTCGGCTCGGTTTCCAGCAAGAGCCCCCTCCCGCTGCTCAGCTGCATCCTGCTCGAAGCGGAGGCCGGCAGCCTGCGGATCACCGGCACCGACCTCGACGTCACCACCGCGGTCACCGTGCCGTGCACCGTGGCCACCCCCGGGCGGGTCGCGGTGTCGGCGCGGCACTTCAACGAAGTCGTGCGCAAGATGCCGCGCGGGCCGCTGGTGCTGTCCGTGACCGGCGGCCAGTGCGAGGTGCGCTACGGGGACGGCAAGGGCTGGTCGAAGTTTCCGATCCAGGATGCCGCCGACTTCCCGCGCATCCCCGATCTCAAGGCCGATACCCGGGTGTCGCTCGGAGGCGACGTCTTGTCGCGCATGGTGGCGCGCACGATCTTCTCCGCCTCGAGCGAGGAAACACGCCCCATGCTCAACGGGGTGCTGGTGCAGGGTGGCGACAAGCAGGCGGTGTTCGTCGCCACCGACGGGCACCGCCTGTCGAAGGCCACTCGCAAGGGCGCCTTCAGCGGCCTCGCGAAGGACGGCGTGATCGTCCCGACCCGGGCCTTTCAGACGGTGAGCCGCATCGCGGAGGAGGCCACCAGCCCGGTGGAGCTGCAGGTCGCCGGCGCCCGCAATCAGGCCGCCTTCACCGCCCAGGTCGGCGAGTACCGGGTCCAGGTCCTCACCCGGTTGCTCGAGGGCCCCTACCCGAACTACGAGCAGGTCATTCCGCGCGGCAATCCCCGGGAGATGCGGGTGCGCCGCAGCGACCTCATGGAAGCGGTCGACATCGTGGCGTCGCACGCCGACAACGTCACGCGCCAGGTGCGCTTCTCGCTGCGGCCCGGACGCATCGGAGTGTCCTCCGCCACCGAGTTGGGCGCGGGCGAGCACCAACTGGACGCGCAGTACGCCGGCGAGGCCATGGAGATCGGCTACAACGCCGGATACCTGATGGAGATCCTGCGGAGCATCCCGACCGAGGAAGTCGTCTTCCGGCTCAACACGTCGCTCGCGGCGGGGGTGATCGAGCCGGTGGGGGCGCTTCCCGAGGCCGAGGAAGAGATGCTCTGCCTGATCATGCCCCTGCGGCTCCCCGACGCCGCAGGCTGACCCATGGAGCCCGCGGGCGGAGTCCTGGCGCGCGTGCTGCGCGATCTCGGACTCGAACGGGACGTGCTGGGCTGGAAGGCGGTGCAGGAATGGCCCCGCCTCGTCGGCGCCCGCGTCGCGCGCCACGCCCGGGCGGTGGCCTACCGCGAGGGCACGCTGCACGTGGAGGTCGAAGGATCGGCCTGGATGCACGAGCTGGGATTCCTCAAGCGCGAACTGATTCGCAAGATCAACCAGCAACTCGACAGCGGTGTCGTCCGCGACGTCCGCTTCGTGTTGCCGCACGGAGGCGGCTGGAAGTGAACGCGATGGAAGGAGACATCATCTTGGCGCCGGAAACCAAGGGTCATCATTACGACGCGACCAGCATCCAGGTGCTCGAGGGGCTGGATGCGGTGCGCAAGCGACCCGCGATGTACATCGGCGACGTGGGCATGCGGGGACTCCACCACCTCGTCTACGAGGTCGTGGACAATTCCGTGGACGAGGCGCTCGCGGGGTTCTGCTCGGAGATCCGGGTGACGCTCGAGACCGACGGCAGCGCCACGGTCTCCGACGACGGCCGCGGTATCCCGGTGGACATGCACGCCGCGAGCAAGAAGCCCGCGCTCGAAGTGGTGATGACCACGCTGCACGCCGGCGGCAAGTTCGACAGCAAGACCTATCGGGTGTCCGGTGGACTGCACGGCGTCGGGGTCTCGGTGGTGAACGCGCTGGCCGAGTGGTGCGAGGTCGAGGTGCTCAAGGACGGCACCGTCTATTCGCAGCGCTACGAGTACGGCAAGCCCAAGGCACCGATGGCCTCGCGCCCGTCGGCCAAGGAGCAGCAGGGCTCGGGGACCATCACCCGCTTCAAGCCCGACGCGAAGATCTTCGAAGACACGACCTTCCAGTACGACACGCTCGCGGCGCACATGCGCGAGATGGCCTTCCTCAACAGTGGCCTGACCATCCGCCTCGCCGACGCCCGCACCGGCAAGAGCCACGACTTCCAGTACAAGGGCGGCCTGTTGGAATTCGTGAAGTACCTCAACCAGAACAAGGACAACCTCCACGCCAGGCCGGTTTACTTCGCCCGCGACCGCGACGAGGTCGCGGTCGAGGTCGCGCTCCAGTACAACGACGGCTACATCGAGTCGGTGCACTCGTTCGTGAACAACATCAGCACGATCGAGGGCGGCACCCACCTCATCGGCTTCCGCTCCGCGCTCACGCGGACCCTCGGCAACTACGCCGAGAAGGAGGGCCTGACCAAGAACGTGAAGGCCTCGGTCACCGGCGAGGACGTGCGCGAGGGCCTCACCGCGGTGATCTCGGTCAAGATGCAGAATCCGCAGTTCGAGGGCCAGACCAAGACCAAGCTCGGCAACAGCGAGGTCAAGGGCATCGTCGAGAGCATCGTCGGGGAAGGGCTGCGCGAGTACTTCGACGAGAATCCCGCGGTCGCGCGCAAGATCGTCGACAAGATGCTGTCGGCCGCCCGCGCCCGCGAGGCGGCGCGCAAGGCGCGGGAGCTGGCGCGGCGCAAGAGCATCCTCGACGGCGGCTCGCTTCCCGGCAAGCTCGCGGACTGCGCCTTCGACGATCCCGGCCTGTGCGAGATCTACATCGTCGAGGGCGATTCGGCCGGCGGCACGGCCAAGCAGGGGCGCGACCGGCGCTTTCAGGCGATCCTGCCGATCCGCGGCAAGATCCTGAACGTCGAGAAGGCGCGTCTCGACAAGATCCTCGCCAACGAGGAGATCCGCAGCATCATCACCGCGCTGGGCGCGGGGGTGAAGGACGAGTTCGATGTCGCCAAGCTGCGGTATCACAAGATCATCGTCATGACCGACGCCGACGTGGACGGGGCGCACATCCGCACCCTGCTGCTCACCTTCCTCTACCGCG
This sequence comes from Candidatus Eisenbacteria bacterium RBG_16_71_46, assembly GCA_001780165.1. Classification (GTDB taxonomy): domain Bacteria; phylum Eisenbacteria; class RBG-16-71-46; order RBG-16-71-46; family RBG-16-71-46; genus RBG-16-71-46. The sequence goes on along the minus strand of MFFQ01000050.1, from coordinate 8,121 downwards.
AGCTGAAGCCCCTGGTGGATGGCGGCTACGTCTACATCGCGCAGCCGCCGTTGTTCATGGTCAAGGCCGGCAAGGACGAGATCTACTGCTACGACGAGAAAGAGCGTGACGAGGCGATCGCCCGCATCGGCAAGAAGAACGTCCAGGTGCAGCGCTACAAGGGCCTCGGCGAGATGAACCCGAGCAACTCTGGCGCACGACGATGAACCCGGAGACCCGGACCCTGCTGCGCGTCAACTCCGACGACGCGGTGGAGGCCGACCGCATCTTCACCATCCTGATGGGCGAGCAGGTCGAGCCCCGGCGCCAGTTCATCGAAGAGAACGCGCTGGCGGTGAAGAACCTCGACATCTGATGCGCGCCCGGACGTCCCTCTCGATCCTGGGCCTGGTCGTGATCACGGGCTTGGCCGTCCCGGCGCGCGCCGGGAACCTGCCCCGGATCGACGCGAGCCTCGGCCGTACGGTCGGGGTGCTGGGCGCGATCGACGGCGGCGGAATCTCCGCGTCGCTCTCCGCGCTGTGGCCGGTCGAGGAGGGGCCGCTGTCGGCGGGGGCCATGCTGTTCGCCGACGACCTGGGCAGCGAGCTGGGGCGGCTGCGCGACCCCAACGACGGCACCGATCTCGGCGCCGTCGCGCTCTCGCACCGCCAGGCCTACGGCGGAGCCTGGCGCGTCGACCTCGATGGGCCGTCGTGGCGGGGCTGGAGGAGTTTCGGGAGCGGGACCTGGGGCTACTACCGGATCCAGGACGACCGCCGCGGCGCCTCGCTGGGCGCACTGAGCAGCGCCGGCTTCAGCCTCGGGACCGGCGCGCGGCGCGTCCTCGCCGGCACGCAGTCGGTCGGCCTGGCCGTCCGCTATCATCGCCTGTTCAACGACCGCGCGGGGCGCTACGTGAGCGTCGCGGCGGACTGGTTCTGGCTCTGGGGGCAGAAACCCCAATGACGACGCCGGCCCGCGGGCCGGGCGGCGGTGGAAGGACACGATGGCGCTCAACGATCGCTCGAAGATCGTCGACATGAACATCGAAGAGGAGATGAAGACCAGCTACATCGACTATTCGATGTCGGTCATCGTCTCCCGCGCGCTTCCGGACGTGCGCGACGGGCTCAAGCCCTCGCAGCGACGCATCCTGGTCGCCATGAACGACCTCAACCTCGCGCCCGGGCGCCCCTACCGCAAGTGCGCGAAGATCGCCGGAGACACGTCCGGCAATTACCATCCCCACGGCGAGCAGGTGGTCTATCCCACGCTCGTGCGGCTGGCCCAGAACTGGGTGATGCGCTACCCGTTGGTGGACGGCCAGGGAAACTTCGGATCGATCGACGGCGACGCGCCGGCGGCGATGCGATACACCGAGGCGCGGCTCACGTCGCTGGCGGTCGAGATGCTCGCCGACCTCGAGAAGAACACGGTCGAATTCCGCCCCAACTACGACGAAACGCGCGAGGAGCCGACGGTGCTGCCGGCGGTCCTCCCGAACCTCCTGATCAACGGCTGCTCGGGCATCGCCGTGGGCATGGCGACCGAGGTCCCGCCGCACAATCTGGTCGAAGTCTGCGACGCGATCACCCGCGTGATCGAGGACCCGGCGACACCGGACGAGGCGCTGCTCAAGATCGTGAAGGGCCCGGACTTCCCGACCGGCGGGATCATCTACGGCACGCGGGGCATCCGCGATTGTTATCTCACCGGACGCGGGCTGATCAAGGTGCGGGCCAAGGTGCAGGTCGAGGAGGGGCGCGCCGGGCGGATGAGCCTGGTCGCCACCGAGATCCCGTTCCAGGTCAACAAGACGGCGCTCCTCGAGAAGATCGCGGACCTGGTGCGCGCCGGCAAGGTCGTCGGAATCAGCGACCTGCGCGACGAGTCCGACCGCGACGGCATGCGCATCGTCATCGAGCTGAAGAAGGACGCCAATCCCAAAGTGGTGCTCAACCAGCTGTTCGTGCACTCACCGCTGCAGAGCACGTTCGGCGCGATCATGCTCGCCCTGGTGAACCAGCGACCGCAGATCCTGACCCTGCGCGCGCTCATCGACCGCTACGTCGAGCAGCGTCAGGAGGTCGTGAGGCGCCGCACCGAATTCGACCTCGCCGAGGCCGAGCGGCGCGCGCACATCCTCGAGGGCCTCAAGATCGCGCTCGACCACCTCGACGCCGTGATCGCCCTGATCCGCGCGGCCGCCGACGTGGACACGGCGCGCGCGGGCCTCATGACCCGCTTCGAGCTCACCGAGATCCAGGCCAATGCCATCCTCGAGATGCGCCTGCAGCGCCTCACCGGCCTCGAGCGGTCCAAGATCGAGAAGGAGTATCTCGAGGTCATCCAGCTCATCGAGCAGCTCAAGAGCATTCTCGCCAACCCGAAGAAGATCCTCGGGATCATCAAGGACGAGGTGTCGCGCCTGCGCGAGAAGTACGGTGACGAGCGCCGCACGCTCATCGTGTCGGAGGATGGTGACATCGACTACGAGGACACGATCGAGCAGAAGGACATGGTCATCACCATCTCGCACGCCGGCTACATCAAGCGCCAGGAGGTGAACGCCTACCGCTCGCAGCGGCGCGGGGGCAAGGGCGTGATCGGGGCGCGCACCAAGGAAGAGGACTTCATCGAGCACCTCTTCATCGCGAACACCCACGCCTACCTGCTGATTCTCACGGATCGCGGACGCTGCCACTGGCTCAAGGTGCACGAAGTGGATCAGGCCGGGCGAATGGCGCGCGGACGGCCGCTGGTCAACCACCTCGAAGGCCTCGGGCGCGACGAACGCGTCCAGGCGGTGGTTCCGGTCAAGGAGTTCGACGACAGCCACTACCTGGTCTGCGCCACGCGGCGCGGGCTGATCAAGAAGACGGTCCTCTCGGCATACGGTCGCCCGCGCCGGGGCGGGATCCACGCCGTGCTGCTGGAAGAGGGCGACGGGCTGATCGATGCCATCGTCACCGACGGGACTCAGGACATCATCCTCGCCAAGCGCGAGGGCCTGGCGATCCGTTTCCACGAGAGCGAGGTGCGTCCGATGGGCCGCACCGCGTACGGGGTGAAGGCGGTGACGCTCGACGACGCCAGCGACGAGGTGGTGAGCATGGTGGGGGTGAAGCGCCAGGCGACCCTGCTCGCGGTCACCGAGAACGGCTACGGCAAGCGCAGCGAGATCTCGGAATACCGCGTGTCCCACCGGGGCGGCAAGGGGATCATCACGATCAAGACCACCGAGCGCAACGGCGTCGTCGTCGCGGTCAAGGAAGTGGTGGACGGCGACGAGCTGATGATCATCACGCGCTCGGGCCAGATGATCCGGATGCCGGTCAAGGGCATCTCGGTGCTGGGCCGCAATACTCAGGGCGTGAGGCTCGTGAACCTGGCGCCCGCGGGGGAGACGGAGCTGCTGCCCGATGTGGTCGCCGGCCTGACGCGGGTCGTCACCGAGGATGGGGAGGGCGAGCTCGAGGACAACGGAGCCGCACCCGCCGAGCCGGAAGAAGCGTGAGCCGGGCCGCGGGGCGCACCCCGCGGCCTCGTGCGTCGCATCGTGAGTGAAAAGTCTCACCTGACGAGGAGTGATCCGGAGCCCGGCTCCGGCCGCTGCGCATGGCCCGCATTGCCGAATCCACCGTCCGCCGGCTGTCCCACTACTACCGCGTGCTCGAAGAGGTCGCGGCGGAGGGCAAGCGGATGATCTCCTCGCGCCGTCTGGCGGAGCGCGAGGGGATCACCTCGGCACAGGTGCGCAAGGACCTGTCCTACTTCGGGTCTTTCGGCCGCCGCGGGCTCGGTTACAACGTCGCCCACCTGAGCGCCGAGATCCGGGCCATCCTCGGCCTCGACCACCGCTGGCGCGTCGCCGTCGTCGGCGCGGGGAACATCGGTACCGCGCTGCTCGCCTACCGCGGCTTCGAGAAGCAGGGCTTCGACATCGTGGCGGTGTTCGACCAGGACCGCGCGCGCGCCGGCCAGCGCATCGGCGGAGTCGAAGTGCGCGAAGTCTCCAGCCTCGCCGCGGTCGCGGCGCGTGCGGGGGTCGACATCGGCGTCATCGCGACGCCGCCCGAGGCCGCGCAGCAGGTGGTCGACACGCTGGTCGGGGCGGGGGTGCGCGGGATCCTCAACTTCGCCCCGCGCAAGCTGTTCGTTCCGCCGGAGGTTACCCTGCGCACGGTGGACATGGCGATGGAGCTGGAGAGCTTGTCGTTCGCGCTCGCCCAGGCGCGCGGTGTGCGCCGGCGCACCCCGGCGTGACCCCGGGCGGCGGCGCCCGGAGCGAGCGCGCCGCCGTGGCCGCGATGGTGCTCGCGACGTTCCTGTGGGGCGGGACGTTCGTGGTCATCCGCGACAGCCTCGCGACGCTCGATCCCGTGCCGCTGGTGTGCGCGCGCTTCGCGGCCGCGGCACTGGTCTTCGCTGCCCTGCTCGGCCCCCGGGTGCGCCGTATCGGGCGCACGGCCCTCGCCGGCGGCGCGTTGTCCGGCGCGCTCATGGCCGGCGGCTACCTGTTCCAGGCGATCGGCCTCACCCGCACCAGCGCCGGCAGCTCGGCGTTCCTGACCTGCACCGGAACGCTGTTCGCCGCCTTCTTCGCCTGGCCGCTGCTCGGCCAGCGCCCGCGGCCGGTCCTCGCCGCCGGCATCCTGCTCGCGATCGCGGGCTCCGCCGTGCTCTCGCTGCGCTCGGACTTTCGGCTCGGCGTCGGCGAGCTGTGGACGCTGGCGGGTGCGCTGCTGTTCGCGTTGCAGATCGTCGCGGTGGCGCGCTATGCGCCGCGCGTCGACCCGGTCGCACTCGCCGGCGTGCAGGCGCTGGTCGTCGCCGCGCTGCTGGCCCCCTTCGCCGGTCGCGGCGTGACGCAGATGGCGGCGCTCGCGTCCGCGGGCTGGTGGCGCTTCGGTTACCTCGCGCTCGCCGGCAGCGTCGTGGCCCCGCTGCTCCAGGTGGCGGCACAAGCCACGCTCCCCGCCGGCCGTGTCGCACTGCTGTTCGCGCTCGAGCCGGTGTTCGCCCTCGGCTTCGCGCTGGGCGCGGGCGGCGAGCGGTTCGGATGGGCCTGGTGGTGGGGCGCGGCACTGATCCTCGCGGCGGTGGTGATGGTCGAGGCTCCGGCGCTGCGCGGGGGCCGCAGGCCGACCGGCCCCGCCCCGGCCTGAGCGGAGGGGGTGGCTGGGGACGGACGGCGCGCCGCTCAGGCGGGAGCAGGCGGAGCGGCGGCCGCCAGAATCCCCAGGAACTCCTGCTCCAGCGGGGAGAGGCCGGAGTCGCGCCCGCCCCAGTCGGCGCGCGCCAGCGTGCGCGCCACGCGTCCGCGATGGAGGATGACGACGCGATCGCACAGCCGCTCGATGGTCTCGGTCACGTGGCTCGAGAACAGCACCGCGCATCCGTCCGCGGCCCGCTCCCGCAGCACCTGTTTGGCGGCCAGCGCCGCGGCGGCGTCGAAGCCCTCGATTGCCTCGTCGCACAGCAGCACCGGCGGGTGGTGAAGCAGCGCCGCGGCGAACGAGAGCTTCTTGCGCATCCCGTGCGAGAAGCGGTGCACCGGCTCGTCCACGCGATCCACGAGCCCGAGCGAGCGGAACAGCTCGTGGGCACGCGCCGCGGCCGCGGCCGGCTCCAATCCCCGGATCGCGGCGAGAAACGCCAGGTACTCGGCAGCCGAGATCTCCTCGTAGAAGGTCGGCTCCTCGGGGGCGTAGCCCAGGCGCCGCTTGGCCTCGATCGGCTCGCGCCACACGTCCGCCCCCGCGACCTCGATCCGTCCGGCGTCGGGGGGCTGAAGGCCGGCGGCGGTGCGGAGCAGCGTGCTCTTGCCCGCGCCGTTGGCGCCGAGCAGCCCCAGGATCTCCCCGGGCCGCACTTCCAGCGACACGCGGTCGAGCGCGAGCAGGGAATCGTAGCGGCGCGACAGCTCCTCGACCTTGAGCATCACGACGCCTCGAGCGCGGTCCAGCGCGGCAGACGCCGCAGCGAGTGGAGCACCGCGGTCAGCAGCAGCACCCAACCGAGCAGCGGGATCATGATGCTCGCCGCCATCGCTACGCCTAAGGAGAGCCCCAGCAGGCGCTGCGCCTGGTCGTGGTGCGGATACGTCGTGACCCCGTAGTTGGCGCCGAGCGTGGCAATGGCGAGCGTCGCGGCGCCGGTCCACACCAGGAACAGCGCGTGGGGCTGCGGGTCGAGCGCGCGGGCGCCGGCCGCCTGCCCGGCGAGCAGCAGGGCCACGCCCGCCGCGGCGGAGGCCATGCGAGCGCCCCATACCGCTCCGACGCCGACCGGAAGCGTGCGGAGCACGGCGAAGGGATCGCAGCCCGCCAGCGCGATGAGCCACTCGGCAAAGGTCGCGGCCGCCAGCAGCGCCAGGGCGAAGGCCAGCAGGCGGGCCACCGGAATCTCCAACGGCAACCACCACACCAACGCCGCGAGCGGGGCGAGCACGATCGGCGGCAGCGCGCGCTGCCGGGCAGGCGTCGGACGCCAGGACAGCAGCAGGTCCTTGCGCCACAGCGTCAGCCACACCGGGCCCCCGCGCCAGCGCGGCGCCGGCAACCGCGCGGAGCGCGCCCTGCGCGCGGCGGTGGCCAGGACGCGGGTGAGCGGGTGGAGGGCGGGACGGGACGGGACGGCCGCGGCCGCGGTGCGGAACGCGATCGCGCAGCCGAGGCCGACCGCCGCCGCGAGCGACACGGCGAAAGCGAGCGCGCAGCCGGCGAGCCACCACGCCGGCGCGAGCCCCGCAGCCCCGAGCAGCACGCCTGCGGCGGGCACCACGAGTGCCAGCGCCGGGGCGCTGGAGTCGAACGCCAAGTGCCGCCCCAGCAGCTCGGGGGGTAGGGGCAACGCGAGCCACGGCGGGCCCGGAGGGCCGCGCCGCAGGCGCACCGCATGACGCGAGCCCGCGATCAGGCCGCCGAGCGCGGCCATGGCCAGCAGCGTGGCGAGCACCGCGGCCGCCACCGCGCCCTCCCCGCGCATGCGCAGCAGGCCGTCGAGCGGGATACGCGCCTGCCAGAACAGGAACCCGCCGAGCAGGCCCGCCAGCGCGAGCAGCTCCAAGCGGAGGCGGAGGTCGACCCCGAGGAGGCGGCGGCGCACGAGCACGCGCTCGAGCGAGCGAAACGCGGCGGCGGCGGGCGTGCGGGGAAACATGGGCGGCGACATTGTAGCCGAGCCCGCCCCGTGGCCGCAGCCGCCTTTGCGCCCCGGGGCCGAGGTGGCACCATCCGCGGGCCATGCCCCGCGTCGCGGCCATCGTCCACTCGCCCCGCTACCACTGCGACATCGGCCGCCACGTCTTTCCGACCGAGAAGTTCGCCCTGGTCCGCGACCGGCTCCTCGCCCAGGGCGCGATGACCGAGCGCGCGCTGCTCGAGCCCGTCGCCGCGCCGCGCGCCGACCTGCTGCTGGCCCACACCGCGGAGTACCTCGACGATCTCGACCACCTGCGGTGGACTCGGCGCACGATGTACTCGGAGCTGCCGCTCTCCGAGGAGATCGTCCGCGCCTACGTCTTCGCCGCGGGCGGCACCGCGCTCGCCGCGCGCGAGGCGCTCCAGCGCGGCTTCGGGGTCAATCTCGGCGGAGGATTCCACCACGCCTTCGCCGACCGGGCGGAGGGCTTTTGCTACATCAACGACCTCGCGGTGGCGATCCGCGTGCTGCAGCGCGACCACGGAATCCGCCGCGCGGCGGTCGTGGATTGCGACGTTCACCAGGGCAACGGGACGGCGGGCATCTTCGCGGGCGACGCCGGGGTCTTCACGCTTTCGATCCACCAGGAGATGAACTACCCGGCCTTCAAGGAACGCGGGGACCTCGATATCGGGCTGGGCAACGGAACCGGCGATGAGGAGTACCTCGCGCGGCTCGACGGGGCCCTCGATCGGGTGTGGGCCTTCGGCCCGCAGCTGGTGCTCTACCAGGCCGGCGCGGATCCCTTCGTGGAGGATCAGCTCGGCGGGCTGGCCCTGACGCTCGCGGGGCTCGAGCGGCGCGACGAACGCGTGCTCGAGGGCTGTCGCTCGCGGGGGATACCGGCCGCGGTCACGCTGGGTGGCGGCTACGCCCGGCGCCTCGAGGACACGGTGACGATTCACGCGCAGACCTGCGCGGCGGCGATCCGGC
>MFFQ01000049.1:49631-57063 GCA_001780165.1 Candidatus Eisenbacteria bacterium RBG_16_71_46 | reverse complement strand
ACCGCTCTGGGCAGGCCTTTCGAGCTTTTTCTTCCTCCTCACGTATGGAATCGCGCTTGTTCAGGGGCTAGAGTGACGGAGGAGAGCCCTGGGGCTGAAGTCACGGAAGTCTCCCAGACCCCGATCGGCTCTGAACGTCGCGCTGTGGGGGTAGCTTCCTCTTCCTCGGGGAGAAGGAACGCTGGCAGTTCCTCGAATCCGGGCGCCTCGCGCAGAGCTGTATCCGTTCGCGCACGGCCGTCTTGACGGGCGGCGGTCAGGCTGCGCCGAGGAGCTGCTGCAGGATGGCATGACGGCGTTCGGTGAGCTTCGCCTCGAGGTGCTGCGTCCGCTGACTCTTGCTAAGGCTACAGACTGGGCGCATTCAAGCGGCGATCGTCGAGGCAAGCAGCGCAAAGAGGAGCGAACAGGTGTTCGGGACGTCGCTGTCAACGGACTGGTGGGCGAGCACCATGGCTGGGGCTTCCGGAAGTGCTTCGATCGGCTGCGGTTGGATGGCCGCCCCGGAACCACGAGCGGGTGTGGCGGATCTACCGTGAGATGAAGCTCGACCTGCCGCGGCGAACCAAGAAGCGGGTGCCGACCCGCGAGCGGCAATCGATGGACGTCCCGGCGGCGCCCAACCGGATCTGGGCGCTGGACTTCATGAGTGACGCGCTCTACCACGGTCGGCGCTTCCGGGCGCTGAACGTGCTGGACGAGGGTGTGCGGGAGGCGTTGGACATCGTGATTGACACCTCGATCCCCTCGGGGCGCGTAGTCCGGGTGCTGGAGCAGCTCAAGGGCTGGCGCGGCCTGCCACTGGCGATCCGCTGCGACAACGGCCCGGAGATCCTCTCGCAGGCGTTCGTGGACTGGTGCCGGGACCATGAGGTCGAGGTCCGCTACATCCAGCCCGGCAAGCCGATCGAGAACGCGCTGTTCGAGTCGTTCAACGGGCGGCTGCGGGACGAGTGCCTGAACGTGAACGAGTTCGTTTCGATGGAGGATGTTCGCCACCGGATCGAGGCCTGGCGGCTCGACTACAATCACCGCCGGCCCCATGGCTCGCTCGGGAACCTGACCCCAAGCGGGTTTGCCGAACAAGGTCAGGAACTGGCCTCAGGAGCGGCGGCACTCTAGCTCTGATCTGTCCAAGAACGGGGCCGACCTCAGATTTGGTCCCACTCTGGCTCAGATCGGCTCGAAAACGGGTGTGACCTCAGCATGATCATCACGTTGCGAACATTCTGGCACCTTCGTTCGGCTGGGGATATGGTTGGGGTCGCTCGACTTCGCGGCTGACGTGCCGCTGTGACGTAAGCGTTCAGCGAACCCATGTGGGCTGGGACAGCCATTCCAGGCGCGTGGAGTGCACGAATCGTGAGGCGAGAGTTCCTCTCGGGGTATGGCCGTGCAGGATTCTGGAAGTCACCCACCCGACCTGAGCGCGGGCGCTCGTCGGATTGTCGAGAACGTCCTATCGCGACGTCCGCGAGGTGCGCCGGCTCCGGATGTCTGCGCCTGGCTGCTCGCGCTGATCGAACTCCACCGCCCGATGTTGGAAAGACAGATCGAGCGGCTGGACGGCCTCACTTTGGCACGGAACCTGGAAGTTGAGATCGGTTCCGGGCGATCGGGGCCCCCGCTCACTCCGGACGAAGTGATTGTTCAAGCCTGGGGGCTCGCAAGTGCCCGAAACTCCCCGAAGGTATTCGAATCGGACCTGATACGGGCCCTACTGCAACTCACACAGGCCGACCCCAAGCTGCAGACGTTGATCGAGCACTCGCTTCGCCCCCCTGGGGAGCCGAGGGTTGAGGAGTCAGCGCCGACCGCGGATGAAACCGGCGTGGGGAGCTACCCAACCGAAGATGACATGGGGAAGGAACTCGCGCCGGGCTGGGACCGCGTTCGGCCCGGGCCCCGCGATGACGCTGCGGCATCGGGGTCGCGGACCGCGACGCCCGCCCTCGACCGCTTTGGTCGTGACCTCACAGCGCTCGCGCGGCAGGGCCGCCTGGGCTCTTTCACCGGCCGCGAGGCCGAGGTTGGTCTGGTGATCGAGACCATGTGCCGTCGCGCGAGCCGCAATCCCGTGCTGATCGGGCCGGCCGGCGTGGGGAAGACCGCCATCGTCGAGGGCCTCGCACGGCGCATCGTTGAGGGACGGGTGCCAGAGATGCTCCGTGACATCAGGCTCGTAGAGATCCAGCCTTGGTCGTTGGTTGCCGGGGCAAAGTACAACGGCGAAGTGGAGGAGCGCGTAAAGAGAATCGTGACGGAGGCCTCGCAGCCTGGGATCGCCCTGTTCGTGGACGAGATGCACTCCCTGATCGGCGCGGGGGGGCCGCCCGGGCTCTCGGACGTTGCGAGCCAGCTGAAGCCGGCATTGGCGCGCGGCAGTCTCGCGTGCATCGGCGCGACGACCGACGTCGAATACCGCCGGTTCGTGGAAGAGGATCGCGCGTTCGAGCGGCGATTCCAGCCCATCCACGTTCAGGAACCGACGCGCCAGGAAACCGAGGAGATCCTGGCGAGCATGGCGGTGGACATCGAAAAGAGCGACGGAATCCTCGTCCCGCGCGAGATTTGCGCGCACATTGTGGACTTCGCGGGGCAATTCCTCTTGAACCGCGCGTTCCCCGCCAAGGCCGTGGATCTACTGGACCAGTGCGTGGCGCACGCCCGCGTGAATGGTGCAAACGCAGTGACGCTGGAGAGCGCCGAGGCAGTCGGTCGCCGCATCGTCGGTATGCCGACCGACGTGAACGAGCGGATCACGCGGGCGGGCGAACGCCTCCGTAGTCTGGGGCTAATGGCCGACGAAGACCTCACGGCCTTCATCAACCGTCTCGAAGTGACGCTGCGCGGGCTGGACGTGCGCCAGCATCGACCTAACGCAATACTGCTGCTCACTGGGGACGCGGTGGATGGCTCGCACGCCCTATGCGAGGCAATCGCGGAGGCCTTGTTCGGGTCGGCCCGGCGCATCGTGGCGATCGACTTCGGGAGGTTTCTAAGGGACGAAGACCTCACCATGCTGACCGGATCGCCCCGGGGCTACGTGGGGTACGCCCAGCCGCTCCCGATTCACGGCCTGCTGGAGATGCCATGGTGCGTGTTCCGTGCGGACAACCTGCATTCGTGCCACCCGAAGGTGCTCGACGTGCTGACGCAGGCCCTGGAGAGTGGGTACTTCACCGACTCGACCGGCCGCCGGGTCCATCTCCGGGACACGATCGTGGTGCTGACCGCCCCGGTCGACATGCGTGGCACGGAGACCCTTGGGTTTCGCAGCGATCGTCACGATTCCGCGAGACACGAGAACCCGTTGAGGACTGCCGTCGCGGCAGCCGTGGGTGCGCGGTTGCTGGCGCAGTGTGATCTGTCTCTGAATCGGATGGGCGGCCCGGGCTCGGGGACTGGCGAGCAGGAGTTGCTCGACCAGCTCGGCGAGCGATATGGCCGCCACGGGCTGCGGCTGGAATGGGATCCAAGCCTGCTTCAATGGCTCAAGGCGCTTCGGCACGAGTATCCGCAGCGACTTGATTGGGAGCGTCAGGTCGATCAAGTTCTCGGGCCGGCGCTCGTGGCCCATCTGCGGAGGAACCTGCAAGGCGAAGCGAGCCGACTCCGCGTAGGGATGCGGGAGGGAGCCGTTCGGATCGAGGTTGTCCACGCGTTGAGGGAGGAGGATCGACGGTGAACTTCGCGACAGATGCCCAACGGGTCTGCTACGAAAAAGTGGCAGGACTGATCAAGGAGATGTTTGGCGAAATGGCCGCCGTCCACCCGGATCAACCGTCCTTCGGTCTGAGGATGGGATCCGCGCTCGCCCAAGTCGTCGTGCATCCATGGGGCAAAGACGATGCAACGGTGTCTACGCGTTCCTATGTCGTCATCGGTGCGGAAGTTACGCCGGAGCTGATGCGGTACCTCTTGCGCAAGAATGACGAGTTCCGCTTTGGCGCCTTCGGCTTGGATTCCGAGGGCGACATCTTCTTCGAGCACAGTATCGTGGGATCGGGCTGTGACAAGAACGAGCTTCGCGCGTGCGTGCTGGCCGTCGCACAGACGGCCGACGAGTACGATGAGGAAATCGTGTCGCGATGGGGTGGCCAGCGGGCACTGGACAAGATACGGTGAGCTGCGCGATCGATGGGTGCAACTCGAGTTGCAGCCGCGAGTTGCTGGCCCGCTGTACGTCCGAGAACGATGACGCCCAAGGCATTCGCGTGCGTTGGGCCGCGTAGGGCCTGAGGACGGTCTCATCATGCACCTGCCCATGGAACTCATCCCCATTGACGACCACGAGCGGCTCTTCATCGGGACAGCCATCACCGATTGGGGCCCGATCGAGGCGACCGGAATCCGGCTCGTGATCGACCTCGAAGACGGGCTCGACGGTGGCGTTCCCACGGCGCCGGACAGGATCCTGTACGTCTACTTCCCCATGCGCGACGCGGAACTGCCGAACCCCGCGAGCCTGCGCCACACGGCCGCCTTTGCCGCGGCCATGTACCGCAGCGACCACAAGGTGCTGGTTCACTGTGAGATGGGCTACAATCGCTCGGCCCTGATGGGCGGGCTGATCCTGCACGAACTGGGTTGGGCGGGCGCCGATGCCGTGACGCGGCTCGTTGAAAGACGTCCAGGAGCGCTTTTCAACGAGGTCTTCCGCGCCTACTTGTTGGGGCTTCCGAGAGCGATCGGCACCGAGGGTTTGCCGGAGCCCAGATGAGCAGGGAGTACGACTACACGTGGGACCGGTGGGCGCGCGGCGCCAGGGAGGCCTTCGTGACACACTGCCGTCAGTACGTTTCAGGCGTACGCACGATTCCCGTCGCGCGAGTCGAGAACCACCTGCGTCCCGGCTCGTACCTGACCGTGTGAATCAGCAACGAGATCGTGCACCAGGTGCTTCAGGGGGATGACCATCTGACTCGCTCCTGGGAAGCTGTCTTGCGATACGGGTTACGCGGGCGGAGCCGGGGCGGGCAGACTGGGCTCTTCTTCTTGCGCCCGTCCGACCATCTGCTGGAGAAGCGCACGCTGGCCAGGGCGCTGCAGCAGTGGGACCAGGTCAAGGAGGATCTCGAATTGGATGCGGAGAAGCAGCCGGTGGGGGTGGGCGACCTTGAGTGCGTCAAGGCGGTGCGGCATCGCCCAGACGGCCGTCGCCTGGTCGGGGTCATGCGCGGCACGCGGGTGATTCTCGTGGGGATGGAGGCGTACTCCTAGGAGCCCGTTGGAGTAGTCGTCGCATCGTCGGGCTCGGGGTCGTAGTTGGGAAGCCACACTGCAGGCAATTTACGGTCGGGTGAACGCAGCTTAGGACCATGGGCATGACTGCGCAGCAATTAGAAAACTTCCACGACTACCTAGACGGAATACGCACGTTGGCGGCACGCAAGTTTCCCGGCGTCGGTGTTATCCGCAGGCACGGCGACGCAGCCGCCGAGGTGATGCGGGCCTCCGCCCCCGAGGTTGCCATGACGATTGAGGTTGGCGCCAATCCGGCTCAGGCTATTGAAGACGCGACTCTTGGGTTGGCCCAAGGGCGCGGGGTAATGTTGAGTTGCATTGCCACGCCATCACTTGCAATTGAGCGGTTTCTCTACACCGTGATGAACGAAGATGTCACGATTGGAACCGGCGCCTTCCTAGTCTTAGCACTCGACCCGGCGGAGGAGGCGCAAGCGACTATTGGCCGTTACTGTAGCTCGTGGTGCGACCTCACGACATAGTACGTTCCTGAGGAGCCAAGCAACGTGTCTATCGAATTGCCGTGATGTATCCAAACCACATCGGCCAAGTGCTACGAAACACATCCCACGCTCCGGATCGAGTGTAGCGCATGCGCTCGGGGACTCTCGACTCGCATGCACTGAGGCGACCCCTGCGTGCGGTAATCAGGGCCGCTCAGACGCCATGAAGTGGCCAGCAACCATCACCTTCGTCCGGCATGCCGAGTCCAAGTACAATGTTCTCGGAAGCGAGAAGAAGGCCAGCAGTCTCTATCAGGAGTTCAAGGCGAATTACGAGCAGGACTGCGGCCGATGCGCGGGGGCACCTTTCTCCCCGTCACCGGTGACCCGCCGGCTGGCGGACGCCGTACGAGAACGGTTCCACCTCGGCGTCGGAGACCATGAGACGCCGCTCACCGAGGAGGGCGTGGAACAGGCTCGCCAGACGGGCGTTACACTCAAGAGCATCATCCCTCTTCCTCAAGCCGTCTACATCTCCCCGTACCATCGCACGCGCGACACGAGGAGATGGGTTGGCGAAACGTGGCCAGAAGTGCTGAGCGTAAAGACCTTCTGGGACGACCGTCTTCGAGAGCAGAATCACGGGCTGTCACTGCTTTACAACGACTGGCGCGTGTTCCACGTGTTTCACCCGGAACAAAAGGACCTGCACGATCTGATGGGGCCCTACTGGTACACGTATCCGCAGGGCGAAAGCGTCTGCGATGTCCGCGACCGCGCTCGGTCAATTACAACTACACTTACTAGGGAACATGCCTGCCAAGATGTGCTCGTATTCACGCATCATCTTACAATCCTGTCATTCCGGGCCAACTTGGAGCGACTGAGCCCCGAGCAATTCATGCATCTCGATGAGCACGAGAAGCCCGTCAACTGCGGCATCACTCTATATCGTGGCGATGCAAGTCGCGGGGAAGATGGACGCCTTGGTCTGGAGTTTTACAACAAGAGGCATAGCTGACTCGGTGAACCAAGGATCGTCGGGTGTAGGTGCTTGAGGCTGCGCAGGCGGTGCGATCTTCTCGTCGAAAGGTAGTCGTAGGCGCCCTCACAAGCTACGGACCGGGAAGTGGAGCACGCTGGCAGCTGAGGACAGCCTCGTTCGCGGACAGATCTAAGTTGAACTGCCACGGCTCCTGAGGCAAGTGCGCTGACTTGTTCAGCGAACTCGCCCGGGGTCAGGTTCTCTAGCGAGCCGTGGGTCGCGAATGACCACCCGCCGCTCCCACGAGTCGCCTGCCCGCGCCGTCGGCGTGGCCGGCGTGGCCAGGTCGTCGCGGAAGTCCAAGTTGTCGTAGATGACTCCCGACGGCTTGTAGAGCGTCGCCGTGTTCGCGAAGCCGAACTGCAGGATCTGACCGACGAGGCCGGCGGTGATGGCGATCGAGATCAGGTGGGTGTTCCACGTCACCGGAATCGAGGTCACGTCGACCGTGAGGAAGTTGGTCGTCACGTACCTCGGGGAGGGCGAGGGTCTTGATGAACGCGAGGGCGGTCGACGAATCGGCCGGATCGCCGTGCTTGGCGTCGAAGCTGAACGTCTACGTCGAACCGACGTCCACGGCGCCGATCACCGGCTCAAGGAGAACGTTCGCCTCGATCTGGTCGCCGAAGCCGTGATCGGTGTTGTTGCAGCCCCAGGCCTCGGCCTCCGAGCGCAAATCGAAGCGGCCGCCTGACCA
>MFFQ01000049.1:0-49611 GCA_001780165.1 Candidatus Eisenbacteria bacterium RBG_16_71_46 | reverse complement strand
TTGCTTTCTCCCGATACAGCGTCTTCAGCCGTCCCCAGCTCGTGGCTCCCGTGGGGGTCACCGGGTCCGGGCCGATCGTCATCGTTCCGAAGGGTCCTACATCGGTGACCCAGACGTTCACGCCCACCATCTGGAATCCCCACTGCACATGGCGTGCCGGGTCGTTGACGGTGGCGAGGGATACGGTGAACAGCCCAGGCGTGGTCAGGGCTACAGTGTTCTGGTTGAAGGACGAAAAATCAGGGGCAAAGTCCTTGACGAACGCGATGACGGTGTGGGCACTGGTCAAGGTGTTGGCCAGGACGATCCCGCTGAAGGTCAGGGTCTGCCCCGCCAGGGGCCCATCCTCCTGCGCGTACGCGTTGGCTTCCATGATCTTGTTCCCGGGGGCACCCGGTCCGCCGCCACCGATGTACCAGTACGGGTCGGGATCGCCGATCGTGTTCGGGCCCAAGGTCAGGACGGAGCCGGAATAGGAAGCGGTCAGGTCGACAAAGCCCCACACGCTGCCGAACTGGAATGCACCGCCGTTACCGGGCAGATTGAAGACATTCATGTACCCGAGGTTGATCTTGGCGGGATCGACCGTGACAGCGGTGGCGGCTACCGCGGCTCCCGCGCTCAAGGCGCAGGCCGCGATCGCGAGGAACGTAGTAAGGCGTCGGATCATTTGACTGCCCTCCTGAAGAAGTGGTCTCGAGTGTCGAGAGGCCTAAGCAAACGAGCGGACAGTGGGCGCCTCTTTGGCGGCACAGCGCAGCTCAACGCATCACCTGGTGCAGACTCTGGTCGGTTCGCAAACAGAGGGTGGTGTCGGATCGCAGTCTCCTTTCGGGCCTGTTTCCAGCGTGCCCTTTAGAGAGTCCACAAGCCCGCGGTGCGCGATGAGCCGCGCAACCGGCGCTGCCTGACCTGCAACAAGGATAGACTATGTTCGGCTGCCGCACAAAGTCTAAAATGGGCTCTCGGCAGGGAATTTCGGTCCTGCGCAAGGCTCCCCGTCGCGCCGGATGAACATGGCGCAACCCGCTGTGCAACCTAGTGTTGCGCCGCAATAGCCTCCCGGGACCAGGCGGGGGAGGGGGCATCGCGGCCCCGCGCCCGGCAATCAGAGTCCGCGGAGCGCACCCTCGGGAACGCCGACGTCGATCCGCGAGATCCCGCCCTGGCGGGCGAAGAGTGCCTGGCTGGTGTTCGGGTCGAGCTGGTCGCCGGCGTGCGTGGTCGATGTGCCGTCGCCGGCGGTGACGCGAATCCACGCCTCGCCCCGGCTCGGCTCGTAGACGACGGGCGTCTGGCAGAAGCTGAACGCGAGCGCCCCGGGCGGCACGTCGAGGGACCGCAGCTCGCCTTCGAGGTCGTAGAAGCGGTAGGCGCGGGCCTCGCTCACGATCTCGCTCCGCCCGAGGAGCACGGGCCGGAAGCTCACGATCCCGCCCTCCACCTGCACACCCAGCTCGCCGAATCGCGCGAGGATCCCTTCCTTGACCTGCCCGGTCATGCCGGGCTGCTGGGCGCCGGCATGGGGGGGCGTGTGGGAGTAGGGGTCGGTGGGGAAGGCGCCGTACTCGGCGACGGTCTTCTCGAATCCGAGCCCGGCGCGGATCCGCTGGTAGCCAAGTGCCAGCGCCTCGCACACGGCCGCGGGCTGATCGCCGCGGGCTGCCTGGAGGGCGATCTCCTGCACGGCGAGCAGCAGCTTGGAGACCATGTGCCAGTAGACGCAGCCGAGGCCCTCGTAGGCGTACATGGTGCCGGAGCGGCCGGTGAACGCGTGATGCTGGAAGACGGCTTCGAACACGTCGAGCACGGCCTGGCGGTCCCGCGCGACGGGCTCGCGCCAGCGCTCGTGCTGCGCGAGGCGATCGAGGGCCGCGGCCAGGTCGGGCGCGTTCCCCAAGTCGCCCTGGAAGCGGCACACGCCGAGCGCGTCGCGCGCGATGATGGACGGCTCTTGCGCCTCGAGCAGCTCGCGCAGGAGCGGCACGGAGACCGCCCGCTCGTCGGGCACGACGTTCCGCTCCAGGAACTCGGGCAGCTTCTTCTCGGGATAGAGCAGGAAGCTCTTCTGGTCCGCCCGGTAGAGGCGGCTCTTGAAGAGGCTCGCGAGCATCCGCACGGCCTCGGGCGGCTCGACGACGCCGGAGGCGAGGGCGGCGACCTGGCCCTCGAGCATCTCCTGCAGGGGCTGGAGCAGCGCCTGCCGCCGGTCGTTCGTGATCGCGAGGAGGTTGTACGAGTGGTAGAGGCCGTCCGCTCTGCGGTTGGCGCGGATGGCGTGGTCCACGTGCTCGAGCGCGCAGCGGCAGAACGCGACGACCTCGGCGACGGGCAGCTCCTGCTTGCCGCCGAGACCGTTCGCGTAGACCTGGTCGCGGTACGCGGAGAACGCGCCGCCCAGCGCGTCGAGCAGGCGCTTGCGGGTGCCACCGTCCAGCGCGGCGGAGCCGGGCGCGGGACGATGCTCGGCGAGCACAGTGTGGAGCCGCCGGAGCCACGCGACGACCTCGGTCGAGGTCGCGCTGCGCGTCTCGCCGAGGCCTTCGAGCACGCGCTCGACGAATCCGAGGTAGCGCCGCAGGTAGAGCAGCGTCACCACCGAGACCCCGTTGCCGGCGAGGGCGTTGTTGGCGTCGTTCCACTCGGGGCGCTGGGTGTTCATCCAGATCCCGCCGTCGGGGACGAGGTTGGAGAGCTTGGAGAGCGCCGGGACCAGCAGCTTCTCGAGCAGGTTGACGTGATAGACGGAGCCCTCGCCGCCGGGGAGGAGCTTGCCGTCGGTGCCGATCGCGGCGACGCGGCGCTCGATCCGCGCGGCCAGCTCGGTGTCGTAGCGGATGGTGGCGCGCGGGTTGGCGACGATCTCCTGGTAGGGCTTGAGGCGATAGGGCACGTCGGCGTAGCAGAAGATCTCGCGCGCGAGCAGGCCTTGGAGGGCGCCGGGCGAGTAGCGCTCGAGTGCTTCGAGGAAGCGCAGCAGGTAGACGATCTGGTGGTCGCCCCAGTAGCCGATGTAGCTCCAGGGGTCGTGCGGATCCACGACCTCCCAGTCCACGCCGTCACGCGTGATGCGATAGGGATTGAAGCCGTCCACGGTCGAGGCGTTGACGAACTTGGCGATGAGGTTGGGGAGGAAGCGCGGGAAGCTGGCGCACAGGGCCTCCCAGTTCTGGAAGATGTCGCGCCAGTTGCCCTCGTAGCTCAGGGCCATGCTGCCGTCGGGGTTCTTGACGTGAATGGCGAAGCGGTTCCAGGGCCGGCTGGGATCGCCGTGGCGGCGGCCGAAGTAGATGGGCAGGTACTCGTGGCAGAGGCGCACGAGATCGGCATCGCCCCACTTCTCGGCGGCGACAATAAGCTCCGGCGCCGCGATCTGGGCGGGCAGCGACGCGAGCGCGGCCTGGTGTCGAGCGGCGACGGCGCGGTTGCGGGTCCTAAGGAACGCGATCAGGTCGGCGGTGGGGACGTCGTAGTTACGGGCGAAGACGCCGCCGCGCATGTTGTTGAACAGGACGTTGGCGAAGTGATGAACGGTCGCCTCGGGGTGTCCGGTGAGCTGCAGCCCGTCGGCGCTGGCCACGTTGCGGAGCAGGTTCTCGCTGGCCTGATCGAGGCTCTGCTCGATCCACGCGCCGGGATCGCCGCCCGCGAGCAGGCGCGAGCGCAGGGCCGCGATCTGGACGTGGCTCTGCGCCACGTCGGCGACGATGTGCCAGGTGGCGCGGCCGCGGGGCTCGATCTCGAGGGGCGAGACGACGAGGTAGTTCCCGCGGCGTCCGGTGAAAACGGTCTCTCCGGAGACCGGCTCTCCGCGCCGGAACGCCTGGACGGCGTCGAGCGACAGGCACACCGTGGGGGCGTCCGGCCCGTGGCACCAGACGGTGTTGGCGCGCAGCTCCTCGGCGGCCTCGGCGCGGTCGGTGATCCGGGCGGTGAGCGAGAAGATCCCGAGCCCGGTGGCGGTGTCGAGATCGGTCCGCTTGTAGGCGTCCACCAGGCCGCTCGAGTGCTCGTAGAGCGCGAGCGGCGCGCCGTACGGCAGCACGTTCCGGAGACCGTCCAGCACGGTGAGGGAGACCGCACGCGAGCCGAGGTTCTCGAGGGACGCGGTGCGCACCAGGCCGCAGGCGTCGCTCCCCGACCAGCGGTAGCGGAACGCGAGCTTGAGGCGGCGGTGGATCTCCTCGAAGACCAGCCGGTTCCCGATGACGTTCTTGTAGAGGTTGCGCTCCACACCGGGGTCGTCCGCGCCCGCGGCGGAAAACGGCTCCCACAGGACGGTGTGGCCGTCCGCGCCGGCGACGCGCAGCAGGGTGATCGGGCCGGTGTGGTGGTGCGCGTCGTGGAGCTTGTCCACGGTCTCGTAGGGGAAGAGGGCGCCGTCGGGGTCCCTGCGCCCGGCGGTGAGGCCGCCGCCGGAGGTGACGAACATCCAGAGGTCGGTGTCGCTGGCGATGCTCATCAGGAACGGGCGCATCCGGTGGTAGGCGGCGATGCGGTAGCAGGTCTCGCCCTCGAGCGTCACGAACGCCCCGCTGGGCTGGTTCGGATCGAGGGCGGTGGGCGCCGCGCCGAGTGCGGCAGCGTGCGTGTCAGGCAGTGACGCGGCAGCCGCGCCGGGCCGCGTGTCGGGGCGCGCCCCGGCGGGTGCGCCGGTCCGCCGCTTGGGGAGTGACGCGGGCTTGCCGGGGGAGGGCGAGCGCACGGGTCAGTCCTCGCCGCGCAGCGCGAGCTTGGGGCTCCGGTCCGCCCGGAACAGCCCCCAGTGCTTCTCGACCTCGTCGGGCTCGGGGCCGCCCTTCCAGTTCTCGTCGAAGGCCTCGAAGAAGAACGTCGCGATGCGGTCGGCCCGCGTCCAGGCGCTGAGCGCGTCGCGAAACGTCGCCTGCTGCGTCTCGCCGGTCTCTCCCTTGATGAGCCTGCCCTGCTCGCCTTCGTGGGACCTCTGGGTCGCCCAGCCCGTCTCGCCGATCACGACCAGGCGGCCGGGGTGCGCGGCCTGGACCTCGGCGATGGTCCGCTTCGTCCAGGGCACCGCGTCGTCGAGCGGGCGTCCGTTCCAGAGCGGGTGGAGGTTCACGAACACGAAGTCCACCTCCTTCGCGATGGGCTCGCTCGCGGGGGACTTCCAGAACGCGAAGTCATCAGCGGTGGTGACCGGCACCGTGGTGCGCGCGCGCACCTCGCGGAGGTACTTCACGAGCAGCTCGGGCGGGCAGGTGTGGGACGACCACGTCACCTGGGTCTCGTTGCCGACGCTCACCGCCAGGACGATCTCGGGGTAGGCGGCGGCGAGCCGGACGGCCCCCTCGACCTCGGCCTGGTTCGCGGCCCTGGCCGCGGGGAACCGCTCGATCACCTTGCCCGTGGAGTCACGACGCTCCTCGCGGGCGATCCACACGCCGAGCAGGACCTTCATCTCGAGGCCGTCGCTGCGGATGATCTCGAGCAGGCTGTCGGGCCAGCCGACGGAGCCGTAGATGCGGAGCAGGCTCCAGTGCTTGGACATCAACTGGAGGTCCTCGCGCAGCTCGGCGCGGCTGGGCGCGGGTCCACCGGGATGCTGCCCGTCGCGATGGGGCCCGTACGCGATGGCCTCGCCGATCCAGCGCTCGCCGATGAAGGGCCGGAACGTGCGCTCGACGAAGGGTGATTGGCGCGGGAAGGCGCGCGCCGTGCCCGCGGCGGCGGCAGCGACCTGGGTGGGGCGCGGGGCGTTCGGGCCGGCGCTGGCCGCGGCGGCGAGCCCGGCGCTCGGGGCGGAGGCGCGGACGGATGCCTTCGCGGGGCGCGCCGCGCCCGCGGCGGACCTGGCGGGGCGTGGGTCGCCCGCACCCGCGGTCGCGTGGGCGGGGAGCAGCGCGCAGACGGGGAGGAGTAGAGCGCAGGCCACCAGCGTGTGGGACGACATGCTCGACGGCCTCCTCGTTCCGCGGGCGCCGCGACGGCCCCCCGCGCGCATCACTTGACCAGGGCCACGCGCTGCGTCTCGATGATGTCGCCCGTGCGGTATCGGTACAGGTACACGCCGGCGGCGAGCCGCCGCCCGGAGTCGTCGCGCCCGTCCCACACCACCTCGTGCGCGCCGGCGGCGACGAAGCCGTTGACCAGCGTGCGCACGCGGCGCCCCGACAGGTCGAAGACCGCGATCTCGGCGGGACCACTGCGCGCCGCGGCGTAGCGGATCGCGGTGCTGCCGCCGAACGGGTTGGGCCTCGCGGCGGTGAGGCGCGCCCTGCCGATCTCGGCGGCCGGCTCCACGGCGACCACGGCGCAGGGCGGCGAGCCGCACGCGGGATCGAACGTGAACGCGGTGAGCACGACCTCCTGGTTGGTGGCGGGCGAGCCGTCGAACTGCCAGAGGTTGAGATGGACGCGCGGCTGCTCGGGGCGCGGCAGGTGCGGCCCGGAGTAGGTCCAGGCGTGGATCTGGGTGGACGTGGCCTCGTCGTTCGGACCGCCGCGCCAGCTCCGGAACTCGACGCGATCGGGCAGCCAGCGGAACGCGTGGCTGGTGATCTCGCCGGCGCTGAACGTGGCGCTGAACTGGCTCAGGTTGCCCGGATAATCGTACGGCTGGGCGACGAACTGCGCCCCGGGGTTGCCGGGATTGCCCCAGCGGCTGTACTCGATGTCGATCTCGTCGTAGGGGTTCCACCAGCCGAAGGCCGCGTCGTAGCAGGGGCCGTACTGCCAGAGGAACAGGCCGAAGACCGCGTGCGGGTCCAGCGTGTCGAGGCGGCCGCGGGTGGTGAAGACGTAGTCGCCGTAGCCGAGATAATCCTCGAGCACCGTCTCGGTGCTGTACCAGTTGGCGCCGACCTTCTTGATCGTCAGGTGCAGCGCATCGTTGGGGTCCACCCAGATGTTGTTGGTGCTGGTGCTGAACAGGCTCGGGCCCGGGCCGTAGTAACCGGGGCCCTTCACGCGCCAGGTGCGGCCGCTGAAGCTGAGCGTCTGTCCACCGGAAAAGTCCGACCACTGCAGCTGGTCCAGCGACGGGGTGGTGATGGCGTCGAAGGTGGCGAGGTCGTAGATCACGTCGGACACGGGATCCGATGGCCCCTGCAGGGCGCCGAGCAGCAGGCGCGCCGCCACGGTGCCGGTCGGGGCGGGCCCGCTCTCGAAGGAGAACAACTGCGTGGTGTTGGTCGGCGTCGCGGCGCTGGCGGTGGTGTGGGATTCGTAGGAGATCAGGTTGCCGCCGGCGTCGCGCCACTCGATGTTGACGATCGCCAGCGACTGCCCGCTGAGCGGGCGGGTGGAGGGATTCATGACGCGCACCGAGGCGGACCAGCGCCCGCCGGGTGTAGCGTCCAGCTGCTGCCAGTAGCCCGAGACACCCCAGGGAGCACCGGGGGTCGAGACCCGGGCCGCCTTGGCGCCGTGCGCGGCACTGGTGGAGGAGCCGACCGAGCCGAACTGGTTCCAGCCGCCGAATGTCTGGCTGCCCGACCCCGAAATCTCGAAGCTGGGATTGGCGAGCATGCACTGGGCGGCGGCGCTGCCGGCCACCGCCAGGGCGCAGGAGACCGTCGCGAGCGCGGCCAGCAGGTGACGCAGGGAAGGCATTCGTGGCTCCTCGTGGTGGCGCGGCACGGCCGCGGGTCCGCGACCACTCAATCGTACAACACGCGGGGCGGGCGGTCGCGCGCGGCGGCCGCCCGCCCGCGGGATCAGCGGGTCAGCACCATGCTCCGCACCTGGCGCCCCGCGTCGGTCTGGAGCACGTAGCGATAGACGCCGGCGGGGGCGATGTGGCCGTCGGCGGACCGGCCGTCCCAGGTCGCCACGTGCGAGCCGGGAGCCGCCTGGCCGCGGAACAGCGTCGCCATGCGGCGGCCGGCGATGTCGTAGACGCTGAGGTCGGCGAAGCCTCCCCGTGCCAGCGAATAGGCGATCTGCGTCGAGTTGCGGAACGGGTTCGGCGCCGCGGCGCGCAGCTCGATCGCGTTCGCCAGTGGCGCTCCGGGCACGTCCGTCGTGGCGCCGGCGAGATTCAGATTGTCGTAGATGATCGCGGAGGGCTCGTAGTTCGTCGCGTTGTTGAGGAAGCCGATCTGGAAGATCTGGCCCACGAGACCGGCAGTGATCGGCAGCGAGACCGAGTAGGTGCCCCACGTGGTGGGGATCGTGGTCATGTCGGCCGTGATGAAGTTGGTCAACGCGTAGGTCGGGAGCGACAGCGTCTTGATGAACGCCAGCGCGGTGGAGCCGCCGGCCAGGTTGCCGCGCTTGGCGTCGAACTGGAAGGTCCAGGTCATGCCGACGTCCCCGGCGCCGATGATCTGCTCCTGGTAGACGTTGGACTCGATCCGCCTGAGCAGGGCGTGATCCCCGTTGTTGTAGTCGCTGTAGACGCTGAGCTGCTGGGTTCCCTGCGGGACTCCGCCCTCGCCGGTGGCGATCGCGCAGAACGCGGCGCCGGTGTTCGGCGCGGGGAAGGGACCGTACCCGTAGAGGTAGGTGGTCCCGGTGGGATCGAACACGTTGCCGTAGACGAGCCATCCGTCGTTCCCCAACGCGTCGGGGTCCGCCATCACCAGTCCCTCGAAGTCCTGGGTGTAGGCCGACAGCGCGGCGTGGCTCGCCACGGGGGCGAAGCACAGGAAGGCCGCGACGAATGCTGCGGGCGCTCGAAGTGTCATGGGTCTGACCTCCTCCTGGAGTGGCCTCGTGAAAGCTCGTGGATGACACTGCCCGCTGCAGCCACTGTCCGGCGCCCGCGGTCCGCGACGCCCGAAGTCGGTCGGATCAACGTGCCCGCGCCCGAATGCGCGCGCGTCGGTCCGACGGACGGAGTACTGCCGGGATGGCCGAAATCACCCTGGTTTCCGACTTCCCTTGACAGGCCTGAAAGGATCTTAGACTATGTTTGCCATGCGAACAAAGTACTTTGTTTCGTGATTTGATCGCCCGATGAGCGTCGGCGCGCCCAAGCTTGCGCAAGCCCCGCTGCTCGAGGTCCGCGACCTGCGTAAGACGTTCTCTTCCAAGAGGATGTTTGCGCAGGCCCGCGCCGTCACGGCTGCCCGCGACGTGTGCTTCCGGATCGACCGCGGCGAGGCCGTGGCGCTGGTCGGGGAGTCGGGCAGCGGCAAGAGCACCATCGCCCGCATCCTGCTGCGCCTCGAGACCGCGGATCGCGGCGAGATCCTGCTCTCGGGCGAGGGAGTGCTGGCGCGCGAGCCGCGCCACGCCTCGCTCGGCTACCGGCGCCGCGTGCAGATGGTGTTCCAGGATCCGTTCGGCTCGCTCAACTCCATCCACAGCGTCGCCCACCACCTGATGCGGCCGCTGCTGCGCCATCACCGGGTCGCGCCCGCCGGGGCGCGGGCGCGGGCGATCGAGCTACTGCGCACGGTGGGGCTCGAGCCGGCCGAGGAGTTCATCGACCGCCACCCGTACGAGCTTTCGGGCGGGCAGCGGCAGCGGGTCGCCGTGGCGCGCGCGCTGGCGGTCGAGCCCGAGGTGCTGGTGGCCGACGAGCCCACCTCGATGCTCGACGTCTCGATCCGCGCGGGAATCCTCGGGTTGCTCGCCCAGCTCAAGCGCGAGCGCGGGCTCGCGATCCTGCTCATCACGCACGATCTGGCCTCGGCGCGCTTCCTCTGCGACCGCATCCTGGTGCTGTTTCGCGGCCGGGTGGTGGAGGACGGCCCGAGCGCGGCCTTGGTGGAAGCGCCGGCGCACCCTTACACGCGGGCGCTGCTCGCCTCGATCGCCAGCGGGACGCAGAAGCAGGCCGCGGCGAGCCGCGACCGCGAGACCGCCGGGGGCGAGGCGGCGCAGGGGTGCCCGTTCGCCGCGCGCTGTCCGGACGTGATGGATGTCTGCCGCGCAAGTGACCCGGCGCCCCGGGCGGTCGCTGGCCGCCAGGTGCGCTGCCACCTCTACGCCGAAGACGCGCAAGCGCCGAGGAGCTGACCGCCCGTGGCCGATCGTTCGTTTCCCGACGGATTCCTCTGGGGCGTGGCGACCTCCGCGCAACAGATCGAGGGCGGCTCGAGCCAGGGCGGGCGCGGCGAATCCATCTGGGATCGCTTCGCCGCCACCCCGGGGCGCATCGCCGACGGCTCGGACGCCCGTGTGGCATGCGATCACTACCATCGCTGGCGGGAGGACGTGGGCCTCCTGAAATGGCTCGGGGTCGGCGCCTATCGCTTCTCGATCGCCTGGCCGCGGATCGTGCCCGGGGGCCGCGGCGCCATCAACGCGAGCGGGCTCGACTTCTACGACGCACTGGTGGACGCGCTGCTCGCCGCCGGTGTGCTTCCCTTCGTGACGCTCAACCACTGGGACCTTCCGCAGCCGCTCCAGGATCGCGGGGGTTGGGGCGCGCGCGCGACGGCCGAGGCGTTCGTCGAGTACGCCGGCGCCGTCAGCGCGCGGCTCGGCGACCGCGTGCGGCACTGGGCGACGCACAACGAGCCCTGGTGCATCGCGACGCTGGGCCACGAGCAGGGGGAGCACGCCCCGGGCCACCGCGACCCGGCCGAGGCGCTGCGCGTCGCGCATCACCTGCTGCTCTCGCACGGCTGGGCGGTCGAGACGCTGCGCCGCGCCGCGCCGGGCGCCGAGGTCGGCATCGTGCTCATCGTGGTGCCGGGCTGGCCCGCCAGGCCGAGCGAGGCGGACCGCGAAGCCGTGCGCCGCTTCGATGGCGCGCTCAACCGCTGGTACCTGGACCCGCTGTTTCGCGGCCGCTACCCTGCGGACGCGATCGCGGACCGCGTCCGGTTGGGCCACCTCGCGGGTCCCGATCTCCCGTTCGTCCGCGAGGGTGATCTCGAGGCGATCGCGACGCCGCTGGATTTCCTGGGGGTCAACTACTACTGCCGCGCGGTGCTGCGGGCGGACGCGGCGGGCGATCCGGTCGCGGTGCCGGTGACCCCGGAGCAGGAGCCGACCGACATGGGCTGGGAAGTGTTCCCGCAGGGACTCCACGACGTCCTGGTGCGGCTCGCGCGCGAGTACCGGCCGGCGAAGATCTACGTCACCGAGAACGGAGCGGCCTACACCGACGCGGCCGACGCCACGGGGCGCATCGCCGACCTGCGCCGCATCGAGTACATAGACAGCCATCTCGCGCAGGCGCACCGCGCCATCGCCGCCGGCGTGCCGCTGGGCGGCTACTTCGCCTGGTCGCTCCTCGACAACTTCGAGTGGGCGCGCGGCTACGCCATGCGGTTCGGCCTCTTCGACGTGGACTTCGCCACGCAGCGCCGCCGGCCGAGGGACAGCGCACACTGGTACCGTCGAGTCGTTGCCGCGGGCGCGGTCGACGACCTCACGCAGCAACCCTTGTTGAGGAGGATTCCGTGAGCCCGATCCAAGCAGACCTCGCGCGGCCGAGCACCGGCTTCCGGCTGGCCGCCACGATGGCCGCGCTCCTGGCCCTGGCGCCGGCAAGAGTCCTCGCGCAGGCCGCGGCGCCCGAAGCGGCGCCGGCCACCGCGCCCGGCCTCGCCCAGGCCGCGGCGCCCGACGCCGCGCCGGACGTGGCGCCGGCCGCGCGCCCGACGATCCGCGTCGTCACGGACGACGCGGGCTCGCGGCTCCAGGTAGGCGGGTCGGACTTCATGGTCTTCGGCATGAACTGGGACTAC
The DNA here is from genome assembly GCA_001780165.1 of Candidatus Eisenbacteria bacterium RBG_16_71_46. Lineage (GTDB taxonomy): Bacteria > Eisenbacteria > RBG-16-71-46 > RBG-16-71-46 > RBG-16-71-46 > RBG-16-71-46. The sequence goes on along the minus strand of MFFQ01000049.1, from coordinate 38,002 downwards.
ATCCCGATCGGCCAGAACTACAGCTGGAGTCTCTGGACCCAGCCCGACGACGTCATCGAGGCGGCACTGGCGCGCGAGATGCCGCTCCTCAAGAACATGGGGGTGAACGCCATCCGGCAGTACGCGGGCGTTCCGCCGCGGTGGGTGCGCTACATCTACGAGCGCTACGGGATCTGGACCGTGATCAACCATCCGCTGGGGCGCTACGGGTTCACGCTCGACGGGGTCTGGCACCCCTCGGTGGACTACTCCGACCCGCGCATGCGGGCCGCGATCGAGGCCGAAATGCTCGCCGTGGTGGACTCGTTCCGCGGCGTTCCCGGGGTGCTCATGTGGCTGCTCGGAAACGAAAACAACTACGGGCTCTCGTGGAAGTCGAACGAGATCGAGGCGCTGCCCCAGGGGGAGCGCGACGCGGCCCGCGCCCGCCACCTCTACTCGATGTTCGGCGAGATCATCCGGGCGGTGAAGCAGCGCGACCCCGACGTGCCGGTCTCGATGGCCAACGGCGACCTGCAGTACATCGACATCCTCGCCCAGGAGTGCAAGGGGCTCGACATCCTGGGAACCAACGTCTACCGGGGCATCTCGGCGCGCGATCTATTCCAGGTGGTCAAGGACAAGCTCGGCATTCCGATCGTGTTCACCGAGTTCGGCGCGGACGCCTACAACGCCAAGCAGATGCGCGAGGACCAGGAGACCCAGGCACGCTACCTGCTGGGCCAGTGGGAGGAGATCTACGAGCAGTCGAGCGGCAAGGGGCGGGTGGGCAATGCCATCGGCGGGTTCATCTTCCAGTGGAGCGACGGCTGGTGGAAGTTCGGCCAGGAGAGCCGCCTCGACATCCACGACACCAACGCCTCGTGGCCCAACGGCGGCTACCCGGAGGACCTGACCCCGGACGAGAACAACATGAACGAAGAATGGTGGGGCATCTGCGCCAAGGGCCCCCCGGACGGCCGCGGCCTCTTCGAGCTCTACCCGCGCGCCGCCTATTACGCGCTCCAGCGGGCGTTCGCGCTGCCGCCCTACGCTCTCGGGACCGACCTGTCCGCCATTCGCGCCCACTTCAACGCCATCCAGCCGGCGGCGGTGGCACTCCAGGCGCGGGGCGACCAGGCCAGCCTGGTCACGCAGGCCCTGAGCCGGGTGCAGGTGACCGGGCTCCGGATGCAGTTCGAGACTTACAGCACCGGGGGGCAGCGCCTCAGCACGCCGAGCGCGTCGGCGCCGGCGACGTCGCTGCCGGCCTTCCGGGGCTTCGACCGGCTCGAGTCGTTCTATGCGGACTTCAAGGCCAACCCGGCGGAGAACGTGACCGGGACGCTGTCGCTCAACGTGCTCGGCAACGTGCCGCGGAATCCCATCGACGAAATCTTCTACGAGAAGCGCGGCCTCCCGCAGACCGTCCTGTCGGGCGGCCAGTCCGTGGAGCTGAACGGGCTCGAACGCATCAAGGCGTACAAGGCCGGCCTCTCGTGGGACGACCGCTGGTTCCTGCTTGACGGCTTCTACCGCACCGGGCACTACCACTGGGGCTACGAGGGCGACTTCTTCGGCCTGTATCGCGAAGCGAACTACGGCCCGAACATCGACATCTACAACGCCGAGGCTCCGCTGGGCCTCGAGATGAGCGGCAAGCGGTCGCTCCGGGGGCTGAAGCTGGCCTTCGGCCCGCAGCTCTGGTGGGGCGCCAACCCCGCGGTCATGGCGAAGTACGTCCGTCGCGTCGGCCAGTTCGACGCGGCCTTGATCTACCAGCGGGATCTGACCGCGCAGACGTCGACCACCACCTCGTCCGCCGTGCCGCTGCCGCCGGTGCAGAAGGCCACGCTCGCGTTGACGACCAGCCGTGGCCCGTTCGTCGTCGAGCTGGGCGGGATCTGGTCGGGGGACACCAAGGCCGGCCAGGCCTTCCAGGTGGCGCAGAAGACCCCCACCGGCTACCTCGTCCAGGAGGATCACGTGCGGTCCTCGGACGCCTTCGGCATGAAGGCCAAGGTGACGATGGAGCGGGGACGCTTCCGCTGGTATGCGCAAAGCGCCTCGATGCGCCCGGTCGCCGACGGCGGTCCGACCGCGGTGCAGACCTTCACCGGCTGGAACCTCAAGGACTCGGGCTCCGGCAACCAGAACAACTTCCTCACCGGCTTCACGGTGAACAGCGGCGACTTCCAGGTGGGACCGAATTTCCTGTGGCAGAAGCCGATCATCGGGCCGATGCCGAACGGTCTGCCGTCACCGGGGCGGCTGCGCAACGTCCTCACGGATCCCTTCGCGGTGCGCGCGAACCGCGAGACGGTCGGCGGCGAGCTGCTCGTGACCTACGATCCCACGCCGGCCACCTGGTTCTGGGCCTGGGACAACGACGTGCGCGAGGACGCGCCGCTGGCGGCGAGCCTGGGGCTGGTCGTCCGGCACCTGCCCACGAACCAGGACGCCTCGATCGGCATCCTGGGCGACGGCGTCACCCGCTTCGCCTTCCCCACCTCGCCGCCGCCGCGCGACCTGTGGGAGCTGCAGACCCGGCTGGTGTCGCGGCTGAGCGCCAACGTGCGCGTCGTGTCGCACCTGTTCGTCGGCACGGGCGAGCCCAACGGCGAGGACCCGCGCCGGATCCGCCGCTACGGCAGCGATGCTCGCGTGGCCTGGGGCTCGATGGCCATCGCGGCCTCCGTCAAGGCCAACGACTGGGGACCCTACGACTACCACCGCGACTTCAACCTCACCTTCCCGCTGCAGGTGATGGGGGATCTGTCCCACACGCTGGGCACGCCCCAGTGGTTCGATCGCCAGCAGACCCGGCTAGGCGTGCGCGCCACCTGGCGCTCGCTGGACGTCCATTCGCCGCGCTTCGCCCCCGACGCGGGAACGAGCCTGCAGGACAGCCCGGACGGCGAGGAGTGGGAGATCCGGACCTACTTGCAGCTCGCGATGTAGGCGGGCGCGGCTCCGTCCACAAGCGCCCGCGGGCAAGGCGTCGCTCCCATCGGGCGGTGCCCGGCGGGCCTCCGCGGGCGGGGACCTCCGCGCGGGCCGCTCGGCCGCGCCAGTCCCTGGCGGAGCCTCGCTTGTCCTCGGCGCGCCCGCCAATCCCTGGCTCCTGCGCGCCTGCGGAGCCCGCGCTCCGGTCCCCGCCCGCTGCGGCCCGCTGGCGGGCGTGGTGCCCGGCCGCGATGGAGCGAGGAGCCGACCGCGCGACGCAGCCCGCGCGCGCTTGTGGACGGAGCCGGAGTTCCGTCCGACGCCCAAGACCCGCGAGGTCAGCCTACTCGGCCAGGTGGCAGGCGGCCTTGTGGCCGGGGGCCAGCTCCCTCAGCTCCGGCGCGCGCTCGCGACAGAGGTCGATCGCCTGCGGGCAGCGGGGGTGGAAGCGGCAGCCGCTGGGTGGGTTCTCGAGGCTCGGCGGCGAGCCCGGGATGCCGGACAGCTCCACGACGCCGCCGCGCACGGTGGGGAAGGCCCGCAGCAGCCCCTGGGTGTAGGGGTGCCGCGGCGCGCGGCGCAGCTCGGCGGCCGGCGCCAGCTCCACCAGCCGCGCGGCGTAGAAGACCGCGACGCGATCCGAGACCTCGAGCATGCGGGCGAGATCGTGGGTGATGAACAGCACCGCGAAGCCAAGCCGGTCGCGCAGCTTGCGGATCTCCTGGAGGATCTCCCGCTCGACGATGACGTCGAGCGCCGTGGTGGGCTCGTCGAGGATCACCAGGGACGGTTCGAGCGCCAGCGCCAGCGCGATGCCCACGCGCTGGCGCATGCCGCCCGAGAGCTGGTGGGCATGGGCGTCGAGGTACGACGCGGGGATCCCGACCAGCTCCAGCAGCTCGCCGGCACGCGCGTGCGGTGAGGCTCCGGGGGCGAGGGTGGGGTGGGCCCGGTAGGTGTCGGTGATCTGCTCGCCCACGGTGATCATCGGGTTCAGCGAGTCGCTCTCCTCGGGGTCGCCCGGATGCGCCCGCGGCGGGACGCCGGCGGTGGGGTGGGCGCGGAGCGTGTCGGTGATCTGCTCGCCCACGCTGATCACCGGGTTCAGCGAGTCCATGGCACTCTGGAACACCATCGAGATGCGCGTCCAGCGGAGCGCCTGCAGCTCGTGCTCGGAGAGTGCCAAGAGGTCGCGCCCCTCGAATCGCACCTCGCCGCCGGAGATCACGGCCGGCGGCGGCAGGACGCGCAGCAGCGCCTGCGCGAGCGTGGACTTCCCGCTCCCCGACTCGCCCGCGATGCCCAGGATCTCGCCGGGCTGGACGTCGAGCGACAGGCGGTCGATGGCGCGCACCGGGCCCTGGCCGGTCACGTAGTCCACGCACAGGCCGCGGATCGAGAGCAGCGGCTCAGTCACGGTCCACCACCACCGGCGTCGAGCGCGACGGGGTCGCGCCCCTGCGCTCCAGGTACGCGCGCCAGGTGCGCTCCTGCTGCAGCCTGGGGTTGGCGACCTCGTCCACTCCGGAGTTGAGCATGGTGAGGCCGAAGCCCACCAGCGCCACGCAGAGCCCGGTGGGGGCGAAGGTCCACCAGGCGCCGGTCAAGAGCGCGGCGTCGTTCTGCGCCCAATAGAGGTTGGTGCCCCAGGTGACGGCCGAGACGTCGCCGAGCCCGAGGAACTCGAGCCCCACCTGGGCGCCGATCGCGTAGACCGTGCTGCCGATTGCCTGGGCCACGAGCAGCGACGTCATGGTGGGGAGGATCTCGCGCGTGATGATGCGGACGTTCGACTCGCCGGTGACGATCGCCGCGGCCACGAAGTCGCGCCGGCGCTGGGCCAGCGTCTGGGCGCGCACCACGCGCGCGTTCCAGGCCCAGCCGGTGACCACCAGCACCATGCCCAGCGTGAGCGGCCCGGCGGGAAGGTAGGCGGCGATGACGATCGCCAGCGGCAGCCCCGGGATCACCAGGAAGACGTTGAAGAGCAGCGACAGCAGCCCGTCCACGCGCCCGCCGAAGAAGCCGGCGGTGATGCCCACCAGCGCGCCCACCAGCACCACGGCCACGCCGACCGCAAGCCCGATCGCCAGCGACACGCGGGTCCCCACCACGAGCTGCGCCAGGACGTCCTGGCCCTGACCCGTGGTCCCGAGCCAGTGCTGCGGCGAAGGCGGCTGCAGCGGGATGCCAACCAGCGCCTGCGGGTCGCCGACCAGCCAGGGGCCGACGATCGCGATCAGCACGAAGAGCGCCAGCAGCGCGGCCCCCGCCGTCGCCTTGCGGTCGCGCCGGATGGCGGCCAGCCAGACTCCCACGCCCGTGGCCCGCGCCGCGCGCGAGGCGCTCACGATGTCGACTCCCGGATGCGCGGATCCAGCCACAGGTAGGCGAGGTCCACCAGCCAGTTGGCGCCGAGCACCGCCAGCGTGATGACCAGGAAAATGCCCTGCATGAGCGGGTAGTCCTGGTTGCGGACCGCCTGCACCAACAGGTAGCCCTGGCCGGGATAGGAAAAGACGATCTCGGTCAGCAGCGAGCCGCCGAGGACGTAGCCGAGCGCCATGCCGAACCCGGTGACGCTCGGCAGCAGGGCGTTGCGTCCGGCGTAGCGCAGCGCGACCTGCGAGGGCGGGAGCCCCTTGGCGCGGGCGAGATTGACGTAGTCGGAGCCGAGGACCGCGATCATCGAGTTGCGCATCGAGAGCAGCCAGCCGCCGAGCGTCGCCAGCACCATCGTGCCCACCGGCAGCACGGCATGGCGCGCGACATCGACCAGGAAGGAGAGGGAGAACTCGGGCACCACGTCGTCCGCGTAGGCGTGCCCGAGCGGGAACCAGCCGAGGAGGAAGCCGAACACGTAGAGCGCCACCATGGCGAGCCAGAAGTAGGGGAAGGCGCCGACGAAGACCAGGGCCGAGGGCAGCCAGGTGTCCATCGCTCCGCGCCGCCACCAGGCGGAGGCCAGTCCGAGCAGCGTGCCGACGGCGAAGCTGATCCCCACCGCGCTGCCGGCGAGGAAGACGGTCCACACCAGGCCGGTGCCGATCACCTGCGAGACGCTCGCGGGGAAGTAGGCGATCGAGATGCCGAGATCACCCCGGAACACGTGGGCGATGTAGATGAAGTACTGGCCCAGGAGCGGCGCGTCGGTGAGGCCGAAGGTCTCGCGCAGCGCCTGCAGGGCCTCCGGGCCGAGCCGGCCGCGGAAGCGCGCGAACAGCGCGGTGGCCGGGTCGCCCGGCATCAGCCGCGGGAGGAAGAAGTTGAGCGTCAGGGCCACCCACGCCGCGAGCGCGTAGAGGCCGAGTCGCCGGAGCAGGAATCGCAACGCGGTCTCCTAGCGTGGCGTGAGCGAGGTGAGCACCAGCAGGCACTCGCCGCGGTCGAACTTGTTGGGCGAGGGGTCCGCGAACGGATCCTCCCGCGAGGGGAACCCCTCGAAGCGCCGGGTGCTGTACTCGGCCCACGACGGATTGGGATAGAGCGGGATCGCCGGGGCCTCCTCGACGAAGATCCGCTGCAGCTCCTCGGCGAGCACCTTCTGCCGCGCCGGATCGGCTTCGTGCTCGAAGGCCGCCAGCGCCCGATCCGCCGCGGGGCTGCCGTAGCGCTGCCAGTTTCCCATCGAGGCCTCTCCGACCGGCTTCACCGTGGCGGACGACATCAACCAGCGATAGAAAAGGTACGGCGTCGGGCCCTCGAAGGACCAGCCCAGGCTGAGATCGAAGCGGCCCTCCTGGACGCGCTGGAACCAGGCGCTGAAGTCGTAGGTCTTGACCGACGCCTCGACTCCCACGGCGCCGAGCCCGCGGGCGATCACCTGGGCGGCGCGCACCCAGTCGGACCAGCCGGAGACGGTGAGGATGTCGTAGCGCAGCGGCGTGCCGTCCGGCGCGCGGCGCACGCCGTCCGCGCCCCGCCGGCAGCCGGCCGAGTCGAGCAGCGCGTTGGCGCGGGCGACCTCGTGGCGCACCCAGTCGCCCCGCGCGGCGACCGCGGAGCTGCGCCAGGCCGCGTAGGCGTCGCTGAGGCCGGTGGCATCCGCGGGGCGCGAGTAGCGGTAGAGGGCGACGTCCACCAGCAGCTCGCGGTCGATCGCCATGCTGAGCGCCTTGCGGACCCGCGCGTCGTCGAAGGGCGCGTGGGTGGTGTTGGGGTAGAGGAAGATGCTGCTGCCGGTGAGCGGGAACCAGTAGCGATGGAATTTCGGCTCGCGGCCGACGTAGACGCGATCGATCGCCGGGATGAAGTTCCCCGCCCAGTCCACCTCGTCGAAAACCAGGGCGAGGTTCGCTCGGTCGTTGCTGGGGTAGGCCGGGAAACGCAGCACCTCGACCCGCGGCAGGCCGTGCTGCCAGTAGCGCGGGTTACGGCCCAGCTCGTAGACCTGGTTGCGAAAGACGCGAACCTCGGTGAAGGGTCCGGTCGCGACCGGGTTCTCGTTGGGGAACGCGACCGGATCGGCCACCTTGCTCCAGACGTGCTCGGGCACGATCTGCTGCGCGGCCAGCTCGTCGAAGCCCGGGATGAACTCCCGCTGGAAGCGGAACTCCACCGTACGGTCGTCGAGGGCGCGCACACCCGAGAGGAACCCCCACACCCCGCGCCGGTCGAGCGCCGGGAAGCGCTTCAGGAGCCCGAAGGTGAAGGCCACGTCGCGCGCGGTGAAGGGGCGGCCGTCCGACCACAGCACGCTGTCGCGCGTGGTCATGCGCAGCGTCAGGTTGCCGTCGCGCCACTGGTGCGCGATCGCCAGCCACGGCACGTACTCGGAGCGCACGCTGTTGAACACCAGGAGCGGCTCGTAGACGCCGGCGAGCGTCGGCCAGCGCGCGGCGGTGGCGGTGGTGAGCGGGTTGAAGTTGCGCGACCAGGAAGCCTGCTGCTCCTGCGAGACGACCAGCACGCCGTGGGGCGCCGGGGGACGATCGCGCCCGCAGGCGAGACCGGTGAAGGCGAGCAGCAGGACCGCGACGCGCGCGGCGGGGTGCGCGGGTGCCCGCGGCCTCATGGATCCGTCCCGTAGACGCGCACATAGTCGATGGTCATCGTCTGCGGGAAGGAGGTGCTCGCGTCCGGAGGGCCGACGTAATTGCCGCCCACCGCGACGTTCAGGATGATGAAGAAGGGATGGTCGAACACCCAGCGCGCACCGGAAGGCAGCTGGTCGGGAGTGACGCGCTGGTAGGCGATCCCGTCCACCAGCCAGGTGATGCGGCTCGAGTCCCACTCGACGGCGAAGACGTGGAAGGTCCCGTCGAACGTTCCGAGCGGGAGCTCGAACGGGCCACCCAACGCCTGGCCCCCCGAGTAGCCGGGACCATGCAGGCTGCCGTTGATGACGCGCGGCAGCTGGCCGCGATACTCCATGATGTCGATCTCGCCGCAGGTGGGCCATCCGACTGCGGCGAAGTTGCCCCCCAGCAGCCAGAACGCGGGCCAGATGCCCTGGCCCACCGGCAGCTTGATGCGGGCCTCGAAGCGGCCCCGCGCCTGCTCGAAGCGCCCGAGGGTGTTGATGCGCGCCGAGGTGTAGGCGCGTCCCTGGTAGTCCTCGCGGCGCGCGACGATCGTGAGGTGTCCCTGTCCGTCGAGCGAGACGTTCTCCGGGCGATTGGTGTCGTACTCGAGCTGGGCGTTACCCCAACCCGAGCCGCCGATGTCGTATTGCCAGTTCGCGGGATCCGGGGACTGGCCGGCCGGCCCGTCGAACTCGTCCCGCCAGGTGAGCGCATAGGGCTTCAACTCCGGTCCCGTGGCCGCCTCGCGGCAGTTGGCGCCCGACGTGGCGAGCGCGAGCGCCACGGCCATCACCGTGCCGATCCGCCGCCCGACGAATGGTCGCCGCGTCATCGCCTGGCCCGGCGGCGCGCCGCGGGGAAGAGGCTGGAGTCGGCGAGCGCCGCCTCGAGCACCATGGTGGCGGCTCCCACCGCGGTGCCGCGCGTGCCGAGCTCGCTGGTGCGGATCTCGCAGGCCGCCAGCGAGCTGATCAGCGTGCGGGAGCGGACCGTCTCGCGCAGCGGTGCCAGGAGCAGATCGCCGAGCCGCGCCAGTCCGCCGCCGAAGATCACCATGGCCGGGTTCATGAGGTTGAGCAGGCCGGCGATGGCGATGCCGAGGTATTCGGCCGCCTCGTTCACCAGCGACGACGCCATCGGGTCGCCGGCCAGGGCCGCGTCCTCGATGGATTCGATGGTGGGCTGCTTGCCGGCGAGCACGCTGCCCGGATAGTCGGCGAGCAGCGCGCGCGCCCGCGCCACCAGCGCCTGCGCCCCGACCAGCGTCGCGAGGCAGCCGCGCAGACCGCAGATGCAGGGCCCGCCGTGCGGATCGATGGCCAGGTGCCCGATCTCGCCGGCGACGCCGGTGGCGCCGCGGTAGATCTGCCCGTTGATGACGTGGCCCATGCCGATGCCGGTGGCGACCTTGATGTAGGCGAAGTCCTCGATCTCGCGGCCGGCGCCCCACCAGCGCTCGGCCAGCGCGCCCATGTTGGCGTCGTTGTCCACCTGCAGCGGCACCCCGTAGCGCTTGGTCAGTACCGCGAGGCCGCTCTTTCCGTGCCAGTCGGGAAGCACCAGCTCCGCGAAGCGATCGGGGTGATGCGGATCGACCGGGCAGGGGACCGCGACCCCGATTCCGACTAGGCGCCGCACCCCGGGTGGCCACTCCGCGAGGCAGCGGTCGCAGAGCTCCATGATGAGCGCCCGCGTCCCCTCGGGGTCGGTGCGCACGGGGTGGCTGCGCTCCTCCCACGCGAGCACCCGGCCGCGCAGGTCGGTGAGGGCGACCGCGACGTGGGCCGCACCCATGTCCACGCCGAGGATGGCATAGGCGTCGTCCTTGAATTCGAGCACCACGGGAGGACGTCCGCCGCGCGACGGGCCGACGCCCACCTCGGCGATGAGCCCGGTCGGGAAGAGATCGCCGACGATCTCCGAGACGGTCGAGCGCGCGAGGCCGGTCTGGCGCGCGATCTCGGCGCGCGAGATCCGCCGCTCCTTCCAGATGAGCCGGAGGTTCGAGTCCGCGAGCGGACTCTGGCGCGCCGGCAAGGCGCGCTTCGGCGGGCCGTTCCGCCTGCTCCTCGTGCTCACCTTGCGAATCGCCACGGGCCTCCCGCCTACTTGTGAAAGTAGATGTTGTCTACGTAAACGGTCCGCAGGTCGCTCGAGCCCGAGATGATGAGCTGGGACAGGCGTGTACGGGAGAACAGGCCCAGGGTCGGGTCCATGAAGCTGTCCAGAGGGATCTCGAGCCCGACCCATTGTCCGGTCACGAGCGGGGGAGTGGAGTTCGCGTCGAAGGACAGCTCGCGCTGGCTGTTCAATGTGCCGTCGGCGTTGAACTGGACGAGCTTGACCTTGAAGAAGCTGCCGTTGGGGACCCAGACGTCCATGTGGAAGCCCTTCATCGCCGAGGCGTCCACCGGATGCGCGATGAACTCGATGCCCGCGTAAAGCATGTTCGTGTACATCTTGATGTTGTTGCCCGAGATGTTGAGGTCAGTCACCGTGGCGACATCCCAGGTCGCCGACCACGTGCCCACCGGCCAGTTCGAGTAGGCGTCGCTGAAGAGCGAGAGCACCTGACTGGCGGGGAGGGTCGGGGTCGGCGCCAGCCCCGGCGTGAACGGTCCGGCGTTCACGGTCACCACTCCGGCGACGCTCGTGGTGTCGAGCTTGGCGGTGATCTTGGCACTGCCCGCGCCGTTGAGGCGGATCGCGCCGTCCGTGACGGTCGCGACCGTCGGGTCCGACGAGGCGAAGGTGAAATAGCCGGGGAAATGACTGACGACCTGGTCGGTCCCGCTCACGTTGAACGTGTCCCTCGTGCCCGTCACGCTCAAGGTCGCGCCGACGATGGAGTTCAGGACCAGCGGCGTCATGGCCGGCCGGGGCTTCGAGATCGTGGGAATGTACTCGAACCGCATTTCATCGAACCACAACGTGTAGCCCGTGCCGGTCAGTACCGAGGCGGAGAAGAAGAACATGCCGCGCTCGGCGGCCAGTTTGCTGGGGAGCGGGATCGGGATCACGTACTTCTGCCAGAACGTCTGCAGCGGGAAGCCGCTTCGGCTCGCCGTGAACTTCGAAGTGCCGGTGTTGTCGTTCCCGAATCCCGCGACGTCGAGCGTCGCGACCTTGCTCGCCTTGGCGTAGAAGGTGAGGGCGTTGTAGCCGGAGAGGTTCCGCGCCTGCGTCGCCACGAAGGCGCCGCCGGCATAGCCGACGCCCGCGTCAGGCACGGTGATCTTGATGCAGCCCGAGCCCAAGTATTGCTCCGCCGCGTCGGTGCCCAGGGCGTCGAGCTTCGAGTTGCCGAACGCCTCGAAGTTGACCAGTCCCGTGAACTGGTCCTGGAAGGCGATCGGGTCGGTGGGCAGGGGCCAGGGGGTCAGCGGGCCGGCCATGCGGCCGCAACCCAGCGCCGCGAGGCCGATCAGGGCGGCCAGCCCGGCCAATTGGCCGGAGGTCTTGAGGGACATCGCGCGTCTCCTGCCTAGAAACCCGGCTTTCGGGCCCCGGGGGCCGCAGCATCCGGGGCGCGCCTCCGACTCCCACTTTGTTTGCACACCGAACAATCTAAGGACGATTCGGCGCCGGTGTCAAGGGGCGAGGGGCACGCCACGCGTGCCGCGAGGGGCTGCGCCGGCCCCCGCACGCCCCCGCACCAAAGCGAAAGGCGGCGTCCTTGCGGACGCCGCCCTGTCGGCACGAGGTGGTACCCCGAGCGTGTTAGGCCTTGCGGACGTTTGCCGCCTGCAGCCCCTTCGGACCGCGGGTCACGTCGTACTCGAGCGACTCACCCTCGGCGAGCGTCTTGAAGCCGTCGCCAGAGATGGCCGAGAAATGCACGAACACGTCCTCGCCGCCATCCGACTGGGTGATGAAGCCAAAGCCCTTCGCCTCGTTGAACCACTTCACGGTGCCACTAGCCACTTGGAACTCCTGTTGTAACCGGGTCGTTGAGACCCGCACTTGCCGCGGTATCACGCCGCGGCCGCGTCCGGTCGCTGTGACCGTCGCTTCGATCGCTCGGGAAAGGTCGGCCAACAAAAAGCCGCCAGAGAGGTCTCTGGCGGAACTGAACGTCGACGACTCATCCATACACAACCGAAGACTGACGGCAGTATCGACTATCCGGGGGAAAATAGCCAGCCTAATCGGAGAGGCCCCGGGCCGGCCGAGTTCTGGGCGGATTCGCCTATGAAAACGGGCTTTCGGTGGCGCCGGTGGGCCACGGAGCGCCCGCGATCCGACTCTCCCGAAACACCACCACCCGGCCGGAGCATCGCTCCCACCGGGTGGCGTAGTCCGTCTTTTCGCTTGTTGGACTACCGGTTGTTCACGCCCCACATCATGCTGACGCCGAGCGAGAACGCCCTCCAGTCCGCGCCGAAATCCTCCGAGGCGGGAATGAGGTGGTAGGTGCCGTTGATGCCCCACATCTGGTTGCCGGTGGTCATGACGTGCATGCCGCCGCCGAAGTTGAAGCCGAGCTTGCTCTTGGTCGTCGACTCGTCGCCCATCGGGCTCGTGAGCTTGGCGGAGAGGTCGTAGAGACCGACTCCGACCTTGGCGTACGGCTTCGCGTTGCTGGTCGTGGGGAAGCGGTACATCGCGTTGCCGGTCGCCTGGATGGCGCTCCAGTGGAACTCGGAGCCCGGGCCGAACAGCGCCTCGGTCGCCAGCTTCAGCTCGTCCGACGCGCCCCACGCGTGATACGCCACGTCGGCGCCGATACCCCAGTTGTCGTTGACCATGCGGACGCCGGTGAGCCCCAGGTTCCATCCGGTGGAGGCGGCATCGGCGTAGGTACCGGTGGGGAATCCCGCGCCGGCGTTCGCGCCGAGCCAAACCGTGCCCGCGGCATTCGCCACACCCGCGCCGAACACCACAAGCGTCACCCCGAGAATCGCAGCCTTGAACCTCATGACAGGTCTCCTTGGTGAGTGCCTTTGCACGCTCCGGGCGCAGTCCCGGACGCACGCAAAGCGTTATCGGCGCCACCCTGGGGGGACTTGAGCCCCCCCGTCGGGGGCCCCCGGCAGGGTTTTGGGCCGCGATTGACGCGGTCGCGGGGTTGCGGGCCGGGTGTGCGCGCCGGCTCGTGGCAGGCGTCCGCAGCGGCTCGGGGCGGCGACCGCTGCGGCCGGCGGCAGGCGACCGGTCGGCCTCGCGCCCGCCGCTCGCGTCGCCTCGACGGTCCGCGCCCGATGTGGTTTCATGCCCCCATCGCGCGTTTCACCGTCCCTTTTCGCCTATTTCAGGAGGATCACGACCATGAGATGGCGCCATGTCCTCGCCCTGGCGGTCGCCGCCGGAATCGGGCTGGCCGCGGTTCTCGCCGCCCCGGTCCGCGCCGCACTCCCGCCGCTCATCGACCGGCAACTCATCTTCGGCGATCCCGAGATCGCCGGCGCTCAGCTTTCCCCCGATGGGCGCTACATCTCCTTCATCAAGCCCCACAAGGACGTCCGCAACATCTGGGTCAAGGGCCTCGACGAGCCCTTCTCGGCCGCCCGGCCGATGACGGCCGACAAGCGCCCGGTGATCGCCTACTTCTGGAGCCAGGACAGCAAGTACCTCCTGTACGCGCAGGACAAGGGCGGCAACGAGAACTTCCACGTCTACGCGGTGGACCCCGCGGCGGCGGCCGAGGCGGAATCGGGGGTGCCGGCGGCGCGCGACCTCACGCCGATCGAAAACGTGCGGGCGTTGATCTACGCGGTGCCCGAGGAGCGGCCCGACGAGATCATCGTCGGTCTGAACGACCGCGACGCCGCGTACCACGACGTCTACCGCGTGACGATCGCGACGGGCGCCCGCGAGCGGTTGATCGAGAACACGCAGAAGGTGGGTTTCTGGATCTTCGATCGGACCGGCACGCTGCGGCTCGCCTACCGGCAGAAGGACGACGGCGGCAACGAGATCCTGCGCGTCGACGGGCCGGATCTCACGCGCATCTACGAGACGACCTATCTGGAGTCGGCCTTCCCGGCCGGGTTCGACCCCGACCAGAAGCGGCTCTACCTCCAGACCAACAAGGGCGACGACGTCGATCTCCAGCGCCTCGAGATCATGGACCCGGCGACGGGGAAGACGGAGTTCATGGAGACGGACCCCGAGAAGCAGGTGGATCTGGACGGCCTGGTGTTCGACAACCAGACCCACGAGCTGATGGCCACCGTTTACGTCGGTGACCGGGTGCGGATCTACCCCAAGACCGCGCGCGCGAAGCAGGACCTGGAACGCATGCGCAAGAAGCTGCCCGACGGGGAGTACAGCCTCAACTCCTCCACCCGCGACATGCACTACAGCCTGGTCAGCGTCTCGAGCGACGTCGAACCCGCCGCCACCTACCTCTACGACCGCACCAAGGGATCCTTCACGCTGGTCTACCGCGTGCGCGAGAAGCTCCCCCGCGGGGATCTCGCCTCGATGAAGCCGCTCCGCTACCGCGCGCGCGATGGGGTGATGATCCCCGCCTATCTCACGCTGCCGAAGGGCGTGCCGGCCAAGAATCTGCCGGTCGTGATCAACCCGCACGGTGGACCGTGGGCGCGCGACACCTGGGGCTACGACGCCTACGCGCAGTTCATGGCGAACCGGGGCTACGCCGTCCTCCAGCCCAATTTCCGCAGCTCGACCGGCTACGGGAAGAAGTTCCTGAACGCCGGCAACAAGCAATGGGGCACCGGCGCGATGCAGGATGACCTGACGGACGGCGTGAAGTACCTGATCGACCAGGGCATCGCCGATCCCAAGCGCGTCTGCATCTTCGGCGGCTCCTACGGCGGGTACGCCACGCTGGCGGGCGTGACCTTCACCCCCGACCTCTACACCTGCGCCGTTCCGTACGTCGCGCCCTCGAGCCTGATCACCCTGATCGAGTCCTTCCCCGCCTACTGGCGGCCGTTTCTGAAGGGGAGCTGGTTCCTGCGGGTCGGCGACCCGGCCGTGGCCGAGGACCGCAAGGACCTCGAGTCGCGGTCTCCGATCAACTTCATCGACCGCATCCACGTCCCGATGCTGGTGGTCCACGGCGCCAACGATCCGCGCGTGAAGCAGGCGGAGTCGGACGCGATCGTGGCGGCGCTCCGCGACAAGGGGCAGGCGGTCGAGTACCTGGTGGCGCCCGACGAAGGGCACGGGTTCCGCTCCCCCGAAAACCGCATGGCACTGGCAGTGGCCATGGAGAATTTCCTGGCGAAGCACCTGGGCGGCCGTGCGCAGCAGGACGTGCCGCCGGCGCTGGCCGCGCACCTCGCGTCGATCACGGTGGATCCCGCCACGGTGAAGCTGAAGGCGGGCCCCGACGAGGAGCTGCTCGCCCGGGCCAAGACCGCGCCGCTGCCGGCGGCCGACGGGAGCAACGTGAAGCCGGTGCTGCTCGTGTACGGGATCACGATGGAGACGCCGGGACAGGCCATGGAGATGAACGTGCGCCGGACGATCGAGGAGGCGACGCGCGAAGGCCGCGCCTGCTGGCGCGTCACCGACGACGTCACGGTGGCCTCGAACACCATGAGCAGCGTGTTCGACGTGGACCGCCGGAGCCTCGTGCCGGTCCGCTTCGAGTCGACGGGCATGTCGACCGCCAAACTCAGCTTCACCCCCAAGTCGATCTCGGGCGAGATGGGCGCGGGCGGCCGAAGCATGCCGGTCAATCAGGTGCTGGAGGCTCCGGTGTATTGCCGCGGCGCGGCCTTCGACCTGGCGCTCTCGGGGCTGCCGCTCGCCGAGGGCTACGAGACCCCGCTGCGCATCTTCGAGCCCTCGACCCAGAAGGTGCGCCTGATGCGGCTCAAGGTCGAAGGCGGGGAGAAGGTGTCGGTCGGGGCCGGGTCGTTCGAGACCCTGATCGTCCGGCTCGCACCGCTCGACGGTGACGAGGCCGGCGCGGCGACGTTCCACCTCCTGCGCAAGGCCCCGCACCACATCGTGAAGGAGTCCGCCAAGCTCCCCGCCATGATGGGCGGGGGGACGGTCACCACCGAGCTGAAGTCGATCTCGAGTGCCGCGGCGGTCGGGTCGGACTAGCGAACGTATCGAAGCGCGTGCGCCGGGGCCGCGGGGGGGGGACCCACGCGGCCCCGGGCGCGCTCGGCAAGCGGCGGCGTGCCGAATGATCGCGCGGAGCCTTCATCCAGGAGGGGATCCTCGTCCATGACCGGTTCTTTTCGTCTTCCGCGATCCACCAGAGCCTGCGCCGCGCTCGCCGTATGGCTCGGCACACTCCTGGCGTTCCTTCCCGCTGCCGCCGACCCGCGGCCGCGTCCCGTGGCCGACGCGGCGCAGATCCGCCTCGCGCTCGACCGGCTCGACGTCGTCGGCAGCGCGCTCATGGTGGGGGCCCATCCGGACGACGAGAACACCGCCCTGCTCGCGTGGCTCGCGAACGGCCGCAAGGTACGGACCGCCTACCTTTCCATGACGCGCGGCGACGGGGGGCAGAACCTGATCGGGGGCGAGACCGGCGTGCTACTCGGGGTGATCCGCACGCAGGAGCTGCTGGCCGCGCGGCGGCTCGACGGGGCGGAGCAGATGTTCACCTCGGCGCTCGACTTCGGCTACTCGAAGAACTCCGACGAGACCCTGGCGATCTGGGAGAAGGAGCGGATCCTGGCCGACGTGGTGTGGGCGATCCGGCTCTTCCAGCCCGACGTGATCGTCACGCGCTTCACGCCGGAGCGCGGGGGCCACGGGCATCACACCTCGTCCGCGATCCTGGCCGAGGAGGCGTTCGCGGCCGCGGCGGATCCGAAGCGCTTCCCCGAGCAGCTCGACCGCGTCCGACCGTGGCGCGCGAAGCGGCTGGTCTGGAACGTGTTCCGCTTCGGCGGCGCGGCCGCCGACACCACGCCGGGGCGCGCCCAGGTGGACCTCGGCGCCTACGATCCGCTGCTCGGGCGCTCCTACACGGAGCTGGCGGGCGAGAGCCGCAGCATGCACAAGAGCCAGGGCTTTGGCGCCCCCGAGCGGCGCGGCACCTTCGCCAACAGCTTCGAGGTCCGGCTCGGCGATCCGGCGACCCAGGACCTCTTCGAGGGCGTGGACCTGACCTGGAAGCGCATCCCCGGCGGCGAAAGCGTCCGGCGCGCGCTCGCCGAGGCGCGGCGCGCGTTCGGCCCCGAGGCGCCGCAGCGGATGCTGCCCGCGCTGGCGCGCGCGCATCGCGCGATGCGCGCGCTTCCGGACGGCCCGCTGGTGCGGCGCAAGCTCGAGGAGACGCGCGAGCTGATCCGCGCCTGCGCGGGACTGTGGCTCGAGGCGATCGCGCAATCGCCCACGGTCTCGCCCGGCTCGGCCGTCACGGTCGCGACCGCGGCGCTCAACCGCTCGCCGGCGGCGGTGGTGCTCGAGTCGGTGGAGATCCCGCCCGGGGCCGCCAGCGGCACCCGCGGCCGCGCGCTCGCCTACAACGCGCCCGCGAGCGACACCTTGCGGATCGAGGTGGCCCCCGGGGAGGCCCCGTCGCAGCCGTTCTGGCTGCGCGCGGAGCCGCGCGCGGGATCGTTCCGGCTCGAGGACCCGACCGCGGCGTGGCGGCCCGAGAACCCGCCGGCCTACGTCGCGCGCTTCACGGTGCGGATCGGCGACGAGCGGCTCGCCTACGACGTGCCGGTTGCCTACCGCTGGACCGACCGCGTGCAGGGCGAGCGCTACCGCGACCTGGTGATCGTGCCGCCGGTGACGATGCGCTTCGAGCAGGACGTCTACGTGTTCCCCAAGCCGGGTGCTACGGCGCGCACGGTGCGCGTGACGGTCGAGGGCGCCGATCGCGCGATCGCGGGCGCGCTGCGGCTGGCGCTCCCCGCGGGCTGGAGCGCTACGCCCGCCGCGCACGCGATCCGCTTCACGCGCGCGGACCAGGAAACCACGGTGGCGTTCGCGGTCACGCCGGGAGCCGAGCCGGCCCAGGCCACGATGCGCGCCGAGTTCACGGCCGAGGGCCGTACCTGGGACACGCGCCGGGTGGTGATCGACTACGAGCACGTTCCCGTGCAAGTGGTGTTTCCCGCGGCCGAGGCGAAGCTGGTGCGCGACGCGGTGGCCTGCACGGCGCGCGACGTGGGCTACATCGAGGGCTCGGGCGACGCGGTCCCCCAGGCGCTGCGCGCCCTGGGCGCGCGCGTGACGATGCTCTCGGACGAGGACCTCGAGCGCATGGACCTGTCGCGCTTCGACGCGATCGTCGCCGGCATCCGCGCCTACAACACCCGCCCGCGGCTGCGCGCGCTGCAGCCGCGGCTGCTCGACTACGTGGCGCAGGGCGGCAGGCTGATCGTCCAGTACAGCACCTCCGAGCGGGGCCTGGGCGAATCACTCGGACCCTACCCGTTCACCATCTCGCGCGATCGCGTCACGGTCGAGCAGGCGCCGATCCGCATCACGCGGCCCGACCACCCGCTGGTGACGCGACCCAACCGGATCGCGGCGCGCGACTTCGACGGCTGGGTGCAGGAGCGCGGCATCTACTTCGCGGACCCCGCGGATCCGCGCTACGAGACGGTGCTCGCGTGCCATGATCCCGGCGAGTCCGATCTCACCGGGGGGCTGCTCTACGCCCGCCACGGTCGCGGGGTGTTCGTCTACACCGGCTACGTGTTCTTCCGCGAGCTGCCGGCCGGAGTCCCGGGCGCCTATCGCCTGTTCGCGAACCTGGTGAGCCCCGAGGCGCGGCGGTGAAAGGGCGGCGCTCCCGCCGCGAGCCGCCGGCGCCGGCCCCGGGCGGACGGGTCGCGCGACGCGGCGGGGCCGGCGCGCCGCCGGCACCCACCGGGCCGCGCGAGCACCGCGGAGATCCCGCCCTGCCGGCGCCGCCCGGCGCCTCGCTCGGGCAAGCCGGCGCGGACGAGCCGCCCCCGCTGCTCGGGCGCTGGGGCAGGCTCTACGCGCTGGTCGCACTCGAGCTGCTCGCCGTGATCCTGGCGCTGCTCTGGCTCACCCGGCGGTTCGCGTGAGCGCCCTCGACTGGACGGTGCTGTTCGGCGCGCTCGCCTTCTTCGTGCTCTATGGTTTGTGGCGGAGCCGCGGCGAGCGGAACCTGACCGACTACCTGCTCGCCGGGCGCAGCATGCCGTGGACGGCGGTGGCGCTCTCGGTGATGGCGACGCAGGCGAGTGCGATCACCTTCATGTCCACGCCCGGACAGGGCTACGCCGACGGCCTGCGCTTCGTCCAGTTCTATTTCGGACTGCCGCTGGCGATGATCGTGATCTGCGCCACCGCGATCCCGATCTACCAGCGCCTCAAGGTCTTCACCGCCTACGAGTACCTGCAGCGCCGCTTCGACGGCAAGACGCGCTCGCTGGCCTCGGCGCTGTTCCTGATCCAGCGCGGTCTCGCCACCGGGCTCACGATCTACGCGCCGGCGCTGGTGCTGTCGGTGATCCTGGGCTGGGACCTGCGCCTGACGTGCGTGCTGCTGGGCGGGCTGGTGGTGATCTACACCGCGACCGGCGGCAGCAAGGCGGTCTCCCACACCCACGTGCTCCAGTTCCTGATCATCATCGCCACGATGATCGTCGCCTTCGGGATCGTGGTGTCGTCGTTCCCCGCGGGGGTCGGGCTCGGCGACGCGGCGCGCGCGGCCGGCGCGCTCGGACGCTTCAACGCGATCGACCTGCGCTTCGATCCCAACAGCCGCTACACGCTGTGGTCGGGGCTGATCGGCGGCTTCTTCCTCCAGCTCTCGTACTTCGGCACCGACCAGTCGCAGGTCGGTCGCTATCTCACCGGCCGCTCGATCGCGCAGAGCCGGCTCGGGCTGCTGTTCAACGGAGCGGCCAAGGTGCCGATGCAGTTCGGCATCCTCTACCTGGGAATGATGGTGTTCGTGTTCTACCTGTTCGTCTGCCCGCCGCTGTTCTTCAATCCGGCCGAGACCGCCAAGATGGCGAACGGCGCGGGCGCGGCCGAGTACCAGGCGCTGGAGGCGCGCCAGCGCGAGGCGTTCGAGGCGCGCCAGCGCGGCGTGCGGGCGATGCTCGAGGCGGAGCGCGCCGGCGATCGGCCCGCGGCGGAGGCCGCGGCGCGCGCCGCGGCGGCGGAGCAGGCGCGGCTCGACCGGGTGCGCGTCGAGACCGGGGACCTGCTGCGGCGCGTGGACCCGGGGGCGTCCACCAACGACACCAACTACGTCTTCCTGCGCTTCGTGCTCGCGCACCTGCCGGTGGGGCTGATCGGGCTGGTGTTCGCCGCGATCTTTGCGGCCTCGATGAACTCGATCGCGGCGGAGCTGAACGCCCTGACCTCGACGACCGTGGTGGACGTCCTGAAGCGCCTGCGCCCCGGGAGCTGGACCGATCGCGCCGACCTGGTCACGTCGCGGGTCGTGACGCTGTTCTGGGCCGCCTTCGCCGTGGCCTTCGCCGAGTACGCGAGCAGGCTCGGGACGCTGGTCGAGGCGGTCAACATCCTCGGCTCGCTGTTCTACGGCACCATCCTCGGGATCTTCCTCACGGCGTTCTACGTCAAGCGCGTCGGGGGCACCGCCGTGTTCGTCGCGGCCCTCCTGGCCGAGGCGGCGGTGATCGCCTGCTTCAAGCTCACCGCGATCGGGTTCCTCTGGTACAACCTGATCGGCTGCGTGCTGGTGCTGGCATTCGCCTGGGCGCTGAGCCCGGTGTGGCCGCGAACGGCGGAGGAAGCGGCGTAGGCTCCGTCCGAGAACGCCCGAGGCTCAAGTTGCGCGGTCGGCTCCTCGCTCCAACGTGGCCGGGCACCGCGCGCAGCGTGGTCGGCCACGATTGTCGTCGCGCGACGGCGACGCCTTGCCCTCGGACGTTCTCAGACGGAGCCTACCGGTGGCGCGCAATCGCCACGGGCCCGTCTCGGGTGGCCCGCTACGACTTCTTGCTCGCGCCCTTGCCGCTCCACTCGTCCACGAGCTTCTCGGTCTCGCTGGTGTCCACCTTGTCCTTGCTCGCCTTGCCGGCCGCGATCGCCTGCTTCGCGGTGGCGATCGCCTCCTTCTTCATGCCGTCCTTCATCTGCCAGCGCGCGAGCAGCGTGAGGTTCGTGTAGTTCTTCTGCACGGCCAGGGACTTCTCGAGCCAACCCTTGCCCTCGTCGAGGCCGACGTCGTTGCTGAAGGAGTAACGTGCGGCGTTGAACGCGGTACGCCAGTCGTCAGGCTTGGCCGCCGTGACCGCCTCGCGGCAGTTGGCGAGCGCGTTGCCGGTGACGTCCACCTTGATCGGCACGGCGAGGCGGAGCTTGTCCCAGCGGATCACGAGGTTGGCCTGGTCCGAGATCGTGCTCCCCGAGGCGGGGAACATGTCGTCGAAGCCGATGAAGAGCCATTCCTGGTGCGGGGCGACCTCGGGCTTCACCGTGACGCGCAGCACGTCCTTGGATTCGTCGTACTGCGTGCCCCACACGTCGCTCTGCGAGTTGAGGATCACGACCCACGTGTCCTTGCCCGGGATGGTGGCCAGTCCATAGGTGCCGGCCCCGAGCGGCTGGCCGCCGAAGGTGATGTCGTGGCTGGTCGTGAACGTCGTGGCGTTGTTGGCGCCGGTGCGCCACGGCTTGTCGTAGGCTTCCAGACCGCCCCAGATCACGCGGCCCTTCACACCGGGCCTGCTGTAGGTGACGGCGAGATCGGTGACGCCGATCGTCTGCTTGACGCTGGCGTCGGGGCTGATGCGCGGCAGCTTGAGCTGTGCGGCGGCCGGGGACGCGAGCGTCACCAGCGTTAGCGCGGCCGCTGCGAAGGCGAGTCGCCTCATGATGGACCTCCTCGAATGGTGGGTGGGGAGTAGGGACGTCGATCCTGCGTTCCGTCCTGCGTGTGTTGGGTGGGAGAGTAGCAAACGCGCGCGCCCGGGCCGAATCGGGGCCGGCACGCCCGTGCGGGCGGGCTCGTCGCGGGGATGAAGCGCCACCGTGGCGGACCCCGCCGCGTCCAGTCTCCCGCGGGATCCGGGCCGCCTCACGACGCTCGCGTCGGGCGCGTGACCTCGTGCTCCGGGTAGCGCCGGAAGCACCACGTCCCGACCAGCGCCACGGCCGCCGCGACCGGGCCGCTCAGGCGCACGCCGAGGTCGTGGCCCGGGTCGCGGCCGAAGGCGCCCATCAGTGCCGCGAGCACCGCGCTCGAGAGCCCGAGGTTCACCTTGAGCAGGAACCCCTGGGCCCCGAAGTACATGGCCTCGCGCCGCGTCCCGGTGCGGCGGGCGTCGAGGTCCACGCAGTCGGCGAGCGCCGCGTTGGGCAGCACCAGGATCGCCGCGACCGGCACGCCCGCCAGCGCGAAGACCAGGAGGCCCGAGGTCGTGGAGTCCACGAACGCGAACAGGCTCATCGAGAGCGTAAAGCCGAACCCAGCCAGGATCAGCGCCCGGCGCCTGCCGAGCCGGCGGCCGAGGACGTTCCACCCCACGAAGCACACGGCGGCCACGGCGAACGTCGCCGCGAGCGCCACCGCCGTGAACGCCTCGTCCGCCCGCATGAGCACGGTGGTGTAGTAGAGCGCGCCCGACGACACGATGTTGAATGCGAACCAGTAGGCGATGTTGCCGCCCAGGTACCAGAGGAAGGGGCGGTTGCGCAGCGTGAGCCGCAGCGATTCCACGAGCCCGGCCTGTCGCTCGCGCGGCCGCTCGAGCCGGCGCTCGTCCACGGCGGCGACCGGGAGCGCCAGCATCGCCGCGGCGAACAGGCAGGTCAGCAGGATCGCGGTCTGGAAGCCGCGCGGGCCGCCGCCGAAGGCCCCGACCAGCGCCGGTGTCGCGATCATCACCACCGCGGCCCCGATCAGCGTGGCGTAGGCCTGCAGCGTCGTCAGGTGCACGCGCCGGTCCGGGTCGCGTGCCAGCTCCGGGATGAGCGCCAGGTAGGGCACCACGTAGACGGTGAAGAGCAGGAAGAACGCGCCGAGCGAGAGCGCGAGGTGAACCACGTTGGCGACCGAGGGCCCGGCGGAGGGCGGGAAGAACACCAGGGCGGTGCCGGCGGCGAGCGGCAGCGCGCTCCAGGCCAGGAAGGCGCGGCGGCGCCCGGCGCGCGCCCGGCTGCGGTCGCTCCATGCCGCCACCACCGGATCGGCCAGCGAGTCCACGATGCGTCCGAACACCATCACCACGCCGAAGGCGGTGAGGCCGAACACGACGCGATCCGCGAGGCGGGCGGGGAGCCCCGACCCGGCCGGGGGAAGATAGAAGTAGAGGGCGAAGGTAACGATGACGCGGTCGAGCGCGCTCCAGCCCGCCGCACCCAGCGCGTAGCCCAACAGGCGCGCCCGCGAGAGCGGGTCGGCAACCGCCGTACGGGAGGAAGCGATCATGGCCCGGCAGGGTGCCACGTCCGGAGCGCGCGCACCACGGCGGAGATGGCCGGGGGGACTTCGATCCGGGGAGTTTCTCGGTGGCGCGCCGGGAGGTTCGCGACGCCGCTCAGCGCGTGCGCACGGAGGCAGGCCCCGCGGCGCCCGTCACCTCGAGCACCACCGGGGCCAGCAGCTCCGCCACCTGGGCGTGCCCGCGGCCGTCGAAGTGGCACTCGTCGAAGAACACCTCGGGATGGGCGCTCAGGGCCGCGGTCGCGTCCACGATCGGCAGGCTCGCTTCCGTGGCCACGGTCTCGGTGATGCGGTTGTACTCGCCCGCGGTGGCCAGCACGACGTTGGCGGGGGCGCGCCGGTGCGGCCAGGAGGTCTCGGCCCCGGGCCGCGCGCGCAAGGCGATGGCGTTGGCCAGGACGTCGTAGTCCGAATAGGTCCAGAGCAACGACGAGTCGGCCAGGGCGAAGTAGCCGGCGAGCGCCCGCGTGGCCCCCTGCGGGTCGTCCGCGCGCAGGCGGGCGGTCGCCGAGTCGAGCGGTGCGGCGAGCCACGGGTGCTCGGGCAGCGCCACCAGGATCAGGGGCACGCCGTGGGTTCGGCACAGGGCAGCGATCCCGCGCAGATGGTCGAGACGCTCCCCGGGAGTGACCACGGGCTCGAGCCGTTGCCACTCCTTCACCAGCTCCCGCTCACGCTCCCGGTAGCGCGCGGCCGCGGGCGGCAGGCGACGCATGCGCCACTTCGCCATCAGCGCCTGACCTTCGCGCAGGACGAACGAGCGGCGCAGCAGGTTCCAGCGCCACGCGGCCGCGTAGCGCTCCGGCGTGGCGCGGATCAGCGAGAAGTCGCTGGTCATCTCCTCGGCCAGCAGGCGGTCGTTGAAATTGAAGGAGACCGTGACCGCGTCCGGCCGGAAGCGCCCGAGGTTCTCCTGCAGCCAGACCAGGCCGTGGTAGCTCGAATAGCCGGGGACCGCGGCATTGATGACCTCGAAACCAGGGGAGCCGGCTCCGGTCGCGGCGTCGAGCAGGCGCTCGAGCGCTTGCGGGTAGGCCTCGTCCTCTTCGACGTCGAAGCCCCAGGTCTGCGAGTCGCCGAGCGCCAGCACGCGGACCACGCCCGGCGCCCGCCCGAGTTCGCGCTCGGGTCCGCGCAGCCCCAGCGAGTTCACGCGGACGCGGACCTGGCGGCTGCGCCCCGTGATGCGGTCGAAGCCGGGCCGCTGGCGGTAGAGCAGGCGCGGGTCCCGCACGAAGAGCGAGGCGGGCTCGCGCGGCTGGAGCGAGAGGCGCTTTTCGACCAGCAGGCAGTAGGCGAGTCGCCCGCCCGCCTCGATCGCCAGGACGGAGCCGACCAGGGAGACGGCAGCGACCAGGAGACCGCCGAGGAGGGAGCGGACGCGGGACACGGGGGGATCAACGCCGGGTGAGCGCCCGGCTCACTCGCCTGCTTCGGCTCCGGCGGATGGGTGTCGCGCGTCGGCTGCCAGGACCAGTTCATCCACCGCGCCGGCCGGCTCCCGCCGCTTGGCCACGGACCAATCCACGCGTTGGACGACGGCCGGCTCGAGCGCCGGTACCGCGGCCGGTGCCGCGCCCCAGTCACCTGTGGGGCGCGGCACGCGTGCGGCCTCGGGGCGAAGCACCGGGACGCGCCACGGGAAGAGCGCGACGAAGCTGATCACCACGGCGAGCGGCTTGGCCGCATGCAGCAGAATCCAGAGCGGGCTCTGTTCCATGCCGCCTCCGACCAGGTTGAGCAGCGCGTAGGGCGTCGGCAGGGCCATGATGGCCCAGGCCCACACCGACCACCGCGCTCCGGTCATCATGTAGGCGCAGGCCACGACCGGGATGAACATCACGTAGTGGTACTCCCACACCTGCCGGTAGATGAGGAAGAACACCGCGATCCACAGCGCCAGGCCGCGGAACTCGTCGGTCGAACGCAGCCGCCACGTGCCCCACAGGCCCAGCGCCACGATCACGGGTATGATCACCGCCGCCGGGAGGTTCGCGAGCGATACGTCGAGGGGCCCCAGTCCGACGTAGACCGAGCGCAGCGAAGCGGGCATCACGTGATCGGCGATCGAACGGATGAACGCCTGGAATCCCATGAGGCCCGGGTACACCAGTCCGACGAACGGCCCGCTGTTCACCGCCATGAAGTGCCGCAGGTCCGCCGGGTGCGTGGCGAAATAGGCGCCGCAGAGCACGAGGACGATGCCCCCCCCGGCGAGCACCATGCCGCGCTTGCCGGCGCGGAAGTAGGCCGCGGCGAAGAGCACCGTGAACACCTTGATGAGCATGGTGCCCGCCCAGGCCAGGGGCAGGAGCACACTGCGCCAGCGACCTTCGCCCACGGGGCGGGCGCCCGCGGCATCGAGCAGGAGCACCAGGATGCCGAGTGCCATGAGCGTCGAGATCTGGCCGAGATAGAGTTCGACGCAGAACGGCGTGAACGCGAGCCACATCGCCGCGGCCGCATAGCGGCGGTGGCCGAACCTGCGAGCTCGCAACGTGAGCAGCACGCAGAGCCACAGCACTCCCTCCAGCACCCCCAGCCAGACCCAGTACAGCGTCTCGGGCCTGGAAATCCGGGAGAGCCCACTGAACACCAAGGCCACCACGGGCGAGTAGCGGAAGGGAGAGACACTGTGCGCGCGCACCAGCGCGGGGTCGAGCTGGGCGGGATCGGTGTAGGGGCTCACGCCCGCGCGGAGATTGACCCCCGCCTGGTAGAAGGCGAAGAGCGAATCGCCGCGCCTCGCCGGGAGGCTGGTGACGGGGAACATCCAACTCAACGCGCCCGTGAGGTAGAGCGCGAGCATCAGGATGTGAACCGCCGCTGCGATGACGAGCAGGCGCCGGCCCCGAGCGGCGGCCGGGGGGGCGGCAGCCAAAGGGGTATCCATGGTGTCGTCTAGAGACGTTCCTCGGGTGGATCAGAGAACCGGTTGAGATCGAAAACCAGTCGGTGGGCGACCGGGGCGCCGCAGCCACGCGTCCCTCGGCTCCTGCGGCCCTAAGGATAGCAACATCCTCCCGCGAGGGGGAGGGATTTTAGCGGGACTGGACAGCCTTCCGACCCATGCTCGGGGCCCGGCCCGGGGCGCGTGGCGCAGGGCGTGCCCGGTGTCCCGAAGACTGGTGTTGGGGTGAGATAGGCCAGGGTCGGGGGCCTGGAGCCGCGGAAGACCCCCTCAAAGGCCGATTTCGGTCCCCACTCGAGGGGGTTCCCGCCCCAACACCAATCTACGGGGCACAAGGTACGAATTGCGGGATGGCGTGCATCGGCCGGCTCGGGGCGCTTGGCCCAATGCGCCGGGGGTGGCGTGATGTCCCCGTGGTCTCGGGCTCCGCTGCCAGGTCCGATCGCCAGCGGTCGGGCATCGCCGGGATCCCGACGCGGCGCCCGCTCCGGTTGACCGGCCTTGCGGGACTCGCCTATCATCGGGTCCGGCTCGTGAAACCGCACCCGAAGCGAATGGAACCATCCCCCGTGAACGCCCTCCGCCGCTTCTTCAGAAGCCTCGCTGCCCGCGTGGGCATTGCCGGCCAGTTGCTCGCCTTCTTCTGGCGCCGCAAGGTGTGGTGGATGGCGCCGCTGGTGTTCGTCATCCTGGTGCTCGGCGTGCTGGTGGTCTTCGGGCAGTCGTCCGCGGTCAGCGCCTTCGTTTACGCCCTGTTCTAGTTGATGGCCTCTAGTTCCCCGGCGGTCCAGCTGGCGTCCGCGCGGCGGGAGACGCCGCTGCCCCCCGGCGCGCCTTTCTACCGGCGCCTCTGGCACGGCTGGCAGCGGATCGCCCGCGCGTTCGGCATGCTGCTCTCGCGCACGGTGACGACGGTCATCTACTTCGTGGCGGTCACCCCGTTCGCCCTCGGCTTGAAGTTGTTCTCGGACCCGCTGGAACTCAAGCCCGGCTCCGCGCACTGGACGTCGGTGCCGCCTGACACCGGAATCGACGACGCGCGCCGGGGCTTCTAACCTCGCCCCGCGAGATCGGCCCCGATGATCATCCTCGGCATGTCCTGCTTCTACCACGACTCGGCGGCGGCCTTGCTCGTGGACGGCATGCTGGTCGCGGCCGCCGAGGAAGAGCGTTTCTCGCGCATCAAGCACGATTTCGGATTCCCCGAGCAGGCGATCGCCTTCTGCCTCGCGCAGGCCGGGGTGAAGCCCGAGCAGCTCGACTACGTGGTCTACTACGAGAAGCCGTTCGTCAAGTTCGAGCGCATCCTCACCACCTCGCTCCAGACCTTCCCGCGCAGCTACCGCGTGTTCCGCGAGAGCATGATCACCTGGCTCACCGAGAAGCTGTGGGTGAAGAGCCTCATCAGCGACCGGGTGGGCGTGCCGATGGATCGGGTGCTGGCGATCGACCACCACGCCTCGCATGCGGCGAGCGCTTTCCTGGCCTCGCCGTTCGACGAGGCCGCGATCCTCACCGTGGACGGGGTGGGCGAGTGGGCGACCGCGACCACCGGGACCGGTAGGGGCGAAAAGCTCACCCTGAACCGCGAGATCCGCTTCCCCCACTCGCTGGGCCTGCTGTACAGCGCCTTCACCGCGTTTCTGGGTTTCGAGGTCAACGAGGGCGAGTACAAGGTGATGGGGATGGCCCCCTACGGCACGCCCCGCTACGCCGACAAGGTGTGGAAGTTGATCCAGCTCGGGGCGGACGGCTCGTTCCGCCTCGACATGGACTACTTCAGCTTCCACCACTCCACGACCCGGACCTTCAACGACAAGTTCGTGAGGCTGTTCGGCGAGCCGCGCCCGCCCGGCATGCACTTCTTCACCGCGGCCTCGGGCTACCCTTCGTACTTCGGGCCCAAGCCGGCCGAGTACGAGGAGCTGGCGCGGCGAAACCAGCACTACGCCGACGTGGCCGCCTCGATCCAGCGCGTGACCGAGGACGTGCTGCTCCACATGGCCACGGCGCTGCAGCGCGAGACCGGCCTCAAGCGCCTGTGCATGGCCGGGGGCGTGGCCCTCAATTCGGTCGCCAACGGTCGCATCCTCCGGGAGACGCCGTTCGAGGAGCTGTACATCCAGCCGGCGGCCGGAGACGGCGGGGGGGCGGTGGGCGCCGCACTTTACGCCTACCACCAGTTGCTGGGGCAGCCGCGCCGCTTCGTCATGGACCACGCCTACTGGGGCCGCGCCTACACCGCGGGCGAGTCGGTCGATTGGCTGCGCTCCGAGAACGTCGCCCACGAGGTGGTGAGCGGGGAAGCGGCGCTGCTCGACCGCGTGGTCGAATCCCTGACCCGGGGCGAGGTGGTGGGCTGGCATCAGGGACGCTTCGAATGGGGCCCGCGGGCGCTCGGCAACCGCAGCATCGTGGCGGACCCGCGCCGCGCCGACATGAAGGACATCGTCAACACCAAGATCAAGTTTCGCGAGCCCTACCGGCCGTTCGCGCCCTCGGTGCTGGCCGAGGCGACCGAGCGCTTCTTCGATCTCCCCGGGGCCCAGCGCCAGATGCCCGCGCGATTCATGCTGCTGGTGGTGCCGGTGCGCCCCGAGCATCAGGCCACGGTGCCGGCCATCACCCACGTGGACGGCAGCGGGCGCCTGCAGACCGTGTTCCGCGACACGAGCCCGCTCTATTACGCGCTGATCGAGCGCTTCGGCCAGGCGACCGGCGTGCCGATGGTGCTCAACACCTCGTTCAACCTCAAGGGCGAGCCGATCGTCACGAGCCCGGCGAACGCCTACCACACCTTCGCCAAATCGGACATGGACCTGCTGGTCCTCGGCAACGTGCTGGTGCGGAAGGGGTGAGCGGGAGCGGGCAACCTCCCGCTCGCCGACCGGCGCGGCGCCCCGGGGCGGCGGGTGCGATCGAGCGGAGGACGCGCCCGACGGTGATTCAGTGCAGCTTGACGACACGGCGCCGGTCGACGCCGCCGGGCCAGCGCATGAGCACCCAGTAGACTCCCGCCGGGGCCATGCGGCCGTCGTCGCGCATGCCATCCCAGTTCACGGCCTGTGCGCGCGGCCCGACGAACTGCCCGGCCGCGAGCACTCGCACGCGGCGCCCCTCGAGGTCGATGACCTGCAGGTCCACCGGTTCCGCCCGATCGAGCGCGAAGGAGATCCGGGTTCCGTGCTCGAATGGATTGGGCCCCAACGTCTGGATCCCTGCTGGCGCCGGGGGCGGCGCCGGCACGCCCGCCAGTTCGGCGGGCATCGCGTCCACGACCAGCACCGTGTCGTAGCAGTAGAAGCCGTGCACCGCGCAGGAGACGTCGATGCGCGGAAAGACAGCTCCCACCGGCACGAGCCCGCTGTCGAAGTGCGCTGCCGGCTGCCCCTCGATCGCGAGATCGAGCGTCAGCTCCTGCAGGGCCGCGACCTCGCCCCCGATCTTGTACTGCCCCGCCCCGGTGATGGAGACCGCCCCGGGACCGTTGTTGAACGACGCGATGTACCGCTCGACGGCGCAGTAGGTGTAGAGCGGATCGGAGCCGGTCTAGACGAGCTCGAAGCTCCCGTACGTGGGCCGGGCGACGATCGGGCACTGGCAGGGACCCTGGCAGCCGATCTCGAGCGAGCTGGGGGGCGTGATGAGTGCGTAGAGCGTGCCGCCGGTGTCGGCCGGCGCGGCGGAGCAGGGAGCGGCCCCGAGGAGCCATGCGGCGAGCGCCGCGAGCGCGGAAACTCTGATCGTGATCATGCGGACTGTGGTGCGGCCGTTCGTGAGATCGGCGCGGTCGAAGCCCCGACGGACTTCGAACGGAGAGCATCGTACACCCGCCGCGCCGGTCCGAATGACAGCGTCGCTGCGCGGCACGGCGGCTCTCCAACAGCCGCGGGCGTTAGGCGCTGAGCTGCAACAGGTTGTTGCTCGCGGATCCAGCGTTGCTCGAGGCCGGGCTCGGCGCGAGAACCCCGGCGTCAGCCCCGCCATTTCCAGCCCCGGATCTCGGGCATGTCCTCCCCGTGCTCGGCGATGTGAGCGCGGTGCTCGATGTGCTTCTCGGCCATCGCCTGCCGCAGGTGCGGTGCCCTCGCGGCGAGCTTGGGCACGCGCGCGGCGACATCCGCGACCAGGTGGAAGCGATCCAGATCGTTGCGCACGGTCATGTCGAAGGGCGTCGTGGTGGTGCCCTCCTCCTTGTAGCCGCGCACGTGGAGGTTCTTGTGATTCGTGCGCCGGTAGGTGAGGCGGTGGATCAACCAGGGATAGCCGTGGAAGGCGAACACGATCGGCTTGTCGGTCGTGAACAGCCCGTCGAAGTCCCGGTCGTCGAGGCCGTGCGGGTGCTCGCTCGACGGCTGCAGGCGCATGAGATCGACGACGTTGACGACTCGAACCGCGAGTTCGGGCGCGAGGTCGCGCAGCAGGTCCACCGCGGCGAGCGTCTCCAGCGTCGGCACGTCCCCGGCGCAGGCCATCACCACGTCGGGTTCGGCGCCGCGATCGCTCGACGCCCACTCCCAGATGCCGATCCCGAGCGTGCAGTGCTTGATCGCCTGGTCCATGGTCAGCCACTGCAGCTCGAGCTGCTTGCCGGCGACGATCACGTTCACGTAGTTGCGGCTGCGCAGGCAGTGATCGGTGACGGAGAGGAGCGTGTTCGCGTCGGGCGGCAGGTAGACCCGGATCACCTCGGCCTTCTTGTTGACCACGTGATCGATGAAGCCCGGATCCTGGTGGGTGAATCCGTTGTGGTCCTGGCGCCACACGTGGGACGTCAGCAGGTAGTTGAGCGACGCGATCGGCCGCCGCCACGGCAGGTCGCGCGTGACCTTGAGCCACTTGGCGTGCTGGTTGAACATCGAGTCCACGATGTGAATGAACGCCTCGTAGCACGAGAAGAAGCCGTGACGGCCGGTGAGCAGGTACCCCTCGAGCCAGCCCTGGCACTGGTGCTCGCTCAGCATCTCGAGCACCCGGCCATCGGGCGCCACGTGGTCGTCGGTGGGGAAGATCTCCGCCATGGACGCGCGGTTGGTGACCTCGAACACCGCGTTCCAGCGGTTGGATGTGGTCTCGTCGGGGCTGAAGACGCGGAAGTTGTCGGGGTTGGCCCGCAGGACGTCGCGGATGAAGGCGCCCTGCTCGCGCGTCGCCTCGGCGCGCGTCGTCCCCGGCCGGTCCACCTCGACGGCGTAGTCGCGGAAGTCCGGCATGCGCAGGTCGCGTAGGAGCAGGCCGCCGTTGGCGTGCGGGTTGGCGCTCATGCGGCGCGAGCCCCGGGGAGCGATCGCGGCGATCTCCGCCCGCAGCCGCCCCTTTTCGTCGAACAGCGTCTCCGGCCCGTAGCTGCGCATCCAGGCCTCGAGCAGCGCGAGGTGCCCCGGTCGCTCGAAGCCGGTGAGCGGCACCTGGTGCGCGCGAAACGTGCCTTCGATGGGGACGCCGTCCACCTCCTTCGGGCCGGTCCAGCCCTTCGGGGTGCGCAGCACGATCATCGGCCAGCGCGGGCGCGCCACCCGCGCTCCAGCGCGCGCCGCGGCCTGGATCTTCCGAATGTCCTCGATCGCACGGTCCACGACGGCCGCCATTTCTCCGTGCATGGCGTGCGGGTCGTGGCCCTCGACGAACATCGGGCGGTGTCCATAGCCGGCCAGGAGCTGCTCCAGCTCGTCCCGCGGGATCCGGGCCAGCACGGTCGGCCCGGCGATCTTGTAGCCGTTGAGGTGGAGGATCGGCAGGACCGCGCCGTCGCGCGCCGGGTCGAGGAACTTGTTCGAGTGCCAACTCGTGGCCAGCGGGCCCGTTTCCGCCTCGCCGTCACCCACGACGCAGCCGACGATCAGACCCGGATTGTCGAATGCGGCGCCATAGGCGTGCGAGAGCGAGTAGCCGAGCTCGCCCCCCTCGTGGATGGAGCCGGGCGTTTCGGGGGCGACGTGGCTCGGGACGCCGCCGGGAAACGAGAACTGCCTGAACAGGCGCGCGAGGCCCTCCTCGTCCTGCGAGACGTCGTGGTAGACCTCGCTGTAGGTGCCCTCGAGATACGCGTTGGCGAGCAGTCCCGGCCCGCCGTGCCCGGGGCCGATGATGTAGATCATGTCGAGGTCGCGCTCGCGAATGACCCGATTCAGGTGCGCGTAGATGAAGTTGAGGCCCGGCGTGGTGCCCCAGTGCCCGAGCAGCCGCGGCTTGATGTGCTCCGCGCGGAGCGGCTCGCGCAGCAGGGGGTTGGCGAGCAGGTAGATCTGCCCCACCGAGAGGTAGTTCGCGGCCCGCCACCAGGCGTCGAGCCGCAGGAGCGACGTGGCATCCGTCACGGAAGTTCCCTGGAGCCGGGATCGATCATGGTCGTGCTCCTTTCAGCCGGCGCGCGGGCGCGAGGTCACCGAGCCGGCGAATGCCGGAGTCCTTGCCTCGGGTTCGATCGGCATTGCCGACTGCAAGACCTTCAGCGCCGTCGCCGGATCGTCGACGAACTGGAACAACTCGAGGTCCTTGGCCGCGATCATGCCATGGCGGACGAGGGCGGGGAAATCGACGATCTCGTTCCAGTACTCGGACCCGTACAGCAGGATCGCGATCTTGCGATCGAGCTTGCCCGTCTGGGACAGCATCAACATCTCCAGCAGCTCGTCGAGCGTCCCGAACCCGCCGGGGAACGCGATCATCGCGCGCGCGAGGTGCGCGAACCAGAGCTTGCGCATGAAGAAGTAGTGGAACTCGAAGGACAGCTCGCGCGTGATGTAGGGGTTGGGGCGTTGTTCGTGCGGCAGGCCGATGTTGAGCCCGATGCTGCGGCCGTGCGCGTCGGACGCGCCGCGATTCGCGGCCTCCATGATGCCGCCGCCGCCGCCCGTGCAGATGATGAGGCGCCGTGCGCCGGCCGGCAGCGACTTCGACCACTCGGTGCACAGACGCGCCAACTCGCGCGCCTCGGCGTAGTAGCGGCCGAGCGGACCATCCTCGCGCAGCCGCGCCGAGCCGAAGAACACGATCGTGTCGTGAATGCGTTCCTGCTGGAAGCCGCGCAACGGCTCCAGGTACTCGGCGAGGATGCGCAGCGGTCGCCCCTCGTCGCTGTCGAGGAAGGGCTGGTCATGGTAGGCGAGCACCGGGGAGCCTCCGTCGCGGGTCATGGCGTCCTTTCGTGGAAGGGGATCACGCCCTGGTGACGATGACGGGCCGCCGGCCTCCGCCGCGGGCCGCCGGACCCCGGCGGCTCGGGCGGGCGAGGTCCGCGACGCCAACGAAGTGGCCCAGGGGCAGCGGTATAGCGGAGTCCCTGCGGCATGAGAAGACAATTTCAACATTGTGTGGTTGCGATGGGGGCCCCCATCTGTGCAAGACAGTGGCTGGAGATGTCGCGGGAGGGCCCGACGGGGTTGTGGTCTAGACCGTCCTTTCGCCGGTGGTCCTTGGCCGCCGCCCTCGTGGTTGCAGCGATGCGTCGGCATCGATCCTCTCGCCGCCTTCCACCGAGCGCTTTCGAACGACTCCCCCTCGCCCCAAACGCTCGCAACCGGTAAGGAGTCGCACATGAGAACCACCGTGACCAGTCTTCTCGTCGCCATGGGCATCTTGGTGTCCGCCCATTCCGCATCGGCGGTTGCGTTCACCTCCGACGACTTTTATTGCCCCGGGCTCGATGCCGTTTGGAAGTTCGTGAATCCGCTTAACGACGGTGGATACGGCCTCGTGGGCTCGGCGACCGGACAGGCCTACCCGACCTTGAGTCTTCCCGCAGGGACCTCGCACGACGCCTGGGGCCCCGGCGGAGTCAATCAGACGGTCCGGATGATGCAAGCGGCCCAGAACGTGGACTTCAAGATCGAGGTCAAGTTCAACTTCGAGCCCACGGCCGGCTACGGCGACCAGGGGATCATCGTGGAGCAGGATGCCAACAACTGGCTCCGGGTCGACGTCTACAATCCCGGCACGGGACCGAAGCTCTTCGTCGGCACGACGGTCGCGGGCGCCAATTCGACGAAGCTCAACGCCAACGTTCCGGTGGGCAGCAGCCTCGCCCTGCTGCTCGAGCGCGTCGGAGACGCGTGGACCGTGTCGCGTTCGCCCGACGCGTCCAGCTGGACGGTCGCGACCAGCTTTGCGCAAGCCTTCGTCGTCAGCGAGGTGGGGGTCTACGCGGGCAACCCGATCGGTGCCCTGGACTTCACCTCCGAGGTGGACTGGTTCTTCGAGCAGGATCACCCCATCGCTCCCGAGGACCCGACGAATACGGATCGCTGCATCGGGATCACTCCGGCTCATTCCTCGACCTGGGGAGACATCAAGGCGCTCTACCGAGACCCCCGCTAGACCGCTCGTGGACGGGCGGTCTCTCAGCGGGCCGCCCGTCTCGTTTGTGTGCGCCGCGCTCTGCGGGAGGCTTCATTGAACGTCCACACTCTGCCCGCCGTGTGGGTCATCGCGATCGCGGCGCTGACTGCATCGACGGCGGCGGCCTTCACCTCCGACGACTTCAACCGCCGCAACCTCGATCCCGCCCGCTGGACCCTGGTCGACCCGCTCGGGGATGGTCGCGTGGCCATGCTGGGCGCGGGGACCGGTGATGCCCACGTGGCCCTCTCCTTGCCGGAGGGTCCGTCGCACGATCCCTGGAATGCGAGCAACAAGGCCGTGCGGATCATGCAACCCATGGCGGACGCGGACGTCGAGATCGAGGCCAAGTTCGACTCCGAGCCATCGGTCCGATACCAGATGCAGGGCATCTTGATCGAGCAGGACGATCTGAACTGGCTGCGGTTCGACACGTTTCACGACGGAACGAGCCTGCGAATCTTCGCGGCGGCCACCGTCAACGGGGCGTCCGCCATGAAGCTGAACGGCGCCATCGCCTCCGGCACGGCGGCCCACCTGAAGGTGAGCCGACAGGGCGATCAGTGGGCACTGTGGCATTCCCCGGACGGGGCGGCATGGGCGTCCGCGGGCGTCTTCGGGCAAGCCCTGGCCGTTTCGTCGGCCGGTGTCTTCGTTGCCAACCACGCCAACGGCGGTCCGTCGCCCGCTTACACGGCGATGGTCGACTACGTCTTCGACACCGCCTCGCCGCTGGCGGAGGATGGCGTGGTGACGCCCGATACGCTCGCCCCGCTCATTCACGGCATCGACGAAGCCACCGGGCCCAACGAGCTACAGGTCTCGTGGGCGACGGACGAACGGGCGTTGGGCACCGTCGAGTACGGGGCGACGACCGCCTACGAGTTGGGCGCCGAGAGCGATGCCGGGGGCTTGTTCGGCCATGACTTGGTGCTGCCCGGTCTGCTGCCGAACAACACGTACCACTATCGGATTCTCTCCGCGGACGGCCTCGGGCAGAGCGCCATGACCGGGGACTCCAAGTTCGTCTTCAACCCCGATGGTCCCGTCATTGATCTCTGGTACGGGGCGGAGCAGGCGTTCGGCAGCCTGGGGCAGCCTCAACCGTGGGCGAACATCCTGGGAAACGGCTCCGATCCCGACGGCGTATCGGCGCTCGAGTACACGCTGAACGGATCGCCGCCCGTCGCCCTGAGTATCGGCCCCGATGGACGTCGCCTGGTGTCACCAGGGGACTTCAACATCGATCTCGCGACATCCAGCCTCGACGCCGGCGCCAATGTCGTGGTGATTCGCGCCACGGACGGCCTGAGCAACGTGAGCACCGACAGCGTCACCGTCCACTACCAGCCGGCGCCGATCTGGCCGCTGCCCTACGCCATCGCGTGGGACACCCTTTCCAGCGCCGCTGACATCCAGAGCGTCGCGCAGGTCGTCGACGGCAAGTGGACGCTCGACGGCGGCAAGGTGCGAACCGTCGAGCCGGGTTACGACCGCCTCATCGCGATCGGCGACATGGCGTGGGACGACTACGAGGTCCTCGTGCCCGTCACGATGAACACCCAGCCCTCGGATTTCGGCTCCGGCATCCTGTTCCGCTGGAACGGCCATACCGACACCCCGGTGCAATGCGGGCAGCCGAAGTGCGGGTATCTGCCGCTCGGCGCCATCCTCTGGGCCCGGCCCGGACGCATCGAGATCTACGGGAACGGAGGATCGATCCTCGCCACGCAGAGCCGTGCGCTCACGCCCGGCGTGACGTACTGGTTCCGGGGGCGGGTGGAGACCAACGCGCAGGGCGGACTCTACCGGCTCAAGGTCTGGGAGGACGGGCAGCCCGAGCCGGGCGCCTGGGACATCAGCGGCCAGGAGAGCCTGTCCGATCCGCAGAACGGCTCCGCGATGCTCATCTCGCACCAGGCGGATGCGAGCTTCGGTCCGGTGTCTATCGTCGGCCTTCCCAGCCCCCCGAATGCCCCGCCGACGGCCAACGATGACACCGCGTTCATCGCCCTGCTGGACACGATCGCGATCAACGTCCTCGCGAACGACACGGATGTCGATGGAACGCTCGATCTCTCCTCCGTGACCGTCGTGTCCGCTCCGCCCCATGGCATCGCGACACCCGACATGACCACGGGGAAAGTGGGCTACCTGAACACCGACTCGACGGAGACGAGTGACCGCTTCACCTACACCGTTCGAGACAACGACGGAGACATCTCGAATGTCGCCACCGTCACGATCCACATCACGAGTGATCCGTTGGTCGGCATCGTCTCCGATGACTTCAACCGCTGCGCCCTCGACACCTCCCTCTGGAGCTTCGTCAATCCACTCGGTGACGGTTGGTACGACGTGGTGGGAGGCGGCAGCGGCGATGCTCACCTGGCGCTTTCGCTCCCCGAAGGCACGCCGCACGACGTCTGGGGCGCCGGAGGGATCGACGAGGCGGTACGGGTCATGCAACCCGTGCTCGACACGGATTTCGAGATCGAGGCGAAGTTCAACGCCGAGCCAACGGCCGGTTACAACGACCAGGGCATCGTGATCGAGCAGGACGCGAACAACTGGATGCGGTTCGACGTCTACGATCCCGGACCTTCGCGCAAGCTCTTCATCGGCACGACGATCGGCGGCAGCAACACCACCTACCGCAACGCCGACATCCCCGCCGGCTCGGCTCTCCATCTGCGTATCGTGCGGACCGGGAACGAGTGGAGCTTTTGGCACTCCGCCGACGGTTCGAGTTGGACCGCCGCCGGGAGTCTCACCCGGGCCCTCAACGTGAACTCGGCGGGGGTCTATGCCGCCAACCCCATCGGCGCCCTGGCCTACACGGCCGAGGTGGACTACTTCTTCAACGCGAACGCACCCATCGCGGCGGAGGACGGCGCCTTGAACACCGTGTCGGTCTCCGTCGAGGGCGAGGGTGACGTGGTCCTCAGCCCCTCCGCGCCGGTGTACGCCTGCGGTGACGCGGTGGAGCTGTCGGCGGTTCCCGAGGCGGGATGGACGTTCGCGGGTTGGTCGGGGGGCCTGACGGGCTCCGACAGCCCGGACTCCCTAATCGTCGACGGGCCGGAGCAGGTGACGGCGATGTTCACGCCGACCGTCGGCGTCAACGATGACGCGGGGGGACCGCTCGGCTGCGCGCTCCTCGGGGCGCGCCCGAACCCGTTCACTCCCTCGACACGGATACTCTTTCACCTCCCGATTCGGACACGCGTGCGCATCGACATCTTCGATATCGGGGGCCGGCTCGTGCGCCGTCTGGTGGACGATGAACGGCCCGCCGGCCTTCACGAGGTGACCTGGGACGGTCGGGGCGAAGACGGCCGTCGGCTGAGGTCCGGGGTCTATTGCTATCGCCTTTCGGCCGGCGACCTCCACACCGCGCGCAAGCTTCTGTTCATCCGCTAGGCTCCGTTTGAAAACGCGCGATGGCGGCGTTGCGCGGTCGGCTCCTCGCTCCAACGTGGCCGGGCACCGCGCGCAGCGTGGTCGGCC
>MFFQ01000048.1:9017-14903 GCA_001780165.1 Candidatus Eisenbacteria bacterium RBG_16_71_46 | reverse complement strand
ACCGGGTGTCGCCGGGGCGCGCAAACGATGGCGCGAGAGCCGCACCGCGCGCACGGTGCGGCCCACGATCTGCGCGTCCAGCATCCGCCGGACGGTTTCCACTTCGGGCAATTCGGGCACGGGGCTCCGTTCGAAAACGCCCGAGGCCCAGGTTGCGCGGTCGGCTTCTCGCTCCGACGTGGCCGATAGGCCACGACTCCGCTCGTCGCTCGATCGCGACGCCTTGCGCTCGGACGTTTTCAAACGGAGCCTAGGCAGCGCGCTCGGAGGCGTCAAGCGCCACGGGCGTGGTTGCGCGTGCTTTCCCTCGCGTGGCATTCTCGCCCGGCCAGGGATGACCTTTGGCGCCCACAGGGATTCCCCGCATGGATGACCGCTCCCGATTCGAAGAATTCGCCCGCCTCGCCACCGAACAGCGCAATCCGCGCACGTTCGACATCGACGGGCTCGACGTTCCGTCCATCCTCCAACGCATCTCCAGCGAGGACCGCACGGTGCCGGAGGCCGTGGCGCGGGAGCTGCCCCACGTCGCCCGCGCCGTCGAGCTGGTGATCGCTTCGTTCCGCGAGGGCGGGCGCCTGGTCTACGTGGGCGCCGGCACCAGCGGCCGCCTCGGCGTGCTCGACGCGGCGGAGTGCCCGCCCACCTTCGGCTCCGATCCCGCGCAGGTTCTCGGCATCATCGCCGGGGGGCACGAGGCGCTGGTGCGCGCGGTCGAGGGCGCCGAAGACCGCGAGGCCGAGGGGGAGAAGGCGATGCTGGACATGGCTGTCGGCCCCAAGGACACGGTGATCGGCCTGGCCGCGAGCCGCCGCACGCCGTTCGTGGTCGCGGCCCTGAGGGTCGCGCGCCGCCTCGGGGCGCGCACCGCCTACGTGACGTGCACGCCGCGCGCGGAGTTCACGCTCGAGGTGGACGTCGCGATCTGCCCCGAGGTCGGGCCCGAGGTGCTCATGGGATCCACCCGCATGAAGGCCGGCACCGCCCAGAAGCTGGTGCTCAACATGATCACCACGGCGGCGTTCATCCGCAGCGGCAAGGCGTACGAGAACATGATGGTGGACCTCATGGCGACGAGCGAGAAGCTGCGTGAGCGCAGCCGCCGCACCGTGATGACCGTCACCGGCGTGGACCAGGAGCGCGCCGCGCAGGCCATCGAGGAGGCGGGCCGCAGCGTCAAGACCGCGATCGTGATGCTCCGCCTGGAATGCTCGCGCGCCGAGGCCGAGGCGCGGCTGCGGCGGGCCGACGGCTTCGTCCGCGCGGCGCTCGCCCCGCCGCCCGGACCGGCGTCGTGAGAGCGTACGGAGCGAGGGTGCGGATCGCGCGTCGCGTGCCGGCCGGCGTGGAGCCGTCGGCCCTGGCCCGGGCGCTGGTCCTGGCGCTGGCCGTGGGACTGGCGCTGGCCGGCTGCGGGGGCGCACCGCGACCGCAGACCGTGGTGTTCTGGCAGTTCTGGCCGGAGGAGATCGTCGCGCCGCTCTTGCGCGAGTTCGAGAAGGATCACCCCGGCGTCCAGGTGCAGCTCGAGCAGCTCTCCTGGCAGGACGGGCAGGAGAGGATCACGGTGGCGATCGCCTCGGGCGAGGTGCCGGACCTCTGCGAGCTGGGCTCCACCTGGATGC
Organism: Candidatus Eisenbacteria bacterium RBG_16_71_46; assembly: GCA_001780165.1. Taxonomy (GTDB): domain Bacteria; phylum Eisenbacteria; class RBG-16-71-46; order RBG-16-71-46; family RBG-16-71-46; genus RBG-16-71-46. The sequence goes on along the minus strand of MFFQ01000048.1, from coordinate 13,278 downwards.
CGCGCATGCTGGCCTCGGGCGCGCTGGTGGACTGGAGCGCGGGGGTGGCCGACCTCAAGCCGCAGCTCCGCGGCTGGCAGCTCTGCTCGATCGGCGATGCGGTCTACGGCATGCCTTGGGTGCTGGGAACGCGCGCGCTGTTCTACAACAAGACCCTGTTCGCGCGCGCGGGCCTCGACTCCACGCGGCCGCCCGTGACCTGGGACGAGCTGTATCGGGCCGCCGCGGCGATCCAGCGGCTCGGCGGCGGGATCAGCGGCTACGGCGTCCAGGCGGGCGAGCGCGGCGTGCTGTTCAAGAAGTTCATGCCCTTCGCCTGGGGCAACGGCGGGCGCGTGCTCTCGGACGACCTCACCGCCGCCGACTTCGACTCGCCCAGCAACCGCGAGGCGCTCGCGTTCTACCTCTCGCTCCGAAAGGTCGGCGTCCTCGCGCGCCAGGACGCCCTCGACCGCGAGTTCAAAGCCGGCCACATCGGCCTGCAGCTCTCGGGGTCGTGGCTGTTCCGCTCGATCCCGCGCGACGCCCCACGCATGCGCTACGGCGTGGCGCTGGTGCCGCGCCCGGGGCTCGAGCACGGCACCCACGCCTCGTTCGCGGGCGGGGAGGTGCTGGTGAGCTTCTCCGCCTCGAAGAAGAAGCAACTGGCGCTCGAGCTGGCGCGTTTCCTGGCCCGCCCGGAGAACGAGTTGGCGCTGGCCGAGCGCGCGAGAAGCGTCGAGCCTGCCGTGATCGGGGCGGACACGATGGCGTTTTACCGCGGGCACCCGCTCCAGGCGATGATGATCACCCAGTACGAGACCGCGGTGCCGACCCCGAACCACCCGGCCTGGGAAGAGATGGAGGCCGCGATCGAGGACGAGGTCGGGAGCGCGCTCGCGGACCGCAAGAGCGCCGCGCAGGCGGTGACGGACGCGAACGCCAAGCTGAGCGAGCTGGTGGGGAAGCGCTAGTGTCCCGTCCCAGGATTCGCTTGCCAGTCGCTGCCCGCTGCATCCCGGCGGGCCGCGTTGCTCCTCCTCGACGTATCTCCATGATACGACGTCGTCGTCGCGCCTTGCCCGCCGGGCGCAGCGGACGCCTTGGTGGTCAAGCGACTCCTGGGACGGGACACTAACCGATGCGGACCCGCGTGAGCGCCCCGCGCCACGACGCCCTGGCGCGGCTGCGCGACTATCCGCAGCGCGACCAGCACCTGATCGTGGGTCTCATGAGCGGGACCTCGGCCGACGGCGTGGACGCGGCGCTGGTGCGCTTCCGTGGCCTGGGTCTCGAGTGCCGGCACGAGCTGCTGGCCTACCGCGAGACGCCGCTCGAGCCCGCCTTGCGGCGCGAGGTGCTGGAGGTCGCGGCGGCGGCGGGGGTGGCGCCCGAGCGCCTGATGCGGCTCGATGCCGCGCTCGGCGAGCGGTTCGCGGCGGCGACTCTCGAGCTGCTGGCCGCCGCCGGCACCGACCCGGGCGCGGTGGACGCGGTCGGCTCGCACGGCCAGACCGTGCGCCACGTTCCGCGCGCCGCGGGTGGGGGACGGGCGCTGAGCCTGCAGCTCGGCTCGGCCGCGGTGATCGCCGAGCGCACCGGCTTCGCGGTGGTGTCGGACTTCCGCGCGCGCGACGCGGCCGCGGGCGGCGAGGGGGCGCCGCTGGTCCCGCTCGTGGACTGGTGGCTGTTCCGCTCGCCCGACGAATCGCGCGCCCTGCTGAACCTCGGCGGCATGGCCAACCTCAGCTACCTGCCGCGCGGCGGCGGGCTCGAGCGGGTCGTGGCACTCGACACCGGCCCCGGCAACGCCGTGCTCGACGCCCTGGCGAGCACGGCGAGCGCGGGTGCCGCGCGCCGCGACGAGGGCGGCGCGGCCGCGGCGCGCGGGCGCCCGAGCGCGGGGCTCCTGAGCGAGCTGCTGGCCGACCCGTTCTTCTCGCTGCCGCCCCCGCGCTCCACCGGGCGCGAGCAGTTCGGCGAGGCCTACGCCCTCAAGCTGCGGGAGGTCGGGGGAGCGATGGGGCTCGGCGAGGAGGACGTGCTGGCCACCGCGGTCGAGCTTACGGCCGCGAGCGTGGCGCAAGCGGCGGACACCTACCTGCGCTCGCGCGCGGGCTTGGACGTGGTGATCGCCAGCGGCGGGGGCGTGCGCAACGCCACGCTCATGGCGGCACTCCGCAGGCGGCTGGCGCCCACGCCGCTGCGCGGCGTCGAGGACTTCGGGATCGAGCCGCCCGCCAAGGAAGCCCTCGCCTTCGCCTTCCTCGCGCACCAGACCCTCTGCGGCCTGCCCGGCAACGTGCCCGCGGCGACCGGCGCCGCGCGCCCCGTGGTGCTGGGCCAGATCACGGCGGGGACGTGATGGGCGGCGCGCGCGGCCGCCGCCTCCTCGTGGCGCTCGCGCTGGGATGGCCACTCGCCTCCTGCGCCCCGCCGGCGCCCGTCGTGCCGACGCCCCCGCCGATCATCCGTCGGGAGCGGCCGCCCGTCCCGGTCCCGCCGCCCATACCCGAGCGCCTGCGCGGCGAGCCGTGGATCGACGTGGGGCTCGCCTGGGACCTCGACAACCTCGAGCTGACTCCGGAGCGCGGCACCATGCTCAGCATCCAGCGCGTGGGCGGCGTGCTGTGGACGACCGAGTCGGCGGGAGTGCTCCGCATCCGCGTCGCCCCCGGTGGTGCCGTCGTCGAGGACGGGCGCGGGGAGCGCATCGCGCCGCAGATCGCGCTGGGGCTGGGCGACACGTTGTGGGTCGGCGCGCCCGACCGCGTCGCCCCCGACACGCCGATCCGTTGGAAGGGCGCGGAGTGGCGCGGTCGGTTCAAGGTCTTCGTCAATCCGCGCGGCAAGCTCACGCTCGCCGACCGGCTGCCGCTCGAGACCTACCTGCTCGGCGTCGTGCCCGGGGAGATCGGCCAGCTCTCCGACGACCTGGCCGAGGCCGGCCGCGCCCAGGCCATCGCGGCGCGCAGCTACACCCTCTTCTACGTCGGCCGGCGCGCGTCCGAGGGTTTCGATCTCTACGGCACGGTCGAAGACCAAGTGTACGGAGCGCTCGGGACCGAGCGCCCGATCGCCACGCGCTGCGTCGAAAGCACCCGCGGGCGGGTGGCCCTCTCCGATGGGCAACCCATCCGCGCCAACTACTGCTCCACCTGCGGCGGCATTACCGCCGAGGTCTGGGAGGCCTGGCCCGCCCCGCCGCTGCCCTACCTGGTGAGCCACCTCGATGCGGGACGGGACGGCGACTACTGCCGGGAGTCGAGACAGTACCGCTGGCGGGAGGCGTGGCCAGTGGCGGAGTTCATGGAGGATCTCGCGCGCTTCGCCCCGCAGCAGGGCGTGGCGCTGCCGCCGGGCGGGGTCGGCCGACTGATCGACGTGCGCATCGAGGAGCGCTCGCGCTCCGGACGCGCGTGGCGCCTGAGCGTCGTCACCACCACGGGGGAGATCTTGATCCCCGCCTATTCCCTGCGCCAGGTGCTCCGCCGGCCGGGGAACTCGAGTGCCATCCTGCGCTCCAATCTCTTCAAGATCGACGTGCGCCGCGATCGGGCCACGCGCCGTCCGATCGAGGTCGTGGCGAGCGGCGCGGGCTCGGGGCACGGGGTCGGGTTGTGCCAGACCGGCGCGCTCGGCATGGCGCGCGCCGGATTCGATGCCGCGGCGATCCTGGAGCACTACTACCGGGGGATCCAGGTCGCTCTCCGGTATTGAGGCGCTCGCGCGTCGAGGCATCGCGGCCGGCGCGTTCGACGCAGGGCCCGCCGGCGCGTACGGCGCCCGCAATGCCCGCAGCGTTCGCATCGCCGGCATCGCCCGCAGCTCCAGCGCGCGCGCTGCGCGCTCTGCGCCCGCGAATTGACACTCCATGACCCGGCGGCTATGCTCCCGCGGCTTTTTGGCAGTGGAGTGGCCCTCTCGCCCCCCATCTGCCGCCCGCGGGGTTGTAGTTCAGTTGGTTAGAACGCCTGCCTGTCACGCAGGAGGTCGCGGGTTCGAGTCCCGTCAACCCCGCCATTCACTCCAGACTACTGGCCACGCAAGAAGACGTCGCCCCCGTGGGTTACAGCCCGCGGGGGCGTCCGTGTGTCCTGGCGGGTTGGGGAGCCCTGAGGAGCACTCGACCGGGGAAGGGAGCCAGGAGGCGGGACGAGATCGGCGACAAGAACCGCTGGCCATGGTGGCCGTCGATTACGGCCGCGGGCTAGGCTGAGGTCGTGACGGGTGAGATGAGGGTACGCCTTCACTGGCGAAGTGGGACTTTCAGGGGCGGATT
>MFFQ01000048.1:0-9007 GCA_001780165.1 Candidatus Eisenbacteria bacterium RBG_16_71_46 | reverse complement strand
TCAGCGAACCCGCACGGTGCGGCGCGTCGCTTGGAAGACGCCTACCTGCATGCGGATGAAGTACACCCCGCTCTCCAGGGCGCGCCCGTCCTGGTCGTCGCCTCGCCACGTGCTCACGTTGTGGCCGGCGGTGAACCACTCATCGGCGATCCGTTTGACCCGGCGACCCTGGGCATCGAAGACGTCCAGGACGACCCGGGACGGCACCACGAGTTCGAAGTCCACGAAGGTCTCGCCTTGTGACGGGTTCGGCCGCAGCGGTGCGAGCTCGAACCGGCCGGGAAGGGTCCCGGGCACCGAGCCCGGCGCAACCCACACCAGCGCCCACAAGTCGTTGCGGTAGCCGCCGCCATATCCCCCGAACACCACCATGCGGTCGCGCACCGGGTCGTAGATCGCCGGGTGGTCAGTGCGCCCGGAGGGCGAGCTCCCCGCGGGGGCGAGCGCGCTCCAGGCCGGGCTGCCGGCGAGCGACAGCGCCCACACGTCGTTGCGGTAGCTGCCGTCATTCCCCCCGAACACCACCATGCGGTCGCGCATCGGGTCGTAGATCGCCGTGTGCTGGTAGCGCGGGGCCGGCAAGCTCCCCGCGGGGGCGAGCGCGCTCCAGGCCGGGCTCCCCGCGAGCGAGAGCGCCCACACGTCATTGCGGAGGCTGGTGCCGTCATATCCCCCGAACACCACCATGCGGTCGCGCACCGGGTCGTAGACCGCCGTGTGCCAGATGCGCGCGGACGGCGGGGTTCCCGCGGGGGCGAGCGCGCTCCAGGCCGGGCTGCCGGAGAGCGAGAGCGCCCACACGTCGTTGCGGTAGTGGGGGGCGCTGGCGTCGAATCCCCCGAACACCACCATGCGGTCGCGCACCGGGTCGTAGATCGCCGTGTGAAAGCAGCGCGCGGACGGCGGGTTCCCGGCGGGGGCGAGCGCGCTCCACGCCGGACTCCCCGCGAGCGACAGCGCCCACACGTCGTTGCGGTAGCTGCCGTCATATCCCCCGAACACCACCAGGTGGTCGCGCACCGGGTCGTAGATCGCCGCGTGTAGGTAGCGTGTGGACGGCAGGCTCCCCGCGGGGGCGAGCGCGCTCCACGCCGGACTCCCCGCGAGCGAGAGCTCCCACACGTCATTGCGGAGGCTGGTGCCGTCATATCCCCCGAACACCACCAAGCGGTCGCGCATAGGGTCGTAAACCGCCGCGTGCTGGTAGCGCGCGACCGGCAGGCTCCCCGCGGGGGCGAGCGTGCTCCAGGCCGGGCTCCCCGCGAGCGACAGCGCCCACACGTCGTTGCGGAGGCCGCTGCCGTCATTCCCCCCGAACACCACGAGGCGGTCGCGCACCGGGTCGTAGATCGCGGCCGGCGAGTAGCGCGCGGACGGCGGGCTCCCCGCGAGGGCGAGCACGCTCCAGGCCGGGCTCCCCGCGAGCGAGAGCGCCCACACGTCTTGCGGAGGCTGGTGCCGTCATATCCCCCGAACACCACCATGCGGTCGCGCACCGGGTCGTAGACCGCCGTGTGCCAGATGCGCGCGGACGGCGGGGTTCCCGCGGGGGCGAGCGCGCTCCAGGCCGGGCTGCCGGAGAGCGAGAGCGCCCACACGTCGTTGCGGTAGTGGGGGGCGCTGGCGTCGAATCCCCCGAACACCACCATGCGGTCGCGCACCGGGTCGTAGATCGCCGTGTGAAAGCAGCGCGCGGACGGCGGGTTCCCGGCGGGGGCGAGCGCGCTCCACGCCGGACTCCCCGCGAGCGACAGCGCCCACACGTCGTTGCGGTAGCTGCCGTCATATCCCCCGAACACCACCAGGTGGTCGCGCACCGGGTCGTAGATCGCCGCGTGTAGGTAGCGTGTGGACGGCAGGCTCCCCGCGGGGGCGAGCGCGCTCCACGCCGGACTCCCCGCGAGCGAGAGCTCCCACACGTCATTGCGGAGGCTGCTGCCGTCATTCCCCCCGAACACCACCATGCGGTCGCGCACCGGGTCGTAGACCGCTGTGTGCCCGGAGCGCGCGGACGGCGGGCTCCCCGCGGGGGCGAGCGCGCTCCACGCCGGACTCCCCGCCAGCGAGAGCGCCCACACGTCGTTGCGGTAGCTGCCCTCCGATCCCCCGAACACCACCATGCGGTCGCGCACCGGGTCGTAGATCGCCGTGTGCTGGTAGCGCGCGGCTGGCAGGCTCCCCGCGGGGGCGAGCGCGCTCCACGCCGGGCTCCCCGCCAGCGACAGCGCCCACACGTCGTCGCGGAGGCGGCTGCCGTCATTCCCCCCGAACACCACCATGCGGTCGCGCACCGGGTCGTAGATCGCCGTGTGCTGGTAGCGCGCGGCTGGCAGGCTCCCCGCGGGGGCGAGCGCGCTCCACGCCGGGCTCCCCGCCAGCGACAGCGCCCACACGTCGTCGCGGAGGCGGCTGCCGTCATTCCCCCCGAACACCACCATGCGGTCGCGCACCGGGTCGTAAATCGCCGTGGGTGAGTAGCGCGCGGACGGCGGGCTCCCCGCGGGGGCGAGCGCGCTCCAGGCCGGGCTGCCGGCGAGCGACAGCGCCCACACGTCATTGCGGAGGCTGCTGCCGTCATATCCCCCGAACACCACCAAGCGGTCGCGCACCGGGTCGTAGACCGCCGTGTGCTGGTAGCGGCCGGTCGGCGGGGGGACCACGATCCAGGCCCCGTCGTCGGCAGCCGTTCCGGTCGTCCGCAGGGCGACGCGGGGGAGCGCCGGCGATGGCGCGGCCGCAGCACGCTCAGGTCCGCCCTGCGCCACCTCCAGCATGAACTCCCGCTGCCAGGGATCCAGCGTCGAATCCCGCGCCGCCTCGGCCAGCCGGCTGCGCACGTCGGGAGTGAGATGGGGCTGCGGGGGAAGCGGCGGCGGCTGTCCTGCCGCTAGCGGGGCCCGCAAGAAAAGCCCGGCGAACAGCAGGAAGAACCAGGTCCGGCAAGAGGTGCGTGGCGCTCTCATCGCTTCTACCTCCGGACCGCGTCGGCGCCGCCCGTGAGGTGCGTGCGCGGCTGTTTGTGGCTGCGGGTGATTCTCCAGTGTGGCTGGCACGGCTGCAACAACATTGTCGGAGGCGGGGCTCGTCTTCTGCGGCCGGCCTCGACAGCGGGGATGACCCCGCAGTAGGGGGTAGCCTCATGACCGCATCACTCCAGCGCTTCCGGGCCGCGGTCACGCTGCTCAGCTTCGCATCCACCCTGCCCGCGACCGTCGGAGCACCACCGCCGGTCAGAGCGGACAACAGGGCCGACGAGAACGAAACGGCCCGTTAGGCCGCAAGGACCTCGAGACGAAAGGCGAGTCCTGTGACGCAGGAGGTCGCGGGTTCGAGTCCCGTCAACCCGGCCATTTTCCACCCCGCCGGCCGCCTTCCGGCCCGCCGCCGCGAGGGGGCCCCCGGTTCGCGCCGCCCGCCGAGCCCGCCGCGCTTTGGGCACGCGCGCCGTCCACTGCGCCCACCGCGCCTTCCAGGCGCCCGAGCCGCCCGCCGCACCCGCTGCCAGGCCGTTCCCTCGGTTCGCGCCATCTGCCGCGCCCGCAGCGCCTTCCAGGCGCTTGCGATGCCCGCCCCGGTGCGCCCGGCGGGGTGCCGATTAGGGGTTGACCAGGGGGGGGCGCTCCGTATACTGCCGATGCTTTTTCGGTGCGTCGCGCACCGTGGAGCGGCGTCGCGGATTGAAGCGCGTCACGCAAGGGAGAAGCCACGCATCACGTAACGGGAGCGCCTGGCGCGCACCAACCCTGCCTGAGGATTCCATGAAGCGGAAGAAGGGTGTGCCGGACCAAAACAAGTTCGGAGTGGTTCCCGACGACGAGGCGGAGGAGTACGACATCGCCAACGACGACGAGTTGGAGGACGACGACGATCTCGATGATGACGAGTTCGACGACGACGACGATGACGATGACGAGAACGGATTCGACGACGACTTCGACGACGACTTCGAGGCGGGCGACGACGAAGACGTGGAGGACGTCGACACCGAAAGGTGACACCCGCTGAAGTCCCGAGGGGCGGACTCCGGGCGTGACTCGCCCGGTTCGCGCTCTTGGACCGTCGGCCCCAGGAGGCCCTGCCCGGGTTGGGCCGGCAGGGCCTTCGGCATCTGATCCGGAGACCCGACGCCCATGAACCGACCCGACTGGCCCACCGGCCTGCCGCAGAACTTCGGCGGGCTGGAGGAAGCGCACGCCTCGCTCACGCGCGCGCGCGCCGTGGTGCTGCCGGTGCCCTACGACTTCAGCACGACCTACCAGCCCGGCACCCGCTGGGGCCCGCAGGCGATCCTGGCCGCGTCGCGCAACATGGAATTGTGGGACGACGAGATCGGCCCCACCTATCGCGCCGGCATCCACACCCTCGCCGAGCTGGAGCCCACCGCGCGCGGCCCCGAGGCGATGGCCGAGCGCGTCGAGCAGGCCGTGGCCTGGATCCTCGAGCAGGACCAGCTCCCCGTGGTGCTCGGCGGCGAGCACAGCATCACGGCGGGCGCGGTGCGGGCGGTGAGCCGGCGCCACGCCGCGCTCTCGGTGCTCCAGGTCGACGCCCACGCCGACATGCGTGAGAGCTACCTCGACTCGCGCTTCAGCCACGCCTGCGTCATGCGGCGCGTGCGCGAGACCGTGCCCGCCGTCTCGGTGGGCATCCGCTCGATGAGCGAGGAAGAGGCCGAGCACCTGCGCAAGCACCCGGTGCCCCTGTGGAGCGTGCGCCAGTTCCGCGCCCTCGAGCGGCGCTGGGATCCGATCCTCGAGGCGCTGAGCGGCGAGGTCTACGTGACCTTCGACCTCGACGGCCTCGATCCCTCGCTGCTGCCGGCGACCGGCACGCCCGAGCCCGGCGGCCTCGACTGGTACGAGGCGGTGGATCTGCTGCGGGCGGTCTCCGAGCGGTCGCGCATCGTGGGTTTCGACGTGGTCGAGCTGGCCCCGATCCCCGGGCAGGTGGCCTCCGACTTCCTCGCCGCGCGCCTGGTCTACCGCCTGATCGGGCTCGCGCACGCGAGCGTCGCGGCCGCGGCGCGGCGCGCCTGAGCGCCCCGCGCATGGCCGGAGACGCGGCGCGCCCGAGCGTCGAGCGCGTGGCCGACGGCGCGGCGCGCCTGGTGCTGCGCAAGAACCAGGACCGCCGCATGCGCGGCGGCCATCCCTGGGTGTTCAGCAACGAGGTGGCGGAGGTCCAGGGCAGCCCGGCGGGTGGCGATCTCGTCGAGATCGCGGACTTCCGCGGCGCGTTCCTCGGCCGCGCCTACTACAACCCGCACAGCCTGATCTGCGCGCGCGTGCTCACGCGCGGGCGCGACGCGATCGACGTCGAGTTCTTCGTCAAGCGCCTCGAGCGCGCCCAGCGCCTGCGCGATTGGCTGCTGCCCGGGGCGCGCGCTCTGCGCCTGGTCTACGGCGAGGCCGACCAGCTCCCGGGCCTGGTCGTGGACCGCTACGGCGACTGGCTCGCCGTCCAGGTGCTCACTCTGGGCATCGAATCGCGCGCCGAACTCGTGCGCGAAGCCCTCGAGCGCGTCTTCGCTCCGCGCGGCGCGGTGCGGGTCGCGGACTCACCGCTGCGCGCGCTCGAGGGGCTCCCGCTCGAGCGCGGCGTCTGGTGGGGCGAGGTGCCGGAGCGCGTCGAGGTCGAGATCGAGGGCTTCCAGGTCGAGGCCGACCTCATCGGCGGGCAGAAGACCGGCCTGTTCCTGGACCAGCGCGAGAACCGGCGCCGCGTCGAGCCGCTCGCCGCGGGACGGCGCGCGCTCGACCTGTTCTGCTACCAGGGCGAATGGGCGCTCCACCTGGCGCGCGGTGGGGCCACCGAGGTCGTCGCGGTGGACGCCTCGGAGCCCGCACTCGCCGCCGCCGCCCGCAACCTCGAGCGCAACGGGCTCGCCGACCGCGTGACTCTTCGCCGCGGCGATGCCTTCGACGTGGTGCGAGCGCTCGCTCGCGAGAAGGACCGCTTCGGCCTCGTGGTGCTCGACCCGCCCGCGCTCATCAAGTCGCGGCGCCACCTCGCGGCGGGAGCGCGCGCCTACCGCGACCTCAACCGCGCGGCGATGACCGTGCTCCAGGAGGACGGCATCCTCGTCACCTGCTCGTGCAGCCACCATCTCGAGGATGCGCTCTTCCGCCAGGTGCTGCTCGAGGCCGCGCGCGCGGCACGGCGGCCGTTCCGCATCCTGTCCTGGACCGGCGAGGCCGCCGACCACCCGCAGCTCCTCGCCGTTCCCGAGACGCACTACCTCAAGTGCGCGGTGTTGCAGGCCTTGTAGAGCGGCGCGCCCAGGCCTCGCCGCCGGGTGCCGCCTCGCGGCCGGTCCGCACGGGCCACCTGCAGATGACGGGAGTTCCAAAGGCCGAACCGTCGAAGTAGAGTCGGGAACCCGTGACCACCAAAGTCAAGTACCTCCTGGCTGCCCTGACGGTCTTCGTCACGTCGCTGCTCGTCTACGTTCTCGGGTCCGCGCCGACGGTCCTTTACGGGGACAGCGCGGAACTGCAATCGGCAGCTCTCCTCGGAGGGGTGGCGCATTCTTCCGGCTACCCGACGTACATTCTCCTCGGCCAATCGTTCGGCTGGCTCGCCTGGGGTGATCCGGCACACCGCATCACCCTCATGACCAGCTTCTTTGCCGCGCTGGATCTGGCGATCCTCGTTCTGTTCCTCCGGGAACTGGGGGTCTCCGCGCGCGCGGCGCTCCTCGGAGCGGCGATCTACGGCTTGTCCTACACGTTTTGGGCGACCTCGCTGCGGGCGGAAGTCTACAGCGTGGCCCTCTGCCTCTTTCTCCTTGCGTTGTGGTGCTCGGTCGTGGCGATTCGACGTGGCGGCACCTGGAGATTCGCCCTGGCGGCGTGGCTGCTTGGACTCTCCGTGACCGGACACCTGATCTACGCGGTTCCCGTGGCGGTGTTGGGTTTCGTGCTGGCGAGGCGCCTGTATGACGAGAAGGAGCGCTCCCTCGGCCGGCTGGGGCTGTTCCTCGCCTGCTTCTTGTTGGGGCTCACGCCCTATCTCTATCTCGTCTGGGTTGACAGTCACCATTACGTGTTCGACTACTTGAGGCTCGCGGGCCTGGCCGAGAATCCCGACGCCCCGCCCGGGACGTTCGACAGCCCTTGGAAGCGTGTCGCTTGGTTGATCTACTCGCAGGACACCTATCCGCCCCGCGAGTTCCAGCTGGCCCTCAAGCCCATGCTGCGCAGCGGGCTCAACGCAGTCGGGGTGATGTTCTTCTTCGAGTTGGGGCCGCTGGCGGCACCCTTTGTCGTCGTCGGATTCCTTCGCCACCTCCGTCGCGATCGGACCATCGCGTGGCTGATCGCCGCGATCGCCGCAGCGTCCCTGCTGTTCACCTCGGTGGTCGTTCCCGAGGTGAAGATGGCGCCCATTTTCGCGATGCCCTGCGTCCTGAGTCTGGCCCTGTGGCTCTCCATGGGGCTGGAGCAGACGCTGATCGGCGTCAAATCCGCCACACGGTTCTCGCATGGGCTCTTGACGGGTCTCATCATGGTGACTCCGATTCTGCTCCCACTCTCCGCTCACGGGTTGCGGTCGCACGCCGCCCGGCACCCCATCTCGGGACTGGCCATACGTCTCGAGGATGAGAGCCGATACGAGAAGACGACCTTCATACCCTGGTTGCGCGACTTCTGGGAACCGAGGCGATTTGGCGAGGCCGTGTTGGCCGCGGTGCCTCCCGATGCCGTGGTCATCGCGCGGTTCCAGCAGATCACGACCTTGCGCTATCTCCGCTATGTCGAAGGCCAGCGGCCGGATCTCTCGTTCTGGCCCGTCAACCCTCCGACGCTGCTCGTGCGGCTGAGCCGCTGGCAGCGGGATCACGCCGTCGAGCGGCATCCCGTCGTCTTGGTGGGCGACATCCCGGAGTTGCAGCCGTATCTGCCGCCGCTCGACACGCTCCGCATGGGGGAGTGGCCGACGCTGTTCGTGGCGCGCAAGCCGCTCCGGGGGTTGCCGGGGACGTGAGCTGCACCGGGGACGTGCTTGCTGTGCGACCGTGAGGGGGCCCGTGCACCAGACCGACACGCATGGCCGCGGCCCGGTTGCAGATCGAAGACCGCCGAGGCGAACACCGCGCGCCCCGGCGGGCCCGCTCAGCTGTCGCCGTCGGCCGTCTTCTCGCCGTCGGAGGGCGCGGCGGATGCTGACTTCTTCACCACGTCGAGGTAGTTCATCCTCAGCTCGGTGAGCACCTGCTGGAGCACGCGGGCCTCGTCGGGCTCGAGGTTGCCACGCGTGCGTTCCTCGAGGGCGGCGAGCGTGTCGATCGTGTCGCGCGCCACGTCGAGGTGGGTCTCGATCTTGCGCGAGATCGGGTTCATGAGCTTGCCGAGCGACATCATGCCGCTCTGCTGGAGGCCCAGCACGAGCTGCAGGAAGAGCGCGGCCTGGCGCGAGGGCTGGGTATCGGTCATGGCTTCTCCGGTAAGGAGGTCGGCGGGAGGACGGCCGCCTTGGCCTCCTCCCACAGCGCGTCCATCTCCTCGAGCGTCGATTGCGCCGGCGTGCTGCCGCGCTCGGCCAAGCGCCGCTCGATGTGGTGGAACCGGCCACGGAAGCGGTGGGAGGCCGCGCGCAGCTCGCGTTCGGGGTCCACGCCCAGGTGGCGGGCGAGGTTGACGACCGCGAACAGGAGGTCGCCGACCTCGCGCGCGACCGGCGGCGTGGTGTCGCCGCTCACCGCTTCCTCGATCTCGCCGATCTCCTCGCGGACCTTGGCCAGCGGGCCCGCCACCGTGGGCCAGTCGAAGCCGACCGCGCCCGCCTTCTCCTGCACGCGGTAGGCGGCGACCAGCGCCGGCAGTCCCTTGGGCTCGCGGCCGAGGAGCGAGGCGTCGGCCGCGCCCTGCTCCGACTGTTTGATCTCCTGCCACTGGCGGTACGCGGCGTCGCCATCGGCGACGCGGGCCTCCCCGTAGACGTGGGGGTGCCGCCGGATGAGCTTGGCCGACGCGCGCTCGAACGCCTCGGCCAAAGCCGGCCCGCC
>MFFQ01000047.1:8832-20711 GCA_001780165.1 Candidatus Eisenbacteria bacterium RBG_16_71_46 | reverse complement strand
GAGCCGCCCCCAGCTCGAAGCGGCATTGGGCGTCGGGTCGTTGCAGGTATGCCCGAGGTGGGCGGCGACGAACGCCTGGTCCGCCGCATCGACGGTGCCATTGCAGTCGAAATCCGCCGTGGGGTCGGTGCCGCCGAGCTTGCCGCCCAAGATCGCCTGGTCCACCGCCGTCACGTCGAAGTCGCCGTTCTGGTCCGGCGAGGCCAGCGCGCGGAAGGCGAGCAGCACGCCGTCGGCGTAGACGCGCACGCCGTTGGCGCCGCAGGTGCCGCCGACGCGGGCCGGGAAGTGGGCCGTGCCCGACGCGTCGGTGAAGGACCGCAGCGTGCGCGACGGGAGATCGAGCGCGATGCCGGCGGGCTGGCTGGGACAGAAGACGACCGAAGCACAGGACGAGAAGTCGAGCACCACGCTGGACGCGGTGATCGGGTTGTTGGCGAAGTCCCGCACGACGATGTCGTTGGCGACGTCGCCGGCGGGGCACATCACGAGGCAGGGCGGAACCGTCGAATTGGAAGGGCTCGGGACGGCGGCAGCAGTCGTCGAGGCGAAGCCGATCAGGATGAACAGCGACAGCGTGGACACGATCTTCATGCGGGCCTCCCGGGATGCGGGTTCGATGCGCTGGGGTCGCCACCGAGGATTTTAGCGCTTCCCGACCGCGCGAGCGCAGTCCAGATTCCGGCCGCGGAGGAGCGCGAGCCCGGGTCCTTCGCGCCAGCGCCGCGTGTGCCCCCGGATCGCCCTCGCGGGCGTCGGGCGCGCGGACCGTTCGCTAGTCCCGGCCGCCGCCGTAGAGCCTCGCCCCCAACGCGATCATCCCCACCGAGATGGCGACCGGCACCCACACCGGCTGGTACCACCACGGGTGCGGAGGGATCAGGAACAGGAGGTCCCTGGTGGAGAGGCTCGGCGGCCAGCGCAGCAGGGCGTAGAGGCCCAGGTAGTAGGTGATGTCCCAGACCCCGAAGATCACCAGGAACGCGCCGAGGCGCGCCCGCAGCCGCGAAGCCGCGAGCCAGGCCACCGCGGCGAGCATGAGCAGCGTCGCCACCTCGCGCCCCTGCTCGGTGGGGAGCAGCCACGGCAGGGCGCGGAAGCGGCGGAAGACCTCGGCCGCCGGGGGGATGGTCCCGGTGTGGGCGATGCCCAACAGGCTCCGGATGTAGACCACGACCACCGCCTCGAGCCACCCCATGGCGGCGGCGAAGACCGCGAGGGCCGGCAGCCGGCCGCCGCGCGCCAGCGGAGGGGCACCGCGAACGAAGCGTTTCATCACTTCTTCCGCGCCGGGGAGGAGCGTCCCGCGCCCGGCTTCTTCGCGCCCGCCGCGCGCGTGGTGCGCTTGCGCCGACTGGCGGCACCCGCGGTGGGCCGGGCCGACGGGCGCAGAAGTCTGGCGGACGCCCGCGCCGCCTTCGTGGTCTCGGACGACGCGCCCGCCGGCTCCCCGGGCGCATGGGACGCGCGGCCTGCCTGGGATGCCGCCCTCGTCACGGCGGGCGGCTTCGGGCGCCCCCCGCTCTTCACGCGGAACCGCTCGTAGGGCCGGGTGTTGAGCACGTCCTCGCGGGTGAGCCCCGCGCGCCGGGCCACGAAGACACCGTAGCGGATGTTCTCGAGCTGCCCCACGCTGTGGGCGTCGGTGTCGATCACGATCTGCACGCCGCGCTCGTGTGCCTGCCGCGCGTGCACGTCGGTGAGGTCCAGCCGGTCGGGCTGGGCGTTGATCTCCATCGCCACGCCGCGCTCGGCGGCGAGGTCGAACACGCGCTCCAGGTCGAGTGCGGCCGGCTCGCGCGTGCCCATCAGGCGGCCGGTGGGATGTCCCATCACGCGCACCGCGGGGTGGGCGAGGGCCTTGAGGGCGCGCTCGGTCACCAGCGCGGCCGGCTGGTCGAGACGCGTGTGGAGCGAGATCACCACCCAGTCGAGCAGCGCCAGCGCGTCGTCGGCGAGGTCGAGGCGGCCGTCGGCGAGGATGTCCACCTCCAGCCCGTGCAGCACCTCGATCCCCGGCACCTGCTTGCGCACCGCGGCGATCTCCGCCACCGAGCGCCGCACGCGCGCCTCGTCGAAGCCGCCGATCATGGTGAGCGCCTTCGAGTGCTCGGTGATCGCGCAGTAGGCGTAGCCGCGGTCGTGCGCCGCGCGCACCATGTCCACGAGGCTGTCGCGCCCGTCGGTGCGATCGGTGTGCATGTGGAGGTCGCCCTTGAGGTCGGCCTCTTCGACCAACTTGGGGAGCGCACCCTCACGCGCGCGCTCGATCTCGCCCCGCGCTTCGCGCAGCTCGGGCGGGATCCACTCGAGCCCCAGCGCGCGGTAGACCTCCTCCTCGGTGCGGCCGGCGATGGTCTTGTCGCCGTGCGTGAGCCCGTACTCGTTGAGCGACCAACCCTTGTCGATCGCGATGCGGCGCAGCTCGATGTTGTGCTCCTTGCTGCCCGTGAAGTAGAGCAGGGCCGCGCCGTAGGAGGCCCTGGGCACCAGCCGCAGGTCCACCTGGAGCCCGTTCTTGAGGCGCACCGAAGACTTGGTCTCGCCCTCGCCCAGCACCTCGAGCACCTCGGGGTGGCCGGTGAGGGCCTTCATCACGGCTTCGGGCCGGCCGCCGGTGACCAGCAGGTCGAGATCGCCCACGGTCTCGCGCCGACGACGGAACGAGCCCGCGACCTCGACCTGCTCCACGCCGGGGATCCCGCGCATGCGCTGGGCGATGCTCTCGGCCAGCGGCCAGGCGCCCGCGAGCAACATGCGGCCCTCGAAGGCGCGCGCCGTCGCCAGCGCCCGCAGCACGTTCTTCTCCACCGTCTCGCCGAAACCGGGCAGGTCGCGGAGCTTCCCGTCCTCCGCCGCGCGCCCGAGGTCGGCGCGAGTGCGCACGCCGAGCGCGTCGAACAGCGTCTTCACCCGCTTGGGCCCCAGTCCCTGCAGCTCGGTGAAATCCACTACCTCGACCGGGTACTTGCGCGCCATCTCCTCGTAGAGCGAGGTGGTGCCCGTCGTGGCCAGGTCGCGAATCTTCTGCGCCAGGTCCTTGCCGATCCCGCGCAGGGACTCGAGCGCGCCCTCGGTCGCCGCCAGGGTTTCGACCGACTCGGCCTGGGCCGTCAGCACGCGCCCCGCTTCGCGGTAGGCGCGCACCCGGAAGGAGTTGGCGCCGTCCATCTCGAGCATGGTGGCGAGCCGGTCCAGGACCCTGGCCACGTCGCGGTTGTTCACCCTACCTCCATCAGGCTTCGCCGATGCGCTTGAGGAACTCGTGCTCGGCGATCACCGGGATGCCGAGCTTGCGGGCCTCTTCGAGCTTGGTGCCCGCTCCGGGGCCCGCCACGACCAGCGTGACCTTCCGGCTCACGCCCGCCGCCGTGCGCGCCCCTGCGGCCTCGGCCTTGTGCTGCGCCTCGGGGCGCGACATGGCCTCGAGCGACCCGGTGAAGACCACGATCTCTCCGGCGAGCGGCTGGGCGCCTTTGGCCTTCTTCTCGTGCGTGGGGCGGATGCCCGCCTTGAGCAGGCGATCGAGCACCTTGCGGTTGCGGCTGCTGGAGAAGAACGCCCGCACCGAGGCCGCGACCTCGGGCCCGATGCCGCGGATCTCCTGCAGCTCCTCCTCGGAGGCCGTCGTCAGGGGCTCGAGCGCGCCGTAGTGGTCGGCGAGCAGGCGCGCCACGGTCTCGCCGACGTGCTCGATGCCGAGCGCGAACAGGAAGCGGTGGAGCCGCGGCTTCTTGCTCGTCTCGATGGCGTTGATCAGGTTCTCGATCGACTTCTCCGCGAAGCCCTCGAGGCCGGCGAGGTCGATCGGCGTGATCGCGTAGATGTCGGCGAGGTTCTTGACCAACCCCTTCTCCTGGAGCTGCTTCACCGTCTTGTCGCCGAGCCCGGTGATGTCCATCGCGCCGCGCGAGACGAAGTGCACGATGCGGCCCCCGAGCTGGGCGGGGCAGGCGAGGCCGTTCGAGCACCGGTGATAGGCCCCCTCGCGCACCACCTCGCCGCCGCACACCGGGCACTCGGAGGGCAGCGTGAACGCCTTGGCGCCGCGGGAGCGCCGCTCCGTGATGACTTCGACCACTTCCGGAATGACGTCGCCCGCGCGCCGGATGCGCACGGTGTCGCCGATCCGCACGTCCTTGCGGTCCAACTCGTCCTGGTTGTGGAGCGTGGCGCGGCTCACGGTGACGCCGGCGACGTCCACCGGCTGCAGCACCGCCACCGGCGTGAGCTTCCCGGTGCGTCCCACCTGGACCACGATGTCGAGCAGCTTCGTCACCTCGATCCGCGGCGGGAACTTGTAGGCCACCGCCCAGCGCGGGCTGCGCGAGCGCACCCCGAGCCGCCCCTGCCAGTCGGTGCGGTCGACCTTGACCACCGCGCCGTCCACCTCGTAGGCGAGCTGATCGCGGCGTTCGAGCAACGCGGCGTGGAAGGCGAGGGCTTCGTCGATCGACTCGCAGAGCCGGATCTCCTGCTCGACGTGGAACCCCCAGGCGCGCAGCGCCTCGAGCATCTCGCGCTGGGTGCGCGGCTCGAAGCGGTCGGCGCGCATCACCTCGTAGGCGAAGAAGTCGAGCCGGCGCGACGCGGTGATCGCGGGGTCGAGCTGGCGCACCGTGCCGGCGGCGGAGTTGCGTGCGCTGGCGAACGGCTCCTCGTTGGCCTGGATCAGGCGCGTGTTGAGCGCCTGGAACTCCGCGATCGGCATCAGCGCCTCGCCGCGCACCGCAAGCGTGCCCTCGCGCCCGCCGGCCGGACCCTCGGGCGACAGGCGCAGCGGCACCGCGCGGATGGTGCGCAGGTTCTCGGTCACGTCCTCGCCGACCTCGCCGTCGCCGCGCGTCGTCCCGCGGAGGAACACGCCGTCCTCGTAGACCAGCTCGATCGAAAGCCCGTCGAACTTGGGCTCGGCGACGTAGTCCACCTGCCCGGCGAAGAGCCCTTCGTCGCGCCCCAGCGCCTTGCGCACGCGCGCGTCGAATTCGCGCACCCCGTCCTCGGACATCAGCGAGTCGAGCGAGAGCATCGGCCGCAGGTGAGGCGCCTTCTTGAACGCCGTGCGCATCGCGCCGCCGACGCGCAGGGTCGGCGAGGCCGGCGGGCGCAGGTCCGGGTACTCTTCCTCGAGCGCCTGCAGCTCGCGGAACCGGCGGTCGTATTCGGCGTCCGAGATCGATGGCCGGTCGAGGGCGTAGTAGCGGTGGTCGTGCTCGTGGATCTCGGCGGCCAGCGCCTCGATGCGCTTCTTCGCCTCGGCCCGGTTCATCGCGTGCGCTCCGCCGCGAGGGAGCCGGAAACCCGGTGCGAGACCGTGCCCTTGTCCTTCACCCGGTCGAAGGAGGAAGATGCCGCGGACCGGGTCGCGCACAGGAAGTGACTCATGCCTTGCAGGTTAGCCGCCTCGCCGCCACCGGCGCAACGGGCCGGTTGGCGGCGAGCGGGCCGGCCGGTCGGATCGCGTGGGGGGCGCGGGTGAGCTGGATCCAGTGGGCGTGGGCGGTGCTGGCGGTTTGCGGGGTGGTGTTCTTTCTCGATACGCCGTTTCGCACCTTTCGCCAGAACTTCGTCGCGCAACGATCGCGCGAGCGGTTGATCCTCTTCACTTTCGAGCTGGACCTGGTCGCGCTGTGGGCGATCGCGCGCTTCTACCTCGGCTGGGAGCGGCCGTTGGCGCCGGTCGCGGCCGCGGGCGCCGCGGGGTTCGCCGGACTGCTCGTGGCCGCCGCCGGCGTGGGGCTCGCGGTGTGGGCCAAGCTCGTGCTCGGGCGCTGGTTTTCCGGCACCTTCGGGGTCAAGCGTGGTCACGAACTCGTCACCGCAGGGCCCTACGGCGTGACGCGGCATCCGATCTATACCGGGATCATCCTGACGGTCGTGGCTGGCGGGCTGGTGTGGAACAGTCTCCTGACGCTGGCGCTTGGGCTCCTGCTCGCCGTGCCGTTCTTCTTTCACACCGTGTACGAGGAAACCCTGTTCGAAGCCCACTTCGGCGCCGCGTACCGCGACTACCAGGAGCGCGTGCCGCGGCTGGTGCCGTTCGCCAAGCGGAGGGGCGCGTAATGGCGCGCGGCGCCGGGGCCAAGACCCGGCGGCCCTTCGCCCTGCTCGGGCGGGCGGCGCTGGAGCACCACGTCCCCGAGGCGCGCACCGCCGCCGCCCACTGGGGGCTCGAGTCCAACCTCGCGTGGATGCGCCGGCCGCTCGAGGACGGCCGCTTCGGTTACCTGGCGCTCCGCCGCCATCTGGACTGGGTGACGGGCGAGGTCGGAGTCTCCGACGCCGCGCTCGATCTCGAGGAGCTGCCGCTGCTCGCCGGCCCGTTCCCCGGCCCTGGCGGGCGCGATCCCGGCCCGAGGTGGCGCATCCGCCTCGGCGCGCTGCTCCACGACGAGGACCGCTGGTGGCGGGTCGAGGACGACGAGCCCGCGCTGCGCGAGCGGCTCGAGTGGCTCGTGCTGCAGCTCCGGGTCAAGGCCGGGACGTGGTTCGCGCGCGGGGCGCCGAGGCGACGCTAGAGCCGCCGCGCCGGTGCGGCTTCGACAGTCACGCCGCCGGCTGGCGGCGGGTGTCGGTGCGCGGCGCCGTCAGCTGCACGCGTCGTCAGGTGGTATCCGATCGGGCGCCCCTGGACCCGCGTGGCAGCCACCGCCCCACGCGTGCCCGATACGCCTCGTACTCGGCGCCGAACACGCGCGCCAGCGTCGGCTCCTCGTACCACGCGACGAAGCCGTGCGAGGCGAGAAGAAACAGGCCTGCGTAGCCCAACAACGGAATCGAACGATAGAAGAGCGCGGCGCCGCAGAGCGCCAGTGCCGCTCCGAGGTACATCGGATTGCGGAGGTAGCGATAAGGACCTTGGACCACCAGCGTGCGGGGCGGATCGAACGGCGCGGGTGTTCCGCGACCGACCCAGGCGAACGTCACGACGCACCACAGGGCGAGCGCCGCGCCGGCGACTGCCACGCCAATGCCGGCATACTCGACGGCTCCCAGATGGGCCGGCCGAACGATCCCGGATCGCTCCAGGATCCGTCCCGGCACGGCAATGAGCAGGAGGCCGACAAAGAGCGACGCGTAGGTGGCGGCCCTGGCGAGAACGAAAAGCGGGGGCTTGCGGAGTTTCACTTGGGCGCCCCCTCACGGACCGTCGTCGAGCGGCCGGCGGCTGCGGATTCCCCTGGGCAATGCGGAAGCCGGCATCCGCTCCGCTCGAACGCCAGGTTAGGCGGGCGCGCCGCTGGCGACAAGGTCGGCACGCTCCCTGGGCCGGTGCTGCTCGAGGCAGCGGTCTTCGGCCGGCATCCAATCCTGGTCCCATCGCTGGCGCGCGCCCTCGCCGTCGCGCGCGAGGCCCCGCGCCAGTCTGATCTCGCGTGGGCACTCCACCCAGACGCGCAGGTCGTAGAACTCGGCGAGTTCACAGCGACTTGCGTAAACGCCCTCCACGATCACGACCCGGCCCGGTGGCACTTCACACGTTGCGACCAGTGCGTCGCGCTTCCAGTCGTGACGATCGTAGCGCGCGGGCTCACCACGCCTCAGTGGAGCGAGGACCTGGTCACGCAGCCGACCCCAATCGAAGTCCGTTCCGATGGGCTTCTCGGCGGGAGCGCCGGGGAGGCGTTGCTCGGACGGCAGGAAGAAGTCGTCGACGCCGTCGACGGAGACCGGCGTGCCGGCGGCGGCCGTGGCGCGAGAGACGGATTGCGCGAGAACGCTCTTACCCGAGCCACCGGGGCCGTCGATCGCGACCAGAACGGTCGCCTGGGCCGCTCGCAGGGCGAGCACACGTGGGGCGAGGTCATCCCGCGTCAGTGGCTCGACCTCCGGGTCATCACGAGGTGGTCGCTACCCGGGAAGTTCGGGGCCCAGCCGGTTTCGGTCTTCCTCATCACCGAGGCGAGGATGCGATCCGGACCGTCCGGCTTGAAGGTGTGCCGGAATGTCGCGCTCGCCCCCTCGGGCCCCGCGGCCTTGTCCCACTTCGGGGGCAGCGCATTCCCTTCGGAGTAGAAGGCCGTGATCTCCCGCACGACGGTCCCATCGGGCTCGACATGCACCGTTCCCTGCTCCTGAACCAAGTTGCCGGAGGCCGGCTCGAGGACCAGGAGCATGTCGAGGTTCTTCCGAACCCCGTTCCACACGAGCAGGCCCTCCCACGATGGTAATCCTCTGCTCTCCACCAGCAGCGCGCCCGAGTACCAGATGTAGGTCCTGGTCGGACGCCACCGGAGCCGCGCGACGGCAGCCGTCTTCCCCCCGGCGGGACCGACGTCCCATTCGCCGATGAGGAAAGCGTAGGGGGCATAGGGGGCGGGGGTCGCGATGCTCTCCTCGGCGCGAACGGCCGTGCACGTGGGGAGCCCAAGGTTGATCGTGACCGAAACTCCGAGAACGATGGAGAGGGCTCCCAGAGGCGAGCGTCGGCCAGGGGTCACGGTGGACATCACACGTCCTTTCCCATGAAGAGGCTCGACGATGACTCCTCGTATTCGCCGAACGCCCCGATCCTCGAAAAGCCCGCGCTCGAGTAGAGGGCAATCGACTCGGGCTGCCGCGGGCCGGTCTCCAGCACCAGCCTGGTGACGCCCAGGCGGCGTCCCTCGGCTTCGAGCGCGCCCAGCAGCCGGCGTCCCAATCCGCGGCCGCGCGCGCGGGCGCGACGTACATGCGCTTGATCTCGGCGGTGTCCTCATCGAGCAACCGAACGGCCCCGCAGGCGATCGGCGTGGCGCCCGCATAGGCAACCAGAAACGCACCCCGTCCGGGAGACAGCTCTTCGGCACCCAGCCGGAAGTGCTTCTCCGTCCCATCCTCCGGGTAACGCCGCGACAGTTCGACGTTCAGGGCGCGGATCAGATGATTCGCAGCGGTCGACGAGATCGTTTCGCGTCGAACGTCGATGTCGCGCGCACTCGATCGCGATTCGCTCATGGGACCTCTCGTTCGCCCGACGCGTTGACGATCAGTGCCCACCGTGCAACGGCCTTCCGTCCACATCGCCCGGTCCGACGGGCTGCACATCGAGCATGCGGCCGAACGCTTCCACGGTGTCGGGGTCGATGCCGACGGCGCGCACACGGTGGCGGAAGCCGTACGGACCCAGTGCCAGCATCGGCTCGGAAAGCGTGAGCCAGCGCGTGGGGGAGCCCAGAAACGTGAGATTGAGACACTCCTTCCCGAACTCCGGCCGCGTGCGCCCGGCCGCGGCCACGCGCTCGCGTGGCACCCGGAGCATCCAGCGGAATCCGGCCCGGAACAGGATGTTCTCGTCGTCGACGAGGATCGGCCGCAGGACCGTCGCGCGATAATCGCCGATCAACCACAGCGCGCAATAGGCCGTGCCGATGGTGAAGAGCCACGCGACGAGCGCGCTCCACTTGAGGAGCACGACGTGCACCGCGAGTCCTTCGACCGCCATGACGAGCAAAAGACCCAGGACGATACCGGCGTGACCGCTGTGGCGATGTTGCGTGAATGCGGCCCAGCCCGCGGGCGCGTGAGGCCGAGCCCGCCACGACCCCAGCGCGTAGTAGAGGACACCGATCTCCAGTGCGGCCACCGCCGCGAACCGGTCGTTGCGCGTCAGATCGAATGCCGCGCGCCGAAGGTGCTCTAGCGGGTCCGCGGCCTCGTCGTGACGCGCCTTGCGCAAAGCCCTCGCGGCCCGCCAGGCGATCCAGGCCACCAGCCCGAGCTCGACTGGGACGACCAGGGCTTCGAGTGGGCCTAGCAGGTGATGGTGGTCCGCCGGGAGAACCCAGGACGCGGCCAGCACGCTGAGAATGAAGACCGGGGCCAGCGTGACGAGAGGCAGTCCGCGTCGGCGCACGATCAGGAGGTAGAACGCCAACGGCACGACGACGACGATGTCCACCGTCAAGCCGGCCACAATGGCGTCCGCCCGCACCAGATGGGGCAGCCGGGGGACCACGGCCAGCGCGGCCGCATACACGGCCGCCACGATGCCGGTGAACAGCAGGGGGAAGCGATGCTGTGCCGAGGCTTCCTGCATCATCGTTGCCTCTCCCAATCTGCCTCGTCCACGAGCGTCGCGGACATCGACTGTGTGTCACGCGACTACCTCAGACTCCATGAGGGCCGGCTTGGTATTCAGCCGCGTGTGCCGGACAGGCGCCAGCCCCTCGTACCCAAAGCGCCGGCGGCGCGCGGCGCCCGCCAGCCGCATGGCCTGTTCGGCGGCCCGCTTCTCTAGCGCACGGCTCCCGTATCCCGCGCGATCTGTAGCCGGCACCAAGCGTACAGAGCATCGTAGACGTGAAACTGGATCGCCAGGTTCTCACGATCGTCCAGGAAGACCAATCCGAACCCGGTCGCGATCGCTTCGAGTCCTGGGGCGATCTCGTCCGTCCTGAGGTCATCGGCAACATCGGCGGCATGGACGATGAGGGCGAGCCGCGCCAGCGCGGGATCCGCGAGCTGATACTTCGTGATGATCGCCTCGAAGGAGCACATGCCGTCGTGGTGCCCCAGCTCGGCGCCCGTTACATCGAACGGGATGGCCCCGGTCTCGGAGGCCACCCGCTGAACTTCGGATTTTGGAACGAAGAGGAACTCGGCCTGGGAATCGACGAATCGGCGGATCAGCCAAGGGCAAGCGACACGGTCGACGTGCACATGAGAGCGTGTGATCCATTTCATCGAGGCCACCTCCTGCTCCAGAGACTACCTCATCCCGGGGCTGGGGAGCAGGTTCGCCGAGTGCGCCGCATCACGGGCGGGCGGTTGGGCGCGCGTTGCAGTCGTTCGCAACTTGCGCCGCGCACGTACCGGGCGGGTGCCTGCTCATGTCAGGCGGCCGGCGGTGCGGAGAACGCTGCATCGGCATCACCCGCCGCCGGCGAGGGCCTGGAGTTTCGTCATGGTCGCCGTGTTGCGCGCCGTTCCGGCGTCACCCACGGCGCGACTCGCGGCGACCATCAGCGGACTGTCGAGGACGCCTCGCGGGCACCACAGGTGGGCCACGCGCTGGCCGAGGGCAAGCACCTCTGGATGCCAACGCTGCTTCAAGAGCGGCTGGAGCCGCGTCCGCGCCTCCGGGTCTGCCAGGACCATGACCTGCAGGCGCGACAGGTTGTCAGCGACGTCGCTCAGCGGGTTGTCACGGACGGCGGAAGCAACCTCCGCCGCCGTCAACACCGTGACGCGCGCCGAGAGGCCGAACCGCTCAGGAATGGTCTTCTCGATGCGCGTGGCCGGGCTCCCCCGGTGGGAACCGGGCACCGTGAACACGACGTTGCCGCTGTTGAGCAGGGTGCGCACGTCTTTGTACCCGAGATCCTCGACGAGGGCGCGCAGTTCGGCCATGGCCACCCGCTTCGCACGACCGACGTTGATGCCTCGCAGCAGGGCCACCCGTCGCTCCGGCACCGCGTTGCCATCCTTCCTCGATCAACGTGCTCTCGCCGCTCCACGGCGGGGAGACGACCGCGCGCGTTCGAGCTGCGGCCGAGCCCTGGTCCCGCGCGGGTGATCCCCGTCCATTCCGCCACGCCGGGCTAAACGGCCGCCGCCGGCGTTGCGCTCTCCCGGTCGGCGCGCATCGCCCGGCGCCACACCAGCGCGACCAGCAGCGCCACCACCGCGCCCACCAGGCCCCCGGCCACGGCGCCGGGGTAGGCGGCCAGCTGCACGGTGCGGAGCATGCCGAGCGCCGAAACGGTGCCGATCGCGACCGGCACCAGCGTGAGGTCGTAGCGGAAGACCAGCACGTACGCGGCGAGGACCACGGCGCCCGAGATCAGCGCCTGCTCGAGCCACAACATCGGCGTGTTCGCGCTGCCGAGCTGGCCGATCAGTGCGCCGAACACGAAGAGCACTGCCCCGAACACGAGGCGGCTGCGGGTCCAGCCCCG
>MFFQ01000047.1:0-8735 GCA_001780165.1 Candidatus Eisenbacteria bacterium RBG_16_71_46 | reverse complement strand
AACATGGTCTGCGCGGCTTGGTAGTCCGGCCACGCCGGCGCGCTCGAGCGTGCCATCACCCACAGCAGCCTCAGGACCCCGGCCACGGCGAGTCCCGTCGCGATGCCGAGCGCGACCGGCGCGCCGGTCCGGGCGGGAACGAGCGACCGCGCGCGGTTGTGCACGAAACCCACCAGCAGCGCGCCCACCGCGGCCAGGACGAGTCCGACCAGCATCCCCGCGACGATCGCGATCGTGCGCTGGAGATCGAGGGGCTGCGCGGTCGAGAAGCGCGCCTCGATCGCGGGCCAGCCGTTCGCGAACTGGATCCACTGGACCGCCGCGAGGCCGGCGAAGGTCACCGCCGCGAGGCCGGCGGGGAAGTTGCGGCGGCTCCACGCCACGATGGCGAACACCGCACCGGTGATCGCCACCATCGCGACGAGCACGCCGCGAAGCGAACCGAGGATCCCCAGCAGACTTTGCTCGCTTCGGAAGGTGCGATTCCACTCCTCGGGGACGAATACGTAGCGCCGCGCGTCGGTGACCTGATCGCCCGCGATCTCGACCGAGAGGCGCGGCTCGCCCGACTCGAGCGCATGCGAAGCGGTGTCGGAGAACGTGAAGGTCCAGTCACGCCGCGCGGGAAGTTGCGAGGAGACGGCCGAGACCTCGCGGAGCGCCAGGGGATCGGCGTGGAAGCGCTGGCGCAGCACCCGGTGGGCGATCTCGCGCGCCCGCGGCTCCCCGAGCGTGGGCCCGGGCCGGCGTTGCGGCAGTGGGTGGCGCACCCGCGCGATCGTTCCGTCGCCCGCGACCTCGACCTCCCATTCCTCGGCGCGCTCGACCACGTCGCCCACGAAGGTCGCGGCGCGCGCCTGCCAGTGCGGCGCCGGCACGTAGCTGCCGAGCAGCGAGCCGTAGATCTCGGATCCCGAGGTCCGCCATACGAACTGGTTCTGCGGCCCGATCGCGGCCTCGACGGTGACGCTCGTCGTCCAGCGCTCCGCGGGCGTGAAGCCCTGCGCCGCGAGCGCCTCGAGCGCGCGCGCGCGCGCTTCCGCGCGGTCGATGCGGAAGCGCGGGGCGTCGAGCTGCCGCCCGGTGAGCAGCCACACCGCGAGCCCGGCGATCCCGAGCACCACCGCGATGCGCACCCGGGCGGGGGAGACGCTCGCGCCGGCCGGAGCCGGGACGGCGGCGGGAGGCGGTGCGGCCTCGGGGGGCGGCGACCAGGCGCGATTGAGCAGCCCCTCGCTCAGGGTTCCCCAGCGCGGGGCGCGCGCGCGAGCGAGCAGCACGACGCCGAGCGGCACGAGTCCGCACAGCACCACCATCGCCTGATCGATCCTCGCACCCGAGGAACTCGACGTGAAGAGCGGGATCGCGAACAGCGAGAGGTCGAAGATGTAGTGCGTGATGATGGTCGGCAGGAGTCCAAAGGACAGGTAGACCAGGCCCCAGATGAACGCGGGCAGGATCAGCTCGACCAGGCGCGCGTAGGCGGGCGCCGAGGCGTAGCTGGCGTGACCGCCCCCGAACACCACGGCCTGCAGCACCAGCGCCGCGCCGATCCACAGGCGGCGGTGGCCGAGGCGGTCACCGATCAGCGCCGCGCCCGCGATCGGCACCGCGCGGAAGAACGCCTCTTCCCAGACGCCGGCGTGGAGCGAGGGCGCCACGGCCGAGAGCCAGGGCAGGTAGGTGGCGAGCACATCGGGGTTGATCAGCGATTCCGACGGCGACCACCAGCCCCAGAGGCGTGAGGCGATCAGATAGAAGCCGACGATGTAGGCCAATTCGATCCCGGTGTAGAGATAGCCGCCCACGGTTCGGCCCAGGACCTGCACCGTTCCCGCCGCGTCGCGCGACCACAGCCTCCAGAGCTGCGGCTGGTGGGGGAAGGCCCGCCGGGTCAGGCCCTCGGCCGCCATGAACGAGATCGCGAGGTAGAAGGTGGTGATGAAGAACGTGCCCACGGCGGCGCCGATACGCTGGAGCATGAACGTGCTTCCCGGCAGCGCGGTGTCGTAGCCCATCCAGGCGAGCGGCCAGGCATTCAACACGTCGAGCGCCTGGGTCAACGCGATCACCGCGCCGACAATCAGCGCCGGGCGCCACAGCACCCAGCGTCGCCGCAGCAGCGTGAACAGGCCGAAGCCGCCGCCGCCCAGCAGGTAGAGCACGATTGCCACCGCCAGCGCGCCGAAGGCGATCCCGTTGTTGGCCGAGCGCATCTCTTCGTAGCGACGCGCGAACGCCTCCGGCACCTTGACGAAGTGCGTGAGCTCGGTGAGCCGGTCCCCGCTGACCACCAGGCGCAGGCGGTAGCGCCCCTCGCCCAGCCGCTCGGCCGGCCGCTCGTAGACGAACGTGTGGTCGGTTCGCCCGCCGGGCTTGACTTCGGTGGACGCCTCGACTGGAACGTAGGCCGCGAGATCGATGTGCCAGGTCCGCGTCGCCCCGTCCTCGGCGATGCGGCGCGCGGCGGATTCGGAGAGGCTCGGCCCCGGCGCCGTCTCGCGCAGCTTCTCGGTGAAGCCGTAGGGCTTTCCCTCGGGGGTGAAGCGGACCGTCGTCTCGTGCTCCTCGCCCCCGCGGAAGTGGCGCACGCGCCAGGTGTAGGCGGAGTAGAGGCCGCGATCCAGCATCTGCCGGAAGGCGTCCTTGCCCCCGCCCGCCAGCTCGACGAAGGTCTGGACGGTGTCGTCCACGCTGAAAGATGCGGCCTGACGGAAGCGGCCCTCGGGGCCCCAGTGATCCTGCTCGGCCAGCGTCCGTGCCGCGCGCAACGCGGCGGCGCGGTCCATCTTGAGATCGATCGAGACGATCGGAAAGGCGCGCGAGAAGTTGGAGATCGCGAAGAACAACGCCAGGGAGGAAACCAGAACCAGTACGATCCAGAATACGGGCCGCTTCGACATCGGGGTTTTTCCTTTCACCGACGAACGACCGAGGACCAGTCGCCTGATGGGCGCGGCATTTCTAACACGTTTGGGCGTGACGCGCCTCCCCACGCCGCCCCGCTCCCCGCGCTGGCCTCACGGGGCCGGCCCCCGGTACACTGCCCGGCTGACATGCGACCCTCCTCCAGCGGCCCCCCATGCGCTCCGCTCGCGCGTCCCCTCGTCATTGGCGCCTCGGGCCTGGTCGGCGGCGCCTTCCACGCCCGCCTCGCCGCAGGGGGCTACGCGGTGACGGGCACCTACCGGGCGAACGCGCGGCCCGGCCTCGAGCGCTTCGAACTGGCCGGCGACAGCCCGGCGCTGCTCGAGCGCCTGCGGCCGAGCGCGGTGGTCCTGGCGAGCGCGCTCACCCACGTGGACTATTGCGAGAACCACGAGGCCGAGACGCTCGAGCGCAACGTGGGGCAGGTGCGGCCCGTCGCCGCATGGTGCTCGAGCCACGGCGTGCCGCTCGTCTACTTCTCCACCGATTACGTGTTCGATGGCGCCGCCGGGCCCTACGACGAGGATGCCCCCACCCGACCGCTCAACGTGTACGGCCGTTCCAAGCTCCTGGCCGAGCAGGTGGTGGCCAGCTGCCCGCGCCACGTGGTGCTGCGCATCACCAACGTGTTCGACATCGGCTTCGACGACCGGAACTTCCTCCATCGCTGCGTGACGTCGCTGCGCGACGGCCAGTCGCTGGTGGTGCCTTCCGACCAGCTCGCGACCCCCACCTACGCCACGTGGCTCGCGGATCAGACCGTGAGGCTGGTGGAGGCCGGCCGGCTGCTGGCCGATGGCTCCCCGCAACGGCTCCACGCGAGCTGCGACGATCTGGTCTCGCGCGCCGACTTCGCGCGGCGCGTGGCGTCGCGGCTCGGCGCCGATCCCGCGCTCATCACGCTGCGCACGACGGCCGACCTGCACCAGCCGGCGCCGCGGCCGTTGCGGGCCGGGCTTCGCAACCGGCGTTGGAAGGCGCTGCTCGGCGTGGAGCGCCTGCCGCTGGACGAGGCGCTCGACGACTGTCTTCCACGCATGAGGCGACTCTATGCACGCACCCTCTGAACGCGACGCGGCACTCGATGCGCTGAAGGGCGGCGTGCGCGCCTACTACGAGCGCTTCCTCGGGCCGAAGCCGTTCGTGCCGGGCGAGAGTCCGGTGCCGGTGAGCGGCAAGGTCTACGACCACGAGGAGATCGAGCTGTTGCTCGAAGCCTCGCTCGACTGCTGGTGGACCGAGGGCCGCTTCACGCAGGACGTGGCCCCGAAGCTCGCCGCGTTCCTGGGCGCGCGCGACGTCATGCTGTGCAACAGCGGCTCGAGCGCCAACCTGCTGGCGCTCACCGCACTCACCTCGCCGCTGTTCCGCGAGCAGCGGCTCAGGCCCGGGGACGAGGTCATCGGCGTGGCCGCCGGCTTCCCCACCACCATCGCGCCGATCCTGCAGAACCAGTGCGTGCCGGTGCTGCTCGACATCCAGCTCGCCACCTGCAACGTGGACGTGACGCGCCTCGAGGAGGCGGTGACCCCGCGCACGCGTGCCATCATGCTGGCGCACACGCTCGGCAATCCGTGGGACATCGACGCCGTGATGCGCGTGGCCGAGAAGCACGGGCTCTGGGTGGTGGAGGACTGCTGCGACGCGCTCGGCGCGACGTACCGGGGAAAGCAGGTGGGGAGCTTCGGCGACGTCGCGACGCTGAGCTTCTATCCCGCCCACCACATGACCTGCGGCGAGGGCGGTGCGGTGTTCTCGCGGCAGGCGCGCATGAAGCGCGCGGTGGAGTCGTTCCGCGACTGGGGCCGGGACTGCTGGTGCGCGCCCGGCAAGGACAACACCTGCGGGCAGCGCTTCGGCTGGAAGCTCGGCGACCTGCCCGAAGGCTACGACCACAAGTACATCTACTCGCACATCGGTTACAACATGAAGACCACGGACTTGCAGGGCGCGCTGCTCGCGGCTCAGCTCAAGAAGGTCACGCGCTTCATCGAAACGCGGCGCCGGAACTGGGCTTTCCTGCGCGAGGGACTCGCGCCCTTCGAGCGTTGGCTCATGCCGCACGAGGCGACGCCGGGCAGCGAGCCGTCGTGGTTCGGGTTCCTGCTCACCGTGCGCGAAGACGCGCCGTTCAAGCGCGGCGAGCTGCTCGCGTACCTGGAACGAAGGAAGATCGCCACGCGCATGCTTTTCGCCGGGAACATGACGCGCCAGCCCGCGTTCGAGGGCGTGACGCATCGCGTGGTGGGCGACCTCGCCAACACCGACCGCGTGATGCGCGACACGTTCTGGATCGGGGTGTGGCCCGGGCTCACGCCGCCGATGCTGGACTGGATGGTGGAGAGCTTTGCGGCGTTCTTCCGCGAGCGGGGATTGCGCGCCTAGCCTCCCGCGCGCGGGACGCGGCGACGCGCGGGGCGGATCAGCGCCGCTCGGGGCCCATGCGCGGGAGCCGGTTGGGCGAGCGCTCGGGCGGCAGGTTGAGCGCCGAACGCTTGAAGTCCACGACCGCGATCGGTCGCCCCACCACGTTGCGGTAGTTGCGGCCGGTGTAGACCGCGACGAACGCCAGCGCCGTGGCGATGTAGAGCAGATCGAGGGCCACCAGCGCCTCGAACGCCATCGGCCACCGGCCGATGCCCTCGAGCCACAGCAGCGCCAGGTTGGCGAGGACCAGCGTGGGCAGCCCGTAGAGCGCCAGGCGCAACGGCACCGTCGTGCTGGAGAGGATACCGGCCACGGCGAAGCGGCCCATGCCGTAGAGGTTGAAGTGGCTGGTGCCGCCGGTGCGCGGCTGGCGGTCGTAGCGGATGCCCTTGCGGTGGAAACCGTAGTGCGCCACCTCGGAGCGGATGAACGGGAAGGTGCTCATCCCCGAGGCCACCGCGTCCCGCACTTCGGCGGTCATCAGGCAGAATTCGGCGACGTCCACCAGGATGTCGCTGTCGGCGATCATCCGGTTCACGCGGTAGAAGAGCTTCCGCATGAGGGTGATGTGGAACGGCTCGCTGCGGCGAACGCGAATGCCGTAGACGATGTCGTACCCGTCCTTCCAGCCCTGGAGGAACTCGGGGGTCAGCTCCGGCGGGTCCTCGCAGTCCACGTCGATGAAGACGATGGCATCGCCTGAGGCCTGCCGCATGCCCGCCACCATCGAGGACTGGTAGCCGTAGTTGCGTGACAGCATCAGCAGTTGGACGCGCGAATCCTTCGCCCGCAGCTCGCGCACCCGCTCGGCGGTGGCGTCGGTCGACCGGTTGTCGCTGAAAATGAACTCGAAATCGAACTCGGCGTTCCACGGCGCGAGCGCCCGGGTCAGGCGCTCGTAGAACACCGGGATCGTGTCGTGTTCGTTGTAGACCGGCGTGACGATGGAGACGAGTCGCTTCGCAGCGGCAGCGCCTCCTTCGGCGGGGGCGCGACGCACGGCGTCGCGATCGGGGTCGGGCCTCATCGGTTGCGGAGCGCCCAGTCGTAGGGGATGTGGTTCTCGAACGGGTCCAGGCGCACGATCTCGTCGGGGTCGTGCGGGAGGCTGGCGCAGTTCGCGACCAGGGCGGGCTCGGTGCCCACGCCCTTGAAGCCGTTCCACACCAGAGCGGGCACCTGGACCAGGGCGTAGTGGTCGGGCCCGAGGAACAGCTCCATCAGCTCGCCGCGCGTCGCCGAGCCCTCGCGATCGTCGAACAGCACCATCTTGATGCGCCCATGGGGCACGGCGTAGTTGAGCACCATGCGCTTGTGCAGATGCCAACCCTTCACCACTCCGGGGTAGACCAGCGAGAAGTAGATCTCGCCGAATCCGACGTACCAGGGGTCCGAGGCGCGCAGCATGTGCATGACCTTCCCGCGCTCGTCGAGCATCTGCTTCAGCGGCTGGACCACGACGCCGTCGATCATGCGGCCTTCCCCAGGAACTCGCGGTACCACGCCACGGTCTCGGCGAGCCCGGTCTCGAGCGTGTAGCGCGACCGCCATCCCAGCACGCGCTTCGCGCGCGCCGCATCGAGGTACTGGTCGCGGATCTCCGCGACCGCGATGTTCTTCACGTCGGGCTCGAGCCGCACGCCGACCGCCCCGATGATGGCCTCCACCAGCTCCAGCACGCTCATCGGGCGCTCGGAGGCGAAATTGAACGCCTCGCCCCGCACCTCGGGCCGGTGCAGGTGCTCGGCGAGCAGCTCGTAGGCCGCGACCACCTCCTTCACGTACACGTAGTCGCGCGTGAGCTTGCCGTCGCTGCGGATGATCGGCCGCTCGCTGGCGAGCAGCGACCGCACCGTGCCGGGCACGATGCGGTCCCAGTTGAGGTCGCCGCCCCCGTAGATGTTGCCGCAGCGCGCGATGGTGACGGGGAGCCCGTAGGTCGCGAAGTACGAGCGCGTGATGAAATCGGTGCACAGCTTGGACGTGTCGTAGGGGTAGCGCGCGTCGAGCCGCGTGTCCTCGGTGTAGGGGAGGCGCGCGGCGTCGCCGTAGGCCTTGTCGCTCGACGCCACCACGATGCGCTCGACCGGCGCGCCGATCCGCCGGCAGGCCTCGAGCACGGTGTAGGTGCCCCGCACGTTCGACTCGAAGGTCTCGAACGGGTCGCGGTAGGCGGCGCGCACCTGGGTCTGGGCGGCGAGGTGGAACACGGTGTCCACCCCGTGGTGGTTCACCGCGCGCATCATGACGCCGATGTTCTCCACCGCGCCGTTCACCACCGTCACGCGCTGGACCGTGCCGCTGCGGATCAGGTCCGACTGCGGGTCCCAGTCCCGCGCGAGCGCGACCACCTCGGCGCCCCGCTCCAGCAGGTCACGGGTGAGCCACGCGCCCACCAGCCCCGTGGCGCCGGTCACCAGCACGCGGCGGCCCGGCCAGAAGCTCACGCCTTCCTCCGCCACGGCGGGGCGCCGCCTTCGCAGAGCGCGTGGAGCGCCCGCACGTCGCGCATCGTGTCCATGCACTGCCAGAACCCGTCGTGGCGGTGAACCATCAACTCGCCGGCCTCGCTCAGGCGCGTCAGCACGTCGCGCTCGAGAACCGTCTCGTCGCCCGCGATCCAGTCCACCACGCCGGGCTCGAACACCATGAACCCGCCGTTGATCCACCCCTGCTTGAGCTGCGGCTTCTCCTCGAAGCTCGCCACGCGGTCGCCCTGCACGTTCATCTCGCCGAAGCGCGCCGGCGGGTGGACGCCGGTCACGGTGGCGAGCTTGCGGTGCTTGCGGTGGAACTCCACCAACGCTCCCAGGTCCACGTCGGACACGCCATCGCCGTAGGTGAGGAGAAACGTCTCGTGGCGGAGGTGTTTCGCGGCGCGCTTCACGCGTCCGCCGGTCTGCGTGTCGAGTCCGGTCTCGACCAGCAGCACCTTCCAGTCCACGTCCGGGCGGCCGTCGCGCGCCACCTCGCCGCTGCCCAGGTCCACCGTGAGGTCGCCGGCCAGGGCACTCCAGTCCATGAAGTGGCGCTTGATCATGTGACCGAGATAGCCGAGGGCCACCACGAATTCCCGGTGCCCGTAGCCCGCGTAGATCTCCATGATGTGCTGCAGGATGGGGCGGCCCCCGATTTCCACCATGGGCTTCGGGCGCACGCTGGTCTCTTCCGAGAGCCGCGTGCCGAGACCACCCGCGAGGATCACGGTCTGCATGCGGACTCCGGGGAACGTGGGGACGGGAAGAGGCGGCCCAGACAGCCTGTCAACGTTAGCAGCGCCGTTCGCGGGCGTGCAAGCGCCGCCCCCCGGCGCGCGGCGGCGGCGCATGCGACCGGCCGGGCCGGCCGGCCGCCTCGCGCGCCCGGAGAGCGCCGCCGGG
>MFFQ01000046.1:8722-11846 GCA_001780165.1 Candidatus Eisenbacteria bacterium RBG_16_71_46 | reverse complement strand
GGCGGTGGTGGCGCCGTCGGTGCGCTCGCGCGAGAGCATCGAGTGCTGGTGCAGGCCTTCGAGCACCAGCTCCATCGCCACCGCCGCCTCCTCCGGGTCGGCCGGCTTGAGGTACTTGGCGGCGAGGGTACCGAGGCCCTTGACCGCCGACAGGCGCCGGACGTACTCCGCCTGCGGGATGTCGTCCGAAATCTCGATGTGGCTGCCGCTGGCGAACCATTCGAGGACCGGGCGGTACTCGGACGTGGCGAGCGTCTCGCCCTCCGCCGCGGCGGCGGCGGCGGCGGCGCGGGTGCGTTTCGGCTTGTAGGCGTCGGGGAAGCGCTGCGAGAAGAGCGACTTGATGCCGCGCCCGAGCAGCGCGCGCGCCACGTTGAGTGCCCCCTCCTGCTCGCCCTCGAGCACCAGCTCGACCTTGCCGCTCACCGCCGAGACCGCGCTCTGCAGATCGCACACCCGGGTCGTGACGGTGGTTTCGCCGGTGGTCAGCGCGCGGCGCTCGGCGTTCGACACCAGGTTCTCGATCAGCGCGATCGGCAGCCGCGCCGAGACGCCCGAGTTCTGGTCCACGTACTCGCTGCGGCGCGCCTGGATCGCGACCTCCTCGACCAGCTCGCGCATGAAGGCGGGGACCCGCACCTCGACCGAGCCCTCGCGCGCGATCCACGACTCCTGCGCGGTGATCGCCATGCCGTCCTCGCGGCGCTGCGGGTAGTGCGTGATGATCTGCGAATTGATGCGGTCGCGCAGCGGGGTGATGATGTTGCCGCGGTTGGTGTAGTCCTCGGGGTTGGCCGAGAACACCATGACCACGTCGAGCGGCATGCGCACCGGGAAGCCGCGGATCTGGAAGTCCTTCTCCTCGAGAATGTTGAGCAGCCCGACCTGGATGCGCGGCTGGAGGTCGGGCAGCTCGTTGATCGCGATGTTGCCGCGGTTGGTGTAGTCCTCGGGGTTGGCCGAGAACACCATGACCACGTCGAGCGGCATGCGCACCGGGAAGCCGCGGATCTGGAAGTCCTTCTCCTCGAGAATGTTGAGCAGCCCGACCTGGATGCGCGGCTGGAGGTCGGGCAGCTCGTTGATCGCGAAGATGCCGCGGTTGGTGCGCGGCACGATGCCGTAGTGGATGACGCGCTCGTCGGAGTAGTCGAGCCGGAGCGTCGCCGCCTTGATCGGATCGATGTCGCCGATCAGGTCCGCAATGGTGACGTCCGGCGTGGCGAGCTTCTCCTGGTAGCGCTGCTCGCGCGGGATCCAGGTGATCGGGGTGTCGTTGCCGCGCTCCTCGACCGCGGTCTTGGCGTGGTGGGTGAGCGGCTGGTACGGATCGCTGTTGAGCGGGCAGCCTTCGATCGCGGGGATCCACTCGTCGAGAAACTGCACCAGCGAGCGCAGCAACCGGGTCTTGGCCTGGCCGCGCAGCCCGAGCAGGATGAAGTCGTGGCGCGACAGCACCGCGTTCACGATCTGCGGCTCGACGGTGTTCTCGTAGCCGACGATGCCGGGGAACAGCTTCTCGCCCGAGCGCAGCCGCGCGATCAGGTTGGCGCGCATCTCGTCCTTGACCGAGCGGGGGCGGTAGCCGGAAGCCTTGAGCTGCTCGAGGGTGCGCGGACGGGGCATGCGGGCGGATTCTCCTTGTCGGAACGCGGGTGACCGCCTCCGCGGGCCGGGAGACGTGGGGGTGTGGGGATGGCCAAGAGTCTAGGGGGTCGACGCCGAGCGCGCAACGCCGTCACCCGAACCGTTGGGATGTCGGCAACACGCGGCCGATTCCGCGCTCCGCGCATCCGGGAGAGCCGGGCGGGGCTTCCAGGCGGCTTGCCCCACGAGGATGAGTCGCGTCGCGTTCGCGGGAGGACTCCCCGCGACCACGCGCGTCCGCACTCCCACCGCCCGCGCTTGACCGATCCGTGACGCGTCCCGCTGCCGACGGCGCGGCCCGCGGATGCGCAGCCTTGCCCGCGGCCGGTGGATTGCGGCTATCCTGCCGGCTCCATGTCCCGCGATCCCGAGGTGCTGGCCGAGAGTGCGGCGTTGCGGCAGGCCATCCTGTCCTACCGCACCCTCGAGGCCCTGCACGCCGCTCCCGAGTGGCCGGAGCTGCGCGAGCGCCTCGCGCGACTCCTGGCGCGGACCCGGCGCTACGCGCCTGCCGCGCCTCCCGCACTACCGCGCGACCCCGCGCGCATCCGGGCGGTGCAGTGGAACATCGAGCACGGCAACTGGTACGAGCAGGTGGAGGCGGCCCTGCGCCATCACCCCGACCTCGGCGACGCCGACCTGCTGCTCTTCAACGAGATCGACCTCGGCATGGCGCGCGCCGGAAACCGCGACGTCGCCGGGGATCTCGCGGCGGCGCTCGGCTTCCACGGCGCGTGGGCGCCGCTGTTCCTCGAATCCACCACCGGGCGCGACGACGACGCGCGCATGGCCGGCGACCGTGAGAATCAGGAGTCGTTGTTCGGCCTGGCGGTGCTCTCGCGCTGGCCGATCGGCGCGGTGCGCCTGGTCGAGCTGCCGAGCCCGCAGGCGATCCAGTTCGATCTCGAGCGCATGTTCGGCCGCCACGTCGGGCTGGTGGCCGAGATCGAGCGCCCGGGGGCACCGTTCGTCGCCGTCTCGGTGCACCTCGAGGTGCACCGCACCCGGGCCCACCGCGCGCGCCAGGTCCACGCCCTGCTGCAGGCGCTGCGCGACGAGCGGCGCCCGATCCTGCTCGCCGGCGACTTCAACAGCCACACCTTCGACCGCGGGCTGTGGCACTCCCCCCTCACCGGGGCCTCGGCCTTGCTGCTGAGCCCGGGACCCGCCCTCGAGCGGCGATTGCTCCACCCCGATCACGGGCCGCACGCCGAGACGCTGTTCGGAGAGCTGCGTCGCGAGGGGTTCGAATGGAAACCGTTCGTGGACTACGCCCCGACGCTCCAGCTCCGCCTCGACCGCCTCGACGAAGGTCGGGCGGTGCTGGGAACACTCGGCACCGTGCTGGGGCCGGTCTTCCGCTGGGCGGAGCGCCGCGCGCGCCTGCGGCTGGACTGGTTCGCCGGGCGCGGCTGGGGGGCGGGCGGCGGGCGCACGGTGCACGGCCTCGACGGGCCCGGGCGAGCTTCGGATCACG
>MFFQ01000046.1:0-8569 GCA_001780165.1 Candidatus Eisenbacteria bacterium RBG_16_71_46 | reverse complement strand
ACGGAAAGACGGGCCGCCCCGCGCCGCCGGAGGGGCACGCGGAGCAGGAGCCGCAACGCGCGGCCCGGAACGGAAGAGAGCTGCGCCACCCGAGCCGTCCCGCTTGAGCCCGCCGGCCGTGTCCGACTACAGTGCGGGGCCTGCATCCGCACGTCCCCCCGGAGACCGAGTTCCATGCCCGATCCCGCGCGCAACACCCTCGCCATCGTCGGCGCGGGGCCGATCGGACTCGAGGCCGCGATCGCGGGGCTCGATCTGGGCTTCGACGTCCACGTGTTCGAGCGCGGGGAAGTGGGCTCGCACCCGCTGGCCTGGGGCCACGTGCGCATGTTCACCCCCTGGCGCATGAACCTCGGCCCGCGCTCGCTCGAGCACCTGCGCCGGGCCGGCTGGGTGGCACCCGACCCGGAAGCGTTCCCGAGCGGGCTCGAGTACGCGGAAGGCTACCTCCATCCCCTGGCGCGGCTGCCCGGACTGAGCGGGCGGGTTCACACCCACGCCCAGGTGGTGCATCTCGGTCGCCGCGGAACCCTCAAGGGCGACTGGATCGGCGATCCGCGACGCCGCGAGTTCCCCTTCAGGTTGCTGGTGCGCGATCCGGGCGGCCGCGAGAGCTTCCTGCACGCCTGCTCGCTGATCGACGCCTCGGGCGTCTACGGCCAGCCCAACTGGGCGGGCGACGGCGGCATCCCCGCGCGGGGCGAGCTCTACCTGGCGCCGCAGCTCGGTTACCACCCGGACGACGTGCTGGGCCTCAAGCGCGAGCGTTACGCCGGCCGGCGCACGCTGGTGATCGGCGGCGGCGCGAGCGGTGCCACCACGGTGACCAACCTCGCCGCTCTCGCCGAGCAGGCGCCGGGAACCGCGGTCGCGTGGGCGACGCGCGAGACGGCGGACACCCTCTGCCTGCCGGTGGCGGACGATCCGCTGCCCGGGCGCCGGGCGCTCTACGAACGCGCCCGGGCGCTGGCGCGGGGCACGCACGCGGCGGTGGTCCACATCGGCGGGATGCGCGTCGAGGGTTTCGAGTTCAATTCCGCCACCCACCGCTACCGGGTGACGCTCCTGATCGGCGAGCAGCCGCGGGTCGAGGAGGTGGACGAGGTGCTGGTGAACACCGGCTTCGGCCCGGACGACTCGCTCTACCGCGAGTTGCAGGTGCACGAATGCTACGCGACGCGCGCGCCCATGAAGCTGGCGGCGGCGCTGCTCGCGGGCGGCGGAGCCGACTGCCTCGCGACGCCCGCCTTCGGGGTCGAGACCCTCTCGAACCCCGAGCCCGATTTCTATATCGTGGGTCACAAGTCGTACGGGCGAAGCTCGAACTTCCTGCTCGAAACGGGCTTCAAACAGGTGGACGAGGTGCTCGGCAAGCTGGCGAAGGACCAGCGCGTGGGCGCCGGGGTCTGATCGGGAGGTGTCCATGGAACGCAAGGACGAGTTCACGCGGCGCGCGTTTCTCGCGACGCTCTCGGGCGCGGCGCTCGCCGGCGCCGCGCTCGCGGCGCTGGGGCGACGGGCGCGCGGCGCGCCCGCACCGGGAGCGCCGGGATGGGACCTGCGGGTGCGCGGCAACTCCCCGGAGCAATGGGAATCGTCCCTCGAAGGGCTCGATCATTCGTGGATCACGCGCAACGACCGCTTCTTCGTCCGCAATCATCTCCCGGCGCCGCAGGTGGACGCGGCGTCCTACCGGCTCGAAGTCGCGGGGCTGGTGCGCCGGCCGCTCTCGATGTCGTTGGCGGAGATCCAGGCATTGCCCGCCCGCGAGGCGGCCCACACGCTCGAGTGCGCGGGGAACGGTCGCGCCTACTTCCGGCCCTTCATTCCGACCGGGACGCTCTGGGAGCGCGGAGCGGTCGGCAACGCGTCGTGGCGGGGCTGCCCGCTGTCGGTGCTGCTCGAGCGGGCGCAGGTCCTGCCCGAGGCACGGCACGTCTGGTTCGAGGCCGCCGACGAGGCGCCGAAAGGCGAACCGCGCTTCCTGCGCAGCATCCCGATCCAGAAGGCGATGGCCGGCACGTTGCTCGCCTATGCCATGAACGAGGAACCGCTGCCCGCGCTCCACGGCGGGCCGCTGCGCGCGGTCGTGCCGGGCTGGTACGCGATGGCCTCGACCAAGTGGGTGACGCGCGTGCGGGTGGAGCCGGTGCCCTCGGACAACCGCTACATGGTCGGGGATTACCGCTATTTTCGCGAGGCGGAAACCGGATTCGCGGCGCCCCCCGTCGAGGAGCTGCAGGTGAAGTCGGTGATCACGCGCCCCCTGGAGGGCGCGGTGGTCCCGGTCGGCAAGCTCCGCGTGCAGGGCTTCGCGTGGGCGGGTGACGCGGGGGCGCGCCTGGTCGAGATCTCGATCGACGGCGGAGCGACCTGGCGGCCGGCCGGATTCATGGGCACCAACACCGCCTACGCGTGGCGCACCTGGGCGACGATGGTGGACGTGCCCGAGCCCGCTCGCCTCACCGTGATGGCACGCGCCACCGACGGCAACGGCGCGCAGCAGCCCCTCTACGCGCGCTACAACGCGCTCGGATACGCCAACAATGCGATCCACTCGGTGACGGTGGACATCCAGGAGTAGGCTCCGCCTGAGGCCGCCCGAAGGCTGCATTGCGCGGTCGGCTCCTCGCCGCGACGTGGCCAAGAGGCCACGACTCCGCGCATCGCTCGACCGCGACGCCTTGCCCTCGGGCGGCCTCAGGCAGAGCCTAGTCGGCATTCCGCGGTTCGACCCCCGGAAACCGGTCGCGCGGAAGACTTACGGGTTGAAGTGACCCCCGCCCGCGGCATAAAGTCATGTCATGGGGGAACGTCAGCGTTTCCCGCGCAACTTCAATTCTCTCAAGGTGATCTCCGAGTTCGTCGCGGCGTTCCTGGCCGCCCGGGGAATCGACCCTGCCCACGCGTTCGAAGCGGATCTGGTGATCGAGGAGCTCTTCACGAACATG
This sequence comes from Candidatus Eisenbacteria bacterium RBG_16_71_46, assembly GCA_001780165.1. Taxonomy (GTDB): domain Bacteria; phylum Eisenbacteria; class RBG-16-71-46; order RBG-16-71-46; family RBG-16-71-46; genus RBG-16-71-46. The sequence continues at coordinate 5,618 of MFFQ01000046.1, read as the reverse complement.
GTCAAGTACGCGGGGGGCGGCGCGCACGACATCGAGATCGGGCTCGAGGGCGACCGTGACGTGCTGACCATCACCCTGCGCGACTTCGACGTCGACGCCTTCGACGTGACCCGGGTCCGGCCGGTGGACACCTGCACGCCGGCCGGCGAGCGGCAGCCGGGAGGACTCGGCATTCACCTCGTGCGCCAGATCGCCGACAGCCTCGAATACGAATACAAAGACCGCAACAGCACGATCACCGTCACCAAGAAGCTCAGGTCGTGATGTTCGAGATCCAGACGGGAGAGGGTGGATATCTGAAGCTCTCGGGGCGCCTCGACGCCGCGGAGTCAGAGCGCGCCCTCACCCAGCTCAATACGCTCTCGCAGCCCATCACGGTGGATTGCTCCGATCTCGAGTACATCTCGAGCGCCGGGCTGGGGATCCTGCTCCAGACCTACAAGCGACTCCTCGGCCTTGGCCACACGTTCAAGCTGGTCAACATGCAGCCGCGGGTGCGCAATGTCTTCACCTATGCGGGTCTCGACAAGTTCCTCTTGATCGAGTAATCGCGCCGCGGAGTAGGGATTTCGGCCGTCCGACGGCCCCCGCCTGATGCTGGGCTTCGATGGGGTCCGGCCCTCGCCTTTCCGCTCCGCAGCCCGGAATCGCGGGATTGCCGCCAACCTTTTGCCGTGGGCCTTGTACTTATGTCCGTAGGCGACGAGGTCGAACGGGTCCACCAGGCGCAGGGTGGTGACCACGGGGCGTTCGCCGAGCTCGTGGCCTGCTACGAACGCATGGCCTACAACCTGGCGCTGCGGATGGTGGGTGACCGGGAAGACGCACGGGACATCACGCAGGCGGTGTTCCTGAAGGCGTACCGGAGCCTCGGGAGCTTCGACCCCGGACGCAGGTTCTTCAGCTGGCTCTATCGCATCACGCTGAACGAGTGTCTCAACCACCTGCGCGCGCGCCGGAGCCACGAACCGCTGAGCGAGCGGCTGGTGGATCGCGGCAAGCAACCCGAGGAACGCTGGGAGGGCCGGCAGGCGGCCCGGATCGTCGAGGAGGCGCTCTTGGAACTGAGTCCGCAGAACCGGCAGGCGATCGTCCTCCGACACTTCCTCGAGCTGTCGCACCAGGAGATGAGCGAGGTCATGGGCGTGCCCGAAAAGACCGTGAAGTCGCGCCTGTTCACCGCGCGCCGGATGCTGGCGGGGATTCTCCGCCGGCGGGGGATCACACACCCGTGAACCACGCGACCATCGAACGGATCCTCAACGACGTGCTGGATGGCGTGGCGACGCCCGAAGACATCGCCCGCCTCGAGCGATTGCTCGATCAGGACCCGACGGCGCGTGCGCGGTACCAGGACCTCGAGACCGTGTTTCGCGCGCTGAAGCAGGCCGGAGTGGAGGAACCGCCGGCGGGGCTCAGGAGCGACATCCTGCGGGCCGTGCGGGGCGGGCCCGCCCCGACGCGCGCCCGTGGCCTCGGGTTCGCGCGGATCCGCGATCTGCTTTGGACACGACCCGTGCCGGCCTTCGCGTTCACCTTCGTCGCCGGGGCGGCCGCGGGACTGCTCGCCTTCACGCTGGTCGCGGGGACCACGCGCAGCCGCGACGCCGGCCTGCCGGTGACCGGGACCATGCTGCCGGCCGCACCCGCGGGCGGGTTCGAGCGCGTCGGCCACCTGAGACTGGCGGCCGGCGACGCCGAGGTCGCGGTCGAGACCACGCGCCGTGGCGCACGGATCGAGGCCGCCATCGACGCCCGCTCGCCGGTGCCGTTCGGCATCGAGCTGGAGTACGACCCCGGCGCGCTGCGCCTCGCCGGCCTGGATTGGTCGGGGCCTCAGCCGGGTCGCACGGAACTTGATCCGGGACACCTGCAGCTCGAGCCGCAGGGGAACGTCCACTATCGGTTGCATTTCGAAAGCGCGTCGGCCGAGGGCCGACCGATCCAGATCACGATCCGGTCCCGAGCGGGACCAGTCAAGGGGGTGGTCCAGACAGGATCCCATGAAAACGAACCCTAGTCGTTCCGGGATCGCGGTCGGGAGCCGCCCCAGGGGCCCGAACGCCGTGAGAAGTCGAAAACCGTTGATGTGTGGCGAGACAATAGAAACTCCAGCCAGGAGGACAAGCGGATGAATCGTAACCGTATCGTGATCACGAGTGCAGTCGTGCTGGTCGCCGCGATCGGTGGCTACGCCTACTTCAGCGGCAACTTCCCGCCGCGCCATGGAACGGAAGGGGCGATCGGAGCCGCGAAGCGCTACCAGGTGGAGCAGATCTCCGGGAAGGACGTCACGCTGCAGGATCCCGAGATCCAGGTCTTCCTCCAGAGCGACGTGTTCCACAAGATGCAGACCAACGCCGAGTTCCGGAATCTGGTGACGACCACCGAGTTCAGCCAGCTCGCGCGCCTGCCGGAATTCCAGAAGCTCTCGGGGCTGCCCGAGTTCAACCGCCTTGGTGGGATGCCGGAGTACCAGCATCTGGCCGGGCTGCCCGAGTACGAGATGGTCGCGGGGCTGCCCGAGTTCGGCATGGTCGCGTCGATGCCGGAGTTCGGCAAGATCGCGGGGCTGCCCGAGTTCGGCAAGCTCTCCCGGATGCCGGAGTACGGCCACATCGCGGCGCTGCCCGAGTACCAGAAGCTGATGCTCGATGCCAAGGCCCAAAACGTCGAAACGATCGCCGAGTTCAACCAGCTCGCGCGACTGCCAGAGTACGCGAAGCTCTCCGGGCTCCCCGACTACCAGTTGGTCTCGAAGCTTCCCGAGTTCCGCACGATCGCGGTGCTCCCGGACTACCAGCAGCTGGCCGGGCTCCCCGACTACGGCAAGATCGCCCGGCTCCCCGAGTTCGGGCAGGTCGTGAGGATGCCGGAGTTCGGCGCGGTGGTGAGGACGCCGGAGTTCGGCGCGGTGGTGAGAATGCCGGAGTACGGCGCAGTGGCGAGGATGCCGGAGTATGGCGCGGTCGTGAGGATGCCGGAGTTCGGGATGATCGCGCGGCTCCCCGACTACCAGCAGATCGCGGCCATGCCCGAGTTCAACCAGGTGGCGGCGTTGGGCGAGTTCAACGAGGTCTTCAGGACTTCCGCCCCGTAAGCAGAGGCGGGCCGCACGCAGTTCCCGCCTGAAGCCGGAGACCCCGCATGTTACCGTGTGGGGTCTCCTGGCATTTCGTGCCTTTCTCCACCCGAGCGACCGGGGACATCGCGATGCGCCACCGAACGCCGAAGGGGCTTCTGCTGCCGTGCCTGCTGGCCACGGCCGCGGGCCCCGCCAGCGCGCAGTACCGCGTCATCGAGACGGCCGACGTGCGCGTGGTCTACCCCGGTGCCGCGCTCAACTTCATCGCTCCCTACACCGTCCAGTGCTTCGAGAACTCGCTGCGCTTCCACCGCCGGCTGTTCCACTACACGCCGTCGGAGAAAGTCAACGTCATCCTCGACGACTTCGGCGATTACGGAAACGCCGGCGTGTGGGTGAATCCCCGCAACAGCATGTCCGTCCACATCGCGCCGGCGAACTCGGTGTACGAGACCGGACCGTCGAACGAGCGCATCAACTTCACCATGAACCACGAAGTGGTCCACGTCGTGGCGCTCGACCAGGCGGCCGGCAGCGACCGCTTCTTCCGGACGCTGTTCCACGGCAAGATCCGCGAGACCGCCGAGCATCCCGAGACCATCGTCTACGGCTACCTCACGCTGCCGCGCCGCGCGGCGCCGCGCTGGTATCACGAGGGGATCGCGGTCTTCCTCGAGACCTGGATGGCGGGCGGACTGGGGCGCGCGCAGGGCCCCTACGACGAGATGGTGTTCCGCTCGATGGTGCGCGACGACAGCCGCTTCTACGATCCGCTCGGGCTCGAGTCCGAGGGCACCAAGGTGGACTTCCAGGTCGGGGTCAACTCGTACCTCTACGGCACGCGCTTCATGACCTACCTGGCCGAGACCCACTCCCCCGAGCGGGTGATCGAGTGGGTGTCGCGCGGGCCCGGCAGCCGCGCCTACTTCGCGGCGCAGTTCGAGCAGGTCTTCGGCCTCCCGCTCTCGCGGGCCTGGAACGAGTGGGTGGTCTACGAGCGCGGCTTCCAGTCGGCCAATCTCGATTCGATCCGGCGCTACCCGCTCACCGCCTACCGGGACGTCTCGCGCGTCGCGCTGGGCTCGGTGTCGCGCGCGTTCGTGGACTCGACCACCCGCATGCTGTACGCCGGCGTCTACTACCCGGGGGCGCTGCCCTACCTCGCCGCGATCCCGCTCGACGGCGGTCCGGTCCGCAACCTCGGGGAGGTCAAGGGCTCGGCGCTCTACTTCGTGTGCGCGCTGGCGTTCGATCCCGACACCCGCACGCTCTTCTACACCACCGACAACAACGACTGGCGCGACCTCTACGCGCTCGATCTCGCGACCGGACGGCACCGGCGGCTGATGAAGGACGCGCGGATCGGCGACCTCGCCTTCAACCGCCAGGACCGCTCGCTGTGGGGGGTGCGCCACTTCAACGGCATCTCGACCCTGGTGCGCCTCCCGCACCCCTACACCGACTACCGCCAGGTGTTCTCCTACCCCTACGGGCGCGACCTCTACGACCTCGACATCTCCCCCGACGGCCGGCTGCTCGCGGCCTCGATGTCGGAGGTCAACGGCAGCCAGAGCCTGCGGCTGATGGGCGTGCCGGCCCTGATGGCGGGCGACACGACTTCGCGCGTGCTCCACGACTTCGGCGTCTCGATTCCCACCAGCTTCGTGTTCTCGCCCGACGGTGGGAGGCTCTACGGCAGCTCGTACTACACCGGGGTCTCCAACATCTTCCGCTACGACCTCGCCGCCGACTCGATGGACATCGTGAGCAATTGCGAGACCGGCTTCTTCCGCCCGGTGCCGCTCGGGGGTGTGGCTGACTCGCTGGTCGTTTTCCGCTACAGCGGTCAGGGTTTCGTCCCCGCCGCGATCGAGGCGCGGCCGCTCGAAGACGTGAGCGCGATCACGTTTCTCGGGGAGCGGCTCGCCGAAGACCATCCGGTGGTGAAGTCATGGGTGGTGCCCAGGCCCGCCGGCGTGAACCTCGACAGCGTCGTGGTCTCGCGCGGCGACTATCGCGGGCTGCGCGCGATCGGGATCACCACGGTGTACCCGATCGTCGAGGGGTACAAGGATGGCACGGCGCTGGGTCTGCGCCTCGACTTCTCGGACCCCGTGGGGATGCACTCGGGCAATCTCTCCGCGAGCGTCACGCCGGCCGACGGGCTCGCCGACGACGAGCGGCTTCACCTGGCGTTCGGCTACTCGCGCTACAACCTGCGCGCGAGGCTGCGCTACAACGGCGCCTCCTTCTACGACCTGGTCGGGCCCACCAAGACCGGTCGCAAGGGCTACGGGGCGAGCCTCGATTACACCAGGACGCTGATCCACGACCCGCCACGCACCCTCGAGATCGGCGCCGGGGCCAGCGGCTACGGCGGCCTCGAGCGCCTGCCCGACTACCAGAACGTCTCGACCTCGCCGGGATTCGACAAGCTGCTCGCGGGCGATCTCCACCTCACCTACAAGAACCTGCGCGCGGCGATCGGTGCGGTGGATCACGAGAAGGGCTGGAAGTCCGAGCTGATCGCCGC
>MFFQ01000045.1:5045-11287 GCA_001780165.1 Candidatus Eisenbacteria bacterium RBG_16_71_46 | reverse complement strand
CGGCTACGAGATCATCCCGAACAGCGGCTTCGACCACATCAACATCGCCTTCGCCCGCGCGCTGTTCGCCCACCCGCCGCGCGACGACGCTCCGGGCCTGCCCGGTGCCAGCACCGCGCTCGGCGAGGTCATCGCACTCGCGCTGATGCGCTGGGTCGCGCACGTGGACACCGTGGGCTACGCCTACGAGCGCAACGTCGGCGTCTCGTACAACCTGCTGGGCGATCCGGCGAGCCGCATCTCGATCGGCTCGCCCCAGGCGCTGGTCACCGCCAACGGCCAGGCGGTGACCGACGCCCAAGCGGTGCGCCTGCGCACCTCGGGTAACGCGCTCCAGCTCGACGCCCGACTGGTCTCCAACGCCTCGCTCGCGAGCATCGCCTTGCTGCGGCTGCCGGGGGGCGATCCGGTGCGCGCCGACACCATCCCGGCGGCGGACTACGGCGTGAGCCCCGCCTTCCCCGACACCGCCGTCACCGGCTCCGGGGGCCGGCGCTACCAGCTCGTCTACGACACGGCGCTGGCACCGGACAGCGTCACCTACAGCCTGCGCACGGTGGACCGCTACGGCGTGCCCGGGCGGTTCGACGTGGTGTTCCGCTTCGAGACCACGCTGCGCGCGGACGGCCAGGTCGTGCTCGACGGCGACGAGGTGGGCCCGAACGCGGCGCTCGAGCTGGTGGTGCTGAGCCCGAGCCCGGTCGATCCGACCACCGACCTGGTGGTCACCAACAACGGGGATCCGGTCGGCTTCACCGCGGCTCCGGCCAACGGCGACGCCTCCGGCCGCGAGTGGACCCTCACGCTCGCCCACCCGAAGTTCCCCGTGGATGCGTACGTCCTGCGGGCCGCGGCCAACGGCGGGGCCGCCACCTTCCACCGTTTCAAGGTGGAGGTCGGCGGGGGCGAGCTGCAGATCAAGAACGCCCTGGCGTTCCCCAATCCGTTCGAGGACGATCTGGGCACCTACTTCTCGTTCCTGCTCTCGACCGGGAATCCCGCCGACGTGCTGCTGCGCGTCTTCACCGTCAGCGGCCGGCTGATCTACGAACGGAAGGAGCGAAGCCTGCTCCCGGGCTACCACCAGCTGCCCTGGGACGGCCGCGACGCGGAGGGATCGAAGATTGCGAACGGCATCTACGTGTACCGGCTGCTGGTCACCAACGGAACGTCGAGCGCGGTCCACACCGGCCGGCTGGTCAAGCTCCGCAAGCCGATACGCCGCGGCGAAGCGATCCCCGGCGGCTGATCCGGGCGCGCCGCGCCGCGCACACGCCGCGGGTGCCCGGCGTCGCGCAGCGGCCGCGGGCACCTGGCGTCACGCACCCGCCGCGGTCGCGCTGCTGGCCATGATCCTCGCGCTGGCGGAGGCCGTTCCCGCGGACTCCGCCGCGCCGCCCGCGGCCCCCGCCGTGGCGCCCGCGGCGGAGAAGATGCGGGCCATCGCCGTCGCCGAGGATCGGCGCGACTACGGCGACGGCGTCCTGCGTGGCGCCCTGCGCGACGCCGATTCACGGGTGCGCGCCCGCGCGGCCCTGGCGGTGGGCCGGCTCCAGGACACGACCACCGTCCCCGACCTGTTCCCGCTGCTCGACGACCCCGCGCCCGAGGTCCGCCGCGAGGCGATCTTCGCGCTGGGGCAGATCGGGAGCCGCGCGGCGCGTCCGGCCCTGGAGCGGCATCTCGCCGGCGCCGACGTCGAGGCCGCCGACCTCACCCTCGAAGCACTGGGCAAGCTCGGCGACCGCGCCAGCACGCCGTTGGTCGTCCGCTACCTCGACCACGCCACGGCCCGCCTGCGCGGGGCCGCGGCGGTCGCACTGTGGCGCCTGGCCGACTCGACCGCGCTCGTGCCGCTGTTGCGGCGCCACGACGACCCCGACCCCGAGGTGCGCTGGCGCGTGCTCTACGCGCTCGAGAAGATCCCGGCGCCGGACCAGGTGGTGCTGGTGACCGCGCTCCACGTGGACGATGCGGAGTGGCGGGTCCGCGCGCACGCGGCGCGCACCCTGGGCCGTCAGCGGGCCGCGCGCGCGTCGCCCTACCTGGTGCAGAAGCTCGGCGACCAGGAGCCGGCGGTGGTGGTGGAGGCGCTGCGCGGGTTACAGACCATCGCCGATACGACCTGCGGGTTGTGCGTCTCCACGATCGTCGAGGCGCTGGGCCACCCGCACCCCTACGTGCGGTTGACGGCGGCGCAGGTGCTGGGGGAGCGCTTCGCCTGGGTGCCGATCGACAGTACCGCGCGGAACGCGGCGCTCGATTCGCTCGCCGTCCACCTGCGCGACCCGGACGCCGCGACCCGTGCGGCCAGCGGGCGGGCGCTGCTCGCGCGCCGCGGCCGGCTCGAGGGCGGCTTGCGGGCGCTCCTCTCGGACAGCTCGGTCTACGTGCGGGCGGCGATGGTGGAAGCGCTGGCGCGGCTCGACTCGGCCACCGCGGTGCCGTTGCTTTCCGCACGCCTGCGCGCCGACCGGCCGCTGCTGGTGCGCATGACGGCGGCCGAGGCCCTCGGCGCGCTGGGTGCCCGCGACCTGTCCGTCACCCTGCGCGCCGCCCTCGGCGACACCTCGGTGCTCTTCGTCGCCTCGGTCGCCGGGGCGCTCGCGGCGCTCGGCGACACGCTGAGCCTGCCCGAGCTGGCGCGGGCCTATGCCGCGCGCGCCGCAGACGCCGATGCCGACGCCCGCATCGCGATCCGCGACGCCCTGCGCCGGCTCGGCGGGCGCGCATTCGCCGACAGCATCGAGCGGCGCGCTCCGGCCCGCAACGCCGCGCCGCCCGACGACCCGGCGGACTTCGCCGTGGCGCCGTCGGCGCGCGGCGCCGTCCTGCACACGACGGCGGGCGAGATCGAGTGGTCGTTCTTCGGCGCCGAGGCGCCGCAGACGGTCAAGAACTTCGTGCGGCTGGCGCGCCGGGGCTACTTCGACGGCTTGGCGGTCCATCGGGTGGTGCCCGACTTCGTGATCCAGGACGGCGACCCCACCGGCACCGGCTCGGGCGGTCCCGGGTACACCATCCGCTGCGAGTACAACCGACTGCACTACGACGAGGGCATGGTGGGCATGGCGCTCTCCGGCAAGGACACCGGGGGCAGCCAGTGGTTCATCACCCACTCGCCGCAGCCGCACCTCGACGGGCGCTACACCATCTTCGCGCGCGTGATCCGGGGGATGGACGTGGTTCACCGCGTCGTCCAGGGCGACCGCGTGCTGCGGGTGGAGATCGTGGAGTAGCGCGTCGCGGGAACCGACCACGCCCGATCGCAGCCCTCGGAGCGTCCGCGCGTGCACGGCGCCATGGACGGTGGATCGATCAGCTCGTCGGCGCCGTCCCGCCCCGCTTCGCCACCGCCTCGCCCTGGAGAAACTCCTCGAGCACTGCCCGCAGCCGGGCGGAGACCCTCCCGGCCACTTCGGCCACGTCGTCGTGGAGCAGCGGCCCATCCGCCAAGCCCGTGGCGCGGTTCGTGATGCACGAGATGCTCGCGGTCTCGCAACCGAGCTGGGCGGCGACCGTCACCTCGTGCACCGTGCTCATGCAGCCCACGTCCGCCCCGAGGGCGCCCATCATCCGCACCTCGGCGGCGGTCTCGTAGGTGGGCCCGGTGGCGCCCATCAGCGTTCCCTGGTGGAGTCGCACCCCGGCGCGGGCGGCCGCGGCGAGCAGGGCGGCGCGCAGGCGCGGCGTGTAGTAGGCCGCGACGCGGCGCCCCGCCCGACGCTCGACCAGCTCGGCCGGCGTGAACAGGCCACGGCGGCCGATGAAGTTGATGTGGTCGGTGGCGAGCATGAGATCGCCGGGCCGGTACTCGGCGTGGATCGCGCCGACGGCGTTGGTGAACAGCAGCGCGCCGCAGCCGAGCGCCGCCATGACGCGCAGGCCAAAGGTGACGCGGTCGAGGCTGTAGCCCTCGTAGCGGTGGCTGCGCCCCGAGAGCGCCGCCACCGGCACGCCGGCCCAGGTGCCGATCGCGAACCGCCCGGCGTGCCCGTGCACCGTCGAGCGCGGCCAGTGCGGGATCTCGGCGGTGGCGACGGTGATCCCGTCCGCGAGCGAGTGCACGACGTCGCCGAGTCCCGAGCCCAAAGTGAAGCCGACCCGTGGCACGATGCCGGTGCGGTCGCGAAGGAAGGCGAGCGCGTCCCGCACCCGGGCGTCGAGGTCGTGCGAGGGCAGCAGCGGGTACGGCGTGCTCAGGCTTCCTCCGGGTCGTAGGGCACACCGATCGCGCGCGGCGCGGTGGCGCGGCCGATGAATCCGGCCAGCACCAGCATGGTGACGAGGTAGGGCAGCATCTGCAACACCTCGTTGGGGAAGGCCGCGCCCTGGAGCGTGATCTGCAGCGCCTCGGCGGCGCCGAACAGCAGGCAGGCGGCGGCCGCGCCGAGCGGCGTCCACTTGCCCACGATCATCGCCGCCAGGGCGATGTAGCCGCGCCCGCCGGTCATGCCGTCGGTGAAGGAGTGCTGCTCGCTCGCGAGCCAGGCTCCGGCGAGCCCGGCGAGGGCGCCCGAGAGCAGCACGCCGGCGGTGCGGTAGGCGGCGACCCGGAGCCCGAGCGTGGCGCCGGCCTCGGGCCGCTCGCCCATGGTGCGCAGCCGCAGGCCGAAGACGCTGCGGAACAGCAGCCAGTGCCCGCCGAGCACCAGGGCGATGGTCAGCAGCACCAGCGGCGTGCCGAGCACCGGCCCGAGTCCAGGCAGACCGCCGACCACCGGCAGCCGCCAATCGGGAAGCCCCACGACCCGCGCCGAGTTGGACGAAGAGTGGAACACCTGGGTGAGCACGAACTTGGTGAGTCCGGCGGCGAGCAGGTTGATGCCGAGCCCGCTCGTGATCTGGTCGGCGCGGAAGCGCACCGTGACCAGGGCGTGCAGCGCGCCGGTCGCCACGCCCCCCGCGACCGCGGCGGCGATGCCGGCCCAGGCGTTCCCCGTCCACCAGGCGCCGAGCACGTAGGCCAGCGCACCGTTGAGCATGATGCCTTCGAGCGCGATGTTGATCACCCCTCCGCGCTCGTTGATCGAGGCGCCGAGCGCGGCCAGGGTGTAGGGCACGCTGATGCGGAGCGCGGCAGCGAGGAACAGCAGCAGGTCCATGCGGGGCGTCCCGGTGAGGTTCGAAGAGCCGGCGGGCACTCCATCACGGTGCGCGCGCGGGCGTCAAGCGCTCCGGATCCAGCCCCCGTGGTGGACAACATGGCAGGGTTCTGTGCGGGTCTGTCAGCCCTGCATGCGCGGACGGCGATGGCATCCTCATCCCCCCGGGCGGGCTCCGGGTCTAGACCGAGTCCTCACAGCGGTTCACGGGTGGGTCGCCCACGGCGTCAGGTCGCATCACCCTGGCCTGATTGATGCAAAACCCCCCGTTACCCTGTGGTTCGGGATGCCCGCTCGCCGGGGCATTCCGATCGGAGAGGAGAGCCGCGATGCGCTTCAGGAACCGCCAAGAAGCGGGCCGCGCACTCGCCGAGCGGCTGACGCCGTTGCTGCGCCCCCCCTGCATCGTGCTGGCCCTTCCACGCGGCGGCGCGGTGGTCGGACTCCCGGTGGCGCGCGCGCTGGAGGCTCCCCTCGCGCTCGCGTCCGCGCGCAAACTGACTGCGCCGCGGGCGCCGGAACTCGCCTTCGGCGCCGTGGACGAGGACGGCGCGACCGAGCTCGACTACCAGACCATCGAGCAGCTCGGACTGACGCGCGGCGAGGTGCGGCAGATCCGCGCCCAGGTGCTGTCCGCGATCCGCGGCCGGCGCGCGCGCTGCGGCGGGAGCGTGCCGCTGGGACGGTTCCCCGAGAGCGTCGTGGTGCTGGTGGACGACGGGATCGCGACCGGTCTCAGCATGTGCGCCGCGGTGCGATACGCGCGGCGTCACCGCGCGCGCGAGGTGGTGGTGGCCGCCCCGGTGAGCGCCTCCGATTCCGTGAAGTGCTTCCGCGTGCACTGCGACCTGTTCGTGAGCCTGGTAGTGGACCCCGATCTCGTCGCGGTCGGCCAGTACTACGACGACTTCCACCCGGTGGACGACGCCGAGGTCGCGGACCTGCTGGCGCTGGCGCGCGAGGAGCATGAAGCGCTCCTGCATCCCCCGGCGCGGGCCTCAAACGGCGCCTAGGCTCCGTTTGAAAACCCGCGAGGGCAAGGCGTCGCGGTCGAGCGACGAGCGGAATCGTGGCCTCTGGGCCACGTTGGAGCGAGGAGCCGACCGCGCAACGCAGCCATCGGGGGTTTTCAAACGG
>MFFQ01000045.1:256-5033 GCA_001780165.1 Candidatus Eisenbacteria bacterium RBG_16_71_46 | reverse complement strand
GAGCCTAGACGTTTCGCGGCGCGCTCGAGCATCGGCTGCGCCGAGATCGCGAACAGGATGACCAGCGCCTGGAGCACCTCGACCAGCTCGCGCGGCACGCGCTGCCCGATGACCAGCCCGCCATAGGAGAGCGCGCCGAAGAACAGCGCCGCGACCAGCACGCCCAGCGGGTGGTTGCGGCCGAGCAGCGCCACGGCGATCCCCAGGAATCCGGCGCCGGCCGAGAAGCCCTGCTCGAAGAAGTGCTTGTAGCCGAGCACGAAGTTCGCCCCGCCGAGGCCGGCGAGCGCCCCCGAGACCGTCATCGCCACGATCTGCGCGCCGCCGATCGCCACGCCTCCGTAAGCCGCGGCCGCGGCGTTGAGTCCCACGGCGCGCAGCTCGTAGCCGAGGCGGGTGCGGAACAGCAGCACGCCGGTCGCGGCCGCCACCAGCAGCGCCAGCGCCAGCGCGAGATTCGCGGGCGAGCCGCGCAGCGCCGGCCACAGCACGTCGAGCCGCGCCAGCACCGCTCCGGCGCCGATTTCCGCGGTGCGCACCGTGGCGGGCTGGAACACCGCGCGTCCGACGAACGAAACCAGCGCGAAGGCGATGAAGTTGAGCATGATCGTGTTGATCACCTCGTGCGCGCCGAAGCGCGCCTTGAGCACGCCGGGGATGAACCCCCAGGCGCCCCCGGCCGCCGCGGCGGCGAGCAGGCAGAGCGGCAGCAGTGCGATCGCCGGGAGCCCGGCGAGCGCGGCCCCCACCAGCGCCGCGGCGAACCCTCCGAGGTAGAGCTGGCCCTCGGCCCCGATGTTGAACAGCCCGGTGCGAAAGCCGAACGCCACCGCGAGCCCGGTGAAGACCAGCGGCGTGGCCTTGAAGAGCGTCTGGCCGATGCCGTAGCCGGTGCCGAGGCTCTCGCGCAACATCAGGCCGAAGATCTCGAGCGGGCGCTCGCCGATCGCGAGGATGAAGATCGCCCCGACCGCGAGTGCCAGCGCCACCGAGACCAGGGGGGCCGCGGAGCCGAAGAGCCCGCGTCGCGCCGCCCAGGCCAGTGCCGAACGCGCCGCTCCCGCCGTCTCCGCGTGGGGTTCCTGCGGCGCGGCCTCCTGCGGGGCGGTGCGCGGCCCGCCGGCGGCGCTCATGTCGCCCGCGTCCCGCGGCGGCGGGTCATGCCGTCTCCGCCCCGCGGCGGCCGGTCATGTAGAGCCCGAGCGTGCGCTCGTCGGTGTCCGCGGGGCGGGTCTCGTGAACGATCCGGCCCCCGAACATGACCACCAGGCGGTCGCCGAGCGCGAGCAGTTCGCTCAGCTCGGAAGAGACCAGCAGCACCGCGCGCCCGGCGTCGCGCTCGGCGAGCAGGCGCTGGTGCAGGAACGCCACCGCCCCGAGGTCCACGCCGCGCGTGGGATGGGCGGCGAGCAGCACCCTCGCCCCGCGCGACAGCTCGCGCGCGGCGATCAGCTTCTGCTGGTTGCCGCCCGAGAGCCGCCCGGCGCGCGCGCCGGGGTCGGGCGGTCGCACGTCGTACTCCGCGAGCAGCGCCGCGGCGCGCACGCGCAGTCGCCGCCGCGAGAGCATGGGCCCGCGCCCGAGCGCCGGCGAGCGCTGGAAGCCCAGCGCCAGGTTCTCGGCCAGACTCATGTCCGCGATCAGGCCGCGGTGCAGGCGGTCGCTGGGGATGTGGGCGAGCCCGGCCGCGAAGTGCTCGCGCGCCGAGCGCCCCGAGCAGCGGCGGCCGGCGATGACGATCTCGCCCGCGGTGGGCGGCCTGAGCCCGGCGAGGCACTCGACCAGCTCGTGCTGGCCGTTGCCCTCGACCCCGGCGATGCCGAAGATCTCGCCGGCGCGGACCTGGAACGACATGCCGCGCACCGCGGGCAGACCGCGCGCGTCGCGCACCACGAGCCCGTGGGCCTCGAGCAGCGGCTCCCCCGGCGGGCGCGGGCTGCGCGGTGCCAGCGAAGGGATCGGGCGGCCCACCATCAGCTCGGCGATGCGCTCGATCGGGAGTGCCGCCACCGGACCGCCGCCCACGATCTCGCCCGCGCGCATCACCGTGACCCGCTCGGCGATCGCTTTCACCTCCGCCAGCTTGTGGGTGATGAGCACGATGGTGGTCCCGTCCTCGCGCAGCGCACGCAGCACCTGGAACAGATCGTCCACCTCCTGGGGCGTGAGCACCGCGGTGGGCTCGTCGAGGATCAGCACCCGCGCGCCGTGGTAGAGGGTCTTGAGGATCTCGACCCGTTGCTGCGCCCCCACCGAGAGCGAGGCGATCGTGGCGTCCGGGTCCACCGGCAGCCCGAAGCGTTCCGACAGCGACCCGGTCTCGCGCGCCGCCGCGGCGCGGCGGAAGTCGCCCAGCGGACCGTGCGGCTCGCGCCCGAGCGTGACGTTCTCCGCCACGGTGAGCGGGTCCACCAGCATGAAGTGCTGGTGCACCATGCCGATCCCGAGCCGCATCGCGTCGGCGGGGTGGCGGATGCGCACCGTCCGCCCGTCCACCGCGATGGCGCCCGCGTCGGGTTGGAGCAGCCCGTAGAGCACGCGCATGAGCGTGGTCTTGCCGGCGCCGTTCTCGCCCACCAGCGCGTGGATCTCGCCCGGCGCCAGGTCGAGCGAGACGTCGCGGTTGGCGACTACCGGACCGAAGCGGCGCGTGATGTGCGCGAGCGAAACCACCGGAGCGGGCATGGTCCGGCAGCGTAACGGCGTGGCCGTGGGGCGTCTAGCGAAAGGGGCCCCAGCCCGCGCACCGCAGGGTTGATCGCCCCCGGCGACGGGCAGATACTTGATGCGCGACGGATGGCTGCGAGCCCGATTGCCCGCCCGCAGCCGTCGTGGAGGCCGTGATGGTGCGTGCGTTTGCCCTTGTGTTCCTGGTCGCGGGGCTGCTCGCCGGTCGCGATGCCATCGGCGCGCCCCCCGGGTCGTACCTCGCCTGGGACAGCTGCGTCGGCGAGGGCGGCACTCGCACCCGCGATTTCGCCTGCAACGGCACCACGGGGTCGGACGTGCTCGTCGCCAGCTTCGTCCTCTCCCAGCCGATGGAGCAGTTCATCGCGCTCTCCGCCGAAATCGAGATCTGCACCACAGCACCGTACTATTCGGATCGGGTCTGCACCGGGCTTCCGGACTGGTGGCGTCTGGAGCCCGGCGGATGCCGCGCAGGCAGCGTTGCCCTCTCCACCGATCTTTCCGGGCCACCCTGGAGCGATGCCGTCCGCTGCGCCAGCCCGTGGATCGGAGCGCACACGGATGACATGCGGTACGTGGGCAACTCCAGGGTGGCCTTTGTCCAGGCCATCGGATCGCGCTCCGAACCCACCGCACTCGTGGCGGGGACCGAGTAATACGCCTTCCGAGTGAGCTTCGATCACGCGAGAGCGACGGGCGATTCGCTGTGCGGGGGTTGCTGCGAGGAGGTCTATCCGTTCATCCGCTGGATGCGGCTCGAAGAGCCCGCGGGGGGCCGGGTCGTCATGCTCACCGCGGGCGATTTTCTGAACTGGGCCGAATGGCAGACGGGCCGAACCCCCTGCGGCCCCACCCCGGTACGCGGCACGCGCTGGGGGCAGCTCAAGAGCTTGTACCGATGACTCCGCGCGCGACAGGCGGGCCAAGAGAATCATCGCAGGTCTTCTGCTGGATCCTGCTGGCCGCGCTCGCCGCGCCGCTCGATCCGGGCTCCGCCGCCGCCGCCGGAATCAACCTGAGCTGGAACGACTGCGTGCTGAACGGCGGCACGTCGAACCTGAACGACGCGTGCGACTCCGACTCCGGGACGCCGTGGACGCTCGTCGCCTCCGTGGACCCGCCCTACATGACCCAATGCGTCGGCTTCGTGGCGGCGTTGGAGTTCCTGACCGCTGGCCCGCTCCTCGACAGTTGGTGGCACTACGAGGCCGGGGGGTGCCGGGAGGGGACGCTCCGCGCGTCGCTCGACTTCGCGCAGGGCCCCTCGGCCTGCCCCGACCCGTGGAACGGCTTGGGCGAGGCGTCCGTCGAGTACCGGAGCTGCACGTCGCAGGTGCCGGGGAGCGCCTGCGTCTTCGTCCGCGGGACGCGCTACGCGCCGACGACCCTCGACCCCTCCGTATCCTCGGAGTGGCTCGTGTTCAAGCTCGAAATCCTCCGTCCCGGCACCACTTCGTGCGGCGGCTGCCTCACGGGTGCCTGCCTCATGCTGGCGTCGGTGGAGTTGATCCAGCCGCCGGGCGTGGGGAACTACGTGATCAGCCTGCCGGCGTTCCGGCAGCACGTGACGTGGCAGTCCGGAACCGGCCAGCACTGTCCGCCGGTGGATTGGGAGACGCCCTGCCCCGCCGCCGCGGCGACCTGGGGGACGCTCAAGGCGCTGTACCGGTGAGCCGATCGGCGCACCCCAGCACGGGTCGCTCCGCGCGGTGCGCGCTCGGCCCGCCCGGGCCCCCACCCCAAGCCGGCCGACCCACTCCGCGCGGTGCGTGCTTGGCCACGTCGCGTCCAGAAACGCCCGATGGCCAGGCGTCGCGGTCGTGCGACGCGCGGCACCTACGTCGGCGCCGGCAGCCTCCCTCCGGCCCGGCCTTGGGACGGTCCTGCGAAGCACGACAGCGCGACGCGCACCCGCTCCTCGGGCGGGGCCTCCGGGATGGATTCGCACCGCGCCGCCGCACGCCGTGCCTCGTCGGCGCGGAGCCCGAGTCGCCGCAGCCACGGAATCACCTCGGCCGCGGCCAGGGCACTCGCCGCCCCGGCCCGCGCGCTCGCGGCTGCCGCGTCTCGCGCCGCCGCGGCCCGCGCG
>MFFQ01000045.1:0-249 GCA_001780165.1 Candidatus Eisenbacteria bacterium RBG_16_71_46 | reverse complement strand
CCGCGGCGGCCTTTCGGTCCGTGGCGTCTCGAGCCGCCGCGTCGCGCGCCATGGCTCGCTTGCGGCTCATGAACCCGGCCCCGAATGCGCACTCCGCCGCGTACTGGTTGTGGGCGCGGCAGCGCAGCCGGATCCTCGCGACCGTCGCCCGGCCCCCGCGCGCCACCGGGTCCAGGTGATCGAACTCGAGCCGGCTGCGCGCCGGGCAGCGCCGGCCGGCCTCACTGACGAACGTGCACCGGCCGCCGT
>MFFQ01000044.1 GCA_001780165.1 Candidatus Eisenbacteria bacterium RBG_16_71_46 | reverse complement strand
CCGCTTCCGGTGACGAAGTTGAAAACGCCGGCGGGCAGCCCGATCTCCTCCATCAGCGCGAAGAACTGCCAGGCGATCGTCGGGGCGTCGCTCGATGGCTTCACCACCACGGTGTTGCCGGTGACGATGGCGGCGCTGGCCATGCCGACCAGAATCGCCAGCGGGAAGTTCCACGGCGGAATGATGGCGCCCACGCCGAGCGGAAGGTAGGTGAGCTGGTTCTTCTCGCCCGGAAGCTGGACGACCGGCTGCGGGGCGTCGTAACGCAGCATCTCGCGCGCGTAGAACTCCATGAAGTCGATCGCCTCGGCGGTGTCGGCGTCGGCCTCGGCCCAGCTCTTGCCCACCTCGAGCACCATCCAGGCCGAGAACCGGTTGCGCCGCTCGCGCATCCGCCGCGCGGCCTCGACCAGGTACGCGGCCCGCTCCGCGGCCGGCACGCGGCTCCAGGTGCCGAACGCGCGCTCGGCCGCCGCCACCGCCTGTGCCGCCTGCTCCTTCGAGGCGGCCTGGAAGCGGCCGATCAGCTCATCCGGCTTGGCGGGATTGCGGGATTCGAAGGTCTTCTCCCCTTTGACCTTCTCGCCGCCGATCACGAGCGAGTGGTCCTTCCCGAGTTCCGCCCGCACCTCCGTCAGCGCCTTCTCGAAGGCCGCGCGCAGGTCGGGTTTCCCGAAGTCCAGATAGGTCGTGGGGGCGTACTCCGGAAGCGAGCGGAGCTCCGCCGGGGAGATGCCGCGGGTGCTGGTGGGGTTCATCGGGTCCTCCGACGTCGGCGCGGCCGGCGTCCGCGAAGAGCGCCGCGCCGTGCATGGGTGGGGAGTCGAGTCTCGCGCCGGCGAGTGTAGCCCAGGCCGCGGAGCGGGCAAAAGCGAGGCGAATCGGGCGAGGTGGCGCGGGGGGCCGTGCGGGCGAAGTCGCATGGGCGGGGTCGCGCGGGGGCGGTGCGGGCGCGCCCGCGCGGGCCGTCAACGCAAGAGCAGCAGCTTGCGCGTCACGCGGAATCCATCCGCTTCGAGCCGGTAGAAGTACATCCCCGCCGGCAGCGACCTCGATCCGAGGCCCGCGACCGGCGGCGCTCCCGGGCCGAAGGGGATCGTGTACTCGCCCGCCTCCTGCCGGCCGCGCACCAGCGTCGCCACGCGCTGGCCCTGCACGTTGAAGATCTCGAGCGTCACGTTCGCCGCCACCGGCAGCGCGTACCGAATCTCGGTCGTCCCGTGGAATGGGTTGGGGCGGTTCTGGAGCAGGGCGAACGCTGCGGGCACGGCGCGTGCCCGCAGCGTGACCGCATGGGGCGATGCCGGATCGTTGGTCTCCAGCATCAACTGCGTGGTGAATCGTCCGGCGCTCCCGGCGAGAAACCACACGCCGAGCGTATCCGACTGCCCGGCACCGAGCGTCAGGCTGCTGCGGCCGACCCAGAACGTGGGATCGCCCGACGTGATCGAGGAGATCACGAGCGGCGCGTCTCCGGCGTTCTGGATCGTCAGCACGCCGGCCGCGGCCTCCTCGATGCGCGTGGTGCCGAGGTCGAGCGAGTCGGGAAGTCCCCCGAGATTGGGCACCGTGATGCTGAAGGTGGCGTTCGCTACGTCCACCGGATCGCCGTCCCACGCGTCGCTGACGCGCACCAGCGCCTGGGACGTGGGGACACCCGGCAGCTGCCACGTGTAGCGGCCGGTCACCCCGTCCACCACGTCCACCAGTCGCCAGGGGTCGGCGGGCGAGCGGCGGTATTCGATCTTCGCCAGGTACACGTTGAAAGAACTCCAGCGCACGGTCTGCGGCTCGTCCCAGCGCCATACCTCGCCGCCGTTGGGCGCGGTCACCTGCATGGTCTGGCTCTGCGTCACGGGCACGTTGTAGACCGGCGTCATCTTGAAGACGCCGCCGCTCTGCTGAGCGAGGAAGGTCCCGCGGTCGATCATGTAGAGCGCGTAGTTCTGGCCGGGGAGACCCTGGATCTTGTAGGTGAGGCCCCGGTCGTACGAAAGTAAGCTGGCGCTGCTGCCGAAGGTCCCGATCATGAAGACGTCGGGATCGTCGCGCGCGAATTCCGCCCCCCAGGCCGAATTGAGATCGAGGGACAGGCTCCAGCTCGCCCCGCCGTTCGCGGTGGCGGAGATTCCCCCGACCGGCCAGTGGGTGGCGAGGCCGAACGTGGGATCGTGCGGGGTGGTCGCGAGGTTGGGCACCTCCGATCCACGGGGAAGCTGGCTCACCGGGTAGGTCTTGGCGAAGCTCAGCCCGCCGTCGGTCGAGCGCCAGATTTCGCCGTCGCCGACGCCGGTGACACCGTCGGCCACCCAGACGTTGCTCTCGTCGCCGGGGACCACCTCGAGATCGCAGGGGCTGCGGAACGCGGGACTCGAGAGCACGCTCCACGTCGCGCCGAAATCGAGCGAGCGATACAGGTTGCCATCCTCCGGGGCGAACAGGAGCGTGTCGGGGTGATCCGGGTTCATCTCGAGCGGCACTCCGTACTCGCCGAAGTCCACGGTGAGGGTCGTGGTCCAGGTGTGCCCGCCGTCGCTCGAGCGCACGATGCGATCGGGCACCCCCACCGCGGCGACCATGAGCTGGGTGTCGCGCGGGGAGACGATGAAGGTGTTGGTCTTGACCGCTGCGGGAATGGTATCCACGTAGGCCCACTCGGTGCCGCGGTCGGGGCTGCGGTAGAGGGTGCGGCCGAGCACGACGTAGAACTCGTCGGGCAGGAGCATGTTGCGGCCGAGCGTGGTGCCGCGGACCAGGAAGGGCGTGGGAATGCGCTGCAACCAGGAGAGCACCGTCTGCGTGCTCTGGGGCAGGGTCCAGGTCGCGCCCCCGTCGCTGGTGCGCATCACCACGCGCTGGCGGCGCGCGCACGCCCAGCCGCCGAGGTCGTCGTCGAGGAAGTAGAGATCCCCGATCTCGCCGAGAAACTCGTGGCGTAGGAAGCTCCAGGTGGCACCGCCGTCGGCGGTTCGGCGCAGGAAACCGCCGCCGCCCACCAGCGTGGCGCGCGACGAGGCGTCGAGCCACACCCGCCCGACGTCGGTGCCGGGCTCGAGGCGGAGATTCACCGCGTTCCAACTCGATCCGCGATCGTCGCTGCGCAGCGCCGTGCCCTCGCGCCCCACCACCCACACCGTGGGGTCGCGGAAATCCACGCCCAGCAGATCGCGGCTGGTCCCGACCGCGGCGGCTACCCAGGTCGCGCCGCCGTCGTCGGTGTGGAGCGCAGCACCGCCGTCCCCCACCGCCCAGCCGTGGAGCGCGTCGCGGAACTTGACCGCGCGCAGCCGGGCCGCCGCACCCGAGTTCTGCGGCGACCAATTCGCACCGGCGTCCGTGCTCTTGAGCACGATCCCGCCGTCGCCGACGACGTACCCGATGGAGTCCTCGGGCATCGAGATGCCGAAGAGGTCCGGGGTTCCGCCGACCACCTGCAGCGCCCAGCCCCCGCCGTTGTCGACACTGCGCCAGATCTTGCCGCTGTCGCCCACCGCGATCACCACGAACCCCCGGTGGGCGATCCCGCGCAGCGCCCGGCTCCCCAGGTTTCTAGAGGACCACAGCACACCGCTGTTGGCGGAGCGATAGACCAGCCCGCTGTCCCCGACCGCGATGACGTCGCGCCCGTCGTCGGAGACCACGGCATTGAACGCGCCCGCCTCGCGCGCTGCGGAGGCCGCGAGCAGGGTGACGAAGGCGAGAACCAGAGTGGACACGACCGCTGGGATCCGCATGCAACTCCTGGAACGATGAGAGGCGGCGCGCGCGATCCGCGGCCCATGTCGAGCCCCGAGGCGGCGCGGCCGGACCCCGCGGACGGAGCAGGGCAGGTTGTCCGCAAGGAGTATAGACGGTATGCCGGCCCGCCCGCACCCGCCGGCTCGGCGCGAACCTGTCACTTCTCGACCATCCGCGCGTCCACCTCGACTTCGGCCAGCGCCGCGGCGCGCCGGCCCTCGACCCGGCCCCGCACCCGGAGCGGGCGGATCTCGACCGCGTCCACCAGCATCGGGTCACAGGCGATCCGCGTGCCGCCGGGAGCGAGCGGCCGCGGCACGCTCAACCGACCGACCTCCACCCCGGCGCGCGAGAGCAGGACCTCGCAGCGCTCGATCCGCAGGGCCGTCCCGCTCGCAGCGTCGCGCGCCGGCGGGTGAAGCACCACGGCGCGCACCTCGATCGGCCAGGGCCAGGCCAGGCGGAGCGATTCGTGGCTCTCGGCCGCGGCGATCCATGCCACCTCGGCCGCCCGCCCGCGCGCGCGGCGGTCCACCGCCGCACGCGCCCCGGCGCCGCCGGGCGCCACGCTCGAAGCGCTCACCGCGGCCGAGGGCGCCGCGTTCACCCACTTGGCCCGCAGGTAGCTCACCGGCACCGCGATCGCGGAGTGGCCGGCATGGCAGCCCACGCACTTGGTGCCGGTCCCGGCGCGCGCGGCGTTGAAACCCGGCACGTGGGCGATGCCGTGCGAGGAGCGCAGCACGCGCCCCTCGGCGTCCACCAGTTGCTCGAACAGCGGCGTGTCGGCGGGCATGCCGTCCTGGTGCACCGCCCCGCTCGGCTCGACCGCGGCCTCGCGCACCAGCACCAGCGTGTCACCCCCCTCGGCCCCCGGGCGCGCGAGTGTGGCGTAGAAGCGGATCCGCACGTCGCGCTGCAGCGGCGGCGCGTCGGGAAACGGCGCGTCCACCGGGGCGTTCGCGAACACGTTGAGGCAGTCGAAGCGGAACGTGCGCGCCGCGCGCCGCAGCTCCTCGGCGCCGGCGTCGGGCGGGCGCGCGGGCGGCGCCTCGAGCTGTGCCACCACGACCGGGGGCCGCGGCCGCGGAGCGAGCACCGCGGCGTCCAGCTCGAGCGTGCCCGGCAGGTCCAGCACGCGCGCGAGTCGCGAGCCGTCCGCCTTCATCACGTAGAGGCCGTAGTCGCCGCGCCCATTCGGGTCCAGCGCGAACACGATGCGGCCGTCGGGCAGTGCGGCCGGCGCCAGTGCCGAACCGGGATTCCGCGTGCCGGGTCCGGTGAGCCAGCGCGCGGGGCCGATGCCGCCGGGGAACGCCACCAGCCGCGTGGGCCCGGCCGCGGGCTCGAGCGCGGCGTGCGCCGCGGCGACGCCCACCAGCGTACCGCCGGCGAGCACCACCGGCTGGTAGGCCTCCTGCGCCGTCCGCTCGCGCGGATCACCGCCGGCGAGACGGCCGCCGTCGCCGTCGGGTTGCACGCTGATCGCGTGCCACAAGTTCACGGCGTCGGCCGCGACGGCGCGCGCGCTGTCGGTGGTGATCCCGAACGCATCGTGATCGAGCGCGCGGTAGCGATTGAACCACCAGCGTGCGTAGACGACGCGCCCGGTGGCCGGGTCCACGCCGGGCTCCTCGGCGCCATTGCGATCGGACGTGATCCGCCTGAGGCCGGTGCCATCCGCGTGGACCGCCCACAGGTTCGTCACCGGCAGGCCGGCCAACTCCGCCACGCCCGCCGACCGCGTACTCGCGAAACAGAGCCGGCCATCGGGGAGCCAGCACGGATCGAAGTCATCCGCCCGCCCGCCGGCGGCCGGGGCGATATCCGCGTCCTCGCGGGTGACGGCGGTGAGGCCGCCGCCGTCGCGCCCGATCACCCAGATACGCCAGGCGCTGTCGGGCGCGGGGGTGGCGGCGAACGCCACGCGCATGCCGTCCCACGAGACGCTCGGGTCGCTCACGTCGAAGAACGCGCCCTCGGGCAAGAGCGATCGCACCCGCCCGTCGCGCTCGCGCACCAGCAGGCGCCCGCCGGTGACGAGCGCGCGTCCCACGGGCCCGAAGCCGGGCAGCTGCGTCACCTGCGCGCCGCGTGGCGGCTGGCGGGAGACGAACACCAGCGCCGGCAGCGAGCGGTCGGCCGGCGGCGCGTAGGCGGGCGCGGGGACGAATCCGGCCAGGATCAGGAACGCCGCGGCCGCGGCGCACGCCGGCGCCCCGCGGTCGGGACCGGCGCCGGGGCGTCGTGGCATCAGGGATGGGACCCGGCGAACCGGGCGGATTCGGCAGTGCACGGGGGTCTCCGGCGGCGGATCGGGACTTTGACCGCGGGTGCGTGCGCCGTCAAGCGCACCGGGCCAGGCGTGCGCCCGGCGCGGAGCGCCCGCGGCGGCCGGCGCGTCCCCGCTCTTCGCGGCGGTTGCGCGGGTCCTGGTGCCTCCCCATACTGCCGCCCCATGCGCCACGGGCTCTCGGTTCGCATGCTGGTGGGTCTCCTGCTCGGCATCGTGCTCGGGATCGCGGCGCACCTGCTCTGGCGGGACTCGGCGGGGCTCGAGTGGTTCGTCCGCCACGTCACCGAGCCGGGCGGCCGCATCTTCCTCCGCCTGCTCTTCATGCTGGTGATCCCGCTCATCGTCTCGGCGCTCGCGCTCGGCGTCTCGGGGCTCGGCGATCTCGGGCGCCTCGGCCGGATCGGGCTCAAGACCTTGGCCTACACCGTGGTGGTGTCGACCATCGCGGTGCTGATCGGGGTCGGGATGGTGAACCTGTTCCAACCCGGCTCCGGCCTCTCTCCCGCGCTGCGCGAGCGCCTGGCCACGCAGAGCAGCGCCGCGCCGCCCGCCGCGCCCGCGGCCGGCGGCTCGGGAGTCGACTTCCTCGTCAACCTGGTGCCCAACAACGTCGTCCGCGCGATGGGCGACGGCGACATGCTGGCGGTGATGGTGTTCTCGCTCCTGCTCGGCATCGGGCTCGCGCTCACCCGCACCGAACCCGCGCGCCGGCTGGAGGAAGCACTCGAGGGCGTCTACGACGTGGTGATGCGGCTGCTCGACCTGGTCATCCGGACGGCGCCGGTGGGCGTGGCCTGCCTGCTGTTCACGCTCACCGCCCGGCTCGGCTACGACGTGCTGCGCCAGCTCGGCTCCTACGTGCTGGTGGTGCTGCTGGCGCTCGCGCTCCAGCAGTTCGTGGTCTATTCGATCTCGGTCGCGTGGCTCGGCGGCATGAACCCGCTGCGGTTCTTTCGCGGCGTTCGCGCCGCGATGCTGACCGCGTTCTCCACCGCGTCGAGCAACGCCACGCTGCCCACCTCGCTGATGGTCGCCGAGCGGGAGCTGAAGCTGCCCCGGCACGTCAGCCGCTTCGTCCTCACCATCGGGGCGACCGCGAACCAGAACGGGACCGCGCTGTTCGAGGGCGTCACGGTGCTGTTCCTCGCCCAGTTCTACGGCGTGGACCTCGCGTTCTCCCAGCAGCTCACGGTAGTGCTGATCTGCATCCTCGGCGGCATCGGCACCGCGGGGGTCCCCGCCGGCTCGATCCCGGTGGTGATCATGATCCTGGGGCTGGTCGGCATCCCCGCGGAGGGCATCGGGATGATTCTCGGGGTCGATCGCTTTCTCGACATGTGCCGCACCACGCTCAACGTCACCGGCGACCTGGCGGCCGCCGTGGTGGTGGCGCGCGGCGAGCCCGAGTACCTGCCGAAGCGGGCCTGAGGCGCCCTTTCGGACCGTCAGACCCCGCGCACGTCAAGTTATGGCAAATCCTATCGCCCCCGGTGCTACTTAAGCATGCCGCGCGCCATCCGATGGCAGACACGCAGAGCAGACCACGTTCGTCGGCGGACCAGCGGCGGGCGGGCGTGATTTCCCTGATCCCGAACCGGGTGACATCGCCCAGGCCGCGGGGCGGGCACACCGTCACCCACAGGAGACTCCAGACATGAGGCACCGTTTCCTCCTCCCCGTCGTCGCGGCCCTCGGGCTCGCCGTCGCATCCACGGCCGCACCCGCCGACCCCGCTCCCTTCAAGATCGACCCCGTGCACTCGCAGGTCGGATTCACCGTCCGGCACTTCTTCTCCAAGGTTTCGGGACGGTTCAACGAATTTGCCAGCGCGATCCAGCTCGATCCCAAGAACCTCGCGGCGTCCTCGGTCGAGGCCACCATCCAGTCGGCGAGCATCTTCACCGACAATCCGAAGCGCGACGGGCACCTCAAGAGCGGGGACTTCTTCGACGCCGAGAAGTACCCGACCCTCACCTTCAAGAGCACGAAGGTCACGCCGGGCGAGAACGGCCGGATGCAGATCGCCGGCGATCTCACGATTCGCGACGTGACCAAACCGGTGGTGCTCGACGCCGCGTTGCTCGGCGTGGGCGATGTCGGAGTCGGCGGCATGCCGGCCATGACGCGCGCGGGATTCGAGGCGACCACCACCATCAATCGCAAGGACTACGGCATCATCTGGAACAAGACCCTCGACCAGGGCGGCACGATGCTCGGTGACGACGTCACCATCACCCTCCTCGTCGAAGCGGTGAAGGACGAGCCGCAGGCACAGGCGCAGCCGGCGGCCACGAAGAAGAAGTAGCTGCGGACGCACACCCGCGGCGAACGCGGGCGTCACGGCCCCTCGATCCTCCGATCGGGGGGCCGTTCGCATGCCCGGCGTTGGCGGGGCCCGGACACCTCCCCGCCGCTGCACACGCCACCGGAACCCGGGCCGGCGCGGCGCGGCTGAAACCGGATGGCGCGCCGGGCCGTATACCCGGCATCGAACCTCACTTCCCCCTCCGCCCTGGTGCCCTGTCGTGCACGCTCTCCTGACGCTGGCCGCCGCGCTGCTGATGCCCGCGTTGCTCGCGCCGCCCCCGGCGCTCGCGGACGGCCCGCGCGCGCTCACCGTGGAGCAGTGGCGCCGCGACCTGCGGGTGCTCGCCGACACGCTGGTGGCCGTCCATCGCGACGCCTTTCACCGTCTCTCGCGCGCGGCGTTCGAGCGCCAGGTGGCCGCGCTCGACCGGCGCATCCCGCGGCTCTCGGACCACGAGGTGATCGTGGGTCTGGCCGAGATCGCCGCCGCGATCGGCGACGGGCACACCCGCCTGACGCTGCCGGAAGACCCCGCGGTCGCCTTCAGCCGCGCGCATACGCCGACCCCGCTCCCGAAGCGGCGCGAGCTGCTGTTCCACCACCTGCCGCTCAGGCTCTACCTCTACGGCGACGGCCTGTTCGTCCAGCAGGCGACGGCGGTTGCGCGCGAGGCGCTCGGCGCCCGCGTCGTGCGCATCGGGACCATGAGCGCCGAGGAGGCACTCGAGGCGATGCGCCCGCTGATCGAGCGCGACAACGAGATGGGCTTCAAGCTGCTGGCCCCGGCGCGGCTCGCGATCCCCGAGGTGCTGCACGCGCGGGGCGTGGTCGCGGACCCGAGCTCGGTGCGCGTCGTCCTCCGCGGCCGCGACGGGCGTGAGTTCGCGCTCGACCTGGCGCCGCTCGAGCCCTTCGCGCCCGCGACGTGGATCGACGCCCGCGATTCCGCGGCGGCCGTCCCGCTGTGGCTGCGCGATCCCGGGCGGACGTTTTGGGTCGAGTACCTGCCGCGCGACCGTGCGGTCTACGCGCAGGTGAACCGCATCGCCGACGATTCGCTCGAGACGCTGGCGCAGTTCTCGCGCCGGCTCGCGCGTGTCGTGGACGGTCACGCGGTGGAGCGGGTGATCCTCGACCTGCGCCTGAACGCCGGCGGCGACAACGCCCTGGGACGCGGGCTGGTTCTGGCACTCGCCCGCTCGCGCAAGGCGGATCGTCCGGGCCGGCTCTACGCCATCGTCGGCCGCGGGACGTTCTCGGCCGCCATGACGCTCGCGAGCCAGCTCGAGCAGTGGACCCACACCGTGTTCGTGGGCGAGCCCACCGGCTCCTCCCCCAGCGCCTTCGGCGACCCCCGCAAAGTGCGGCTGCCCCACAGCGGCCTCACCGTGCGCATCTCCACCGTCTATTGGCGCGGGTGGACGACCGCCGAGGACCGGCCCTGGATCGCGCCGCAGTTGCCGGCCGAACCGTCCTCGGAAGACTACCGCCTCGGCCGCGATCCCGCGCTCGAGGCGGCACTCGCCTTCCCCGCGCGCGACGGGCTCGCCGGCGTGCTGCGCGAGACGCTGCGTCGCGGCGACATCGAGTCCGCGGCCATCGCCCTCGACTGCTTCCACAACGACCCCGCTTCCGCGGACGAGTCCACCGAGCAACTGGTGAACCGCCTCGCTCGCGAGCTGCTCCAGCAGGATCGGGCGGCGGAGGCGGCGACCGTGTTCTGGCTCAACGCGCACGACTACCCGCGCTCGGCGGCCGCCCACGCCGGCCGCGGCGAGGCGCTGGAGCGGGCCGGGGAGACGCGGCAGGCGCTCGAGAGCTACCGCCGCGCGCTGGCGCTCGATCCCGGGAACGCCGACCTCGCGCGCAAGGTCGAGGCGCTCGAGCGCCGGGGCGAGGGGCTGAGGGAGTAGGGCCGGCGCCGCGGCCCGACGGCCCCCGCACAGCGCGCGATCTCGGAACGCCCGCGCGCTGGCCGCCGCGCAAGCGGCCGCCGGAGGTCCGGACGATCCGCCACCGCCGCCGCGCGACGTGGACTGGCCACGCAGGCCCCCTCGGATGCAGAATCCCGGCTGGATCTGCCCCGAGCCCCCCGGCCCCCGAAAGGCGCACTGATGTCGGCGATCTCGATCCGGCCCTACGATCCCGCGGATGCCCCGGCGCTGCACGAGGCCGCGCTGGAGTCGGCGCGCGAGGTCTACCCCTGGCTGCCGTGGTGCCATCCCGGATACACGCTCGAGGAGGCGCGGTCGTGGATCGCCTCGCAGGTCGTCGAGCGCGAGCGGGGCTCTGCCTACGAGTTCGCGGTCTTCGATGAGACCGGCCGGTTTCTCGGCGGCTGCGGCCTCAACGGGATCAACGGCGTCCACCGCTTCGCCAATCTCGGCTACTGGATCCGCAGCTCGGCCGCCGGCCGCGGCCTCACCGACCAGGCGGT
The DNA here is from genome assembly GCA_001780165.1 of Candidatus Eisenbacteria bacterium RBG_16_71_46. Taxonomy (GTDB): domain Bacteria; phylum Eisenbacteria; class RBG-16-71-46; order RBG-16-71-46; family RBG-16-71-46; genus RBG-16-71-46. The sequence continues at coordinate 9,819 of MFFQ01000044.1, read as the reverse complement.
CCGTGCCCTGGCGACCTGGGCCTTCGCCGGCACCGATCTCGAGCGCCTCGAGATCGTCACCGCGGTGGGCAATACCCGCAGCCAGCGCGTGGCCGAGAAGGCTGGAGCGCGCCGCGAGGGGATCCTCCGGGCGCGGTTGCTGGTGCACGGCCACCCTCACGATGCGGTCATGTACTCGATCGTGAGGGCCGACCGCACACCCGCCTGACGCGGGCCAGGCGCCATATCGCGTCTCGGGTGCGTCAGCCGAGCGGCGGGACCGTTGCGGCGACCGCGGCCCCCTCGCCCGCTTCCAGCGCGCGAATCGTCCCGCGCGCGCGCAGCCAGAGCCACACCACCTGCGCCGCGCCGCCCGCCACCAGCGCCGCGAGTGCGACGTGGAGGCCGGTGATCCGGCCGAAGGCGATCCCCGCGAAGAGCAGCGCGCCGGTGGTCACGAGATAGACCAGCACCGACTCGGTCACGCCGCGGGTGTGGCGGCTGTGGACGATCGCCCCCTGGTACCAGCTCTGGAAGACGCTCAAGCCCGGCTGGAGCCATGAAATCCAGAGCCCGATCCCGCCCAGCGCCACGAGCGCGGGCGGCAGCGCCGAGACCCGCCCGAACCACAGGGCGCCGAGCGGCGTGGCCGCGGTCACCAGCAGCGTCCCCGTCATCACCGCGGCGAGCACGAGGCTGAAGCGACGCAGCGCGGGCACGGCGCGCGGCCGATCGAGCAGCGAGACCACCACCTCGTTCATGGCGAAGCCCACGCTGCGCATGGTGAACACCAGGCCGTTGATCACCGGCCACACCGCGAGCGATTCCACCGCGCGCGGCATGCGGCTCATCGCGGCACTCGCCATCGGCATCGCCGCGAAGGCGATCAACGGCGTCAGCGCGAGCGGCGCGTAGAAGCGCAGGAAGGCCGGAAAGGTGAGCGGCTCCGCGGGTGGCGCCGGCCGCACGTGCCGGGCGATCACGGGGTGGACCACGAACCCGGCGAACACCGCCTCGCTCACCACTCCCACGGCGACCGCCAGCGTCCCCACCACGATGCCCGGCACCGTGCCGATGGTGTAGCCGATGGCGAGCACGACCGCGTTGCCCGCGAGCCGGATGGCGGTGCCGATGCCGACGGCACCCGAGCGCCCGTAGCGGATCAGCACACCCTGTTGAAAACGCCGGTAGGCGATGGAGATGGTCCACGGGGTCATGATCTGGAGTCCGCGCCGGGCGGGCTCGAGGATCTCGGCCGGAACGCCGAGGACGTCTCTCACCACCACGTAGTAGAGCGGCGTGAAGGCGACCAGCGCATGCAGCGCGGTGAGCGAGAGCCCGAGGGTGAGGGCGAAGCGCCGCACCAGGCGGTAGGACGACCAGTCCTTCGACAGCGCGGTCGAGGCGGAGAGCAGCATGATGATCGGGGCCTCGATCATCAACGACAGCGGGAACACCACCCCGCCGTAGGCAGCCAGGCTCACCGTCGGGTGCGGCAGGCGGGCCATGACGGCGCTCACCGCCGGCAGCTCGAAGCCCATGAGCAACCAGCTGGCGGCGAGCGGCCACCAGGTCCGATACACCACGCGGAGCGGGAGATCCGCTGCGTCTGCGCGATCGACGGCGGGCATGGGGGCGCGAGACTACGGTAACGCAGGCCCTCGCGGCCAGCGCCCCGCACTTGTCGTGCGGTGCCTACACCGCGCGCCGCCTCGCGCGTGCTGCACGCGAGGGGGGGCGCCGGCGCAACGTTCTCCCTGTCGTCCTCTTCACGATCGCGCCCGGGCTCGGCCGGCCCCGGCGATCGAGCATGCGCTCCGCCCTCCGCGCCAGTGCTCCGACCGCTTCCGCGAGCCGGCGCCGGCGCGTCTCGGGCCGCTTCGCCTCGCCGATCCAGCGCACGAACTGGCGCCGGCTCGCGGGCGGCCACGCCGCGAATCGGCGGTGCGCCGCCCGGTCGCGGCGCAGCGCACCAGCGATGTCCGCGGGAACCTCGACCTCGGCCGCTCGCGGGTCTCGCGACAGGCGAATCCCGATCACGTCCCCTCGATCCACGCCGAGCAGGCGCCAAATCCGACTGTGGACGAAGAGGCGATGCCTTCCCTCGCCGCGCGGCACGAGGGTCGAGCGCAAGGGCGCGGTCTCCACCCGGCCGTGAACCGGGATGTGCCCCCCTCCCCCCAGCGCAGCCGAGACCCGTGCGGGGACGTCCACGCAACGGTTGATCCCGATCGAGTGGATCTTCGCGCGAAACACGGCGGTCCTGCTCAAGCCGTGCCCTCCCCGGCGCGGGGTGACGATGGCGAGCCCGGACGGCAAGGCGCGTTCCGCCTCGCAGGCGGCGGACAGCCTGCCGCGTCCTGTCCCGCGGGTGACGGACACCCGTCGGCGTTCTGTCGTCTCACCACGCCAGGTCCAGCGCCCCGCACAGGAAGCGCACGAGCGGGGCGCTGCTGCGGCACAGCCCGGCGCAGGTCTCGAGGAATCGCGACGACGTGGCGCGCCGCTCGTCGAGCTCGGCGAACGTCACGATGTCCTTGCGCTTCAAGTCTTCGACGAACGGATGGTCGGGATCGAATCCGCGCGGCGGGCGGCTGAGCGTGTCGCCGGAGAACCGGTGCGTGGTCCGAAACGCCTTCGCGGTCTTGATGCGTCTCCACGCCGCGCCGTCCTCCACGATCGCGCGCCGGATGCGCGCCAGCGTGGGGCCGTCCGGGCGCCAGATGCCCGCGCCGAGGACCACGCCGTCGGGCCCGAGGTGGAGATACCAGCCGGGGGTGTGCACGTCCTTGCCGCGCTCGTGGGGGAAGCGCGCGGCGGCGGCGGTCTTGTAAGGCTGCTTGTTCTTCGAGAAGCGCACGTCACGATAGATGCGGAACATCGATCCCCCCACGGGCGCCGGGTCGGCGACGAAATGGGGGCTGATGCGGCGGAGCAGGGGATCGAAGTCGGCGATGAAGCGCAGCATCGGGTCGCGCACCTGCTCGAGGTAGCGCGCCTTGTTGCGCTCGAACCACTCGCGGTTGTTGTGACGCCGGAGCTGGCGAAGAAACGTGAACAGCTCGGGTCTGAACTGCACTTAGAATCCAAACCTTTCCGGCTCCCACACCAGCCCCAGCTCGCCGGGCGGGGCCATGTAGCCGAGCAGGGCGCTGGCCGCCACCACCGACGGGCTCGCGAGGTAGCCCTCGCCGCCGAGCCCCATGCGGTTCGTCCAGTTGCGGTTGAAGCTGGTGATCGCGCGCTGGCCGGGCCCCAGCGCATCGGGCCCCTGCCCGAAGCACGGGCCGCACCAGCTCTCGCGGATCTGCCCTCCCACCGAGCGGAACGTGTGCGCGATCGACTCGCCGTCGAGCCGCGCGTCGGGCCGCTCGATCTGCCGCTTCACCCCGCCCGAGCCCGGGAAGATCACGAACTCCTTCGCGGCCTGGGTGAACCCCAGCGCGCGCGCCGACTTCAGCACCAGCGCGGCGGACAACAGGTCGTCGTAGCCGCCGTTGGTGCACGATCCGATCATCGCCTTGTCGAACGTGATCCGCTCCTTCGCCACCTCTTCGGCCGCGAAGGCATTCCCGGGGCTGAACGGTTTGGCGATCATCGGCCGCACGTCGGGCAGGGCCAGGGTTTCGTCGATCTCCCACGCCACGTCGGCGCCGGGCGCGATGCGCGGATAGGGCAGATCGCGCATGCCCTTGGCCTCGAACCAGGCGTCGGTGATGTCGTCCGGCGCGAAGATGCCGTTCCAGCTCTCCGCCTCGGCCATCATGTTGCAGATGGTGTTGCGGTACGCGATCGGCAGCTGGCGGTCGCCGTCCACGAACTCCACGCTCATGCCCTGCGATTGCTTGGCACCCCAGCGGCGCAGCAGCTCGAGCACGATGTCCTTCCCCGTCACCCAGGGCGGCAGCGCGCCCTGGAACACCACGCGCCGCGACCGGGGCAACGTCGTGTAGATGTACCCGGTGCTCCAGCCGAAGCCGAGCGTGGTCGAGCCCACGCCGATGCCGATCGCGCCGTAGGCGCCATAGGCGCGCGAATGCGAGTCGGCGCCTGGAATCATCATCCCCGGCATCACCAGCCCCTGCTCGGGGAAGTAGAAGTGGAAGATGCCGTCGCCGGGGACGGCGTAATAGGGCCGCTCGATTCCGTGGAGCTTGGCGAACGCCCGGCCGATCGAGGTCTGCCGCTCGTCCGCCTCGACTCCGGTGAACACGAAGTGGTCGTTGGCGATCGCGATCTGGCGCGGGAAGCTGGTGTCGCCGCCGGTGATCTGGTTGAAGGTGTGGATCGCGAACGGCGCGGTGCCGTCCGAGGCCGGCAACAGGTCGGCGTAGACGCGCAGCGTCGCCCCGGGCCGCACCTCGGCCGTCTTGTCCACGCGATGCGCCCAGACGATCTGCTCGGTGGTGGTCAGGGTGCGCGCGGTCGCCGGATCGGGCCACACGATCTCGGGCCGGCGCTCGACGGAAGTGCGGAACTCGCGCCGGCCCAACGCGAAGATGCCGCCGCTGCGGCGGATCTCGTCCTCCTTGGGGGTGAGCGGCACCGGCTCGTAGGCCTTCCCCCGCGTCTCGTTGCGCAATCGGCGCGTCTCGGGATCGAAGGAGAACTCGTCTCCGTCCTGCGCGTCGGCCACCGCCTCCGGGCTCTGCACCACGTGCAGCCCGAGGTTGAAGGCGTTGCGGCGGAAGATGTCGCCCATGTTGTGGCCGCAGACCACGACCAGCTCGAGCCCCACCTCCTCGGCCACGCCCTTGAGCCCCGCCGGGCTCATCTCGCGCGACGAGCCGATGGCGAAACGGTCGCCGGCGACGAGGAAGGTCTCGCCGCGATGGACGCGCTCGCGGAAGTCGGGCATGAGGTGGCGGAACGACCCGGCCTTCCAGCGCTCGTCCAGCGTCTCGAGGCTCTCCGACACGCAGTCCGTGGCCGGGGTGATCTGGTCGGTATCGATCGCATCGAGCTTCTGTCCCGGGCGCCTGGGGTCCCAGAAGATCAGCGCGCGCCCGCCGACCAGGCGGGCGGCCGGGTCGTGGGCCGGCGCATCGCCGGGACGCGGCGGGGCGAGGGCGTCCGGCGTCACGCCGGGTTTGAGGCGGGCGGGCTGGATCGCGTGCATGGACGGGAGATCTTCCGGGCCGAGCGGGTGCGCGAGTGATGCGGCGGGCGACTCGCGCGCGATGCTACCCCGGCGTCGCGCGGCCGGGCAAGCCGCGGCCCGGGAAGCGTCTCAGCCGAGCGCGGCGCGCGAGTCCAGGGGCATGGGGGAGGATTCGAAGACGCGGGTCTCGAGCACGTGGTTCTTGTTGACCACCAGCGGCCCGAGGTCGGTCACCAGCACGAAGAAGTCCTCCACTCCATTGAGGAAGTCGGAGGCGCGGTTGAGATCCTCGGGCAGCTCCATCTGGATCAGCCCATCCACCAGCCGGCCGTCGCGGAACAGGACCTGGACGCGCTCCTCGCGGGTGACGAGGTAGTTGGGCGGGCACACCATTTCACGCTGCACGCCGGGTCCGGGCTGCACCCAGTCCACGTTGACGCGGGTGACGAGCAGCACCGCCCCGTCTTCCTCGCGAATGAACGGGAACACCCTCAGGCTGAGATTGACGAGATCGAGGATGGTCTCGGGACCCGAGTGGAACTCGTCCTGGGAAGCGAGCGAGAGGAATCCTTCGACCGGGCTCTGCCCTGGCTGGGCGATCCGGACGGGGACGCGGATCTTCTCGATGTACTGGGGCATGCCGGTTCCTTCCCTGTCGATGAACGTCCTGGTGGTGCGGTTATCGGACGGCCCCGACCGCCAATTGAGCCCGAAACCCGACCCTTCTTGCCACTGGAGTCATCAGGCCAAACGTCCGAAAACAAAAGGGAAACGGCCGGGCCCCCCGGGGTCGCGGGCGACCAGGGGCCAGACCTCGGGCGCGGCCCCCCCTCACTCCAGCAGGCGACCACCAGCCATGGCTCGAATCGACGCGATCCTCAAGCTGGTCAAGGAGCACGGGGCCTCCGACCTCCACATGACCACCGGGGCGCCGCCCATGGTGCGCATCAACGGGGAGATCACGCCCATTCCCTACCGGGAGCTGACGCGCGAGGTGAACGAGCTGCTCCTGTTCGAGATCATGGACGCCGCCACGCGCGCCCGCTTCGACCAGATGCGCGATGCGGACTTCTCCTACGAGGTGCCGGGCGAGGTGCGGGTGCGCTGCAACATCTACGAGGAGGCGCGCGGGGTGGCCGGCGCCTTCCGCATTCTGCCCAACCTGGTGCCCACGCTCGACCAGCTCGGCCTGCCGGCGCACCTCAAGCGGCTCACCGAGACCTCGCGCGGCCTGGTGATCGTGACCGGCCCGCCGGGCACCGGCAAGTCGAGCACGCTGGCGGCGATGCTGGACCAGATCAATCGCACGCAGCGCAAGCACATCCTCACCATCGAGGATCCGATCGAGTTCCGGCACGACAACCACCTGTCCATGGTGTCCCAGCGCGAGGTCGGGCGGCACACGCCGTCGTTCGCCCAGGCGCTGCGCGGCGCGCTGCGCGAGGATCCCGACATCATCATGGTGGGCGAGATGCGCGACACCGAGACCATGTCGCTTGCGCTCACCGCCGCCGCCACCGGCCAGCTGGTGTTCGCCACGCTCCACACCATGAGCGCGCAGCAGACGGTGGACCGGATTCTCGATTCCTTCGACGGGGAGCGCCAGTTCCAGGTGCGTTTGATGCTGGCGGAGTCGCTCAAGGGCGTGCTCGCCCAGCGCCTGATCCGCCGCAAGGACCAGACCGGCCGCGTGCTCGCGCTGGAAGTCCTGATCGGCACCGGCGCCGCGGCGGCGCTCATCCGCGAGAAGAAGACCTTCCAGCTCGCGACGGTGATCCAGACCGGGAAGCGCGAGGGGATGCAGTCCATGGACGACGCGGTGATGTCGCTGGTGCGCGAAGGCGTGATCGCCCCCGAGGATGCGGCGCCGCACCTCAGCAGCCGCGAGCTGCTCGGCCCGCAGCGCCCGCCCGCGGCGCGCCCCGAAGCGGCGTGATGGGCGCGGCACCCGTCGAATTCGGCGGGGATCTGGCGCTGCTGAGCGTCTTCGACCTCGGCCAGCTCCTGATGCTCAACCGCGCCACCGGCCGGCTCACGCTCTTCGAGGGTGAGCGCAAGGGACTCCTGTTCTTCCAGGACGGGCGGATCATCAACGCCGTGGACGAGGCCTCGCACGAGGGTCCGCTCGCGGCCTACCGGCTGTTCGCCTGGAAGAGCGGGCGATTCGACTTCCGCCCCGAAGCGCCCGGCGGCGCACCGCTCCTGATCCGCGAATCCACCGAGTCGCTGATGCTGGAGGCGGCGCGGCGCATGGACGAGGCCGCCGAGCTCGACGCCCCGACCGAGACCGAGACCGAGCGCCTGCTCGGGCGCCGCGCCGCGCTGGACGAGCTGCGCGAGGCCTTCGGTCACGTCGCGCGCGAAGCCACCGGCCGGCGGCAGCCGTGGTCCGGCGGATCCCCGGCGACGCTGCTGGACGTGTTGCGCGAGGCGGAAGACCGGTTGGTGGTGCGTCCCGATCGATCGCCGCGCCTCTTCTGCGGGGGCATCTGGTGCGCCGCCTCCGAGAGCGTGCTCGATCCCGCGGGCTACCAGTCGCTCAAACAGGAGATGCTGGCCCCGGCGGCGGGCTCGGGTCCCGAGTCCCGAGAGGCGGGCGGCGCCACGCACACGATCCGCATCGACGCCGAGCACGCCTTCGCGGTCACGGCGATCGGCAACGGGCCCGGCGAGGCCCTGTGGATCCGCCGCATCGCGGTCCGCCCGCCGGACGCGACCCAGCTGGCGGGCCCGCTCGAGCGCCTCGGCGGGCTGATCGACCAGCCGGAGGCGCTGATCCTGGTCGGCGGTCCAGAGGCCAGCACCACGGAGCTGCTGTTCCACTCCGTCGTGGCGCTCACCGCCCGCCGGCGAGCGGGCGCCCTGCTGCTGGTGGCCGACGTCCCGGCCTTCGATCACGCCGACGAGTCCGGCGCGGTGCTGCAGGTCACCCCCGCCGAGGCCGCCGCGGCACAGCTCGCCGTGCGCCCCGACGTGGTCGCCCTGGAGGCGGCGTGCGCCGATCCGGCCTTCCTGCGGGCCATGAGTCTAGCGCCGCTGGTGCTGGCGGCAATCACCGCACAGGCCGTCGAGGCGATGCCCGCGCGATGGAGCGCGATCCTGCGCGCCGCCGGGCTGCCGGCCGAGGCCGCCTACGCCGGCCGCTCGCGGGTGGGTTTCGTCTTCGGCGGCCGCCGCGATGCCGAAGGCCGCATCGCGTTCGACGTGCGCGCGGCCAAACCGCAGGGCGCGGGACACGAACCCGCAGCCGAGCCCCAACCGCTCGACCCCTAGTGTTCCGGCCGCCGCCGGCGGCCTAATCCACTATCCTCGTGACGGTTGCGCCGCCGGGTCCGGTCGCCCGGCGGGCCTGCGGACGGACGCCCAGGCCTGCCCCGGCGTCTTCCGCGGTGCTCGCGCATCCCAAGAACCCTACGGAGCCGGTCGCCGCTCGCTCCACCCGCCGGCCGCGGCGGCGGAACGTGTCCCGGCGCGCCCAGGCCCGACGACGAACCCGGCCGCGGAAGCGGCTCGGGGCCCCGCCCGAACCTCGAGGAGTGCGACATGGACCGGTTCATCCTTCCGATTTCCGGCGGCGAGTCCGGCGGCATTGCCGCCGGCGGCGATGGCGCCCATGCCGCCGACGATGGCGAACTGCTCGACGCCTACTCGCGCGCCGTGGTCGGCGCGGTCGAGGAGGTGGGGCCCGCGGTGGTCAACATCGAGGTGCAGATCGCGCCCACGACCCGGCGCGGCGGACCGCCCCGCCGTCGTGCGGGCGGCAGCGGCTCGGGCTTCCTCATCGCTCCCGACGGCCTCGCGCTCACCAACAGTCACGTGGTCCACGGCGCGGTGCGGATGGACGTCACTCTGCGCGATGGCCGGCGCATGGAGGCCACACTGGTGGGCGACGATCCCGACACCGATCTCGCCGTGATCCGCCTCCATGGCGCCGAGTTCCCCCACGCCCGTCTTGGCGACTCGGCGGCGCTCAAGCCCGGCCAGCTCGTGATCGCGATCGGCAACCCGCTCGGCTTTCAGACCACGGTGACCGCCGGGGTGGTGAGCGCGCTCGGGCGCTCGCTGCGTGCGCGCACCGGGCGCCTGATGGACGACATCATCCAGACCGACGCCGCGCTCAATCCCGGAAACTCGGGCGGGCCGCTGGTGAACTTCCGCGGCGAGGTGGTGGGCGTGAACACCGCGGTGATCCTGCCCGCCCAGGGACTGTGCTTCGCGCTCCCGGTGAACACCGCGCGCTTCGTGGCCTCGCGGCTGGTGCGCGACGGACGCATCCGCCGCGGCTGGCTCGGCGTGGGCGGCCAGAACGTGGACCTGGTGCGCCGGGTGGTGCGGGCCGAGGCCCTGGAGACCAAGACCGGTGTTCTCGTGCTCCATCTCGAGCCCGGTAGCCCCGCGGAGCGCGCCGGCCTCGAGCCCAATGACATCATCGTCGGTCTCGGGGGCGAGGCGGTCCGCCACGTCGACGACCTCCATCGCCTGCTCACCGAGCGGCGCATCGGCGAACCCACGGAGCTGCTGGTCATCCGGCAGTGGAAGCGCCAGACGCTGGAGATCACCCCGACAGAATCCCCCGCCTCGCGTGCGGACTGAGCACCTCACACCCCCCGCGGAGCTGCGCGGCTGGAGTCCGTTCGTCGGCCTGGAGGTGGAGTACAGCCTGATCGAGCGCTCGGCGGAGCGCGAGCTGCTGCCCATGGCGCGCGCCGGGAGTCCCAGGTGCGCGACAACTTGGCGGC
>MFFQ01000043.1 GCA_001780165.1 Candidatus Eisenbacteria bacterium RBG_16_71_46 | reverse complement strand
CAATGGGGGACAAACGGGACGGGGCCCGGACAGTTCGCGTACCCGTATGGGATAGCGCTCGATGCCGCCGGCAACGTCTACGTTGCCGACCGCAACAACTATCGCGTCCAGAAGTTCAGCGCCGCGCCGGCCACGCTCCCGCAGGCGCCGGCCTCGTTTCTGCTGAAGTGGGGCACCACCGGCGGCGCGATCGGAGAGTTGAGCGATCCGGCCGGGATCGGCTTCGATGGCTTCGGAAATATTCTCGTCGCCGACGTGAACAACCACCGCATCCAGAAGTTCACCTCCTCGGGTGCGTACCTCGTCCTGTGGGGCGGCGCCCCGCCGGGACCCCTCCCGGGACAGTTCGACCGCCCCACCGGCGTCGTTACCGACGCGACCACCGACGTCTACGTCGTGGATTCGGGCAACCATCGCATTCAGAAGTTCGCGAGCGACGGGCCCTCCAGCTACATCACGAACTGGGGCGGCTTGGGCACCGGTGACGGAAAGTTCAACTCGCCCCACGGCATCGCCGTCAATGCCGCCAACGAGATCTACGTGGCGGATCTGGGCAACCATCGAATCCAGAAGTTCACGAGCGGCGGAACGTTCCTGCTCAAGTGGGGCGCGAATGGCGGCGACGGCACCCCGGGCGGCGGAAGCGGGGCGTTCAACTCGCCCTCTGCCGTTGCCGTAGATCTTTCAGGCAACGTGTACGTCGCGGACACCGGGAACAACCGCGTGCAGAAGTTCACCGCCAACGGTGACTATATCGGCCAGTGGGGATCGTCCGGCACCGGTGACGGGCAGTTCGACGCGCCCACCGGCATCGCGATGGATGCGGCCGGCAACGTCTACGTCGCCGACGGCGCCAACCTCCGCATCCAGAAGTTCACCGGGAGCGGGACCTTCCTCGCGAAGTGGAACTCGAAGGTCGGTGGCGGAGCGGGCGCATCCACGGTGCTCGGCATCGCCGGCGACGCAACCGGCAACGTCTACGCCTCGTTCAACGGCGACCGCATCGAGAAGTACGTCGCCCCGCCGTCGATCGCGCTGGTCTCCGACGTCGGCAACGACCAGGGGCGCTCGGCGCGGCTGCGGATCATGCGTTCCTCCGCCGACGCGCCCGACATCGGGACCCCGGTCACCGGTTACGAGGTTTATCGTCGCAACGATCCGCTTCCCGGCGCCGCCCGGGCCATCGAGGCGTCCGCCGGCGAAAATCCCCAGTTGGCGGGCTGGAACTACCTGATGACCATCCCGGCGCACACCGAGAGCGAATACGAAGTTGTTGCGCCGACGCTGGCGGACGGCAACGCCTCGGCGTTCAATTTCTCCGCCTTCATGGTGCGTGCGACCACGGCCAGTCCCTCCATCTTCTACGACTCGGGGGTGGAGTACGGATTCTCGCTGGACAATCTCGCACCGCCGATGCCGGGCAACTTCAACGGCGTCTACGTCGCCCAGCAGCAGGCGATCGCCCTGCATTGGGACGTGAGCGGCGCTTCCGACTTCGCCACCTTCCGGCTCTACCGCGGCTACACGGTCGACTTCGCGCCGGGACCCGGGAGCTTCGTGCTCGCCACCCCCGACACCGGCTACCTGGATCCGGGGCCGGACGGGCGCTACTACAAGCTCACGGCGGTGGACCGCAACGACAACGAGAGCCCGTTCGCGACCTTCACGCCCAACCAGACCGTTGACGTCGAGGGGCCGGGTGCCGGCTCGCTGGCGTTCGGGCTCGAGCCGCTGCGGCCGAACCCGATGCGCGGTGACGCGATGGTCGTCCACTTCACCCTGCCCCAGGCGGCGCCGGCCCGGATCGAGCTGCTGGACGTGGCCGGACGGCGCATGGCGGCGCGCGAGGTCGGATCGCTCGGCGTCGGCCGGCACTCGGTGAATCTCGCCGAAGGCCGGCATCTGGCGCCGGGCATCTACATGGTGCTGATCACCCAGGGCGCCGAAAGGCACGTGCGCCGGGCGGTGGTTCTCAACTAGGCGCACCGAACGCGCCGCGGCGCCGGCGGGGGAGAGCCGGCGCCGCGGTGTTCGCAGGCCGCGACGCCGCAACTCGTCGCGGAGCAGGATCGAGTGGCGGCCACCACCGGGTGATCCGGCGGTGGCCGCCGCGCTGTGGGCACGGGGCCGGGAACTCGACCGGGTGAACCCGACCGCCTGCGGAGCGTCCGAAGGGAGCCTATTAGCCCCTGGCAAACCACCGGGCACTCGCTCTAGCGGCCACGTGGACCCGACCGCGCGCGGAAGCACCGGCCGATTCAGCCCTGCTAAACGGTAAGGCCGAGACGCCTGGCGCCCGACGCACGAGACGATTGACGGCACGCATCGTTGAACCCAGAATAGGCGTCGGTGGTTTCGATACGGGTCGCTGAAACGCGATCGGTGTCGGGGGCGATGCTCCGATCATGGAGGACATGCCCCCGGCGAAACCCCGGAGCGAGGACCATTGGTCGGCCGGCTTGCGCGTTGGACGCGACCGTCGGCTGCGGGCCCCCCAGACGCTCCGCAGCTCGCATGGTTCGATCGGAGTCGGTGCTCTTCCCCCCAGGAGGTGAATCCGACCCGCACGCAAGGTCGTTCGATTCTCCGTCCACTGCTCGGAAACACGTCCACAGCGAGGCCGCTCGCATGCGGATGAGCGGCCCGGAGTCCTCAGGGGGTAGTCTCCATGCGATTCGTTCGTTACTTCGTTCTTCTCGGCGCGCTGCTGGCTCTCGCGGCGACTCCCGCCAGTGGCGGGATCACGCCCGGCGGCATCGACACCGATCGGCCGCTCGACCCGATCCAGCCGGATCACCTCGCCAACCAGTGTTTCGTGCTCTGGTTCGGCATCGAGTCACCGAGCGAGATCGGCCGGTTGCAGTCGCTGGGTTTCAACGTCACGCAGACCACCAATCCCGCGGCGATCACGGCCGCCAACCTCGCCAACTACGACGTGCTGGTCGTCGCCTACACGGGGCCGGGGGTGCTCGGCTCCGCGAAACCGCTGATCGAGAGCTTCGTCAATTCGGGCAAGGGTCTGCTCATCCACCAACCGAATGCTCCGGGCACGCTCGATTACGCCCCGACCGGACTCGGCGCCGCGATACTCAGCGCGGCGTGGTGCAATTTCCCGGGGTCGGCAACTTCCACGATCGTAGACGGGTCGCATCCCATCACCCTGGGGCTCACCGACGCCGACTTGTCGGGAGCGCTGGACCAGGTCACGAGTCTCGGCGCGGGCTACCACCTCCTCGCCAAAAGCCTGGTCTGTGGCGATCCGTCGCTGGCCGTCGGCACCCTGGGCGGCGGCCGAGTCGTATTCGAGGACAACAACGCCTCGCCGATCTCGATCGTCCCGGGGAGCGACAGGTACTGGGGCAACCTGTTCTCGTGGGTGTGCTCCGGAGGCCAGACCCCCACGCGCGACCAGACCTGGGGAAGGGTGAAGGTGCTGTATCGATAGCCCGACCGGTTCGAGAGCCGCCACGCGTTGGGCGAAGCACGCGATGTCGGGGAGGATAGATGGCGCGCGCGCGCCGCGGATCGCCGGGGCGCGCCGGGTACGCCGCGCCGGCGCGGCGCGCGCGTGGATGTCCATCGCGCTGGGCGTCGTGGTCCTGCTCCCCGCGATCCGGCTGCCCGAGGTGAGCCAGATTTCCGGCGGCGACGCCTCGTTGGACGGGCTGCCGGGGGTGGCGGTGATCGCGGAGCAGGTCAGCTCCGAGGTGAGGACGCTCGGAATCACGGAGGAGTGGATCGCCGGCCGGGTCACGACCGCCCTGCGGCGCGACAGCATTCCCCTGCTCACCCGTTCCGATGCGTTCTCGAGCGACCGCCAGCCCCTGCTGGTGGCGCGGCTCCAGACCGTGCGCCTGCCCGGGCGCACGGCCTTCGCCTGGTACCTCTCGCTCGCGGTCCATCAGATGGTGGTAACGGGTTCGCCCCGGTCACCGGCGGTGTTGGCCACGACCTGGGAGGCCTCGGAATCGATCGGGGTCAGCAGCGCAAGCTCGCTGCGCGCCACGGTCGGGGGAACCCTCGACAGCCAGGCGGCCGAGTTTGCCCGGGCCTGGAGGCGGCGTTCCGCGACGGAGTGAGCGCCGCGCGGCTCCTTCGGGGACTCGCTGACCTCGCCTATCCACGAGCCGCGCGCGGCCAATCGGTGCACGCCCGCGATCGCCGGATCGTTCACCGCCCGCCGAGCTGGACCTCGAGCGGTGTGCCCTCGTCGGCTTCCCCTCGCGCCTGGCGCCCCGCGAGCAGCACGCGCGCCACGACCTTCCGGGCCGGGGCGGGCAGGGCGCCCGAGCGGCCCTCGACCGTCACACTCACCCGGTCACCGCGCCGCTCGGCAACGTAGCGGCTGAGTCGAAAGCGGCCCTCGCGATAACCGAAACCATCGCCTTCGTCCTCGTAGAGCGAGCCTTCGGCGTGCCCCTCGGCGTCGAGCGCGATCACCAGCTCGAGCGGATCGAGTGGCTTCTCGTCCACGTGCTGGATCACGGGACCGAGCGGCAGGATCGCCCCGCCGCGCAGGTAGAGATCGGGCAGGTCACGCTCGCCGGTGTCGCCGATCCCGCAATCGAAGCGCTGCCAGTCCCCCCGCGGCATGCCGCTGCGCTCGAACACGCCGTCGGGCTGGACGTGGGCTCGCACTAGCACGTCGCCGCCCAGCAGGAAGGCATCGTCCAGGTCGCGCAGCCGCGGATCGGCGGGATCGGCGAAGAACACGGGGCGGGCCACCGGCAGGCCGGTCACCGAGGCCTCGCGGAAGACGCTGTAGAGGTAGGGCAGGAGTCGGTAGCGGCGTTGGAGCGCGAGCCGGCAGATGCGCTCGACCTCGGGGCCGAACGCCCAGGGCTCCTTGGAGATGTTGCCCTTGCCCGTATGCCCGCGAGCGAAGGGCAGCAGGGCGCCGAAGCCCATCCAGCGCGCGAACAAGCCCGGCGTGCCGTTGCCGCCGAAGCCGCCGATGTCGGGGCCCGCGAAAGGCTGCCCCGACAGCCCGAGATTGAGGATCATCGGGATCGCATCCTCGAGATGGCTCCAGTCGGCGAGATTGTCCCCGGTCCAGGTCGCGGCGTAGCGCTGTCCGCCGATGTAGTTGGCGCGGGTGAGCACGAACGGCCGGCGGGCGGGACGCTCCGCCAGCAGCGCCTCGCGCGTTGCCCGCACCATCTGCATGCCATAGATGTTGTGGTAACGGGCGTGGCTGCCGGGCCCGCCGAGCTCGGCGTCGGCGCGATGGCGGTTGTCGAGCGGCATGGTCTTGCTGTCGACGCCGAAGATCGCGGGCTCGTTCATGTCGTTCCACTCGCCGTCCATGCCGCGGGCGAGGAACGCGTGGTGCTGGTCGCCCCACCAGGCGCGCGCGGCGCGCATGGTGAAGTCGGGGAACACGCACGCCCCGGGCCACACCCGGCCGCGATACGGCGCCCCGTCGCTGCGCTCGACCCACACGTCGCGCGCCGTGCCGGAATCGAAGACGCCGTAGCCGGGCTCGGCCTTGATGCCGGGATCCACGATCCACACGCTGCGGAAACCGATGCCATGGAGGTCCTCGCACAACCGCGCGGGGTCGGGGAAGCCAGACGGGCTGAAGGTGAAGCAGCGGAAGCCGTCCATGTAGTCGATGTCCATCCAGATCGCGTCGCACGGGATCCCGCGCTCGCGGAACCCGCCCGCGACCGCGCGCACCCGGGAGTCGGGAAAGTACGAGTAGCGGCATTGGTGGTAGCCGAGCGCCCACCTGGGCGGCAGCTCCATGTGCCCGGTGAGGTCGGCGAGGGCGCGTACCACCTCCTGGGGCGAGTCGCGCTCGATCACGATGACCGCGAAGGGGGGACCGCTGCCCGTGAACTGGATGCCACGCGCGAGGTCGATCACCCCGCGCGCCGTGGTGTCGAAGAGCACGCCGAAGGCGCTGCCGTCGGCCCGCACCGCCAGCACCCACGGGTGCGACTGGTAGAGGTGCGGCGTGCGGTCGTCGTAACCGTAGGCATCGAAGTTCCAGCACACCGTCCGCAGCCCGTTGCGGCGCAGCGGCCCGGCCGCTTCGCCGGTGCCGTAGAGGCTGGTCCCGCGCGCGATCGCGATCGTGACGCGCGGGAGCCCCTGCACGCGATCGAAGGCGGGCGAGACGTCGAAGTCCGCGAGGGCGGGCCCGAGGGCGGGGAAGGGGCGCTCGAGCGCCACCGAGGGAGGGGCCGCGGCGCGCGCTTCCGGAGATTCGAAGAATCGCACGATCCGATCGCCGATGGCCTCGGCGACGCGGCGTGTGCCGATGGTGGGCGTGGCCCACGCCCCGGCGGGCGCGGCGGGCGTCACGATCGCGCTCAACGCCGAGGCGAGCAGCGCCGCCGCCCACCACATGGACGTGCTGCGTGGCCCGCGCGTCTTCCCCGATTCGATCACCACGACCCGCACCCTAGCATCGAACCGCCTGCCGGCGCCCCCCGGCCCTGGGATTCCATCTCACCAGGGCGTCTGCGGGCCGGCCCCGTGACGGGAAGCGAACACCAGCCCGCGCCTTCGGGTCACCGCCGCATGATCGGGGGTATACTCGAAGCCGCTCTCCCGGAGACCTCGCCGATGCCGTCCGATGCCGCAACCCGAGAACCGCCACGGGCCGGAGCACCTCGCGACCTCGCCCACCGGCGCGCGGCGGGATTGGCGCTCCTCGGCTTGCTCGCGCTTGCCGCCCCGGCGCGCGCCACCGCTCCGGCCTTCAACGCGGCGGCGCTCGACACCGTGCTCGCCCGTCATCTCCGCGACGGGCAGGTGGACTACGGCGCGCTGGCGCGCGACCGGGCCGCGCTCGACCGCTTCCTCGCCTCCACCGAGCGCGCGCGGCCGGACGACTGGCCGCGGGCGGAGCAGATCGCCTTCTGGGTCAACGCCTACAACGCCCGCGTGCTCGAGGGCGTCATCGAGCATCCCGGCATCGGGAGCGTGCTCGAGGTCGGCAGGATCGCCGGGGTCCCGACGCTGGCGTTCTTCCGCTCGAAACGCCTGACCGCGGGGCGGCGGCTCTCGCTCAACGACATCGAGCACGGCATCCTGCGCGCGCGCTTCGCCGATCCGCACTTGCACTTCGTGCTCAACTGCGCGTCCGCCAGCTGCCCGGTCCTGCCGGCGCGGGCGCTGACCGGCGCCGCGCTCGAAAACGAATTGGAGGACGCGACGCGACGCTTCCTCAGCGACAGCACGCGCAACCGCATCGACCCCGCCCGGCAGCTCGACCTGTCGATGATCTTCAAGTGGTACGGCGAGGACTTCCAGAAGTCGGTCGGCAGCGTCCAGGCGTTCATCGAGCGGAACTGGCCCGGCCACGAGCGCTTCGCGCCCGACCTGCCCACGCGCTACCTCCCCTACGACTGGACGCTCAATGGCAGGTGGTGACGCGCTCCCCCGAAGATCAGCCCCCGTACTTCTTCATCCCCGGTGGCGGGGTCTCGCCTCGCACCTTGGGCTCGTAGCGCTTCCCGGGCTCGACGGGCGTCGACCCGGACGCGTTCCAACTGGTCTCGAAGCTGCGGCGCGCCTCGAGCGCGAGCGGGCGGTTGAGTAGGGTGACGGCAATGTTGCGCGAGCCCTCGAAGTAGCCCGGCTCCCAGTTGCTGGTGCCAACCCAGGTCCATTGCGAATCCACCACCGCGTACTTGCAGTGCTCGACCCGCGCGAACGGAATATAGCCGCCGCTCCAGGCGGAGACGGTGGAGAGCTTCGCCTCGACGTTGGGCACCGTGGCGAGCGCCTGTAGGGACCGGATCGCGGGGCTGTTGACCTCCCAGTCCGAGACCAGCAGCTTGACGCGCACGCCGCGCGCCGCGGCGCGGCGCAGCGCCTCGTCGATCGCGGGGTCGCGCTTACCGCGGTCCTCGGGCGAATAGGTGAGGAGCTGCACGACGACTTCGTGCCGCGCGCGATCCAGCAGCCGCACGATCGCGTCGCGGTCCCACAGCGTCGTATCGGGAATGAAGCTGCGCGGACTGTAGCTCGGCCATAGCGCGACCGTGTCGCCCGGCGACTGGACGATGCGGATCGGCAGCCCCTCGTGCTGGTCGAGCGCGACGGGCTCGGGCCGACCCGCGGCGCTGTCGCGCCCCGCGGCCTCCCAGTCCATCTCGAACACCGCGGCGAAGATGTCGCTCACCCGCCGATCGCGTACCAGGGCGCCCAGCTCGTGAATGTGCTTGAGCGCGCGCCAGTCCAGGTTCTGGCTGCCGAGGTAGACGCTCGCGCCGTCCACCAGGAAGTACTTCGCGTGCTGGACGCCGCCGGCGATCCGGCCCATGTCGATCAGGCGCAGCTCGATCCCGGGGAGCTTTCCGAGCGAGTCCGCCGGCTGCGGGTAGGTGCGGTGCATGCGGGCGTCGAGCAGCAGTCGGACCTTGACGCCGCGCTTCGCCGCCGCGCCGATGGCGCGGATCACGTCCTCCATCGGCTCGCCGGGCCAGGTCGAGAGGTAGAACTCCTCGAAGTCGAGGCTGCGCTTGGCGCCGCCGATGAGATCGAGCCACGCGCTCCGGGCCTCGGGGAGGACCGGGTTGCCGAGCGCGGTCTCCACCGGACGGGTCTCGACCAACTGCACCGGGGGCGGGGGAGGGCTGGCGGCCCCGATCGCGATGGCGCCCGCGAGCACGAGCACCAGGCGCCCTGGACGCGGCATCCGCCCGCGCGCGGGAGTGGAGGGACGGCAATCGTCAAGCGGTCGGTCGGGGCACATGGGCATGGTTCCTGTCCGTCCTTTCGCCCGCGTCTCACCCGCGGAGATCTTCCAGCGTCGCGCCGCGGAGCTGCGGCGGCCCCGATCCCGTGAGACGGGTGTCGCGCGGGAGTATGCCACCCCCGTACGGCGCGCGCACGATCCCGCCGGGCGTGGCGCGGCGCGCGGAGGCGTGGGCCTCGGGCCGGGGCGCGGAGGCTGCGGCGGCGCGCCGGCGCGCGGCCCACCATCGAAGCACGTGCCTCGGGTCCCGGGCCGCGCTAGACTCCGCCTCATGAAACGCACCAACGTCTCCAGCGGAACGCCGTGGGAGCCCCGGGTGGGCTATTCGCGCGCGGTGCGAGTGGGTGGCTGGGTGAGCGTCTCCGGAACCACGGCGACCGACGCCACGGGGAACGTCGTCGGGGGTGCGGACGCCTACGCGCAGACGGTGCAGACCCTGCGCAACATCGAGTCGGCCCTGACGCGAGCGGGAGCCAACCTCAGAGATGTCATCCGTACAAGGATTTACGTCACGGACATCACGCAGTGGGAGAAGGTGGGGCGGGCCCACAGCGAATTCTTCGGAGATATCCGACCCGCGACCAGCATGGTGGAAGTGAGCCGGCTCATCTCACCGGAGATGCTGGTCGAGATCGAGGCCGACGCCATCATCTCCGAGAGCTAGGGCGGGCCCTGGACCCGCGCGTGCCCGAGGCGATCCGTCATACCGCGGCGCGGAGCCACTGCCACGGCGGGACCGTGGCCGCCCGGGGGCGCCGACCCCCGAGCGCCCCCGCCGGCGCGAAACCCACGCCCGAACCGGGCGTCGAAGCGTCTGCTCGAGCCGCGCCTTCGAACGGTGTTGCCCCGGGGAGCCGTCGGGACTAGCATGGCGCCGCTGAGTGCAATGCGCCGCATCGTGCGTACGCCGACGGCGAAGCCATCCCACGAGATGGAGGCTGAATCGTCCCGTGGTTTCGTGCGGGACCGGCAACAGCCAGGGCACCACGATGGCACGATCGCCTCCAACTTGACGCTCCATCCCACGGAGCTTCGCCGCCCCGCAATTCCTGGAACCAGCCATTCATCCCTGATGATCCTCCGACACGGGATCGTTCCGCGCCGAAGGGATCGGAGGAAGGTCCATGAATACGGTCTTTCGCGGATTCGCATGCGTCGCCCTCGTGGCGGCGTTCGCGCACCCCACGGCGCTCCTGGCCAAGGACGTGGACGGGCCTGACGACTGCCAGCGCTCGACGCTGGACATGGGGGACGCACCCGAGAACATGGACGCCTATCCGGGCATCCTCGGGCACTTTCCCACCTGTCTTGCGCCCAGCGCTCCCGGCACCCAGGAACTCCAGTGCGCCCCGATCAGTACCCCGCCGGGCCCCACGGGCTTCGTGCGCAACTTCAATCCGACCGCCGGGGGCTTCTGGCTCGGATGCCCGCCCACCGGCGTGCCCCCGATGGGCATCGATTCCGAAACCGACGGCAAGGTGAGCCCCGGCGGCCCCACCAGTATCTGCAATCCGAGTCTCGCCGTGGACTGCTTCGAGGCCGCTTTCAGCCTCAGCTTCGGGCAGGACGAGTGCTACGGCAGCGACGACGCCGGGTTGTCGGCGCCGCCGGTGTTCAATCCCTGCGCCACGACCAGCGTGACGTTCCAGACCTACAACTGCTGGACCACCCGGGTGGTCTACCTGAACATCCTGGTGGACTGGAATCAGGACGGCGACTGGAACGACAACTTCCTCTGCCCGGGCGGGACGGCCTGCGCTTACGAATGGGCGGTGAAGAACGCCCTGATCGTGCTTCCCCCGGGCTGCGCGACCCTGACCTCGCCGAGCTTCCTGGTCGGACCGAACGTGGGCGATGGCTGGATGCGCATCACGATCAGCACTGCGCTCGCCCCCGACGACTTTCCCTGGAACGGCTCGGCCGCAATCGCTGGCGAGTCACTGCGGGACGGGGAAACCGAAGACTATCCGGTGAGCGTCGTCGAGCCCGATCCCTGCCAATCCGACTACGAGGACTTCGGGGACGCCCCCGAGGAGATCGATGCCTACCCCGGCGTGATCGGGCATTTCCCGACCTGCATCTTCCCGAGCGGACCGGGAACCCAGGAACTCCAGTGCACGACGCCTCCGCTCAGCACGCCGCCCGGGTTGACCGGCTACGTCCGCCACGTGCGTCCCGCGGCCGACCCCATCGCCATCTGGCTGGGCTGCGGAACCGGGGCTCCGCCCACCCTCGGAATCGACTCCGAGATCGACGGCAAGCTGAATCTCAACCCGGCTCCCGGCACCCCGAGCGTGTGCAACAGCGCGGTGCTCACCGACTGCGTCGAGCCGGCGTTCGGCATGACCTTCGGCCAGGACGAGTGCTACGGCGACCTCGACGCCGGCGTCTCGGGAGCGGTTTCCTTCACCACCTGCACCTCGTCCACGCTGACCTACTCGGCATTCAACTGCTCGCCGACGACGGTGCAGGCGTTCGTGAACGTGCTGGTGGACTGGAACCGGGATGGAGACTGGAACGATGACTTCATCTGCCCGCAGGGCTGCGCCTACGAGTGGGTGGTGAAGAACGCGACCGTGGTCCTCACACCCGGGTGCCAGGTCCTCACCACGCCGTCGTTCCTGGCGGGTCCTTTCCCCGGCGACGGGTGGATGCGGATCACGCTGACGCTCTCACCGGTGCCGGATGATTTCCCCTGGGCAGGATCCGCCGGTCAGGCCCAGGGCTTCTTCCGCGGCGGCGAGACCGAGGACTACCCGGTGACGATCGTCGAGCCCGACCCGTGCGAGATCGGCTATCGGGACTTCGGCGACGCGCCGGAGGAGATCACCGCCTATCCGAGCGGTGTGGCCGGCCACTTCCCGACCTGCCAGTTCCCGGGCGCCCCGGGAACCCAGGAGCTGGACTGCAACCCGCCGTTCAGCACCCCGCCCGGGCCGACCGGATACGTCGAGCACCGGAGCCTGCCGACCGACGCGTACCACTTCTGGTTCGGGTGCGGGCTCCCGACGTCGCCGCTCACCGGAATCGACGGCGAGGCCGACGGCAAGGTGAACCTCAATCCGCCCGGCCCCGGCACTTCGAGCGTGTGCAACGCAAACGTCCTCGTGGATTGCGTCGAACCCGCTTTCGGGGCCATGTCGTTCGGCCAGGACGAGTGCTACGGGGATGCCGACTCCGGTGTCCCAGGCCCGGTGACCTTCGGCGCCTGCTCCACCGCCACCGTCCGGTTCCAGGCGTACAACTGCTCCAACGCGGACCAGCAGGTCTACCTCAACGTGCTGGTGGACTGGAACCAGGACGGAGATTGGAACGACAACGCGTTTTGCCTCCACCTCAAGACGTGCGCACCGGAGTGGGCGGTGAAGAACGTCGTGGTGACGCTGCCGCCGGGCTGCTCGACCCATCTCACGCCGACCATCCAGGTGGGGCCCAAGGTCGGCCACGGCTGGATGCGGATGACGATGTCGCTGGACCCGGCGCCGGACGACTTCCCGTGGAACGGCTCCGTCGGCACCCCCACCGGCGTATTCCACGGCGGCGAGACCGAGGACTACCCGGTGGAGATCGAACCGTCCTTGGTGGGAGTGGTTCCAGGTGAGGATTTCGGCGGTCTGTGGCTCTCGGTGGTCTCCCCGGTCCCCGGGGCCGAGGGCACCACGATCCGCTTCGGCCTGCCGCGGGAGAGCGAAGTCTCGGTCAGCGTGTACGACGTGACCGGGCGGCTGCTGCGGCGCCTCGACCGCGGTCGTTACCCCGCGGGCGTGCGCACCCTGCGTTGGGACTTCAGGGACGGGCGCGGCCGTGCGGTCGAGACCGGAATCTTCATCATCAAGCTGGAGGCCAATGGCACGGTGATCGCAAAGCAGGCGATCCGGCTGCGCTGATCGTCTGCACGGGAGGCTCGCCGAGGCGACCCGGCGGAGGACGGGTCCGGCCCGGGAGCAACGGCGGGGGTCCGGCGAAGGCCGGGCCCCCGCTTCATCTCGGCCCCCGCAGCCCGGCGTGCGCCTGGGCGGCTACCGGCGGGGGGCGCCTTCGAGGGTGCGCCCGAGGGCGTCGATCTCGCGGGCGAAGGCCTCGAGATCGCCCCGACGCAAGGCTTCCTGCGCGCGGCGGTAGATCTCCGTCGCGCGTCGCAGCCGTTCTTCCGTGCTCGCCGCGCCCGCCGGCCGCGGTGCGCCCCCCGCCTGCGGAGGCTCCAGCCGGGCGCCGCGCGGCGACGATGCCGACTCGATGCGGTCGCCCGCCCCCGAGCCGAACACGCGGTCGAGCGCCCCGGCCATCGTGGTCTCCATCGCGATGCGGTCGGCGTAGGCGATCAGGATGCGCTTGAGCTCCGGCAGCCCCGCCTCGCCGGCGGCCTGGAGGTAGAGCGGCTGGAAGTAGACGACCGACGAATCCACCGGCACCACCAGTAGGTTGCCGCGAATGACCGCGGAGCCCTGCTGGTTCCACAGCGTCAGCTCCTTCGAGATCTCGGTGTCCTGGTTGATGCGCGACTCGATCTGCTGCGGCCCGTACACCAGCCGCTGCTTGGGGAAGGTGTAGACCAGCAGCTTGCCGTAGTAGGGCGGATCGCAGCGCGCGCACATCCAGGCGATCATGTTCTCCTTGCGCGCCGGCGTGAACGGCAGCATGAGGATGAACTCCTCGCGCTCGCCGACCCCCGCGAGACGCATGATCGTGAAGTAGGGGGCGACGTCGCCACCGTCCTGGCCCGCGTTGGCATCTCGCCGCGCCGGCTTCCACAGGTCCTCCTTGTTGTAGAACACCTGCGGGTCGGTCATGTGGTAGGTGGCGTAGACGTTCGCCTGCACCGAGAACAGCCCCTCGGGGTAGCGCATGTGGGCCTTGAGGTCGTCGGGCATCGAGTCGAGGGCGGCGAACGCGCCGGGGAAGATGCTCGAGTAGCTCGCCATCAGCGGATCGGAAGGGTCCACCACCCACAGCGTGACCGTCCCGTGGTAGGCGTCCACGGTGGCCTTCACCGGGTTGCGGATGTAGTTGCCGAGCCGGGGGACGGGGGCGGAGTAGGGCACGCGGTCGGTCGTGGTGTAGCCGTCGAGCATCCAGGCCAGGGTCCCGTCGCGCCGAATGACGATGTAGGGATCGCGCTCCCAGGCGATGAACGGGGCGATCTTGACCACGCGCTCGCGCACCGTGCGGTGGAGCAGGATGCGGCTCTCGCCGCCGAGATCGCCCGACAGCAGGATCTTGGGCTCGGCCAGGTGCAGCGCGAACAGCGCCCGGCCGCCGACCCCGCCGAGCCGGATTCCGCCGCGGCCGTCATAGGTCGTGTAGACATTCTCCTGGCCCGAGGGGTAGTCGAACTCGCGCGCGCGGCTGCGCACGAACACGTAGCGGGCGCCGAGTTCGCCGTAGTAGATCTCGGGACGCGTGATCTTCAACTCCGGGACCGAGGAGACCGGCGGGATGTCCTTGACGAAGTAATCGGGCAGCCCCTCGGGCGAGATGCGGTTCACCGGCGCGACGCACACTCCGTAGCCGTGGGTGTACGTCAGGTGCTCGTTGATCCAGATGCGCGCGGGGAGCGCCGCGGGGTTGAGCTCGCGCGCCGACAACGCCACCTGCCGCAGGTCGCCGTTCAACCGATAGCGGTCGTTGTCCACGTCCACGAAATCGTAGTAGGTGCGGATCTCCTGCAGCTGTGAATTCGTGGTCTTGAGAGGCCGGGTCTCCCACAGCCGGACGTTGTCGATGGTCGCGGTGTTGGCCGAGATGCGCGCGGCGGTGAGATTGGTGGTGGCGGGGAAACCGCCGACATCGATGGCCTCGAGGCCGAAAGCGCGTCGGGTCGCCACGATCTCGCGCTCGAGGTAGGGGCGTTCGCGGTCGATCTCGTTGGGGGCGACCACGAATCGTTGCAGCGCGAACGGCCACAGCCCGAGCAACAACAGGTGGGCGAGGAGCAGGACCGCGATACTCCCCAGGCTGAGCCGCCACGAGCGCGTGAACGCCTCGGCCGCGACCAGCAGCGCGGCGAGCCCCGCGAGCACGGCGATGATCTGGAGCGCCGGGAGGGCGGCGTGGAGATCGGTGAAGCCGGCCCCCGCGACGATACCGCGGGTGCTGTACAGCAGGTCGTAGCGGGCGAGCCAGTCGCTGGCGCCGGTGAGCAGCAGGACGGCGGCGGCGAGCAGCATGAGGTGCCGGCGGGCGCCGCCCGCGACGGCGAGGAACCCCGGTCGCGCCCACAGGTGTCCCTGGGTGAAGTAGGCGAACGCCACCCCGGCGGCGGTGAACAGCGCGGTGAACCGCCCGAAGCCGACCAGCGCCCGCAGGAACGGCAGGGTGAAGACGTAGTAGCCGACGTCGCGCTGGAACACCGGGTCGGTGAAGCCGAACGGGGCGGGATGGCGGAAGCGCAGCCAGGGCAGCCACTGCGCCGCGCCCCACTGCGCCACCAGGAATCCGATCCCGAGCGCCACGGCGATCGCGGCCAGCCGGAGCACGGGACGGAGCTGGTCGAGACCGGGCCACATCGCGCGCAGCTCGTGGAGCACGGAGACCTGCGGCGGCCGGCGCGCCAGCGCCGGAATCACGTTGGCGAGGAAGAAGACGACGAAGGCGCCGCCGAACACGAGCTGCATCAGCGCCTGGGTCCACAGCGTGGTGAGCATCACGCCGCGGAAGCCGACCTCGCCGAACCACAGCAGGTCGACGAGCAGCGAGGGCAGTGTGCGGAGCGCGAGGAGCGCGACGAGCACCAGTACCGCCAGCGTCACCAGCCGGCGCAGGTTGGGCGGATCGGGGGCTTCGAGGGGGTGAACACTCACGCGACACGCTCCCGTCCGGCACCCGCCGCGATGGGCGAGTGGCCGCTGGTCGCGACGGTATCAGGAACGTCGGTTCGAGACACTGGTCCTCCCGGCCCCGGCCGCCTCGCGAGGAGCCGTTCCGTTGTTGAGCGTGACCACGCGCTGCGGGAAGGGAATCTCGATCCCCTCGGCTTGGTAGCGGCGATGCAGCCGCTTCATGAACTCGTGCGACACCAGGTAGCGATCGGTGAAGGTGCGCACGCGCAGGATCACCGAGAAGTCCACCGACGAATCGCCGAAGCCATTGTAGCGGATGAAAGGGTCGAATTCGCCCACGCCGCCCTGCACGTTCTTCAGGGTCTCGCGCGCCACGTCGATCGTGACCTTCTCGACGTGTTCGAGGTTCGAGTCGTAGCTCACGCCCACGCCGACGATGGCGGACTGCTCGGGCTCGGGCAGCGAGTAGTTGGTGACGATGATCTCCGCTAACCGCGCGTTCGGCACCACGATGAGGTTGTTGGGCAGCTCGCGAATCAGCGTCGAGCGCCAGCCGATGTCGGTGACGAAGCCCTTCTGGCCGCTCTCGAGCGCCACGTAGTCCCCGATCCGCACCTGGCCCGCGAGGGAGATGTGGAACCCCGCGAACAGGTTGGTGAGCGTGGGCTGCAGCGCGAGCGCCACCGCCAGCGAGCCGACGCCGAGGGCGGTGAGGATCGGGGTGATGGCGATGCCGAGGTTGGAGAGGATCATCAGCGCGCCCAGCCCCACGACCGTGATGCGCACCGCGTGCTGCACCAGGCTGGTCGAGCGGAAGGCGTCCGACCACCGGGTGGAGCTGTCGAGGATCAGGCGGTTGACGAAGCTCGCGAGCGCCAAGGTCGCGCTCAGCAGCAGCGCGGCCTGCCCGACGCGCCCGATGATGCGCACGGTCTCGGGATCGAGCGACAGGAAGCGCACCCCGAGCAGGACCCCCAGTACGGCGAACCACAGCGGGACGTGGGGCCGGATCGAGCTGAGGAGGGTGTCGTCGAGCTTGGTCTTCGAGCGGCGGAAGAGCCGGCCCAGGCGCGGGAAGAGCAAGCGCGTGATCAGCCACCCGAGAATCCACGCGGCCAGGGCCACCCCGAGCCCGACGAGCCACCGGTTCAAGGTCTCGCTCACCATGAGAGCCTCCGCCTCCCTGCCACCCGCCCATCCGGGAGGCAACCCCCTGACTAACTCATGCGCCCGGGGTTGTCCAGCCGGTGCCGGCCGGCGGCCCCGCGAGGCCACCTGGCTCCTCGGGCGCGGTCCCGGGGCGTGCGAGGCTTGGCGCAGCACCCTCCTTGTGCGTTGACAGGTGCCCGTCACGGCGTTTGTTTCGCATGTCTAAACACGGGCGCCGCTGATGGGCTCAGGCTGACATAAACTCCGATTGGAGCGCATTTTCGGCTTGTCATGCGTGAGTTATGACCTCACAATTAACGGAGGTTCGCTATTCGACAGGGAGACCCCCGACCCAAGGAGGACCATCCGAGCCAGGTTTACGAGCCGTCCCCAGAGTTCTGTGCACGTGTCACTGCCCTTGCAGCTCGAACCATGGGGCGATGCCCCCGCGGTAACCCCCGACCGCAAAGAAAGGACACCATGCACCTTCGTCGACCTTTGCTACTCGCTTTTGTCGCCCTCTTCGTCGCGAGCACGGCTTTCGCTCAATGTCCGTCCTGGCTTTTGAAGTGGGGCACCCAGGGCAATGCCTTTGGGCAATTCCGCTTTCCGCAGGGACCGTCGTTCGCCCCTACGGGACAGGTTTACGTCGCTGATTCGCAGAACAACCGCATCCAGGAGTTCACCGGCAACGGCACCTTCATCCTCTTCTGGGGTTCGCTCGGGAACACCAACGGCAGGTTCAACCTGCCGGTCGCAACGGCCGTCAACCAGAACACGGGCGACGTGTACGTGGCCGATCAGCAGAACAACCGCATCCAGAAGTTCAGTTCGGCCGGAGCATTTCAGACCAAGTGGTCGGTCAGTTTCCCGAGCGACGTCGCGGTGGATCCCGTCACCGGCGACGTGATCGTGACGGAGTTGTTTTCGAACCTGGTCAAGAGGTTTACCGCCACCGGCACGTTCCTGTTCTCGTGGGGCGGAACCGGGACCGGCAACGGACAGTTCAAGAACCCCTCGGGCGTGACGGTGGACAACTCGGGTGACATCTACATCACCGAGCAGACCAACAACCGCGTCCAGAAGTTCTCCCCTGCCGGCGCGTATCTGCTGCAGTGGGGCACGCCGGGCGCGGGTCCGGGGCAGTTCAGCCGGCCGGTGCAGCCGGCGGTTGACGGCGGCGGCATCTACGTCACCGACTCCGGCAACGACCGCGTGCAGTACTTCGACCTCCTCGGGGCGTTTCAGTGCACCGTCGGCTCCACCGGCGTCGGGGATGGTCAGTTCGTCCAGCCGTTCGGTGTCGCCGCGGGCGGCGGGACCATCGTGGTCGCGGACCGGGTCAATCACCGCATGCAGCGATTCGGCCCACTCGCCACCCCGGCGCCCAGCATCACCTGGGGCCGGCTCAAGAGCCTCTACCACGAGTAGTCGGCTGCGGGCCTCGCGCCCGCCTCGTGCGATTCGCCCGGACGGGCGGGGATCAACTCCCCGCCCGTCCGGCGTGTGGGGGCCGATGCCGGCGGCCGGGAGGTGACGGGTGCCGGGCATCGGGACGCAGCGGACGTCGGCCACCGGGGCACCACGGATGCCGGTGACCGGGGCGCGGCGGCGGCCGGCGCTTCCGCACGGGCGCC
>MFFQ01000042.1 GCA_001780165.1 Candidatus Eisenbacteria bacterium RBG_16_71_46 | reverse complement strand
CCCCGACCGCCTGAGCACCGACCTGACGTCGCTCGCCCCCGACCAGGACCGGCCGGCGACGGTGGTCGAGATCGAGGTGGACGCGCAAGGCATCTGCGGGGTGTCGAGCGTCTATCGGGCGCGCGTGCGCAACCGCGCCCAGCTCGCCTATCCGAGCGTCGGCGCGTGGCTCGAAGGCGCGGGCGAGGCACCGGCGGCGCTCGCGGCGGTGCCGGAGCTGGCCGAAAACCTCCGGCTCCAGGATCGCGCGGCGCGGAGCCTCAAGGCGCAGCGCCACGCCCAGGGCGCCCTCGACCTGGAGACCATCGAGGTGCGCGCCCAGTTCGACGGCGATCAGGTGAGCGGGCTCGCGCCCCAGGAGCGCAACCGCGCGCGGGACCTGATCGAGGATTTCATGATCGCCGCCAACGGTGCCATCGCCCGCTACCTCGAGGAGCGGGGCTTCCCGGTGATGCGCCGGGTGGTGCGCACGCCCGCGCGCTGGCCGCGCATCGTGGACATCGCCCTCGACGTCGGCGAGCGGCTGCCGGCCGAGCCCGACGCCCGCGCGCTGCACGCGTTCCTGGTGCGCCGCCGCGACGCCGACCCGCTGCACTTTCCCGATCTCTCGCTCACGGTGATCAAGCTGCTGGGACGGGGCGAATACGTGGCCAGCTTCCCGGGCGAGGCGACCGACGGGCATTTCGGCCTGGCGGTGGAGGACTACACGCACTCGACCGCGCCCAACCGGCGCTATCCCGATCTCGTCACCCAGCGCCTGGTCGCGGCCGCGCTGGCGGCGGCGACCTCGCCCTACCCGCGCGACGAGCTGGTGGCGCTCGCCGGCCACTGCACGCTCCGGCAGAACGACGTGCGCAAGATCGAGCGTCTGATGCACAAGGCGGCCGCCGCGTGCCTGCTGAGCGGGCGCATCGGGAAGACTTTCGAAGGACTCGTGACCGGCGCCTCGCCCAAGGGAACGTGGGCGCGGATCTTCGATCCGCCGGTCGAGGGCCGGATCGAGCGCGGCTGGGAAGACCTCGACGTGGGCGACCGGGTCCGGCTGAAGCTGGTCCGCGCCGACCCCGAGCGCGGCTACATCGACTTCGCCCGCGTGAACCACGAGCGCGCCGGGCGCCGCGCGACCTGAAGACGTCGCCATGGGCGACACGGTGCGACGGCCGTTGCTCAACGAGAGCGAGCGCCCGACCAGAACCCATTTCATCATCCTCGGGATGTCCTGGGCGGGCTGGCTGTTCGACTTCTACGATCTCATGCTGTTCGCGTTCCTGCTGGTTCCGATCAAGAAGTCGCTCGGCCTCGACGACGTCGCGCTCTCGCTGCTGCTCGGCGCCTCGCTGGCCGCCACCGCGATGGGCGGCATCGCCTTCGGCTATCTCGCCGACCGGTTCGGGCGGCGGATCGTGCTGTCGTGGACCATCGGCGTCTACTCGCTCGGGGCCTTCCTCTGCGGCTTCGCCGGCGGCTTCTACTCCCTGCTGGTGTTTCGCATCGTCACCGGTCTCGGCGTCGGCGGCGAGTGGGCCACCGGGCAGACGTTGGTCGGCGAGACCTTCCCGGCGCGGATGCGCGCGCGCTACGCCGCGGTGATGCAGACCGGCGCCCCGCTCGGTATCGCGCTCGCCGCCCTGGTCGGGGGCTTCCTCGAGCCGGCCTTCGCCGCGGCGTTCGGCGACGCGTGGGGCTGGCGGGCGTGCTTCTACGTCTCGGTGGCGCCCGCCCTGCTGGTGATGGCGATCCGCCGCTACATGCCCGAGTCGGACGTGTGGCTCGAGCGCCGGCGGCTGCGGCAGCCCCGCGAGCGCGGGCAGCTCGCCGAGCTGCTGCTCACGCCGCGGCTGCGGCGGCTGTTCCTGCTCGGCCTGGTGCTGGCGCTCACCGACATGTCGGCCTACTGGTTCACCTACTCCTGGCTGCCCAAGTACCTCTACGACCAGCTCGGCTACTCGATGGCGCGCTCAGGCGTCTGGATGCTCGTCACCCAGGCCGGAGGGCTGATCGGCTACCTGAGCTTCGGCGTGTTCGCCGACGCCTTCGGGCGCCGCGTGAGCTACACCGCGTACTCGTTGATCTGGGCGGTGGGGCTGGTCGCGGTGACGCTGTTCTGGAGCCAGATCGCGGTGTGGCCGTATCTCACGCTGTTCTTCATGTTCGTGGTCGGCCTCGGCACCGGCAACTTCTCGGGCTACGGACCGATCTTCGCCGAGATCTTCCCGACCAAGATCCGCAACACCGCCATGGGAACGGCCTTCAATCTGGCGCGCGGGGTGCAGTTCCTGACCCCGCTGGTGATCGCGCAGGTGGCGACGCGCTACGGGCTCGGCGGCGGCATCTCGCTCGCGGCGCTCTTCGCGGTATTCACCGGCCTCTGGGTGTGGACGCTGCCGGAAACCCGCGGCACCCGGATCGGAGTCGGGGACACGGTTCCGGGGCGCTGAGGCGCCCGCCTGTCGGGCGCGGCGGCGGCCTGACGCTGTTCCTGAAGTACTCTGATCACGAACGCCCCACGGTCGTCTGTGCGGGCGTCCATCCATCAGCCGATTGAAGGGCCGGCGTGAAGAACGTGCCTAGACTTTACAGCTAGGCCAGCCGCCTCAGGCCCCCAAGCCGGCGGCGGTCAGGGAGAAAGAACACGTGCTGCCGCTTCGACCCGGTCAGCACCACCTGGCGCGTCACCACCCAGCTCGTGGTGCCCAGACC
This sequence comes from Candidatus Eisenbacteria bacterium RBG_16_71_46, assembly GCA_001780165.1. Classification (GTDB taxonomy): domain Bacteria; phylum Eisenbacteria; class RBG-16-71-46; order RBG-16-71-46; family RBG-16-71-46; genus RBG-16-71-46. The sequence goes on along the minus strand of MFFQ01000042.1, from coordinate 10,057 downwards.
GCGCCGCAGTGCGCGCGTTCATCAAGCCCGGCTCCCGGAACCAGCCGAACCCCGAGCCCTCGGTGGTCGCCAAGTTCTTCCGGTACACGCACCCGCCGCCCGCCGCGATTCAAGCGTCACTCCGCGCCGGGCCCGGATCCACGTCCGCCCTCACCGCTCAATCCACGACCACCGCCCGGCGGACGCGGACCTCGGCGCCCCGCACGAGCCGCACGAAGTAGATGCCTGGAACGAGGCGCTGCCCGCGCGCGAGATCCACCTCATGACGGCCCGGCCCGAGCGAGCCCACCTCGCGCTCGACAATCTGCCTTCCGGTCACGTCGAGCAAGGCGAGCCGCGAGCCGCCCGGTCGATCCAGGCTGAACCGGACGACGAGCCGGTCGCCGCGGCCGGGGTTCGGCCGCACCGGACCGAGCAGGAGGGCCGGCCCCTCGCCGGCGGGCACGTCGGTCGTGTCCTGAGGCCGGATCAGCGCGAAGCCGCTCTGGTTTCCGTGCACGTCCACCGCCGAGAGCTTGTAGAAGCCGCCCGCAGGGCCCACGTCCGCGTAGCCGGTATCGGACTGGGCGACCACCAGGTTGCCCGGCCCGGGCACGAAGTCCGCGGATGCGCCGCGGTAGAGGCGGTATTCGCCGACGTCCGGCTCGGCGCTCTGCCCCCAGTGCAGCCAGGTCGCGCCCGAGGCGTAGGCTGCGGTGAATGGGGCCGGGGCGCCCGGCGCCAGGTTGTCCACCGAGTAGCCGCTGTCGGGAGCGGACATGTAAGCGGTCGGGCCGCCCGCGATCTTCGCCGTCACCAGGAAGACGTTCCAGGGTAGGAGCCCCGGCATGGAGTCGGCGGTGGTCGCGGCGGTGTAGCCATACCCGCTCTGCCCCCACGCCGGCACGGTCACGATGTACTCCCAGTAGGTCGCCTCGCCGCGCGCGCCCGGCACCCGGAGCAAGGTGCGGCCGCCGGACGCGGGGAGCGCCGGGTCCTCCGCCCACGTCGTGCCCGGGCCGGTCGCCCGCAGCGCCCCGGCGGAGGTGATCACGCGGCGCCACAGGCTGTACGACTCGATCCCCGGGCTACCCGATTGGTCGAGATCGCTGCGGTCCCACAGCACACGAACCCGCCCGCCCTGGTCGGGGCCGATGTCCCCGGCGCTCGCGATGCGGGGTTCGCGGCCGCCGAGCGAGCCGTCGCCGCTCACGCGCTGGGCGTAGAGATCCTCCTCGCCGCCGCGGTATTCGTTGAAGGCGAGGATCGCGCCGCCGTAGGCGTCCGAGCAGAGACGGACGACATCCACGTCCCCGGCCGCAGTCGAAACGGCCACGCCATCGAAGGCCCACAACAGCGAACCGCTCGCGTTCACCCGCTGGGCGTACACGTCGCCGCTCGAGACTCCGCTGCGCTCGTCGCGCCACGTGGCCACCGCACCGCCGAAGCCGTCGCTCGCCAGCTCGATCGCGGCCTGATCCGCCCAGTTCGTGCACAGCGGCACGTCGCCTCCCCACTGCTGGATGCCGGAGCTGCTCACGCGCTGCGCGAAGACGTCGCTGGAGCCGTAGCGGTAGTCGTACCAGGCGAGGATCGCGCCGTTCGCCCCGTCCGCGACCATGCGCAGGCCCCCCTGCGAGACGTTTGGATTGCCGACGACGATGCCGTCGGCAGGCCACAGCGGGATGCCGTACGGGTCTACCTGCTGCGCGTAGATCTGGCTGTAGCCGAGGCGCGAATCGGTCCACGCCACGATGGCGCCGCCGAGGCCATTCGAGCAGACTACCGGGGACACCTGCGCCCCCCACGCCGTGCAGAGCGGCACGCCGTCGAATGCCCATAGGGGCGTGCCGAAGACATCCACCCGCTGGGCGTAGATGTCGTCGTTCCCGACTCCGTTGCGCTGGTCGTACCAGGTCACAATGAAGCCGCCCGCCCCATCTGGGACGAGTCCCATGGTGATCATGGAGAGGAGCTGGTTCCCGGGTGCCGTGCAGATCGGCACGCCGTCCGGGCTCCAGAGCGGCGCACCGTCGCCGTCGAGATGCTGCGCATAGAGGTCGGAGTCCGCGCCGCGCTGGTCGCCCCACACGCAGAAGACACCGCCCGCGCCGTCGCCGAGCACGGCCCTGCGTCCCTGCACCGATTCCAGCGGGCACACGCGCACGCCGCCGGGCGTCCACCGCACCACGCCGTTGGCGTCAACTCTCTGGACGTAGAAGCGGCCGTTGCCCAAGCCGAGGCTCGTGTCGTTCCAGGCCACGATGCAGCCTCCGGCACCATCCGACGTCAGGTTGCAGGCCCACTGGTCGCCCGGGGCATCCGCGAGCGCGATGCCGTTCGCCGTCCACTTCGGGACACCCGCGAAGTCCACGCGTTGCAGGTAAATGTCGAAACTGCCCGAGCGCTGGTCCCACCAGGCGATGAATGCCCCTCCCGCACCGTCTGGGAGCAACGCGGGACTCCTGACCCTCCCGGGGGCGTCACAGACGCGGAGATTGACGTTGGGGTCGGTCGGCCACACGGCGCTTGCCGGCGCCGCAGTGAACAGGTGGGCCAGAAGCGCAAGCGCCGGCGCGAGGCAGAGGCCGGCCGGGTGGCGGGGGATCGGCGGCCTCGAGGATGCCCTCGAGCCCGATGGACCGAGCATCGCGACGGCTCGGGAACTCATGGCGTGCTCCTCTTGCGCCACGGCGGCCCGCGCGCCGGGAACAAGGCGCGCCCAATCTGAGTACGGCGTCGGGACCGGCGGCAGGTCCGCGTCCGCGGCGCAAACGCGCGGATGCCGGGCGAGGTCTCGAGAGGTGCGCGGCGGTGGCAGGCCCGTGGGGTCGAGGAGGCGGCCTGGGGAAGCCGTCCGTCCACTCCCCAGCGTGCAGACGACCGTCAGCGAAATTCGAGAGCGCGTGCATGAGCCAGGCCGCGCGGCGGCCGGCCTTTCCCTACCGGTCGAACCCGCGCCCGCGTCGCCCGAACGCCATGGAGCGGAGGGTATTGGCCAAAGGGCCGGCTCGATGGTCCTGGAGGACATCCCGAGCAGCACGACTGTCAGGTTGGCAGCGGCGCGGCGCGGGCTGGCAGGGCGTCGTGCAGGGCCGTGGGGCGTGAGGGCGCGAAGCTCTGCCGGGACGACGCCTCACGCCTCGCCGACCCGGATCCCGTTAAGCGCGGCACTGCCCGTGAGCGGAGCGACCAGCCGCGCCAAGGCCTCGGCGGCGGCATCCCCTCCGCGGTCGTGGTCGCGGAAGGCGCGTCCGTCGCCACCCGGAGGCGTTTGGGTTGCGACGGGCGGGATGATGCGCGCACCCTGCCGGAGTGAACTCCTGCCCTGTCCCCCACCCTCCACTCCAAGGAAAACCCCGATGACGACCTCCCGATGGACCTCGCGTCTCGCGCTGGCCGGCCTGCTGCTCGCGCTCGCGGCCGGCCTGCCGACGGCGGCGACATTCGCCTCCGAGCGCTCCAAGCCGATCGACCCCGCCAACATGGACCCCGCGGTGCGTCCGGGGGACGATTTCTTCACCTACGCCAACGGCGGGTGGATCAAGCGCAACCCGGTGCCGCCGGACGAGAGCCGTTGGGGCTCCTTTTCGGAGGTGGCCGAGCGCAACTACGAGATCCTCCACGCGATCCTCGAGGACGCGGCGAAGAAGACCTCCACGCCCAAGGGCAGCCCCGTGCAGATGGTGGGGGACTTCTACGCCAGCGCCATGGACTCGGCGCGCGCCGAGGCGGAGGGCGCCGGTCCGCTCGACGACGAGATGCGGCGCATCGCGGCGATCGGCGACGTCGCCGCCTTGCAGGACGAGATCGCGCGCTTGCAGACCATGGGCCTGCGCCTGCCCTTCGTCCTGTTCGCGGCCCAGGACGCCAAGCAAAGCACCGAGGTCATCCTCCAGATCTATCAGGGCGGCCTCGGGCTCCCGGATCGCGACTACTACCTCAAGCAGGACGAGGCCTCGCAGAAGCTGCGCGACCAGTACGCGGCGCACGTGACCAAGCTGCTCACCCTGCTCGGCGACGACGCCACGACCGCCGCCGCCGGCGCCCGCACGGTCCTGGGGATCGAGACCGAGCTGGCCCAGGCGTCGCTCACCCGCGTGCAGCGCCGCGATCCCGAGGCCAACTACCACAAGATGTCGCTCGATTCGCTGGCGGCGCTCACCCCGGCGATCTCGTGGAACCGGCTCTTCGAGGGGCTCGGCATCGCCGACCGCCGGCCGGTCAACGTCGGCCAGCCCGAGTTCGTCAAGCAGGTGAACGCGATGATGTCCTCGGTGCCGATCGGCGACTGGCGCACCTACCTGCGCTGGCACCTGATCCACCGCGGCGGCGACCTGCTGAGTACGGCGTTCGTGAACGAGAGCTTCGACTTCAACGGCCGCATCCTCACCGGCGCCACGGAGCTCCGGCCGCGCTGGAAGCGGGCGCTCGCCGTGGTGGACGACAACATCGGTGAAGCGCTGGGCCAGCTCTACGTGGCCCGGGCGTTCAGCCCCGAGGCCAAGGCGCGGGCCAAGCAGCTCGTGGACAACCTGCGCGCCGAGCTGCGCCAGCGCATCCAGGGGCTGGAGTGGATGAGCCCCGCCACCAAGGAGCAGGCACTCCGCAAGCTCGACGCCTTCGGCGTCAAGATCGGCTATCCCGACAAGTGGCGCGACTACAGCGCGCTCACCGTGGACCGCGGACCGCTGGCGCTCAACGTCATGCGCGCGCGCCAGTTCGAGTCTCACCGCAACATCGCCAAGCTGGGCAAGCCGGTGGACCGCACCGAATGGGGCATGACGCCGCCCACGGTGAACGCCTACTACAACTCGCGCATGAACGAGATCGTCTTCCCGGCCGGCATCCTGCAGCCGCCGTTCTTCGACGCCAACGCCGACGACGCCGTGAACTACGGCGGCATCGGCACCGTCATCGGGCACGAGATGACCCACGGCTTCGACGACCAGGGACGCAAGTCGGACGCCGAGGGGAACCTCAGGGACTGGTGGACCGCGGAGGACCAGGAGCGCTACAAGGCGCGGGCCGACGTCGTGGAGAAGCAGTTCGACGGCTACGTCGCCATCGATTCGCTGCACGTCAACGGCAAGCTCACGCTCGGCGAGAATCTCGCCGATCTCGGTGGGCTCAGCGTCGCGTACGGGGCGCTGAAGAAGACGCTCGCCGGCAAGCCGGTGCGCAAGATCGACGGGTTCACGCCCGAGCAGCGCTTCTTCCTGTCGTATGCCCAGATCTGGCGGCAGAACGTGCGGCCGGAGGCGCTCAGGCTGCGGCTCAACACCGACACGCATTCCCCGGGCCGCTTCCGCTGCAACGGTCCGCTCTCCAACATGCCGGAGTTCGCCCAGGCGTTCGGGCTGCGCGACGGGGACCCGATGGAGCGTCTCGCGAGCCAGCGGGCGAAGATCTGGTAGGCGGGGCGCCGCGGGGCGCCTGCGCACGCTCGAACGACATGGTCTGATCCGCCGGGCGCGGCTCGGCGCCCCGCGCGCTCCAACGACGTGGTCTGATCCGCCGGGTGCCGCGCGGCGCTCACGCCCGCTCGAACGACATGGTCGTGTCCGCGAGCGCGCGACCGACGAAGCAGAACAGGCCGAGACGCGTGAGGCCCGCCTCGCGGAACAGCCGGCGGTAGGCGGCCGCACCCCGCCGCTGCTCGCCGTGCGAGTCGCCGACGGTCTCGTCCTCGCGGGTGAAGACCTCGATGAACGCCATGCCGCCGAGCAGCCGTGCCATCGCCTTGAGCCCGCGCCGCAGCTCGGGCGTGGGAACGTAGTGGAGCACGTCGGAGCAGACCACGAGGTCGAACGGCCCGCGCAGGCCGAGCCGCCCGAGTTCACCCACGCTCCCGAGCCGGAGGTTGCGCCGCCGTCCGAAGCGGGCGACGGCGTACTCGCTCGAGTCGATCCCGAGGTAGCGCACCCCGGGCCGCAGGCGCTCGAGCCGCGGCTGCCACGCGCCCTCGCCGCAACCCACGTCGAGCACGGTGCGGAGCGGGCGGTCGAGCAGGTACTCGGTCGCCGCCACCGCCAGCCGCACCTTGCGCGCGAGCAGCTCCCGCTGCCGCACGCGCCGGCGCGGGCTGTGGTACCAGCGGTCGAAGTAGGCCCGGTCGTACTGCTTCATGGTCGTGGCCTTCGGGCTCCTCGCACGCTGCGGAGGCGTTCCCCCCCGCCGGCAACCTTCGGGGCGGGCGCACCGTACTTCGACCTGCACGGCAGGCTCACGGTGCTTCCCGCCGCGCAGCGGCCGCAACGTACTTCGCCCCGCGCGCCGCATCAAGCGCCGCATCGCGCTTGCGGTCCGGAGTGAGCGCCCGTAGCATCCCGCAGTCGAGTGATCACGTCGAATCCGATGCGCTCCGAGTCGCACCCTCCATCAGAAGGGGCCGCCCATGAGCACCTTCACTCCCGGAGTTCCGCCTCCGACCTCTCCCCCGCCTCCTCCCACCGGCGCTCCGCCCCAGGGCTCATCGGGTCGGGCGACGGCGAGCCTGGTGCTCGGCATCCTGGGCATCATCTGTTGCAACCTGCTGGCGCCCGTCGCCTGGGTGCTCGGGCACAGCGAACTGCAGACGATCGCTTCGGGCGCTTCCTCTCCCCAGGGCGAAGGCACGGCGCGCGCGGGGATGATCCTGGGCATCATCGGCAGCGTGCTGCTGGCGCTGGGCCTGGCGTGGCTGATGTTCTGGGGCGGACTGGCCACGATGGCCGCACTCTTCGATCACTGATGAGCGCGACCCCGTCACCGGCCCGGCAGGGTGCGCCGGCGCCCGCCGCACGGCTCGCGCCGTTGGTGCAGGCAAGCGTCCGCGCCCTGCGCGTGGCGCCGCCCGGCGCCTGGTGGCTGGTGGCGGGGCTCGCGGGCGGGCTGCTCTACCTGGCGCTCTCCCGCTGGCCCTTTCCCGTGGATCCGGCGCACACCATCTGCCTCTTCCGCCAGATGACGCACCTCGATTGCCCGGGATGCGGACTCACGCGCTCGATCGCCGAGCTGGCCCGGGGGCATCTCGGGGCCGCGCTGCGCATCCACCCGCTGGGTCCGCTGCTCGTGGCCGAGGCGGCGCTGGCGTGGGCTTGGTGGGGCCTGGTGCTCGCGCGCCGCGTGCGCGCGCCGTCGCTCGGAGCGGTGAATCTGGCACTTCTCGCCCACGCGGTGGCGCTGCTGGCGCTGTGGGGCGCGAGGCTCGCCACCCGCACGCTGCCGGGCTGAGGACGCGCGTACCGCCGGTCGCGCGGCGCCCGCACCGGCCGACTCATCCCCCCACATCCGCGCGGCAATCACACCGGCGGCGGCCACCCCACGCCCGGGAGTGGCCGCCGCCTGAGAATCGCCGCGCGGTGCCGCGCCCGGCGCCGGGGCCGCTACTCCTGCACGCGCTCGACGCCGGCGCCGAGCTTGACGAGCTTTTCGGCCAACCCCTCGTAGCCGCGGTCGAGATGGTAGATGCGCGAGATCCGCGTCTCGCCCTCGGCCACCAGTGCCGCCAGCACCAGGGCCGCGCTCGCCCGGATGTCGGTCGCCATCACCGGGGCACCCTGCAGCCGTTCGACGCCGGTCACGATGGCGACGTTGCCCTTGAGCTCGATCTGGGCGCCGAGGCGCGTCAGCTCGGGGACGTGGGTGAAGCGGTCGAGGTAGATCGTGTCGGTGATGACGCTGGTGCCGTCGGCGACCGCGCACAGCGCCATCATCTGCGCCTGCATGTCGGTGGGAAACCCCGGGAACGGCGCGGTCGTGACGTTGACCGCCGAGGCCAGCGTCGGGCCGCTGATCGCGATCTCGCCGTTGCCGGGCAGGACTTCGGCGCCGGCCAGCTCCAGCACGTGCATGGTCGCGGCGACGTGTGCCGCGTTGCAGCGCTCGACGGTGATCGAGCCCCCGGTGATCGCGGCCGCCGCCAGGAAGGTCGCCGCCTCGATGCGGTCGGGGATGATCGTGGTGTCGATCGGCTTCAGCTCGCGCACCCCGTCGATCGTGAGCCGCCGGGTGCCGAGGCCCTCGATGCGCGCGCCACAGCCCGCCAGCACCTCGCCGAGCGCCGTGATGTCCGGCTCGATCGCGACGTTGTCGAGCACGGTGCGTCCCTCGGCGAGCGTCGCCGCCATCATCAGCTGGGCGGTGGCGCCCACCGAGACCGTCTGGAATCCGTACTCGGCCCCCTGGAGGCGCACGTCCTTGCCGACGATGTAGCCGTGCTCGATCTCGAGGCCCGCGTTCATGGCGTTGAGCCCCTCGATGTGCAGGTTGACCGGCCGCGGGCCCCAGGCGCACCCGCCCGGCAGCGACACCCGCGCGGCGCCGAAGCGGGCGAGCAGCGGACCGAGCACGTAGACGCTGGCGCGCATGGTGCGCACCAGGTCGTAGGGCGCCTCCACCGAGCGCACCCCCGAGGTGTCGATCTTGCAGGCGTGCCCGCGGAATTCCACCCGCGCTCCGAGCTGCTCGAGCACCCGCGACATGGTGCGCGTGTCGGACAGCAGCGGGACGTTGCGAAGCGTATGGACCCCGGGTGCCAAGAGGGTCGCCGCCATCACCGGAAGCGCGGCGTTCTTGGCCCCACTCACCTCCACGCGGCCGGTGAGCTTGCGGCCTCCCTGGATGACGAGAGCGTCCATCGGCACGGCCTCCGCGGTGGGAGTCGATGCGTCGTCGGCGAGGGGCGTGGTGGTCGTGTGCGTGGCGCGATCCACGTCCATGTGTGCTTCCTTCCTGGGCTCTACGCCCTGGCTACTGCGGGGGCCGAGTCGTCGGCCCGGAGACGCGATGTGGGTAACCGGATTATCGGCAGGCCCCCCGCGGAAATCAACCGCGGTGGCACGGGCCGGCGCGCGCGGCTTATGATGTCCCGGTTGCGCGCTTCGGGCCCCGAACCTCGCGATGGGAGACGCTCATGCTGGCTGCCCTGGTGATCTCGGCCACGCTGGCGGTGCCAGGCGCGGCGTCTGCCGCCCCGGCGCCTGCCGCCTCGACACCGTCCGATTCGGTGCCGGTCGCTCGAGGGCCGGTCCCTCCCGCGCCGGCCGATCGGGTGCCTGTCGCCCAGGAGCCGGTCGGACGGGCGCCCGCCGTCAGGGCACCGGTTGTCCAGACGCCCATCGCCGAGGAGCCGGTCGGGCGGGCGCCCGCGGTCCAGGTGTCGGTCGCACCGGCGCCCACCGCCGCGCGGCCGGTGCGTCTCGCGCCCGCGGCCGCGGACTCCATCACCCGCGCGATCGGGAAGGACCGCGCCGACACCCGCGAGTGGCTCGAGAAATCGAACACGTCCTACCTCGCCACGGTGCAGCGGCGCGACTTCGAGGACCGTACCACCCTCACCGTGGGCCGCGCGGCCGGCAACGACGTGCGGATCGACGACCCCGAGGTGGCGCCCCACCACCTGCGGGTGACGGTGGTGGGCGATTCGTTCCGCGTCGCGGCGGTGGACCCGGGGGCGCGCTTCACCGTGGGGGATTCCGCGCGACGCGAGGCGGTGCTGCCGCCGAGCCGGATCGGCATCGGGCGCTTCCTGCTGCGGCTCTCGCACCAGCGCTTCCCGGCGATCATCGTCTTCGACCCCCAGAGCCCGCGCTTCGCCGAGTACAAGGGCATCGCCTACTTCCCGGCGGATCTCGCCTACCGTTTCGCGCTGCCGCTCACCGCCAATGCGAAGACCGACACCGTGATCATCATGTCCACCCGCGGCAACGCCCGCCGCGCGGTGCGCGTGGGCTGGTTCGACTTCCTGGTCGGCAAGACCCCGTGCCGGCTCGAGGCGACGCGTCTGCTCGAGCCGGGGGTGGGCGAGGAGGATTTCGGCGTGTTCTTCCGCGACGCCACCTCGGGGAACGAGAGCTACGGCCTCGGCCGCTACGTGGACGTGCAGCCGCTCGGCGGCGGTCGCTACGTGCTCGACTTCAACCTCGCCTACAACCCGGCCTGCGCCTACTCCGAGCACTACAACTGCCCGATCCCGCCCAAGGGCAACACCCTCAAGGTCGCGATCCGCGCGGGCGAGAAGGACTCGCACTATCTCGCCCACTAGCGGCGATGCCGCGGCGCGGCGGGCTCGAGCGGCGCTGGCACCGATTGGTCG
>MFFQ01000041.1 GCA_001780165.1 Candidatus Eisenbacteria bacterium RBG_16_71_46 | reverse complement strand
CCGACGAGGGGGGGACCTCCAGCCCGTACCGCAACCGGAGCGATCGCCGGGGACGCCTGATTCGATACGACGTGCGCGCGGCACGCCGGATCAGAACGGAATGTCGTCGTCTGGACCGCCTCCGAAATCGGCGTCCATGCCCTCGTCCGCGGGCACCGTCGCCGGCGCGGATGAATCGTCCGCGCTGCGCTCGCCGCGGCCCCCGAGCATCTGGACGTTCTGCGCCACGATCTCGGTGGTGAAGCGCTTCTGGCCCTGCTGGTCCTGCCAGGACCTGGTGCGGATGCGGCCCTCGATGTACACCTGCCGGCCCTTGGTGAGGTACTGGCCGACGATCTCGGCCTGCTTGCCCCAGACCACCACGCGGTGCCACTCGGTGGCTTCCTGCTTCTGGCCGCTGCGGTCGGTCCAGCGCTCGGTGGTCGCCAGGCGCAGATTCGCCACGGTTTGACCGCCCTGGGTGTGCCGCAACTCGGGGTTGGCACCGAGGTTGCCGACGAGAATGACCTTGTTGACGCCGCTCATGAATTCGTCTCCCGAAGAGGCTCCCGTTGCGGGGGCCCGCCGTGAGCAAAGAGCATACGCAGTGGGCGCCCTCGGGCGCAATAGCGCATCGCAGAGTCCGGAACCCGCACCCCGGGCGGTCGCGGCGCGGTTGACGGCGCTGGGATGCGCGGCTATTCTCCGGCGTCCGAAGTGCTTAGAGGTCACCGGGGCGTGGCGCAGTCCGGTAGCGCACCTGCTTTGGGAGCAGGGAGTCGGAGGTTCAAATCCTCTCGCCCCGACTTGGGAGCCGGCAGAGGCGGGTCCGTTCCGCCCGCGTCGGCGGGAGCCCCGCGCCTGTAGCTCAGAAGGATAGAGCAACGGATTTCTAATCCGTCGGTCGGGGGTTCGATTCCCTCCAGGCGCGCCACTTGCAACTCCTCGCGCGCGCGGAGGCACACGATTGGTGGCGGTGGATGTAGCTCAGCCGGTAGAGCACTGGACTGTGGCTCCAGGTGTCGCGGGTTCGAACCCCGTCATCCACCCCATTTCCGGTCGCGCCGCCGCGCGCGGGCCCGACGCCGGCGGTGGCGCCCGATGAGGACGCGGGGGCGCGGACGCGCGCTCGCGGCGGCGCCCGGCCGCGGCGTGCCGTGATGCGGCGCGCCAAGATCGTCTGCACGCTCGGGCCGGCCTCGAGTTCGCCCGCCGCGATCCGCGCGCTGGTGGACGCGGGGATGGACGTCGCCCGGCTCAACTTCTCGCACGGCACCCACGAGGAGCACGCCGCGCTCTACCGCGGCGTGCGCCAGGCCTCCGACGCCAGCGGGCGCGCGGTCGCGGTGCTCGCGGACCTCCAGGGACCGAAGATCCGCCTCGGCCGCTTCCGCGGCGGATCGGCGATGCTCGAGAGCGGCGCGGAGTTCGTCATCACCACCGTGCCGTTGGAAGGCGACGCGCGCCGCGCCTTCACGACCTACGAGCCGCTCGCCCGCGATCTCCACCCCGGGGACACGGTGCTGATCGACGACGGCATGGTGCGGCTCGAGGTGCTCGACACCGACGGGCGCGAGGTCCGCTGCCGGGTGGTCGAGGGCGGAGCGGTCTCGGACCACAAGGGGATCAACCTGCCCGGGGTGCGAGTCAGCGCCCCGGCGCTGACCGAGAAGGACCTCGCGGACCTTCGCTTCGCCCTCTCGCTGCGCGTGGACCTGGTGGCGCTCTCGTTCGTGCGCAGCCCGGACGACGTCCGCCCGGTGCGCGCGGCGATGGACCTGGCCGGCGCGCGCCTGCCGGTCATCGCCAAGCTGGAGAAGCCGCAGGCGGTCGAGGCGCTCGAGCAGGTGGTGGAGGCGTTCGACGGCGTGATGGTGGCGCGCGGCGACCTCGGGGTGGAGATGCCGCTCGAGCGCGTGCCGCTCACCCAGAAGGAGGCGGTCCGGCTGGCTCGCGAGAACGCCAAGCCGGCGATCGTCGCCACCCAGATGCTCGACTCGATGATCCACCACTCGCGGCCGACGCGCGCCGAGGTCTCGGACGTGGCCAACGCCGTGTTCGACGGCGCGAGCGCGCTGATGCTTTCGGGCGAGACCAGCGTCGGCGAGCACGCCGTCGAATCGGTGCGCACCATGTCGCGCATCATCGAGGCGGCGGAGGAACAGGGCCTGCCGAACCTGCCACCGCTGGGCCGCGTCCCCACGACGCGCCAGGAGGCGATCGCGCTCGCCGCCGCCCGCGTCGGGCGCGAGCTCCATGCGCGCGCGCTGGTGGCGTTCACGGTGAGCGGCAGCACGGTGCGACGGGTCGCCTCGCACCGCGCCGACATCCCGCTGCTCGCCTTCACCTCCGAGCCGGCGGTGCGCAGCCAGCTCGCGCTGGTGTGGGGCGTGGAGACGTTCGTGGTCCCGATGATGACGCACACGGACGAGCTGATCGCCCAGGTGGACCGGGCGATGCTCGAGCTGGGGCGCGGTCGGCCGGGCGACCTGGTGGTGATCGTCGCCGGCGTCCCGCCGGGAACCACCGGAACCACCAACATGCTTCGGGTGCACCGGCTGGGATCGAGCTGACCGCCGGCGGGCCGCTCGATCGGGCGCCGTGCCTGGCGGGCCGCAGCGGGCGGGGACCTGCGCGCGGACCGCTCGGTCCCGCCTTCCTGGCGGGACCTTCGCTGGCCTCGCCGCGCTCGCCATCCCTGGCTCCTGCGCGGCTGCGGAGTCCGCGCTCCGGTCCCCGTCCGCTGCGGCCCGCTGGCGGACGTCGTGTCCTGGGTCCGGTCCCCGCCCGCTCCGGCTCGCTGGCGGACGTAGGATCCGCGCTCAGGCTTAGGACGCGGTGAGCAGGCGCCCCAGGGCCCGGACCGCGCGGGCGCGGTGCGAGCAGGCGTTCTTCTCGGCGGCGGTCATCTCGGCCAAGGTCCGGCCGGTGGCGGTGACCTCGAACACCGGGTCGTAGCCGAAGCCGCCGGAGCCGCGGGGGGCGGCGATGATGCGGCCTTCGAGCACGCCCTCGGCGCTGAGCGATCGCCCGTCGGGGAAGCACGCGACGCACACGGTGCGAAAGCGCGCGGTGCGCCGGGCCGGCTCCACGCCCCGCAGGCGCTCGAGCAGCAGCCGGACGTTGTCGGCGTAGCTCGCGGCGGAGCCGGCGAAGCGGGCGGCGCGTACCCCGGGAAGCCCGCCGAGGGCGTCGACTTCGAGGCCGGTGTCGTCGGCGATCGCCGGCAGGCCGGTGTGGGTGGCCGCGGCGCGCCCCTTGATCAGCGCGTTTTCCTCGAGGCTATCGCCGCTCTCCTCGGGCACGCGCGCCCCGGGGAACGCGCCGAGGCCGACCAGCTCCACCCCGGGGAGGTCGAGCAGGGCGGCCAGCTCGCGCGCCTTGTCGGCGTTGAAGGAGGCGAGGACGAGCTTCACTCGCCCGGCAGCAGCCCCGAATCACCGAGCAGCCGCCGCTGTACCCGCAGCAGGCGGCGGATGCCGGCGCGCGCCAGCGCCAGCATCGCCCGCAGCTCCCCGGCGCTGAACGAGGCCGACTCGCCGGTGCCCTGCAATTCCACGAACCGCCCGCCGCCGGTCATCACCACGTTCATGTCCACCTCGGCGCGCGAGTCCTCGGCGTAGTCCAGGTCGAGGCACGGCACCCGGCCCACCAGGCCGACCGAGATCGCCGCCACCGTGTCCCGCAGCGGCGGGCCCGCGAGCGCGCCGCGGTTCGACAGGGTGACGAAGGCGTCGTGCAGCGCGATGAGCGCGCCGTTGACGGCGGCGGTGCGCGTGCCCCCGTCGGCCTCGATCACGTCGCAGTCCAGCGTGATGGTGCGCTCGCCGAACACGGTGAGATCGGTCACGGCACGCAGCGAGCGGCCGATCAGCCGCTGGATCTCCTGCGCGCGGCCGCCGGCCTGGACGCTGCGCGGCGTGCGCTCGGAGGTGGCCCGCGGCAGCATCCCGTACTCGGCGGTGACCCAGCCGCGCCCCTTCCCGCGCAGCCAGTTCGGCAGGCGGTCCTCGACCGACGCGGTGCACATCACCCGCGTGCGGCCCATGGAGATGAGGACCGAACCTTCCGCCTGGGGCAGCACCCCGCGCTCGATCTTGAGCGGCCGCGCCTGGCGCGGGCTTCGCCCGCCGCTGCGCGCGAGCTCCGCCGGGGCGTCGGGCCGCGCTTCGCGCTCGCGGATGGCCGCCGGTTTGCGGGTCAGGCGGCCTCCTTCCGCGCCCTCACGCGGGGCGCTCCGCCGAGTCCAGGTCGCTCACGGCGTGGGGCCGCTCGAACCAGGGCAGATCGGTCTGGTCCACCACCGTGACCGGGGGCAGCTCGCGGCCGAGGAACGCGCGGGCGATGCGCGAGAAGCTGCGGCGGCGCGGCTCGTCGCTGAGGTAGACGTGGTGCGACGGCGGCCCGGCGGCCAGCTGCCCGCGCTCGGCCAGCAGCTCGGCGGTGGCGCGCGCCGCCTCGGCGCCGGAGTCGATCAGGCGCACCACCGGCCCCATGATCTCGGCGATCAACGGAGCGATCAGCGGGTAGTGGGTGCAGCCCAGGATCAGGCTCTCGAGGTGTCCGTTGCGCAGCTCGACCAGGTACTCCTCGGCGACCATGCGCGTCACGGGATGATCGAGCCAGCCCTCCTCGACCAACGGAACGAACAGCGGACAGGCCCGCGCGATCACGTTCGCGCCCGGGAGCCGCTTCTCGATCGCGGCCGGGTAGGCGCCGCTGCCCACGGTGGCGAGCGTGCCGACCACGCCGATGCGCCCGCCCGGGCTCGACGCCAACGCCGCGCGCACCGACGGCTCGATCACCCCGATCACCGGGATCTCGAAGCGGCGCTGGAGCGCATCGAGCGCGTGCGAGGACGAGGTGTTGCACGCCACCACCAGGCACTTGATGTTGCGGCGCACCAGGAAGGTGGCGATCTCGAGGCTGAAGCGGGTCACCGTCTCCTTCGACTTGCTGCCGTAGGGAAGCCGCGCGGTATCGCCGA
Source organism: Candidatus Eisenbacteria bacterium RBG_16_71_46 (assembly GCA_001780165.1). GTDB lineage: Bacteria > Eisenbacteria > RBG-16-71-46 > RBG-16-71-46 > RBG-16-71-46 > RBG-16-71-46. Next base: position 2,796 of record MFFQ01000041.1, on the reverse strand, counting down.
AGTAGACGATGGACTCGGAGGGAAGGACGCGGAACAGCTCGTGCACCGCGGTGAGGCCGCCGATCCCCGAGTCGAACACCCCGATCGGGCGCGGGTCGTGCGTGGCGGGCATCAGCGGCCTCCTCCTCAGAGCCATTCCGACACGTCGAACGGCTGGTCGAGCGGTACGTGTCCGCCCAGCGTCGCCAGCGGCGCTCCGCCGCAGACCAGCAGCACGCGCTTCACCTCCGGCAGGTTCGCGCCCAGCGTGCGCACCAGCGACGCCACCGCCGCGTACTCCGTCATCGCTCCGCCGCGGAAGCCCTGCTCGAACGCCCTCGACAGATCGAGCGTGAGCCCGCCGCCCTCGTCGAGGTAGGCGTGGAGCACCGCGGTGCCGGCGGGCAGCGCCGCCACTCCGCCACCGCGCGGGCCACGGTCGAGCTCCGCCACCAGCGCCGCCACCCGCTCGTGGAGGTTGGATTGCTCCAGGATCTCGCGGGTCTCGCTCACCAGGCTGTCGCCGTCCGGAGAGGCGAAGAAGAGGCGCACCGCCTTGAGCCCGGTGCCGGCCGAGTCTCCGCGCGCCCCGCCGGGAGCCGGCGGCGCCGGGGAACGCCGCGTGACGCCGTACCAGACGGACGCTAGCACAGCGACCACGAGCAGACCAATCCACACGCGCCGCATCACGCCCTCATTCGTTGCGCTGGTAGGCCTGGATGCCATCGGCGATCGTTTCCGCCAGCTCGGCCATCCCCGCGCGGCCGCCCACCCGCTCGCGATCGGCCCGCGCGGTGAGGGTGGCGCATTCGAGCAGCAGCCCGGGCGCGTCCACCCCGAGCAGTGGATAGGGCAGCAGTTCGCGCAGCAGGATCGGCCCGTCGCCACGCAACTCGAGACTGGAGAGGATCGCCTCGCCCAACGCGCGGCTCTCGACCGCGTGCCGCGTCGCCGCCTCGCGCCAGGCCAGCACCGTCAGCGATCCGGCGCCGCCCGTGAACCCGGCGCTGGAGTAGGTCGCGGGAGGCACGTAGGCGGTGGCGCCGCCGGCGGCCGCATTCGGGAACCCGTCGAAGTGGAGCGACACGACGAGGTCGGCGCGCGCGCGGTTGGCGATCTCGGCGCGCGCCTCGACCGGGACGTCGCGGTCCTCGGTGCGGGTGAGCACCACCCGCACCCGCAGACGCCGCCCGATCTCGGACTCGAGCTGGCGCGCGAGCGCCAGCGTCAGGTCCTTCTCCACCAGGCCGCCCGCGGTGACTCCGGCGTCGCGGCCCCCGTGGCCGGGATCCAGGACCACGACCCGGAGGTCGCGCGGCCCCGGCGGTCCCTCGGGCGCGAAGGCGGTGAATTCGGAGGAGGGCTCGCGGGTGAACTCGAGTACCACGCGACGCGCGCGGGTGTCGCGCACGACGCGGAACCCGGTAGCTTGGCGCGAGACCGCCATCTCGAAGGCGCTGCCGGCCGCGGCGCCGATCGGGCGGATGCGCTGCACCAGTGCCGCGGCGGGCAGGGCATCCGGCAGGCTGCCCGAGAAGAATCCGCCGAACCGGACGCGGAAGTGATCCCGCGCGCGACTCACCACCACCACCTCCTCCGGACGGTCGGCCTCGAACACCAGGCGCGTCCTGCCTTCCTGCACCACGACGCGCGCCGAGCCGAGCACCCCGCTCGGCGGGGCCACCACCAGGACGCGGCGCCGCGGATCGAACACCAGCCGCGCGAGCGTGGAGTCGCGCGGTAGCAAGTCGGCCAGCGCGACCGGCACCTGCAGCTCGCCGCCCACGGGCATCACGGGTGCGGGCAAGGCCACGGTGCCGTCGTCCACCACCACGAACGGGTCCTCCGCGGTGAGCTGGATGCGATGCGGACCGGCGCGCAGGATGAGCTTGCGCACCTCGGGATGCCAGAACTTGGTCGCGCGCAGCAGACGCGCGAGGTCGTTGGCGCCGACGCAGGTGGTGCCGGACACCTCGCGGGTGGGCGCCGACTCCAGCGTTTCACCGATGCGGGGAGCGCGGCCGTCCACGCCCAAGGTCGCGAGCGCGAGCAGCGGCGGTCCCAACCGGCGCAGGGCGCGCGCGATCAGCGCTCGCGCCCCGGACGCCGGCGCCATCGGCGCTCGCGCCTTCACCGCCGACCCCGTTGCCGCCGGCGCGATCACCGCTCGCGTCTCTCGCGGCCGCGCGCGCGCTCGATCTCGCGCTGCGCGTCGCGTTCGGCCATCGCGTGGCGCTTGTCGTACGACTTCTTGCCGCGCGCGACGCCGACCAGGAGCTTGGCGTGTCCCCGCGAGAAGTAGAGCTTGAGCGGGATCAGGGTGTGACCCTTGCGCGAGACCGCCTCGTCGAGGCGGTGGATCTCGCGCTCGTGGAGCAGCAGCTTGCGCGGTCGAACCGGGTCGGGATTCCAGCGGTTGCCCTGCTCGTAGGGCGGGATGTGCAGCTGGCGCACCCAGGCTTCGCCGGAGTCGATCGTGGCGTAGGCCTCCCCCAGGCTGGCGTGGCCGAGCCGCAGGCTCTTGACCTCGGTTCCCGTCAGCACCAGGCCCGCTTCCACGGTCTCCAGGATGAAGTAGTCGTGGCGGGCCCGGCGATTCTGGGCCACCACCTTTTCGGTCGGCTCGCTCTCAGAGGGCATCGGGCACGCGGGCCTTCGGGGATCGGAGCGAACTGGGCGGCGCCGGTCGCGACCCCGCGGCCAGTCGGAGGAGGAGTGAGGAGCGTGGTTGGTGCGGAAGGGGGGATTTGAACCCCCACACCCTTGCGGGCGCTAGACCCTGAATCTAGTGCGTCTGCCAGTTCCGCCACTTCCGCA
>MFFQ01000040.1 GCA_001780165.1 Candidatus Eisenbacteria bacterium RBG_16_71_46 | reverse complement strand
GCTAGGCGAGCACCTGGATGTTCTTCTTCGCGCAGATCTCCTTCAATTGCTTCGGCCACACGCTGACGCTCACCTCGCCGAGGTGCGCCTTGCGGAGCAGGAGCATGGTGGTGCGGGACTGGCCGATTCCCCCGCCGATCGAGAGCGGGATCCGGTCGTCGAGGATCGCTTGGTGGTACGGGAGCTTGAGGAAGTCGAGCTGGCCGCTGATCTCGAGCTGCTGCCTGAGGGTGTCCTTGTTGACCCGGACCCCCATCGAGGTCAGCTCGTGGCGGCGCTTGGTCACCGGATTCCACACCAGGATGTCGCCGTTCAGGCCGTGCATCGGCCGCCCGTCCTCCGACCGCGTGGGCGTCACCCAGTCGTCGTAGTCCGCCGCGCGCATCTCGTGCGGGTAACCGTCCCCCAGCACCCAGCCGATGCCCACGATGAAGACGGCGGGGTGCTTCTGGAGAACCTGCGTCTCGCGCTGCTTGCGCGGCAGGTCGGGGTACATCGCCAGCAGATCCTCGGCATGGAGGAAAGTGAGCTCGTCGGGGAGACTCGGGAAGCGGTCGGTCCTGAGCTTCGGAAACTCGCCCTGGATGAACGTCTCCGCGCCTTTGATGACCCTCCAGATACGGCGCACGGTGTCCTTGAGGTAGTCGAGGGTGCGCTGCTCGGCGCTGATGACCTTCTCCCAGTCCCACTGATCCACGTAGGCGCTGTGGTCGTGGTCGAGGAAGTAGTCCTTCCGCACCGCGCGCATGTCGGTGTTGATGCCCTCCCCGACATCGCACTGGAATTGCCGAAGCGCCATCCGCTTCCACTTGGTGGCCGCCTGGACGACCTGGGCGTCGATCCGCCGGTCGAGACCCAGTCCGCACGGGAACTCGATCGGCGTGCGCGAGCCGTCGCGGTCGAGGTAGTCGTTGACGCCGCTCTCGCGGGTGACGATGAGCGGCACCTCGACCGTGAACAGGTTGAGCTCGCGGTTGAGGTGGTCCTCGATGTAGCGCTTGAGCGCGCGGAGTGCGAGCTGGGTCTCCTTGGGATCGAGCAGCGACCGGTAGTCGGTGGGCAGGATCTTTTCGACTTCCTGATAGGTGCTGATCCCCGGCCCGGCGAGGTCAGCCTGCTTGCCCGTGCTCATGGTGGAACCTCCCTGGTGGGCCCCGAGGGCCTCGGATCGGCGCCGCGGCCTGCCCGGCCCGTACCGGCCCAGGCGTAGTGCGCGCGGCTCGGCGGTAGCGAAACGCAATCCACATGCCAGCATCGGATCGCGCCCGCCGCGTACGATACACCGCGCAGCCGGCTCCTGGTGCGCCCATCGCGGGGCCCGGGACGCCGGGGCGGGCGCCGGCGGGTGACAGAGTTGCCGCCCGGGCGGCCCTTCTGTCAGTCCGAGCCCCGCTTCGATCCCGCCGGCACGCCGCCGGCGCCGCCCGCGCCCGACGCCCGGCGAGCCGCCATCCGGCTACCCTTCGCCCATCGCCGCGGCGAATCGCGGCGGCGGGCGGGGGGGCCGCGTTGCTCGTCACCGGGGCAGCCTCTAGACTGAATGGGGCGTGCTCTCGACCATGCGGCGGCTGGCGTGGAAGAGAAGGACGCAGGACCGGGGACGGTTGCGCAGCGGGGGGAAACGATGTGGATGGCGACCGGCCGCGGGGGTGATCCGGGCGCGGGCGAAACCCTGCGCGGTGTGTTTCTGATCGTCGTCGCGGGGCTGGTGCTCGGCGGGTCCTTCAACGCACTCGGTCTCGCCAGCCGGCCCCCGCATGGTCTCGCATGGGTGGCGGCCGCGGACACGACGCGGAGCCTCGAAGCACTGCAGGCCGCGACCCTCACCGCGATCGTCGACAGCGTGCCGCCGGCGGCGGGCGTGATACCGCCGCAGGAGGTGCGGACTGCGGCCGAGCCGCCGCCGCCATCGCTCTCCGCGCCATCGTCCCGCCGGCCGTCGGCAGAGCCGTCCGGTCCCGCGGCCCTTTCAGAGGGCCGGCCCAGCGCACAGGCCCCGGACGGAGCATCCGCGGCGCCGGCTCCTACCGTGACCGCGACGCGCCCCGCCCGCGTGTCCAGGCCGCCGGCGCTCACCCCGGTTCCGGCCGCGCCGCCGCCGGTGATCCCGGACGTGCCGGGGCCGCTGACGGTCGAGCTCGCCACGCTCAAGCGACTCTACGACGCCGACGCGGTGATGGTGATCGACGCGCGCGCCGCGGACGAATACGCCGCGGGGCACATCGCGGGCGCGCTCAACCTGCCCTACAACGACGCCCTCGCCGAGCCCGCGCGCGTGGCGCGCCTCGACCCGCGGGGTCGTCCCATCGTCGTCTACTGCGACGGCGGAACCTGCGAACTCTCGATGGATCTCGCGAAGCTCCTGGTCGAGTCGGGCAAGCGCCGGGTGCTGGTCTACGAGCGGGGCATCGCCGGTTGGGAGGCGGCGGGCTACGCGCTGGCCCACGGGCCGGAGCCGGGGGCTCGGCCATGAGCCGCATCCTGGCATTCGTCTCCTCGCCGCCGGGTATCCGGATCAGCCGGATCGCCGTCGGGCTGGTGATGCTCGCCGCGGCGCTGGCCAAGATCGGTGGGCCCGCCTCGTTCGCCGCGCAGATCCGGCACTTCCGGATGCTGCCGGACGGGCCCGAGAATCTGCTGGCGATCACGCTGCCCTGGATCGAGCTGCTCGCCGGGCTCGCGCTCGTGGCCGGCGTCCGCGCCCGGGCGGCGGCGTGGCTCTCGCTGGGACTCATGGCCGTTTTCACGCTCGCGGTGGGGCAGGCGCTGGGGCGCGGCCTGGACATCGAGTGCGGCTGCTTCGGCACCGCCGACGCCTCGCGCGTCGGGACGTCGAAACTGCTTCAGAACCTCGCCATCCTCGTGGTGGCCTGGATCGCGTCCCAACGCTCGCGCTGATCGCGTTCCCCGCCCGACGGGCACGCGGGCGGCGCCCCCGGAATCTCGCTCACGGGATCATCGCCAGCCGGCGCGTGGTACTCCCGCCCGGCCACTCGAGGCGCACGAAGTAGAGCCCGGGCCGCGCCCGGCCGCTCGCGGTCGTCCCGTTCCACGGTTTGGGGTAGCGCCCGGGCGGGTAGACTCCGTCCGCGAGCAGCGCCAGTTGGCGCCCTTGCAGGTCCAGCACGGTGAGCCGCACGTGCGCCTCGCGCGTAACGGTGAACTCGACCTCGACGGGGCCGGTGCTCGGGTTGGGCACGAGCGACTCGAGCGCGAATGCGCGCACCGCCGCGGTCACGATGAGCGGTCCGAACGTGAGCGTGCTGCCGTCGAGATGGTACACGATCAGCCGGTAGCGATAGGTCCGCCCCGGCTCGACCCCGCGGTCGAGCAGGACGATGGTCGCGGCCAGGTCGCGCCGCGCCGCGGCCACGGGAGTCCACGGCCCGCCCGCCGCATCCGCGCGTTCCAGTCGCCAGCCGGTGATCCGATCGGGCTCGCCGAACTCGAGGCGCAGCTCGACGCCCTCCCCGATCCAGGTCGCCTCGAACAGCGACAGCAGGGTCGGGCTTCCGGTTTCGGTGAAGGTGACGCGCCGGTCCACGCCCGGCGTGGGCAGGGTGACCGGTTGCAGCGTGCCCGACGGCCAGCGCACGAACAGCGAGTCGATCGCGGTCGCGGGCCCGAGGCCGAACGAGGCCACCAGCGCGTCCTGCGAGCCGTAGCCCGAGCCGCCCGACAGCTCGCGGGTCCGCGTCACCCCGCCCGCCACGACCGTGACCCGCGCCCCGATCCCGGCGCGGTTGGACACCGTCCCCCAGAGCCCGACCTGGAGCCAGTGGTTGTTGCTCGCCAGGTCGTTGCGAAGCAGCTTGTTCGCCTGGCCGCTCTTGGCGAGGTAGAGGTCGAGGTCGCCGTCGTTGTCGTAGTCCCCCCAGGCCACCGCGACGCCGAAGCCCGCGTCGGCCAGCGGTGTGTCGCCCGCGACGTCCACGAAGGTGCCGCCCCCGTCGTTGCGGAACAGCCGGTCGGCGGAGCCGTAGTCGGCGAGGTAGAGGTCGAGATCGCCGTCGTTGTCGTAGTCGCCCCAGGTCGCGCCGCGGCCGTTGCCGGTGTCGGCGAGCGGGCCGCTGGTGGCGTCCACGAAGGTGCCGTCGTCGTTGCGGAACAGCCGGTTCGCCGCCCCCAGGAAGTTGACGAGATAGAGGTCGAGGTCGCCGTCGTTGTCGTAGTCGCCCCACGCCGCGCCGCGGCCCGGGCCCGCGTCGGCGAGCGGGCTGCCCGGGGCGACGTCCACGAAGGTGCCGCCGTCGTTGCGGAACAGCCGATTCGCCTGGCCGAAGTTCACGAGATAGAGGTCGAGGTCGCCGTCGCCGTCGTAGTCCGCCCAGGCCACGCCCTGGCCATTGCCCGCGTCGGCCAGCGGGGTGCCGGGGGCCACGTCCACGAACGTGCCGCCGTCGCTGCGGAAGAGACGGTTCGCCGAGCCGAAGTTGGAGAGATAGAGGTCGAGGTCGCCGTCGCCGTCGTAGTCGCCCCATGCCACGCCCTGGCCGGGGCCGGCGTCGGCGAGCGGCGTGCCGGCCGCGACATCCACGAACGTGCCGCCGCCGTCGTTGCGGAAGAGACGGTTCGCCGAGCCGTCGTTGGCGAGGTAGAGGTCGAGATCGCCGTCGTTGTCGAAGTCGCCCCACGCCACCGCGCGGCCGTTGCCGTCGTCGCCGAGCGGGCCGCCGGTGATGTCCACGAAGGCGCCGCCGTCGTTGCGGAACAGCTTGTTCGCCTGCCCTGCGTTGGCGAGGTAGAGGTCGAGGTCGCCATCATTGTCGTAGTCGCCCCAGGCCACGGCCGCGCCCGAGCCCAGGTCGCCCAGCGGGCCGCGGGTGGCATCGGTGATCCCGCTCTCCACCACCGTGATCGCCTGGTCCACCGCCGGAGGAGGGGTCACCACCTGCACGATCCCGTTCGGCCAGCGCACCTTGAGCCGGGTGATGGCGGTCGCGTGTCCCAGGCCGAACGAGGCGACCGGCGCGTCCTGCGATCCAAGGGCCGCGCCGCCCGACAGCTCGCGGATCATGGTGACGCTGCCCACCCGCACCTCGACCCGCGCCCCGATCGCGGCCCGGTTCGAGAGCATCCCGCGCAGCTTCACCTCGAGCCAGTGACTCCCGTTCGGCGTGACGTTGCGGAACAGCATGTTCGCCGAGCCGTAGCTCGAGACGTAGAGGTCAAGGCGGCCGTCGTTGTCGTAGTCCCCCCACGCCACGCCCTGGCCCCGGTGGATGCTGGTGAGCGGCGCGCCGGCCACGTCCACGAACCTGCCGCCCCCGTCGTTGCGGAAGAGACGGCTCGTCGGGCCGCCGGGGACGACGCACAAATCGAGGTCGCCGTCGTTGTCGTAGTCGCCCCATGCCGCGCCCACCGCGGCGGTCGCGCCGCCCAACGGGGTGTCGCCGGCCACGTCCACGAACGTGCCGTCGCCCTGGTTGTGGTACAGACGGTTCGCGACGCCGTCGTTGCCGACGAAGAGGTCGAGGTTGCCGTCGTTGTCGTAATCCCCCCACGACGCGCAGGCGCTGGCCAGGACCGGGTCGGCCAGCACGCCGGTCGTGGCGTCCACGAACACGCCGTCGCCCTCGTTGCGAAGCAGCTTGTTCGACTGATTCACGTTGACGATGTAGACGTCGAGGTCGCCGTCGTTGTCGTAGTCCCCCCACGCTGCGCCGGCGCTGACGCCCGGATTGCCCAGGGTGTTGGTCGTGGCGTCCACGAAGGCGCCGTTGCCCAGGTTCCGGAACAGCTTGTTGGACTGGCTGTAGTTGACGAGGTAGAGATCGAGGTTGCCGTCGTTGTCGTAGTCCACCCACGCGACGCCGACGCCGTAGCCCGTACCGACCAAGGGTGCCCGCGTGACGTCCACGAACGCGCCGTTGCCTTCGTTGCGGAACAGCCGGTTCGTCGAGAGGATGTTGGCGACGAAGAGGTCGAGGTCCCCGTCGTTGTCGTAGTCGCCCCAGGCTGCGGCCGTGCTCAGATGCGTGTCGCCCAACAAGCCGCTCGTGGCATCCACGAACGTGCCATTCCCCTCGTTGCGGAACAGCTTGTTCGGCCCGCCGTAGTTCGCGAGGTAGAGGTCGAGGTCGCCGTCGTTGTCATAGTCTCCCCACGCCACGCCCGCGCCGAAGCCCCGGTCACCCAGCGGACCCGTCGTGGCGTCCACGAACTGGGCGAACACGCGCGCCGCGCCCAGCGTCAGCGCGAGGCTCGCGGCGAGG
>MFFQ01000039.1 GCA_001780165.1 Candidatus Eisenbacteria bacterium RBG_16_71_46 | reverse complement strand
CTGGACGCCGCAGCAGGTGATCGAGGCGCTGAGAAGCACGGCCTCGCGCTCCGGTACTCCCGACAACCGTTACGGCTACGGCCTGCCGGACGGCAGCCTCGCCCTGCTGGTTCCCACGGTCGGGGTGCCAGTCGCCACCCGCGCCGGGCATCCGCGGATCGCCCTGCTCGGGCCCAATCCCCTGCGCCTCGGCGGGCCCGACGCGCGGGTGCGCTTCGCCCTCGAGGAGAACGCCCCGGTGGACGCCGACGCCCGGGTGCGCGTGCTCGACGCACAGGGCCGGCGGGTGCGCCTGCTATGGTCGGGGCGCGTGCCGTGCGGGCGCTGGCTGACCGCGGCCTGGGACGGCCGCGCGGAAGGGGGCGCCACCGCGGCGCCCGGGCTCTATTTCATCTCGGTCGAGGTCGGCTCGCTCGGCAGCGCGGTGAGAACGGTCTTCCTGCGCTGAGGGCGTGCCGGCGGCCGCTCCACGTTCATCGTCGACGAAAGGTCTCGCGCATGAAGGCATCGCTGTTCTTCTTGGTTCTGGCATCGCTCGTGTCGCCCGTGATCGCCACGGCGGCGAACGAGGCCGGAGAGGTCCGCACGGTGACGCTGCGCAACGGCCTGCGCATCGTGCTCGCCCCCGACTCGGCGGCCGCGACCGCCGACGTGACGGTGTGGTACCTCGCCGGCACGCGCTACGAGCGCGAAGGTCTCAGCGGCATCACGCACCTGTGCGAGCGCCTGATGTTCCGGGGCTCCAAGACCTACGGTCCCGGGGAGCACCTGCGGCTGCTCCACGCCGAGGGGGCCACGGTCAGCACCTTCACCACGGCCGACTTCAGCAGCTTCTACCAGACGCTTCCACCGGCGGCGATCGATCTGGCGTTGTCGCTCGAAGCCGACCGCATGGGGTCGCTCGTGCTGCGCCAGGCCGACCTCGACGCGGAGCGGGCGGTGGCCCACGAGGAGAACCGCCGGCTCGCCGCCAGCTCGCAGGTCATCGTGGGCATGCAGCAGCTCCTGGGCGCGGCCTTCCGTGGCGGCCCCTACGCGCTGCCGCCGGTCGGCCGCGACGCGGACCTCGCCCGCATCACGCTGCAGGACGCGAAAGCCTACTGGAGCGGGCGGTACGGGCCGAACAACGCGGTGCTCACCGTGGTGGGACGCTTCGATCCGGACCGCACGCTGGCCGCGGCGCGCAAGGCCTTCGAGCCGATTCCCCGCCGGCGTGTCCCCCCGGCGCCGGCGCGAAACGCCGCCGGCCAGCCCGCCGCGCGCTTCGTGACGCGCCCCTTTGCCGGCACGTCGCCGACGTTGCTCGCGGGCTGGCGGGCGCTGGCGGACGGCGATCCCGATGCGCCCGCCGTGGAGGTGCTGGCCCGGCTGCTCGCGGGCGGCCCCGGCGCGCGCCTGTCCCGGGCGCTCGGCGGAAAGGACGGTTCCGAGGCCTACGTCGTCCAGGGCGGGGTGGACGCCCGCCAGGAGGCGGGGCTGCTCTATGCGTTCGCGGTGTTCCCGCCAGGTGCGGACAGTGCCCGGGTGCAGAGCGCGGTGCGCTCCGAGGCGGCGCGCCTCGCGACCGAGGCGGTGACGCCCGAAGCGCTGGCCCGGGCCGAGCGCCAGGTCGAATCCACGACGCTGTTCCTGATGCAGGGCTCGCGCGGGAAGGCGCGCGCGCTCGGCGCCGGGTGGGTGCTCGCTGGGGACCCGCGCGCCATCGAGGGCCGCCTCGCGCGGCTGCGGGGGCTCACCCCCGCGGACGTGCAGCGCGTCGCCGCGCGCGTGCTGGATGCGGACCGGCTGGTACTGGTGTGGATGCCCGCCACCGGCGCCCCGGCGAACGCGGAAGGGGAGGGCCGGCCATGAGCGGCGCGCGCCGGACCTCCCGGGCCCGCGGCACCGCCGCATGCGCATGCCTCGTCCTCGCGTGCGCCGCCCCCGTGCTGGCCCTCTCCGCCACCGCGCGGGCGGAGGGCCCGCCGCCCTACCGGATCGCGCGGCCGGCCGAGCGCACGCTCGCGAACGGGCTGCGCGTGATGGTGTTCCGCGATTCCCGTCTGCCGATCGTGCAGATCCAGCTCGCGGTCCCCGCGGGCTCGACCCGCGATCCCGCCGGCCGGGAAGGCGTCGCCGCCCTCACCGCGCAGTTGCTGCTCCAGGGCACCAGCTCGCGCGCGGCCGATGCCTTCGCCGACGCCGTCAATCGCCTCGGCGCCAACGTCAACGGCACGGCGGTACGCGACTTCAGCCTGCTCAGCGGCGGCTTCCTCGCGCGCGACTTCGAAGCCGGGATGGAGCTGTTGAGCGATGCCGCGCTGCACGCGATCTTCCCCGAGGACGCCTTCCAGAACGCGCGCGCGCAGGCCGGCCGCTCCCTGATCCAGCTACGGCAGAACGCCGCGCGCACCGCGGACGAGCAGATCTGGGCGCTGGCCCTGGGGGATCGTCCGCTCGGCCGCTCGACCCTGGGCACCCTGAACTCGCTGCTCGCGCTGACGGCCGCGGACGTGCGCGAGTTCCACGCACGCGACTACCGGCCCCAGGGCGCGATCCTCGCGATCGCGGGCGACATCGCGCCGGAGCGCGCGTTCGAGGTCGCGTCTCGGCTGTTCGCGGGCTGGGCCGGGCCGGCGGGCGCGACGGCCCCGGCGCGCGCGAGCGCTCCGCTGCCCGGCCTCGTCATTCGGGTGGTGGACGTCGCGACCGCGGATCGCAGCGAGCTGCGCCTGGGCTTTCCGCTGCCGGGACGGGCGGGGGCCGACGAGCCCGCGCTCGCGGCCGCCAGCGCCGTCCTCGGCGGGGTGCCCGGCTCGCGGCTCGAACGCATGGGGGTCCCCCGCGGGTTCGCCGGACCCGCGCGTAGCACCTACACCGTGGAGCGCGACGGAGGATTGCTGGTCGCCGGGGGCTCGGTGGAGACCGACTCGGTCGCGAACGCCATCGCGCGCCTGCGGACCGAGGTCGCGGCCCTGGCGGAGACCCCGGAACCGTCCTTCCTCACCCATGTCGCCCGCGTCCTCGCGGAGCTGACCCCCAACCCCTTCGAGACGCTCGGCGGGCGGATGAGCCAATGGTGCGCGGCACGCTTCCAGGGGATCACGGATGACGAGCTCATCGGTTACGCCGGCCGTCTGGGCGCGGTGAACGCCGCGGAGGTGGCCCGGGCGGCGAAGCGCTGGCTCGATCCGGCGAAGGCGGCGATCCTGGTCGTCGGCCCCGCCGATCGCCTCAAGCCCGTGCTCGAGAGACTCGGCAAGGTCGAGATCCTCGGACCGGAAAAGCCGCCCCAAGCCGCGGCCGCGCTGCCCGCCCCGACCGCCGAGACCCGGGCTCGCGCCCGGGAGCTGGTGGGCCAGGCGGTCGCCGCCCACGGCGGCGCGGCGCGGCTCGAGGGCATCCAGGACTCGAGCGTCGACGCGGACATGATGCTGATGGTGAACGGTGCCGAGCTTCCCGCGACTTCGAGCCTGCTGCGCAAGGAGCCTGACAAGATGCTCCATGTCACGCGCGTCATGACGTTCGAGACCCGCCAGGTGCTCAACGGCGAGAACGCGTGGTCGTTCACCAGCTCCAGCGATCGGGTGAAGCGAGGCGACAGCCTGGAAGTGGCCGCACTCCGCTCGGGGTTCCGCTCCGACGTGCCGCACCTCCTGCTCTCGGCGGCGGATCCGCGCTCCGAGGTGGTCCATCGCGGACGGGACAAAGTGGGCGACCGCGAGGCGGACCTGGTGGACGTCACTCCGCCCGGCGACGAGCGCTTCCGCCTGGCATTCGACGCCCGGTCCCACCTGCTGCTGGCGCTCTACCAGCATCCGGAGAGCCCCACGAGCGGGTCCTTCCTGGCGAGCAGGCTCTACCGCGACTACCGCGACGTGGGCGGCATCCAGTGGCCATTCTTCGAGGAGCGCGCGCTGGAAGGCCAGAATTCGATGACCATCAAGTTGCGTCAGGTCAAACTCAACAGCGGCCTTCCCAACAGCGTCTTCGGCGTGCCCCTGACGGCCGAATGAACGGGGGGCGGCCGCCGCGGGCGGCCGGCGGCGGCGCACTTGAGGCCCGTGGCGCCCGCGTCTATGCTGCGAGGTTGGCAGGCGGTGGTAGCGGTGCGGCCGTGGCGGCCGAGGTCCGCTACCGCCACCTGCTTCGAACCTGGGAGGGTTCCCACCATGACGGAGACCATGACCGCTGCCTCGTCGCAGCGTGAGATGACGCCACCCGCGAAGTACATCTACGTGTTCGGCGAAGGGCAGGCGGAGGGGAACGCGGGACTGCGCGACCTGCTCGGCGGCAAGGGCGCCGGCCTCGCCGAGATGACCAACGCCGGGGTGCCGGTGCCGCCGGGCTTCACCATCACCACCGATGCGTGCCGCTGGTATTACACGCACGATCGACAGCTGCCCCCCGGGTTCGAGGATCGGCAGCGCGAGGCGCTCGAGCGGCTCGAGCAGCGCATGGGCCGGCGGCTCGGCGCCGCGGACGATCCGCTGCTGGTCTCGGTGCGCTCGGGCGCCAAGTTCTCGATGCCCGGCATGATGGACACCGTGCTGAACCTCGGGCTCAACGATCGTTCGGTCGAGGGACTGAGCGCGCGCACCTCGAATCCGCGTTTCGCCTGGGACTGCTACCGCCGCTTCATCCAGATGTTCGGCTCGGTGGTCATGGGCCTGGAGAAGCGCGAGTTCGAAGCGCGGATCGAGGCGATCAAGCACCGGCGGCGGGTGAAGACCGACGCCGAGTTGCGGGTCGAGGACCTGCGCGCGCTGGTACGCGAATTCGAGGCCTTGGTGCGGCGTCGCGTGGACCGCGACTTCCCTCAGGACCCCTACGAGCAGCTCGCGCTCGCCCGCGACGCGGTGTTCCAGTCCTGGTACAACGAGCGCGCGGTGTACTACCGGCGCCAGAACCGGATTCCCGACGACCTGGGCACGGCGGTCAACGTGCAGGCGATGGTGTTCGGCAACCTCGGCGAGTCGTCGGCGACGGGGGTCGGGTTCACCCGCAATCCGGCCACCGGCGACAACCACTTCTACGGCGAGTTCCTCACCAACGCCCAGGGCGAGGACGTGGTCGCGGGCGTGCGCACCCCGCGGCCGATCGACGAGCTGGAGAGCATCAGCCCCGCGGCGTTCGGGCAGTTGCGCGAGATCACTTCGCGCCTCGAGCGACACTATCGCGACGTCCAGGACTTCGAGTTCACGATCCAGGAGGGCACGCTCTACCTGCTGCAGACCCGCACCGGTCAGCGCACCGGCCAGGCCGCGGTCAAGATCGCGGTGGACATGGCGAACGAAGGCTTGATCACGCGCGAGGAGGCGCTGATGCGCGTGACGCCGGTGGCCCTCGACCAGTTGCTCCACCCGCGGCTGGATCCCAAGGCCAAGCTCCGCGTGATCGCCACCGGTCTCGCCGCCTCGCCCGGGGCGGCGGTGGGCCGGGTGGTGTTCGATGCCGACGTGGCGGCGGAGCGCGGCGTGAAGGAGCGTGTGGTCCTGGTCCGCAAGGAGACCACGCCTGACGACATCCACGGCATGGATGCGTCGCAGGGCATCCTGACCGCGACCGGGGGCATGACCTCGCACGCGGCGGTCGTCACGCGCGGGCGCGGCAAGCCCTGCGTGGCGGGCGCGAGCAGCGTGCACGTGGACGAGAAGAACCGGCGCTTCGTAGCGGGCGGGGTCACGGTCCAGGAGGGCGACTGGATCACGCTCGACGGCGGGACCGGCCGCGTCATCCTCGGCGAAACGGCGACGGTGGACCCGGAGCTGACCGGCGAATTCGGCGTCTTCATGGAGTGGGCCGACGCCCATCGCCGGCTCAAGGTGCGGGCCAACGCCGACGAGCCGCGTGATGCGCGCAAGGCGCGGGACTTCGGCGCCCAGGGAATCGGCCTGTGCCGCACCGAGCACATGTTCTTCGCCGAGGAGCGCCTGCCGCACGTGGTCGAGATGATCATGAGCGCCCCGACCGCCAAGGCGCTGCAGGCCCAGCTCGAGGCCCTGCAATCCGAGCTGGCGGCGCGCCCCGACCCCGAGACCGAGCGCGGGCTGCGGCGCGACATGGCCGTGCTCAAGAAGAGTCTCGCAGTACCGCTCAGAGCCTATCGCGGGTCGCTGGCCAGGCTGCTCCCCTACCAGCGCGCGGACTTCAAGGGCCTGTTCAAGGCGATGGACGGCCTGCCGGTGACCATCCGCACGCTCGATCCGCCGCTGCACGAGTTCCTGCCCAAGCGCGAGGACCTGATGAGCGAGGTCGCCGTGCTGCAGGCCGAGTGGGAGCGGGCGAAGAAGCGCAACCGCAAGGCCCCGAAGCCGGCGCGCCTCCGCCGCCAGGAGACGCTGCTCAAGCGGGTGGAGGAGCTGCACGAGTTCAACCCCATGCTCGGCCACCGCGGTTGCCGCCTCGGGATCACCTATCCCGAGGTCACCGAGATGCAGGCGCGCGCCATCTTCGAGGCGGCGTGCGACGTGACCAAGAGCGGGGTGAAGGCCTTCCCGGAGATCATGATCCCGCTCGTGGGGCACGTCGAGGAGCTGCGCCACCAGGCCGCGCTGGTGCGCCGCGTGGCCGAGGAGGTCATGGCGAAGCAGGGGGTGAAGGTCGAGTACCTGGTGGGCACGATGATCGAGGTCCCGCGAGCGGCGGTGACGTCGGACCGCATCGCGGAGGAGGCGGAGTTCTTCTCCTTCGGCACCAACGACCTGACGCAGCTCGCCTTCGGCTTCTCGCGCGACGACGCCGGCAAGTTCCTCCCCGAGTACCTGGAGCGCAAGATCCTGCCGACCGACCCGTTCGTCAGCATCGACGTCGAGGGCGTGGGCGCCCTGGTCGAGATGTCGGTCGAGAGGGGCCGCCGCACGCGGCCGCGGCTCAAGGTGGGCATCTGCGGGGAGCACGGCGGCGATCCGGCGAGCGTCGAGTTCTGCCATCGGGCGGGGCTCGATTACGTGTCGTGCTCGCCGTTCCGGGTCCCGATCGCGCGCCTCGCGGCGGCCCAGGCCGTGCTGCGCGGGAAGACGGCCGCCAGCGATCAACGCTAGTCCCGAGCGCTCCGGCGCGCCCTCGGGCGCCCATCGGGGGGCCGCCGCCGGCGGCTCCCCGGTGTCGGTCGCGATCGTGATCCCGGCGCTGAACGAGGAGCAGGCGCTGCCCGGCGTGCTCGCGGAGATCCCCCGCGAGCCGGCGCCCGGCGCGCGGGTCCGCGAGGTGGTGGTCGTGGACAACGGCTCCACCGACCGCACCGCCGAGGTCGCCCGCGCCGCGGGCGTCACGGTGGTCTCCGAGCCGCGACGCGGCTACGGCGCCGCCTGCCTCGCCGGGCTCGCCCGTTTGCGCGCCGATCCGCCCGACGTCGTGGCGTTCCTCGACGCCGACCACAGCGACGATCCGCGCGAGCTCGGCGCGGTGCTGGCGCCGATCCTCGCCGGGGGGGCCGACCTGGTGATCGGCTCGCGCGCGCTGGGCGAGCGCGAGCCGGGTGCGCTCACGCCGGTGCAGGCCTTCGGCAACCGCCTCGCGACGGCGCTGCTCGCGTGGCTCTACGACGCGCGCTTCACCGATCTCGGTCCGTTCCGGGCGGTGCGTTGGGAGGCGCTGGAGCGGTTGCGGATGCGCGACCGCGACTACGGCTGGACCGTCGAGATGCAGGCCCGCGCCCTGCGCGGCCGTCTGGCGTGCGCCGAGGTCCCGGTGCGCTACCGCCGGCGTGGCGCCGGACGCTCGAAGGTCGCGGGCACCTGGCGGGGCAGCTTCGGGGCGGGCTGGAAGATCCTGTTCACCATCGCCCGCGTGCGCCTCGGCGGCTGACGGCGCCGGCCGGGGGCGCGAGGGCGGGTTCGGCTCTTTTCCGTTCCGGGCCGCGCGCTTCGGCTCCGCCCTCCCTGGCTCCCGCCGAAGCGCGTCGGGGCAAGCTCCGCTCCTGCTCCGCGTGCCCCTCCAGCGGCCCGGAACGGAAAAGAGCTGCCCACGACGGCGCCCGGTTGCCCGGCTGCGGGGCGCAGTCTATCCTGCCGCCTTCGACCGACCGGGAGGCCGCATGTTCGTCGAGGAGTACCTGCAGGAGCTGCGGCGGGATCGCTTCGCCCCGCATGCCCTGCTGCGCTACGCCCGTCGCGCGGCGGGGCGTGCGCGCGAGGACTGGGTGTCCAATCCCAGCGCGGTGCGCTCGGTCTGGAACATCGCCTTGGGTTTCTTCGCCGCCGCGTTCGCGGGCGCGGTGGCGATCTCGCTCGGTTACGACCGGCGCCTCGCCTACGACTTCTTCCTGCGCACGGCGCTGTGGATCCCGCCCGCGTTCGGATTCGTCACCCTCTACCTGGGTCTGCTGCGCGACCGCGACGGCTACCGGCTCTCGGCCCTCAATCTGCCGATCCTGCTCACCCTGGTGCGGCTGGTGCTGGCGCCCGGCATCGCGCTGTTCGTGGTGGACCGGCACTTCGCGCTCGCCTTCTCGGCCTACCTGCTGGCGTCGCTCACGGACGTGGGCGACGGCTGGCTGGCGCGACGCTGGGGCCAGATCACGGCACTCGGCACGGCGCTCGATCCGCTGGTGGACATCGTGTTCCACCTCGCCATCCTCGGCGGCCTGCACGCCGCCGGCCTGCTGCCGACGTGGGTGTTCGCCGTCGCCGCACTGCGGTACGGGATGCTGCTCGTCGGCGGCGCCTGCCTCCATCTCTTCGTCGGCCCGGTGAAGATCCAGCCCACCGCGTTCGGCCGTTTCACCGGCGTCATGATGTCGGCGCTCGTCATGCTGCTGATGCTGCTTCCGGTCCTGCGCCCGGGCGTGGCGGCGAAGCTCGAACCGCTCACGGTCATCGCGCTCGGCGTGCTGTTCTCGGCCACGGTGGTGCAGGTCGCGGTGCTCGGCTGGTACAACCTGCGGCTGATGCAGGGCGAGGAGCAGGCGCGCGGGCGCGTGGTCGGCGACGTGCGGTGGGACGGGCGATGAACGCCGCGGTGCTCGAGGGCGAGCTGCAGCACTTCTTCGCCACCGAGGTCCTCCAGCTCCTCGGCCTGGCGCGCGCCACGGGCCGTCTCGAGCTGGCACGGGGCGAAGAGCGCGCCGACCTCTACGTCGAGGACGGGCGGCCGGTGTTCGCGCGCACCACCGGCGTCTCCGTGCGATTGGGGGACGTCCTCGTCCATCGCGGCGACATCCGCCCCGAGGCGGTGGAGTTCGCGCTCGCGATGCAGAAGGACCAGCCCGGCGAGCGCCTGGGCGAGATGCTGGTCAAGAGCGGCGCCCTCTCGCCCGAGCAGGTGAAGATCGCCGTGATCGAGGTGCAGCGGCGCATCCTCTACGGCGTGCTCCTGTGGCAGGAGGGACGATTCCGCTTCCTGCCGGGCGAGCGCGTCGAGGCGGAGGACATCCAGCTCGACCTCGAGCTCGATCGCCTGATTCTCGAGGGGCTGCGGATCGCCGATCAGGCCCGCAGCCGCTGAGGCGCCGTCCGCAGACGCCCGCGGGCAAGGCGTCGCGGTCGTCGCTTCCATCGGGCTCCGTGCCCGGCGGTCCTCCGCGGGCGGGGACCTCCGCGCGGGCCGCTCGGCCTCGCTGCGCTCTGAGGGGCGCCCTGCCGGAGCGGGCTTCGATGGCATCCGGTGCATATCCTCGGCGCGCCCGCCAGTCCCTGGCTCCTGCGCGCCTGCGGAGCCCGCGCTCCGGTCCCCGCCCGTTCCGGCCCGCTGGCAGGCGTGGTGCCCGGCCACGACTCCGCTCGTCGCGCGACCGCGACGCCTTGCCCGCAGACGCCCGCGGGCGGCGCCTGGGACGCGCTGGACCGCGCGGGCCTCCGGGCTCTACAGTCGCGGTGTCGCGGTCTCGTTCCGCGGCCGGGCGCGCCGCCCCGTACACCTTCCGGACCACCGCTCCCGCCGACGAGGACGTGACCGACCTTTCGCTCCATCTCGCGCCCAACGTCGCCTGGGTCCCCCTGCTGGTACTCACCCTGGGCGCGCTGCTGCTCGCCGCCTGGGCGTACGGGTTCATCGCGCCCCCGCTGCGCCCGTTCGCCCGGCGGACGCTCACGGCGCTCCGCTTCGTGGCCCTCGCGCTCCTCCTGTGGCTGCTGGCCCAGCCGGTGCTCGAGCGCGCGGGCGGCAGCGGCCAGCGGGTGATCGTGCTGCTCGACCGCTCGCGCAGCATGGACCTGCCGACCACGCCGGGCGGGGTGTCGCGTGCGAGCGAGGCCGCGCGCGTCGTCGTCGAGCTGGAACGCGCCTGGCGCGGGCGGGCCGGCGTCGAGGTGCTGCCTTTCGCCACCACGCTCGCCGCCGACACCGGGCGCGTCACCGGGCGCGGGGCCACCGGGCTCGGCGATGCGCTCGCCGCGCTCGCCACCGCGCCGGTCGCCCAGCGCGCGGGTGGCGTCGTGGTCGTGAGCGACGGCGCGGTCAACACCGGGGAGGACCCGGTGGCGGCGGCGCGCTCGCTCGGGCTCCCGGTGCACACGGTGTTGGTGGGCGCGAGCGCTCCCGACCGCGCGGTCGCGTCGGTCGAGGCCTCGGCTCGCGCACGGGTCGGCGAGGCTACGCCGGTGCGCGTGCGCGTGACCTCGAGCGAAGCCCGCGGCACGCCGATCGGAGTGCGCCTGCTCGACGGCGCGCGCGAGATCGGGCGGGCCACGGTCCTCTCCCCCGGGAGCGGCGCCGAGGCCACCGCGGAGTTCCGCATCACGCCCGCGCGGGCCGGGCTCGCGGTGTGGACCGCGGTCGTGGATTCGCTGGCCGGCGAGATCACGACCGCCGACAACGCGCGCCAGACCGCGCTCGAGGTGGACCCCGGACGGCTCGGGGTGCTGATCGTGAGCGGCGGTCTCAACTGGGATCTGTCGTTCATCCGCCGTGCGCTGCTCGGGGACTCGAGCCTGCGCGTGACCACGCTGGTGCGCGCTGCGGGCGGCTGGCGCGCGCTCGAGGACGGCGCGCGGCGCGAGCCGGGGGCGGCCGACGTGCGCGGGCAGGCGGTCGTGGTGCTGGACGCCATCGCGCCCGCGGAGATCGGCGGCGCGTTCGATCAGGCGTTCGCGGCGTTCGTGCGCGACGGCGGCGGCCTGCTCGCCCTTGGCGGCCCCCTTCCCGGCGTCGCGCGGTATCGCGCCGGCGCGTTGGGGAACGATCTCGCGGTCGCGCTCGATCCCGCGGCCATCGGCCGCTCGGGGGCGCCGGTGCCGGTGCCCGAGGCCAGCGAAGTCACCGCCTGGGACGACGACCCCGCGCGTGGCGAGCGCGCGTGGCGGGCGGCGGCACCGCTGGCCGACCTGACCCCGGTGCGGCCCGGCGCCGGCGATCGCGTGCTGATCGGCTCGCTCGGCGGTGGACCGCCGCTGCTGTTCGCGCGCCGGGTCGGGCGCGGCCAAGTGGTGTTCGTCAACGGCTCCGGACTGTGGCGCTGGTCGCTGTCGTCCACCGACGAGTTGAGCGGCGAGCGCGGGCGGCGGCTGTGGCGGCGGCTGGTGCGCTGGCTGGCCGAGCCCGTGCAGGGCGAGCCGCTGCGGGTGCGGCCGGAGCGCTGGCTCAGCGCCGGGGGCGAGCCGGTGCGGCTGTTCGCCACGCTCCAGGATCCGGCCTTCAAGCCGGTGGCGGGGGCCACGGTGCGGGGCCAGGTGGAGGACGCGGCCGGCCGCTCGCGGCCCATCGCCTTCGCCCCGCGCACCGCGGGAAGCTACCTGGCAGAGCTGAACGAACTGCCACCCGGCCGCTACCGCGTGAGCGTGCAAGCCACGCTGGGCGACCGGGCGCTGGGGATCTCCGGCACCGAGTTTGCAGTGGACCGCTGGAGCCTGGAGGAGGCGCGCACCCTTCCCGACAGCGCGACGCTGGCGGCGGTCGCCCAGGCCTCAGGCGGCCGCTTTGGCGAGGCGGATGGCGTCGGCGGCTGGGCGCGGACCCTTTCGACCCGGGCACTCGCCCGCGGCCGGGTGGAGTCGCTGCGCCTGTGGGAATCGCCCTGGGTTTTCGTGGTGGTGGTGGGTGCGCTCGGCCTCGAGTGGGCGTGGCGCCGCCGTCGCGGTCTGCCGTAGCTCGATCGCTCCTCGCGCCTCCGATCGCCCCGGGGTGACCGGGACCCGCATCATCGCCCCCGCGTGACCGCCCCCGCGAGGAGGGCCCATGCCCATCGCGGCGCCGGCCCTGTGCGCGCTCGTCGTGCTGCTCTGCGCCCCCGCGGGGCGGCCGCGGATCGCCGAGGTGCTCTACGACCCGGCGGGAGACGACACCGATCGGGAGTTCGTCGAGCTGTCCAACCCCGGCCCGACGCCCTGGCCTCTGGCCGGACTCAGGCTCGAGGCCGGCGACGGCTCGGGCCCCGGCCGCTGGTCGCTGCGCTGGACCGGCGGCGGTGCGGATACCGTGGCCGGCGGCGGGCGCTTCGTCATCGGCGGCGCGCGTCTCGTGCCGCCGCCGCACGCCGTGGTACGGCTCGACCTGCAGAACGGTCCCGATGCGGTGCGGCTGGTCTGGCCGGACGGCGCGATCGAAACCGTGGGCTACGGCGCGCTCGAGTTCGCCGAGTACGCCTGCGGCGCCCCGGCGGCGGACGCCGCCTCCGGATTCTCGCTGGCGCGGATCCCCGACGAGTCCGACGCCGGGTCCAACGCGCTCGACTTCCGGGCCGCCGTCCCCTCGCCCGGCCGGGCGAACCAGCCGGGCCGTGACGCCGCCCTCGAGCCCGGAACCCTGGCGCTCGAGCCCGCCCTGCCGGAGCCGGGCGCCGGCGCAAGCCTCGGCGGGAGCGTGGCCAACCGCGGGCGGGGGCCGATCCTCTCCGGCGAGGTGCGCGTGCTCGCCGCCGCCTCCGGCGCCGACGGGACCTGGCCGCTGCTCGAGACCGTGCTGGGGCGGGACCTGGCCCCGGGCGACACGGCGCGCTTCGAGGCGGTCTTCGCCGCGCCCCCGGCGGGGCGCTACGTGCTGCGCGCAGCACTGGTCCTGGCCGGCGACGAGAACCCCGACGACGATGCCGACTCGCTGACGATCCGCGTGGGCGGCGGTCCGCTCCGGCTGGCCGAGATCCAGTTTCACCCCGCCGCCGGCGAGGGGGAGTGGGTCGAGGTGCGCAACGCGGCCGCCGGCCCCCTCGAGCTGGCGGACTTCACGCTCGCCGACCGCGGCGCCGGGGGCGCCCGCCCCTCGGGCGGCGAAGGAGCGCTGGCACCCGAGAGCCTCGCGGTGCTGGCGCAGAGCCGTGCGGCGCTGCTCGCGCGCTTCCCGGCGCTCGACCCGCGACGCGTGTGGCAAGCGAGCCCGTGGCCCGCCCTCAACAACGGCGACGATTCCACCGGTGTCGCCGACGTGGTCGTGCTGCGCGAGGCGGACGGCACGCCGAGCGACCGCGTGGCCTACTCGGCGGCCGGGGTACCCGCGGGCGTGCCGCTCGAGTGGCGCGACGGCGGCTGGTGGCCGGCGACCGAGCCCGCCGGGACGCCGCTCGCGCCGCCCCGCGCCCTGGCGGCGCTGCGCGTTCCGCTCGCCCTCGGCAAGCGCCGCGTGGCGGCGGCTCCGGATGCCGCCGCACTGGCGTGGGATCTGCCCTGGCCGCGCGCCCGCATCGCGCTCGAGGTGTACGACCTCGCCGGGCATCGCGTGGCGCGCCCGATCGTGGACGCCGCGGTTCCGGCTCGCGGCGAGCGCGCGTGGGACACGAGCGACCTCTCGCCGGGCGTCTACGTGGTGCTGATGCGCGCGCGCCCGGAGGGCGCCGGAGCGGGCGTGAGCGCGACCGCGGCGCTGCGCGTGGACGGGGTGGCGCCGTGAGCCGCCGCGAAGCGCTGCGGCCGGCTCGGGCCCTGGCGCTGGCGCTGGCGCTGGCCCTGACGGCTGCCGGCACGCCGTCCCGCGCGCAGGACTTCTCGAGCGCGGCCGCGCCGGGGCCCGCGCCGTCGCCGGTGGCGTTCCTCGAGCACGGGCTCCCGCCCGCCTCGTGCACCCCGGCCGCGGAAGCCACCCTCACGAGTTGGCACCAGGTGCCCGGGCTCACCACGCGCGCGGCCGGGCTCGGCGCCGGCTGGCGCACGCTGCGGGCGGCGGCGGGACTGTCGCAGAGCGGCGATCCGGAGATCGGCTGGTCGGCCCTGGGGTTCGCGGTGGGCGCGGCGTGCCCCTCCTGGGGTGCCGCGGTGCGCGGGGTGCTGCGGCGCGACCGCGCGCCGGGGACGGTGGGTTCGGCGCTCGGCCCGGGCGTGGGAGCGGAGGCCGGCGCCGCGGCGTGGGTGGAGGCGGCGCGCGGGGTCACCGCGTGGGCGGCGGCGCCGCAGCTCTGGACGCGCGGCGTCGCACCGCCCCTCCCGCGCCCGCTCGCGATCGGCGCGCGGGTGGAGGGCGGCGGCCTCGGCGCCTGGCTCGAGCGCGAGGCGGCGGGTGCCAGCGCCCCGGGGCGGCTCGCGGCCGGCCTCGGGCTCGTCGCGGGGCCGCTCTCGATCCGCGTGGGCGCGCGGGACCATCCGCTCGGCGGGGTGCTCGGGTTTGCGGCGCGGGCTTCCGGGTTCACGGTCTCGGCCGAGGTGGAAAGCCATCCCGTGCTCGCCGAGACGTTGCGTATCGGGATCGCGGTGGGCGCCGCCCGATGAGCCGGTCGCGCGGGAGGAACGCCCGGCGCGGCGCGGGCGCCTCGCGCCGGCTCCGCCCAGGGCTGGCCGCGCTCGCGTGCCGCGCGGCGGCGGCGCTGGGCGGCGCGGGCGTCCCGCGCGCGCTCCGCGCGTGGCTCGTGGCACTCGCCTGCGTCGCGGCGCTGACCCTCGACGTCCGGCGCGCGGGCGCGGGGGCGGTGGAGGCGCCCGTCGCGCCGCCGCCGGCCGCGGTCGAAACCGATGAGGACGCCGGGCCGGAGGAACCTCCCTCCGAGGCCCCGGAGGGAGAGGACTACGAGATCGCGCCGGCCGATTCGCTCGCCGCGGGCACGGTCGAAGTCGGTTTCGGCGCGGCCGGCCGCGCGGGTGGGGGGGCGCGACGGCGCAGGCGCGTGCGCTTTCGCGACGACGACCTCTCGGGCGAGGTGCGCGAAGGCGCAGGCGATCCGCTTGCCGGCGCGACCATGGAGGGCCGCGGCGCCGGAGGCGCGCTCACCGTCGGACGACTGGCGCCGCGCTGGGGGCGCGGGCTCCTGCTCGGTGCGCCGGCCCAGCCGTGGAGCGCCGTCGCGCTCGATCGCGGCGGCCGCGCGGCGTTCCGCGGCCGCTCCGGCGAGGGCGTGGACTGGCGCGCGAGCGGTGCGATCGGGATCGAGGCGCTGCTCGGCCGCTTCGCGCGCCGCGGGCTGGCCGGGCTCAGGCTCGCCGCCGGCGACGCCGCGCTCGGCGCGGTCGCGGGCGGCGGGCGCGAGATCCAGGCGGGCGCGTCGCTCGCGCGCGGCGCCTTCGAGGCCGAGGCGGCGCTCGACCGCGCCGGGCGCTGGCGCGCCGAGGGGGCGTCGTCGCGCGCGCTGGGGTCGCGGGTGATCGTCGTGCGCGTGCGCGGCGGACTCGCGGGTTTTCGATCGCTGGCCGAGCCCGGTCGCAGCGGTCCGGCGCAAGCGCTCTCGATCGATCTCCACGATCGCGACGGGCCGACGGCGCTCGGCGCGATCGGGGCGCTGTGGCGCTTCGCCCCCGGGCAGACCGGTGCGCGCGCCGCGCTGCGCCTCGCGCACCAGACCCGGCGGAGCGGCGCATTCGCCTGCGGAATCGAGGAGCAGCACGGCGTGCGCCGCTTGCCGACCTCCGCGACCGCCGCTCGCGCCAGGTTTCGCCAGGGGGCGTGGGGCGAGTGGCGCGGCGGTCCGCCGCAGGTGGCGCTGGTGCTGCGTCACGAGACCTGGGGCGAGCGCCCCTTCGCGCGCGCCGCGGTGCGCGTGGCCACCGCCGCGCGCGTCGAGATCGCGGCACCCCTGGGCGCGCGGCTGCGGGTCGCGCACACCGCGTACCGCACCCGGCGCGGAGAGAGCCTCTACCTGCCGGAGAGCGGCAACGACCGCCTGGTGCTGCGCGCTCTCTCCGGGGCGGGGGAGCGCACTCGCATCGAGCTGCGTGTGCCGCTCGCGGGAGGCGTGCTCGACGCCGCGGTCGCGCTCACCCGGGCGAGCGGGGTGCCGCGCGCGCAGTGGACGCTGGACTGGCGGAAGCGTGCGCGCGTGCGCGGATGACGCGCGCGGCACGCGGCGCCGGCAGAATTGCCCGACTCCGGTAGACGTACACGGCGTTCACGTCCGCGCACGCGCGGTGGACGGCGCGCGCCCGCGCGGGCGCGTTGTGGCGCGCGGCGGCGTGGCGCTGCGTCACGGGCACGCGGGTTGCGATGGCCGCGGCGAGGGTACGCCGCCACGGCGGCCGCCACGACATCGCCGGATCCCCGGGCGACCGCCGCGACCGCAGCGGCGACCACGGCCGCGACGGCCGCGGTGAGGGCGTGGGCGATCGTCGCGGGGACCGCCGTCGCCCTCGCTGCGTCCATCGCCCCGCCCCCCGAACTCGCCCCGTCGGAGGATTCCGCATGCGCCTGGCGCTGATGCCACTCGCCTTCTTTGCCACCCTCGCCGTCCCGCTCGCCCACCCCGCTCCCGCCTGCGGCGACGCTTTGCGGCTCAACGAGATCCTCGCCGGACCCGCGCGGGACTGGGACGGCAGCGGCGCGTACTCCGCGCGCGACGACGAGTGGGTGGAGGTGGTGAACGCGGGCCCCTCGCCGCTGGACCTCGGCGTCTACTTCATCACCGACGCCGACTCGGTGCCGCGCTACGCCTTCGCCGGTACCCTCGGTGCCGGCGCGCGGCGCGTGGTGTTCGGGCGCGAGGCCTACGACTGGGAGCGCGCCACCGGGCGGCCCGCCTTCGGGCTCTCGCTCGGCAACGGTGGCGATGCCGTGCTGCTGTGGCGGGTCGCGGCGGCGGAGACCCTGCTGGCGGACGCCTACGCCTACCGCAGCCACGAGGCCGCGCCCGACCGGGCGGTCGGACGCCTGCCCGACGCGCTCGGCGAGTGGCAGCTGTTCGACGGCCTCAATCCCTACTCCGGCACCGCGTCGCCCCCCGGCAACGGCTGCGCGCCGTCGCCGCTGGCGCCCAACGCCTGCGATTTCACGCCGGCGGCTGGATCGACCTGGGGGAGGCTCAAGGCGCTCTATCGGTGACATGGAGCGGCGCGCCGTCCCGCGGTTGCGGCCGCCGCCTTGCGGCCGCGGGCCCGCGTTGACGGCCGCCGGAACGACCCCTATAGTCCCGGGTCGGCCTTCGTGCGGAAGTGGCGGAACTGGCAGACGCACTAGATTCAGGGTCTAGCGCCCGCAAGGGTGTGGGGGTTCAAATC
>MFFQ01000038.1 GCA_001780165.1 Candidatus Eisenbacteria bacterium RBG_16_71_46 | reverse complement strand
CTACCCGCCCTCGTGGCACTGCGCGCAGGTTTCCTTCGCCGGTCGCGGGTCGCCGGCCTTGATCTGGTGACACGAGGCGCACTCGAGCCCGGCCTCGAGGTGCTGGGCGTGCGAGAACTGCCCGCGGAAGCTGGTCACGGTGCGGGCGGTGACGTCGCTGTGGCACTTCCCGCAGGTCGGGGCGTCGATCGCCGCCGTGGTGTGGTGGCAGGGCATGCAGCCGTTCTTGCCGAAGCGCACCACCTCGCCCGGCGCGCGCTCGGCGTGCGGGCGGTGGCAGGTCTCGCAATTGAGCTGTGCCGCCGTGAGGTGTGGGCGGTGTGCGAACGTCCGGCCGTCGAAGGCGCCGCGCTGCCCCTCGATGCCCTGGTGGCAGCTGAGGCAGGACTCGGAGCCCTGCGCGATCACCGTCCACGGGCGCGCCAAGGGCTGCAACCGCTTCGCCCGCCGCGCCTGGTTCATCTGCTCGTAGGCCTTGTCCAGCAGGGCGTAGGCGAAGTTGACGTTGTGGACCCCCTTGCCGCGATCCACCAGGGCGAAGTTGTGGCGCGCGTCGCTCCACGCCTGCGGCGGGTCGAGGCCCATCGCTCCCACCGAGGCCTCGAGCTGGCGGCGCAGGGCGTCGACGCGCCCGTCCACGCCGTGCTTCCATGCCTTGTAGATGCCCAGGTAGGCGGGCCCATGGCAGGACATGCACGAGACCGCGCCCGCGCCCTGCGAGTGCAGGCTCATCAATTCGCTCGAGGCCGGCTGTGCGGTGAACTCGGGGTTGTGGCAGCCTTGGCAGGTGACGCCGGCGGTGAACATCGGCCCCGGCATGCGCGGGACGCCGCGCCCGCCGAGTCCGGCGTAGAGATCCTGCTGGGGCGAGTGGCCCGAGCCGTGGCAGGTGGCGCAGGCGCCGGCGGCATCCTCGGTGGCGGCCGCGGCGCTGGACGGCAGGGCGCCGTGCTCGATCTGGAGGTGGCAGTTCATGCAGTCCACCTTGTGCTCGGTGACGTGCATGCGGTGAAGGTAGTCGCGGTCGCCGAATCGGGCGAGGCGGTCGCCCTGGTTGTGGCAGGTGAGGCAGCGCTCGCGCGGCACGTTGCCCTCGCCTCGCACCACCCCGGCGTGGCAGGAGGTGCATTGCATGTCGAGGCGCGCCACCTGGCTGTGGTCGAACGAGACGCCCTCGCTGCTGGTCACGTGCTCGGGAATCTGGTGACAGAGCAGGCAGGCCCCGGTGGCCTGGTTCGGCTGCTCGCCCTTGAAATGGCACAGCGCGCAGGTCGAAGGCGTGACCGAGATGTGGCTGCCCTGCACGATCTGGGAGTGGCACGAGGTGCAGCGTAGTCGCAGTCCGCGGCGGGTCTCGGTGAGGTGCGGGGTGTGGTCGAAGAGCACGTTGCGGAAGACCTCCTTGCCCTCCAGCAGGCGCCGTTCGTGACACCGCAGGCACGCGGCGTCGTCCACCTCGGTCCACGGATTCGTGCCGTAAGTGCCGGTGAAGTAGCGCGCCACCATGGAGAGCGCCTCGTACTTCTTGCGCAGCTCAGCGGTGATGCCGGGGGGGATGTGGCAGTCCACGCACGCGATCTGGTTGTGCTTGGAGTGCTTCCACGACTCGTAGTAGGGTTTCATGATGTGGCAGGTGCCGCAGAAGGTCGGCGTGGACGACAGCTGCATCGCGAGCAAGCTACCCACGATTGCCAGACCCAGCCCCAGGGCGGCGCTGAAGCTGGCGATGCGCAGCCCGCGCGGAGTGAGGCGGCCCTTGCTGAGCCCCGCGACCCACCGCGTCAGGCGGGCGTCCGGGCCGAGGCCGGGGAGCCGGACCATCTAGTGTCCCGTCCCAGGAGTCGCTTGCCAGCCGGCGCCCGCTGCATCCCGGCGGGCTGCGTTGCTCCTCCTCGACGTATCTCCTGGATACGACTTCGTCGTCGCGCCTCGCCCGCCGGGCGCAGCGGGCGCCTTGGTGGTCAAGTGACTCCTGGGACGGGACACTAGTGCGCCTTCGCCGTGCGGTACCGGAGGCGTCTCAGGATGGCGAGGGTGACCAGCACGTAGAACCAGAACAGGATCAGGACGAACTTGCGGGTGCGCAGATTGCCGAGCTTGCCGTAGATCTCCGACTCGACTTCCGAGCCCACCGACCGCGCCCGCAGCGTGAAGCCGCCGACGATCACGGGATCCACCGAGTGCGCCGCGGGCAGGGCCTCGCGCAGGTAGGTGCGGGCCTGCTCGATCCGGGCCCGGTAGTCGTCGGTCTGGATCGGGATCGCGTCGGCGCGGGTGATCAACGAGTCGGCCTTTTCGATCTCGGCGGCCGCGGCACGGTACTCGGTCCACAGCTTGGCGCCCAGCGCGGCCTGGTCCGAGTCCGCGGCGTGGCATTGCGCGCACGACGTGGCCAGGCGCTCGGGCTGCGCGGCCTGGATCGCGTGATCGCCGTGGCAGGAACTGCACTCCGGCAGCCCCGCCCGGCGCATCCCCTCGATGTGGGCGCTCGCGGCGAAGTACCGTCGCTCGGCGGTGTGGCACTGGCCGCAGACCTTGTCCACGTCGCCCACCGCCGGAGGCGCCGCGCCGTGCACGCCATGGCAGCTCACGCAGGTCGGGGCGCGCAGGTTGCCGCGGTCGAGCAGCTCGCGGGCGTGGATGCTCGAGAGATACTCGCGGTAGGCGTCCTTCACCCCGCGCCGGCGCATCAAAGTCGTGTCGCCGTGGCAGGCGCCGCAGGTGGCCGGGATGTTGGGCGCGAAGGTCCGGCTCGCGGGATCCCCCGGCCCCAGGATGTCGTGCGCCCCGTGGCAATCCGAGCACACCGCCACCGCGGTGTCGCCGCGCTTGAGCCGCTGACCGTGCACCGAGGTCTGGTAGACCGCGTACTGGTCCACCGGCAGGTTGTAGGCGCGCATCATCTTTTCGTCCGAATGGCACGAAGCGCACAACGCGGGGATGTCCTTGCGGGCCGTGCGACCGCGGAAGTTGCCCCCGTGGGCCAGCTCGATCGTCAGGCTCCGGTCGTCACCCCCGTGGCAGGAGGTGCAGCGCACGCCCTCGTGCGCGTGCTGGCTGGCGTCGAACTTCACGCGCTCGGCCGGATGGCACACTCCGCAACGTCCCGCACTCGGCGAGAGGGCGCCGGGCTGCGGCGTGGGGGCGGGTCTCGCGCCCGGCTGGGCCCACGCCGCGGCGGCCGCGAGCAGGCCGAGCGCCACCGCGGCGTGACGGTGCAAGCGCGAGGCGGACCGGCGCACGATCGGGCGGGCGCTCATGGCCGGTCCAGCGTCGCGCCCAGAATACCGAGCACGATCCAGACGGCCAGGGCCACGACGCCCCACAGCCGCGTCCGCCGCAGGTGCCGAGGGCCGCCGTCACCGCGCACCCACAGCGGCAGCAACAGCACGCCGAACGCCGCGGCCAGCATCACCCCGCCGCTCAGCCACATCGGCACCGGCGCGCGCTGGAGGAGCGCGTAGGTCGCGAGCATGTACCAGGGAGGACGCACGCCCGCCGGCGTGGTGTAGGGGTCGGCGGGGGCGAGGAAGCCGAAGGGCAGCAGCGTGGTGAGCGTCACCAGCACCGCGAACAGCAGGACGGTGAGGATGAGCAGATCCACGAGGTGCGCGCGAAACGAGGTGACGACGCGGGCGCCGGCGGCCGAAGGGTAGCTGAGCCCGACGCGGCGCAGCGTGCCGAACGTGACGTAGATGCAGGCCGCGTAGAACGCCGGCAGCACGATGACGTGGAGGACGTAGAAGCGGATCAGGACGTCCTCGTTCACCACCCGCCCGCCCAGGAAGAAGGCGAGAATCGGCCCCGCCACCGGCAGCGCCCACACCACCTCCATGCCGCGCACGGTGGACCAGTAGGACTGAGCGTTCCAGGTCAGCAAGCGGCCCGTGAAGTCCATCTGCAGCACCAGCCAGGCCATGGCGACCGCGGCGAACCACAGCAGCTCGCGCGGCGCGCGGTAGAGGCCGTCCCAGAACAGGCGCATCAGCCGCAGGGCGACGACCGCCACCAGCAGGTAGGCCCCCCAGGCGTGCATCTCGTGCAGGAACCAGCCCGAAGGCAGGTCGCGCACGATGGTGCGCGTGCTCTCGAACGCGGCTTCGGGCGTGGGGCGGTAGTAGTAGGCAAGCAGCACCCCGGTCGCGGTCTGGAGGGCGAAGAGGAGGGCGGCCAGCACGCCCAGCACCTGCGGCCAGCGCGCGTAGGCGGTCACCGGGAGCGACCCGATCTCGCGCAGCACCTCGCGCAGCGGCTTGCGCGTGTCCACCGGCGTGTAGACCAGTCCGAAGTGCGTGATCAGCGAGAACAGCTCGCTCAGGTTGATCCTGCGCTCGAGCCATTCCACCCAGCCGCCACGCGCGGCGCGCGCGGTGTCGCCGGGGTCGGGCGTGGCGTTCCGCGGGGCCTCGCTCATAGCTGGACGAACACCTCGCCCGCGCGGACCGAGACCGTGTAGCTGGGCAGCGCCCGCGGCGGCGGGCCGGAGATCACGTTGCCGGCGAGGTCGAAGCGGCCATCGTGGCACGGGCAGACCAGTATGCGGCGCTCGCGGTCGAAGCCCAGAATGCAGCGCACGTGCGTGCAGACGGCCGAGAGCGCCACGATGCGGGACTGGTCGAGTCGCACGACGAAGAATGGCGTGATGCCGTGGCGCACCAGACGGCCCTCGCCGATGCGCAGGTCATCGAGCAGGCCCACGCGCACCAGGCGCTGGGCGATGCGTTCGCCCCGCTCCGGCGCCTTCACGTAGGCGCCGATGACGCCCGCTGCACCCAGCCCCCACAGCCCCAGGAAGGCGCGCGTGAGCCAGGTCAGGAACCCGCGGCGGCTGGTCGGGCCATCCGGCGGTGCGGCATTGGGCTGCTGCTGCGTTTCAGCCATCGTGCCTCCCACTGCTCGGGCGCCCGGCGGCGGGAGCCCCGAACCCGCAGCCCCACTGGGTCGAGGGCCTCGGGCGCCGCGACTGGCTGGACATGACGAGGATCTCCTGAAGACCGGCGGTGGACCCGGTGAGGCCTATGCCTGACGGCTCGGGGACGGAGTGGCCCCGCGCAGCCGCCCGGGAATCTGCTCCGCCGCCCGCCGGATGCCGGCGAGCCCGGAGCCGATCAGCGCGAGCAGCGCGCCCATCCATACCAGATTGACCATGGGTTTGGTGCTGAATTCAAGCAGCGCGGCCTGCGCGCGGGCCTCCGTCTCGGGGACCTCGAGCGCGACCCGCCCGTTGTCGGCATCGATGCTCGCGATCGTAACCGTACCGACCCCCGGGATCAGGGCCGGGATCGCCTCGTTGCCCTTGGCACCGGCACGCATCCCCGGGGAGACCGCGAACGTCACGCCCGCGCTACGCACGGCGAGGTCGGCGCGCACCTCCATGTCCTCATGGGAAGTCATGTGGAAGCCGGTGAAGGTGATCCCGGCGTTGCCCAGGCGCACCTCCTGGCCCTTGTTCAGCCACAGCGGCTCGCGGGTCCGCGCCTCGTCCTTCACCAGGTCGAGCGGCGAGAGGTAGATGTCCCTCCAGCCGTGGATGGCGGGCTTGCGCATCATGCCCTCGTTGCGCGGCGCGTCGATCAGCGTCGGGCGCGCCTCGAACGACCAGTTGCCGCGCGCGACGTGGACCGCCATCACGCGCTCGCCGCGCGGGCCGGGGGTCGTGCCCTGGTAGGTGAGCGTGTAGCCGAGCGCCTGCACCGGGGTGCCCGCGGACAGGGTCACGCGCTCGCTGCGCCCGAGCGCGCTCGAGATCACCATCCCGAGCACCGCCACGGCCACGCCGACGTGACCGAGGTAGCCGGCCCCGAACGCCCAGCCGCGCCGGAAGTGCTTGACGGTCACGGCGGCGTTGACGCCCAGCGCGAGTCCGGCGAACGCGGTGAGCGCGAGCACCGCCTGCTCGCGCACCCCGGCCAGGAACGCGACCAGCGACAGCACCACCGCGGCGATCAACCCCGGCGCCATCGCCGCGATCCACCCGACCCCGCGCTGGCGCGACCAGCGCAGGGCGGGCGCCACCGCCATCAGCAGCACCAGGGCGATCCCGAGCGGCAGGCTCACCTGCTCGTAGAACTTCGTGCTCACCGCGGCCGGCTTGCCCGCGATCGCGGTGAGCAGCGGTGCCGTGGTGCCGAGCGTGACCAGTGCCGCGAGCACCAGCACGGTGCCGAGCCCCAGCCACAGCGCCGACTCGCGCGAGACCGCGGGCGAGGTGGTATCGCGTGTGGCGATCGTGCGCCACCGCGCCACCAGCAGACCCGCGCCGGTGAGCGTGGTGCCGAGCAGGATGCCGATCAGCGGCCCGTTGATCCCCGAGTCCGCGAACGAATGGACCGAGAAGTCCTGGAGCACCCCGCTGCGGGTGAGGTAGGTGCCGCCCAGCACGGTGACCCAGGCGACGATGCCGAGCGCCAGGCTGGTGCGGATCGCCGCCCCGGTCGTGCGCTGGATCAGCAGGCCGTGCAGCAGCGCCACGCTGACCAGCCAGGGAATGAGCGAGGCGTTCTCGACCGGGTCCCAGCCCCAGTAGCCGCCCCACCCCAGCACCTTGTAGGCCCAGATCCCGCCGAGGGCGATGCCGGCGCCAAGGGTGACCACCGCAAACAGCGACCACGGCCACACCATGCGCGGCCAGTTCGCGTAGTCCTTGCGGGCGAGCGCGGCGGCGGTCAGCGCGAACGGCACCATGAGCGCGGCGTAGCCGAGGAACAGCACCGGTGGATGGACCACCATCCACGGGTCCTCCAGCAGCGGATTGAGCCCGAGCCCGTCGGCGGGGACGATCGCGTTGCGCGCGAACGGGCTCCGGATCAACAGCAGGCCGACGAGTGCGGCCTGGGTGAGGCTGACGAAGAACATCGCCGGTTGCGCGAGGCGCCCCGGCTGCCGCAGCAGCGCGAGCCCGATCAGCGCGCCGAAGGCCGCCCACAGCAGGATGCTGCCCTCCTGGCCGGCCCAGGTGGCGGCCAGGGTGAGCGCGGGCGACAGCGCCCGGGAGCTGTACTGCGCCACGTAGGCGTACTCGAAGCGGTGCGCGAGGAACAGCGCGCACAGCGTAACCAATGCCACGACCAGCGCCCCCGCATGCGCTGCGAAGGCCCAGCGCGCGGCCGCGGGCGCCGCGCGACCCCGCACGCCGGCGAAGAACAGGATGCTGGAGGCCAGGGCCGTGGCGACCGCAAGGACGAGCAGCAGTTCACCGAGATTCATCAACCCGTTCCTCCATTCGCGCTACAAAGAATTGGCGTCCCCTCGGGACGGGTGCGACCGACTCCAGGGCGACGCGAAGGTCTTGCAGCACGGATCATCGACACGGACTTCGGGCTGCAAATTCCGTGCCCCGCAGGGGCTCCGTCACCGCTCGCATGCGCCGCGCGGCGAAGTCCGCGCGACCGGCGCATCACGCGAACGGGCGCGATGCGTGCCCGGCGCCCGATCCACGCGGACGGGTTCGCGCGCGCGGCGCATGAGAGCGCCGAGCGACGGCGTGCGGGTGATCGCCCCGTCGCGCTCCGCGCGCGCTGCCGCGGTGCACGCGCTGCGCGCGACGCTCCCCTCACGCACCGTGCTCCACGCAGTGGGCGCGCGGCTTCCGACGAGGTGTTCGGCCGCATGAAATGGCCTCCGAAGGCGGTCACTCTGTCAGAATCCTGTCACCGTGTCATGCCATGTAGGCCCGGTCGGGCCTCGCGGGGCCGGTGGCAGGCGGGACGTCGGGCCGCTTGTGCATTGTTTCACAAGGAGATAACCGAACCCGCAAAACTACCTACGCGCTGGCACTGACATTGCCCTGTAAAGAGAATCGCGCGCGGCGCTTAGCTGCGCGCATCACGCCTGGAGAGGCACCGCCATGCACCCCGCCCACCCGCCCAACGTCACTCCTCACGGCCGCAAGACCGCGGTCGCGCCACGCCGCAGCGATGCGCGCGCGGCGGAGGTGACGGCGAGCGCGGGCGGCCGGTGGGTGGCGGCCAGCCTCCTCGGGCTGCTCGTGGCGCTGGCGGCCGTGGCGGCGGCCGCCCAGCCCACGGCGAAACCCTACACCGCGTTCTACGGCCGCGACCTCAGCGTCCCGTTCATGATGATCGGCGGCGTTGCGGTGGATTCCCTGCACGGCGAGATCCTGGTGTCCGACAACGGCCGGCACGAGGTCGCCGCGTTCGACACCAACGGTGTCCTGCTCGGGATGTTCCTCCACGAGGTGCCCGGCCCGGATGGCGCGCTGATCGACGGCATGCCGAGCCAGCTCGCGATCGACCGCCGCGGCCGCATCCTGCTCTCCGATCAGCGGGTCTCCTGGGTGGACGTGCTCGACGTCCGTGGCCGACCAGTGGCGCGGCTCGATCTGCCGGCGCCCGACGACGATCCGCTCAAGAGTGGCGCCGGCGCCCTCGCGGTGCGGCCCGACGGGACCATCCTGGTGGCGACGCGCGGCGACAGCGGCCGCGTCTACGTCTTCGACCGCGACTACCGGCGCATCGGCGCGTGGGGCGTCCCGGGCGCGGACTCCGGGCAGTTGAGCGCCATCACCGGGATCGCGGTGACGCCCGACCTGCGCACCGTGGTCACGTGCCTCAAGACCCGCTACGCGGTCCAGATCTTCGACCCGGCCGGGGCCTGCCTCCAGGGCTTCGGCGTCCACGATCACGGGCCGGGCAACTTCTCGTTTCCCAGCGGCGTCACCGTGACCGCGGACGGACGCATCTGGGTGAGCGACGGCCTCAGGCAAGTCGTGCAAGTTTTCGATTCCGCCGGGACGCTCGTGGAAATGGTGGGTGGGGCGGGGAACGGCCCCGGCGAGTTTCTCAACCCCTGCGCGCTCGCGAGCGACGGCCGAGAGCTGCTCGCCGTCGCGGAACGGGTGGGGAATCGAATCCAGGTGATGAGGGCTCGATGAGCGCGCTGAAGACCGTACCGTTCCGTCTCGAAAGGAGGACCGCTCTGAAGGGCAGCTTCCGATCCAGTCGTTTTTCACAGCAGCAATCGTCCCGCAACATCCTCTGAACGACCGGAGAGTAGACATGAAACGCCTCGTCCTGTTGCTCATGGTCGTGTACCTGGGGGCACTGCCAGCGATGGCTGTGGCCGGCGATTACCACGTCGGCGCCACCCTCGTGTGCACCGACTGCCATTCGCTGCATGCCAGCCAGTCGCATGACTATCCCTGGCTGGGCCAGCAGCCGCCCGCGCCTGTGGGCGGTCCGCACGAGTATCTGCTCCGCCAGGAGCCGAACGCGCTGTGCATGTCCTGCCACGACGGCAACACAGGAGTCCCCGATGTCGTCGGCGTGTCGGCATCCGGAGCCACCCGGCGTCAGGCCGGAGCCCTCACCCTCGCATCCGGTCACGGCACCAATCCGACCGGCTACGAGGAGACCGACGGCCACACGCTGTACAGCGCGTTGCCGCCTCCCGGTGGGACCGGAACCTTCGTTCCCGATCCCGTCGAGGGCCTGGAGTGCATCAACTGCCACGCCCAGCACGGCATCGCGACCCAGTACCGGAACTTGCTCAACCGCGGCATCTTCGGCGGCAAGAGCCTGACGTACGCGGCCAGCACCAATGACATCACCAAGGACGTGTTCGAGCGCTCGGCGCTGGCCTACACCGACCAGGACGTCGACTTCAACGAGCCGGACCAGAAGGCGAGCCGCTACGCGAACTGGTGCAAGACCTGCCACACCAACTTCCACGGCACCGCAGGTGGCCCCGAAGTCGGCGGCCAGTCCGGCGGCTCCAGCACCGAACCCGACAACCCGTGGGTTCGTCACCCGAACGCCGACGTCAACATCGGCACCGATCCTGGGCTCAGCGGGACCGGCGCGCCGACCGACTCGTCGTCCTTCGTTTCGAGCTACGTCAACCGCTACTACACCCGCATCAATCGGGTGAAGGTGATGGCGCCGAACAACAACTGGTTGCCGGCTCCGACCGACCCGCGCGTGCTCACGCCCTCGTGCTTCAGCTGCCACAAGGCGCATGGGAACAAGAACGGGTTCGGCCTGATCTTCATGAACGGCTCCACCGGCTCGCCTACGCCGAGCGAGGAAGGCGACGGCGGCCAGTACAAGGACCTGTGTCTGCAGTGTCACTCGCAGGGCTCCTACGCCCTGAACCCCTAGTCCGACCCGGCGGTCGCTTTAGACCGTCACGGCAGACCGAGTAAGCTCGATGGTGCGGGCCGCAAGGCCCGCACCATTTGAGTCACAGGCCAGGAGGGAGCCCCGCTCGATGCGTCGCCCGCCGCAGCTCCGCCGTTTGCCCGCGATCGCGGCACTCGCCCTGTTCGCGGGCGGCCTCCTCGCGGCCGGGGCGTTGATCGCGGCCGCACCCGATCGGCTCTCTCCCCGGACTCCGCTCGCGATCACGCGCGTGCTCTCGCAGGGTCCGCACGCGGGCGATTGCGAGCGCTGTCACACGATGCACGCCGAAGGCACGGTGCCCGAGCCGCACGCCCTGACCGGCCCCAACGACAACTCGCTGTGCTTGGGCTGTCACTCCACCGCCTGGGAGGGCGGCAGCTACGGCGGCCCCTGGCTCTACGACGGTTCCGACCACGGCGCGAGCCCCGAGATGGTCTGGCCCGGTCCCGTACCGCCCGCCCGCGTCGAGCCGGGCCCTGCCGGGAAGTGCCTCAACTGCCACGATCCGCACGGCTGGCGGGACGCCCTCGGCGTTATCCCCTTCCTCGGGCTGGTGCGCGAGGAGGGCCAGTGCCTCGCCTGTCACGACGGGAGCCCGGCCACGAGCAACGTCCGCAACGACCAGCTCAAGCCCTACCGCCATCCCGGCCAGGACTACTCCGACCGGCACACCGGCCCGACCGAGTCGCTGCCCACCGATTTCGGCATCACGCCCGCCAACCGGCGCCACGCCGAGTGCGTGGACTGTCACAACCCGCACGTGGCGCGCTCCGAGGCCACGCTCCAGCCGAGGCCGGATGCCGCCTCCAGCCTGTTGCTGGGCGTGAGCCGGATCGCGGTGTTCAACGGTGGGGCCGGCGCGCCGCCGGGCTACGAGTTCATCCCGGCCTCGGACACGCTCTCCTCGCCGGGGGGCGACTGGCAGCTGTGCTTCAAGTGTCACTCGTCGTGGACCACGCAGCCCTCGGGCCAGACCGATCTCGCGCGCGCGCTCAACCCCAACAATCCCTCCTACCACCCGGTGGAGGCGGCGGGTAGAAACCCGAACATCTCGGGGCTCGCCTTCGCCCCCGGATGGGACGCGACGTCGCGCACGCGGTGCGGCGACTGCCACGGCAGCGACGATCCGACGACGCGCGGACCCCACGGCTCGCTCTATCGCTACATCCTGAATCGGCCCTACACTGCGTCCTCCGCCCCGCGGATGACGACGGCGGGCGAGATCTGCTTCGCCTGCCACGCCTTCGCCGTGTACGCGGACGACGCGTCGCCGGACGTCGTGCTGGCCGGTTCCCGCTTCAACGCTCCCGCGGTCGACAAGGGTCACGCCGGCCACGTCCGGGGTGAGAACGTGCCCTGCTACGCGTGCCACGAAACCCACGGCTCGACGACGCGGCCGCACCTCGTCGTCACCGGCCGCATCCCCGGGATCGTCAGTTACACCGAGACGTCCACCGGCGGCAGCTGCACGCCCACCTGCCACGGAACCGAGTCGTACATCCTGAACTATGCGAGATGACCGGGGCCCGAGGGGCGGTGGGGGCGTGGCGTGGGCGGCGCTCGGACTCGCGATGATCCTCTGCCTGTGGCCGGTCGGAGCCGGGGCGCAGACCGGCTCGCTCGAGTTCAAGTACCAGCGGCTCGAGCTTCAAGGGCGCGTGTTCCATCCCGACGGCAGCGCGAGTGACACCACGTTCGTGCGATCGTTCTGGACCCAGAACTACCTCGCCTCCGTCACCCGGCGTTTCGGCAATCAGCTCTTCCTGGCGGTCCAGGGCCAGTACGACCGCCAGAGCTTCATCGACCGCAACGAACGCTCCGAGACCCCCTACGGCCAGTTCCGCCTCGCCCACCCGGTCGTCGGCTTGATCGCGTCGTACCGGCCCACGATCGCGACCCGGCAGGTCGCGGCGATCGGTTCCGGGGGTGGCGTGGTGGATACCGGTGCGGTGCGGACTGTCGGCTTCCGCTCGGAGCAGAGCGTGGTGAGCGCCTACGTGAGCCCGGCGCGCCTGCCGCGCGTGGACCTGTCGTGGATCCGGCTCCATCACGCCCCCGACGCCCTCTCGGCCGAGAACACGCAGGACACGCGCAACGCCCGGATGGGGTGGACCCGGGGGCCGCTGAACCTGCGGGCGGGGTACGGCGACGTGTCCCAGGGCATCCGGCCGTCGTCGCTCGGCGCACCCGTTCAGCGCTATTACGATGCCGGGCTCGGGCTCGGG
Source organism: Candidatus Eisenbacteria bacterium RBG_16_71_46 (assembly GCA_001780165.1). Lineage (GTDB taxonomy): Bacteria > Eisenbacteria > RBG-16-71-46 > RBG-16-71-46 > RBG-16-71-46 > RBG-16-71-46. The sequence goes on along the minus strand of MFFQ01000038.1, from coordinate 6,229 downwards.
GTGGTACCGCGTCCGAACGCCGGGCTCCGGCTCGACTACGACGCACGGCGCTTCGTGCGCGGGCCGAGCGGGACCATCCAGAATCGCGTCCTCACCCAGGCGGCCTCGTTGAGCGGAAGCTACCAGCAGACCCCGAAGCTGGGCTGGAACGTCTCGTACAACCTGCAGCACACCGAGCAGGAGTATCTGCTGAGCAGCCGCTTCACCGACCAGGAGGCCCAACTCCTGGGGAGCTGGCGGCCGACGCCGGTCTTGGGCCTGCAGGGCTCGGCCGGCGCGCGCACGCTGCGCAGCGGTCGGGGAAGCGAACTGCAGCGCTTCGTGTCGAGCACCGCGTCGATGCGCGGCCGCGTGCGCCCGGATTGGGACGCGGATGCGACCGTGTCGCAGAGCCTGACCTGGAATCCCCGCGAGTCCGTGGTCGCGACCACGCAGGCGCGCACCTCGTCGAAGTGGCGGCTCCGGCGCGGGCTGGAAGCGGGCGGAGATTACCAGGTGTCGGTCGATCGCAATGCGTCGGCCAGCCGCCGCGTGGTCTCGCAGTGGTCCCTGAGCCTGACCGCCTCGCCGTGGCGATCGTTCCGCGCCCGGCTCGGCGAACATCGCTACCAGATCCGCTCGGGCGACTCGCTCGCGGCCGGAAGCTCGCGGAGCCGGACGGTCGAGGTACGCTGGACTCCGTTTCGGACCCTTGAGATGCTGGGCAACGTGAGCAGCAGTGGGGTTCCGCCGCGCAACGACCCGAGGACCACCTCCACCACCGCGTCGGTGCAGTGGTCGCCTGGCGCGGGAATCCAGGTGAGCGGCAATTACGCCCGCACCAGCTCGGCGCAGTCCAACGCGCTGGTGAGCCTGGTGCCGGGCCGCGAGCTCGCGGGCGCCCGGGTGGCATGGGGGCCGGGCCGGCGATGGGCCGTGTCAGGCGGCCTCACCGTCGTGGAGCCCAACCGCAGCACCGAGGCCCGGCAGTACGACGCCTCCTACACCTACCGATTCGGGAGATGAGACCGTTGCGACCTCGGACGATGATCACGGCCTGCGTCGTCGCCACCGCCGCGCTGGGAGCGGCGGGCTGCGCGGCAGGGCCGCGGCTCTACGTCAATCCGCAGGCCGACATGACCCTGTACAAGAAGGTCGCGTTCCTGCCGTTCACCAACCTGAGCCCGGACCGCTTCGCCGCCGAGCGCATCTCGCGCGCGTTCATGACCGAGCTGATCATCGCGGACCGCTATCGCATCGTGGAGCCGGCGCAGACCGCGGCGGTGTTCGAGCGGATCGGGGTGGTCGCCAACGATCCGTCGCGCGCGATTTCGCAGGAGAAGTTCGTCGAGGCCGCTGCGCTGCTCGGGGTCCAGGGGTTCGTGCGCGGTGCCGTCACCGAGTACCAGGTCCAGCGCCTGGGGGGCGAGGAGACGGCGGTGCTCAGCTTCGACGTCGAGATGATCGACGCGGCGACCGGCAACGTGGTGTGGCGGACGTCCATCAGCAAGAAGGGCCGGGGGCGCCTGCCGGTGGTGGGCGGCTCGAGCACCCGGAGCTTCGGCGCGCTGACCCAGCAGGCGTGCCGCCAGGTCGTGGCGGGATTGCAGCACCAGGCGTTTTGATCGATGCAGGAGGGACGGGGAATGCAGCCTCACCGGCTCATGCGGATCGGCGCGGTGGGCCTCGTTGTGGTCTCGGGTTGCGCCGCCACCCCGCGCCTCATGCGGACCGCGGGCAGCCCGCTGGCCGACCATCCCAACGTGGTGATGGTGCCGCTCGCCAATCTCTCGGGCCGCATCGGGCAGGCCGAGGTCATTTCGCGCATCTTCTTCACCGAGCTGGTGCGCACCGGGACCTGCGAGGTCGTGGACTACGGAGAGGCCGAAAAGCTGATCGAGGAGCTCCGATTGCGTGACACCGGCTCGCTCACGGCCGAGCAGCTCAAGACGATCGGGGAGAAGACCGGGGCGCGCTACGCGCTGGTCGGCACCATCCTCGATGCCGGGATGATCTCCACGCCCGACGGCCAGGTGCCCTCGGTGGGCGTCGCGATCCGGCTGGTGGACGTGGCGACCGCCCGCGTGGTGTGGGCGGATGGAGGCTTCCGCACCGGGGAGGATGGAGAAACCGTTTTCGGCTGGGGCCGCCAGCTCGACCTGAATCGCGTGGCAGAGACGCTGGCCACGCGGATCTTCGAGGGATTCCGGAGGCTCGCGATCGCTCCGGCCTCTCACGCAGGAGGCTCGCAATGAGGCGCTGGTGGCTGGGTCTGATGGTGGTCGTGGGCGTGCTCGCCGCAACTCCCGCGCTGTGTGATTCGACCGCGGTGGCGCCGCCGGACGCGGCGCCGGGCGTGCCCCCGGCCGTGCCGGCGAAGGCGCCGGTGGCCGGATCGAAGGCGCCCAAGGCCTCGTCCAAGTCCCGACCCGCTCCGACCCGGACCTCGCTCAAGGTGCGCCGCGTCGTCCTGCGCGTGAATCACCGGGTGTTCCAGAATTTCGCCGAGGTGGACACCGTCGGCTTCAAGAAGGACTTCCGCATCGGCGACACCGACATGACCGCCCGCATCATCGACTTCGTTCCGGACTTCACGATCGGGCGCGACCGGAAGGTCGTCTCCCGCACGGACGAGCCCAGGAACCCCGCGGTTCGGATCGTGGTGAAGGAAAAGGGCGCGCCGCACGACACGAGTTGGGCGTTCCTGAATTTCCCGCCGCACTTCTCGAACCGGGCGGTGCTGGCGTTCCAGGTCCTGCGCATCGACTTCGAGAATCACGAGCCGCTGCTCAACAAGGCGCTGCGCGACACCACGGCCGCCGGAGGCAAGCCACGATGACTTCGGCTGAAAGAGGGACGCACACGCGCCGCCTCGTGGCGGCACTGGCGGTCCTCGCGGTCGCCACGGCGCTGGCCGTGGTGGCCGGCGGCGGTCGGGTGGCGGCGGCCAAGTCCCGAAGCGCCCCGGCACGAACCTGCTACGACTGCCACAAGGATGCGAAGAAGCGCTTCCAGAAGAAGTACGTGCATCCGATGGTGGCGAAGGCCGAGTGCGGCGACTGCCACTTGAGCCACGGGTTCACCCAGCAACTCGTGCTCAAGAAGGCCATAACCGCCCTGTGCCTCGACTGCCACGGCCAGCTCAAGGACGCGGTGTTCGAGCACGAGCACCCGGCCTTCAGCCAGGGCGGCTGCGTCGCGTGCCACGATCCGCACGCGAGCGATCTCCCCCATATGATCCGCAGCGGCGGCCCCGAGGTGACCTGCTATTCCTGCCACACCGTGACCCGGAAGGAGACCGCGCTCTCGGTCCAGCACGCGCCGTTCCAGTCGGGCGCCTGCGCCTCCTGCCACGAGGCCCACGGTGCCCAGGAGGCGGGGCTGCTCAAGGCGGCGCCGCAGGCGCTGTGCGCGGGCTGCCATGCGCCCGCCGAGGTGGACGCCAAGCACGCCAAGGTGGTGCGCGGGGGGCTGGCCTGCCTCGACTGCCACGCGCCGCACGCCTCGGCCAGCGCCGGGCTGCTGCGCGCCGACAGCCACCCGCCGGTGGCCTCGGGCGAGTGCGCCTCGTGCCACGAGATGTCCGGCAATCAGCCGACGGCGAAATTGGTCGCCGAGGTGCCCGAGCTGTGCGTGACCTGCCACCCCGACCGCGCCGCTCTCGACCAACAGGCTCATCCCCATCCGCCCGCCGCCGACGGGCAGTGCCTGACCTGCCACGATCCCCACCGCGGAGAGCTCGCCCTCCTCAAGGGCAAGCAGTCCGCGATCTGCGGGGACTGCCACGACATGAAAGACGAGCTCGCCGAGCCCGTGGTCCACAAGGCGTTCGCGCAGGGGCAGTGCGCGTCGTGTCACGAGCCGCACGGCTCGAGCCGCGAGCACCTGGTCAAGAGCGACAACGGCGAGATGTGCCTCGCCTGCCACCAGGACCTCGCCACGCGGCTTGCGGGGAGTGGCACCCACCCGCCTGCCGCGCAGAAGGACTGCCTGCGCTGTCACGTGCCGCACAGCGGCAAGCAGGCCCACCTCTTGAAGCGTGACGAGCGCGCGCTGTGCCTGTCGTGCCATTCCGGGGTGGAGAAGACCGCGGGGACCGAATCCCATCCCCCCTTCAGGGCCGGCAACTGCACCGCCTGCCACGATCCGCACCAGTCGCCACAGCCCAAGCTCGCCAAGGTCGAGGAGGCGAAGCTCTGCGAGTCGTGCCACCCGGGCGTGGAGCGCGAGGTGGCGGCGCCCAAGCCCCACGCGCCGGCCAAGGAAGGCCAGTGCCTCACCTGCCACAACCCGCACGGTGGGGTGACCGCGGCGCTGTTGAATTCGACGCCGCAGGAGCTGTGCACGACCTGTCACGCCGAGATCGGCAGGAAGCTCGCGCTCGCCGGTGCCCACACCGCGGCGAAACAGGGCCAGTGCGCCGCCTGCCACGAGCCACACGGCGCCAAGAACGACAAGCTCCTCAAGCAGAGCGGTGGCGCCGTGTGCGCCACCTGCCACGGCGGGATCGGCAAGCAGGGCGACCGCGTGCACGCGCCGGTGGAGAGCGGCGACTGCATCACCTGCCACGATCCGCACGGCGGCCCGGTCGCGCCGGCGCTGGTCAAAGCGGTGCCCGCGCTGTGCGCGGAGTGCCACGACCCCTCCGACGCGGCGCTGCGATCCCGGCACAAGGGAGCGGACCTCTCGGGCGCGAAGTGCCTGAGCTGCCATGTGCCTCACGCGTCGAAGGGCTCGCCCCTGCTCGGCGCCAACGCGCATCCCGGCTTCCGGGAGGGCGACTGCACGACGTGCCATGGCGAATCGGGAGCCCCCGGGGCCAGGAACCTCCAGGCGCCGGGCGGACAGCTGTGCGTCCGCTGTCACGATGTGGCGAAGCCCGCGAGCGCCGGGGCCAAGCTGCATCCCCCGGTCAAGACCGGCGAGTGCGTGAGCTGCCACACGCCGCACGCCTCCGATCGCCAGGGCCTGTTGATCGAGGCGCCGCAGAAGCTGTGCAACCAGTGCCACGCCGGCGTCATCGCCGACGCCACGAAGACGCATGGTCACCCGCCGGCGGCGGGCGGGGAGTGCGCCACGTGCCACGAGCCGCACCAGAGCCCCAATACCGGCTTGCTCAAGAAGAAGGCCGTTCAGTTGTGCGAGTCCTGCCATACCGCGCTCGCGCAGCGCCTCGAGCAGGGGGTCCCGCACGCGCCGGTGGGGATGGGCCTCTGCCTCTCCTGTCACGCCAGCCACGGCTCGGACTTTCCGGGTATGACGCGGCGGGCCGGGGCGGCGCTCTGCACGTCGTGTCACTCGCCCGCGAACGCCAAGGTGGCCGCCAAGCACCCCGGCATGGACATGGCGGCGGTGCGCTGCACCTCCTGCCACGACCCGCACGTGCAGGCGAAGGGCCGGGTGGGTCTGCTCCTGCCGGCCGCCCACATCCCGTTCCTACGTGGAGACTGCGCCTCCTGCCACACCGTGAAGGGCGCCAGCGCGACCGTGGCGAGAGTCCCGGAGTTGTGCTTCAAGTGCCACGAAACCGAGCGTCCCAAGTTCGCGAAGAAATACCAGCACGCGCCGGTCAACAGCCCCGAGAAGTGCCTCGCCTGCCACGGGCCGCACGGGGGGGCGGGAGAGCCGTCGGTGGTGCGCAAGGGGGACGCGCTGTGCCTGGGGTGCCACGACCGCAAGTTGTTCGAGGGCGCGGTCAGGCATCAGGCGCTCGATCAGGGCTGCGTGACGTGCCACGACAGCCACTCCTCGGATCAGCCGAAGCTGCTCAAGGAGGCCACGACCCGGCTGTGCATGAACTGCCACCCGGACATGTCGAAGCACTTCCACAAATACGAATCGTCGAAGCCCGATCCGCGCACCGGGAGGCCGCTGTCGTGCACCAGCTGCCACGACCCGCACGCCGCGCCGCTGCCGCAGCTGATGAACTACGACCCGAAGCGCGCGCTGTGCATCCAGTGTCACGACCCGTCGATGGCACCGCCGCCGGGCCGCTAGGCGCCGTTCGCAAACGCCCGCGGGCTGCGTTGCGCGGTCGGCTCCTCGCTCCGACGTGGCCGGAAGGCCACGACTCCGAGCGGCCCGCGCTCCGTTCCCTGCCCGCTCCGGCCCGCCGGGCACGGCGCACGATGGACGCGACGCTCTCGCGACGCCTTGCCCTCCGGTGTTTGCGGACGGAGCCCGGCGGGCGTTCTCAGACGGAGCTCGGGACTCCGCCGGTGAATCCGAGCGCGGAGCTCACGCCCGGGGC
>MFFQ01000037.1:167415-245973 GCA_001780165.1 Candidatus Eisenbacteria bacterium RBG_16_71_46 | reverse complement strand
CGTACATCGACGGATGGGCGGCCGGCAGATACAGCCGCCGCGCGTCGACCTCGCCGATGTGGGCGAGCAGGGCGGCCGTGGTGGTGCGGTCCCGGGCAACCAGCGCCGTCAAGTCGCGCAGCAGGGCATGGTCGCTCAGGTGGGAGAGCGAGTAGGCGCTCATGACCCGAGTCTCCCGGGGGCGGGTATTGGCTTCGGGGGCCAACGGGCTCGAGGGCGGTTTCCTTTGTAGCACGACCGATCGCGGCGCTCTGGGAGCCGCACAGGACGCGGCGAGCGGAGCGCGACGAGAGTTTTCCCGCTCCGCGCAGAAACAGGCCGCCGGCGCCGATCCTGCGCGCGTCAGGGCGCGTTCGCGGGCGCGGCGGCGAAAGCGCGGCGACCCGCACTTTGGAAGCCGTCAAGAAAAATCTTCGCGAGCCGCGCCGGCGATCGCAACGTTCCCGTCGCGGGCCGCGAGCGCATGGGGGAGTCACCGGCAGTTGGCCGGGGGGCGATGCCGGTGCGATCGCCGGGGAACCACGAGAGCGAACCGCCGGTCGCTGGATGAGTCGACCTGTTGGAGTCCAGGAATGACCGCAGACACGAACGGTCCGACGCCGGGCGGGGCACACCACCGAGTGTGGCACGTCGGCCCCTACGACCGGCCGGGAACGACCGCGGGCAGAGGCCGCCGCGTTGTGCGCCCGCCGCCGCCTCGCGTATCGTGCTCTTGCCTTGTGCCACCCAACCCTCTCCCCACCCCGTGCGTGGCTCCAACCGAGCCCGCGTCCCAGTGAGTCGCCACCATGCCCCGCTCCCTGATGATCTCGGTCGCCGGTGTGCGCGGCGTCGTCGGCGAGACGCTGACGCCGCCGGTGATCGCCGGCTTCGCCGCGGCGTTCGCCCGCGCCGCTCCGCCGGGTCCGATCGTCGTCGGGCGGGATGCCCGGCGCTCGGGTCCGATGGTGCTCCGGGCGGTGGCGGCGGGGGTCACCGGCGCCGGGCGCGATCTCGTGGACCTGGGGCTCGCCACCACGCCCGCCACCCAAATCGCGGTCGAGCGCCTGGGTGCTGCGGGCGGGATCATCATCACGGCCAGCCACAACCCGGCGCCGTGGAACGCGCTCAAGTTCCTCTCCGCGCGCGGGGAGTTCCTCGGGCCGCAGGAGAGCGCCGCGGTGCGCGCGGCCTACGAGCTGGGGCGCGACCTGTGGTCGCGCTTCGATGCGCTCGGCGGCGAGCGTGCCGAGCCCGGGGCGCTCGCCTGGCATCTCGAGCGCGTGCTCGGTCTGCCGTACGTGGATGCGCCGGCGATCCGGGCGCGGCGGCTGCGCGTCGCGGTGGACGGTTGTGCCAGCGTGGGGGGCGTGGCGGTGCCGCGGCTGCTGCGCGAGCTCGGCGCCGAGGTGATCGAGGTCGACTGCGAGCCGAGCGGGGTCTTCACTCGCGAGCTGGAGCCGCTTCCGCAGCACCTGGGGGCGCTGGGGCGGGCGGTGCGCGAGGGGGGTGCGGACGCCGGCGTGGCGCTCGACCCGGACGCCGATCGGGCCGCTCTCGTGGACCACGCCGGTCTGCCGCTGGGCGAGGAATACACCCTGGCGCTGGGCATTCGCGTGGTGCTGGAGCGCCGCGTAGGTCCCGTGGTGACAAACCTTTCCACCTCCCGTATAGTGGATGCCGTCTGCGCTCGCGGGGGGGCGCCGCTCTATCGAACCGCGGTCGGAGAAGCGCATGTGGTGGCCGAGATGCGCAAGCGCGACGCGGTGGCTGGCGGCGAAGGCAACGGCGGCATGATCGTGCCGGAGGCGCACTTCGGGCGCGACGGCCTGGTGGCCGTGGCGCTGGTGGCGCAGGCGATGGCCGCCAGTGGCCGCACACTGCGATCCCTCGCCGACGAGCTGCCCCGCCTGGCGATGCTGAAGGAAAAGGTGGAGCGGTCCGAGGAGCCGTGGGCGCCAGCCGCGGCCCGGCTGCGAGAGAGTTTTCAGGCGTACGCGGCGGACGCGACCGACGGCCTCCGCTTCAGCCGCGAGGAGGAATGGGTGCACGTTCGTCCGTCCGGGACCGAGCCGGTGGTCCGGCTGATCGCGGAGTCACCGGACGCGCGGCGCACCCGGGCGCTCGTGGAGCAGGCACGGCTCGCGCTGCGCCCGGCGGGCTGAGGAGGTAGCGCATCGTGTGCGGCATCGTGGGCTTCGTCGGCAACCGTTCCTGCCTGCCGATCCTGATCGAGGGGCTCAAGCGCCTCGAGTATCGCGGATACGACTCCGCCGGCGTGGCGATCCAGCAGGACGGCCGCCTGCGCGTGGTCAAGGCGGCCGGCAAGATCCGCGAGCTGGAAACACTCCTCGAAACCCAGGCGCTCGAGGGCACCAGCGGCATCGCGCACACGCGGTGGGCGACCCACGGCGAGCCCAACGACCGCAACGCCCATCCGCACACCGACTCCAACGGCCGGATCGCGCTGGTGCACAACGGCATCATCGAGAACTACTCGGTGCTCAAGGCGGCGCTCGAGGCCGAGGGGCACCGCTTCGCCACCGAGACCGACACCGAGGTGCTCGCGCACCTGATCGAGAAGTACGTGCGCCTCGACCTGTCGCTCGAGCAGGCGGTGGGCCGCGCGCTGGCGGACGTCGACGGCACCTACGGCATCGCGGTGATGAGCGCCGACGAACCCGGCGTCGTGATCGGGGCCCGCAAGGGCAGCCCGCTGGTGGTCGGGATCGGCGACGGCGAGTACTTCCTCGCCTCGGACGTCGCCCCGATCGTCGAGCACACGCGCCAGGTGGTCTACCTCGACGACGGCGAGATGGCGGTGCTCACGCGCGACGGCTTCCACACCGCGACCATCGGCCAGGTGCGCGTGGACAAGGCGGTGCACGAGGTCGAGTGGGACCTCGCCCAGATCGAGAAGGGCGGGTTCGACCACTTCATGCTCAAGGAGATCTTCGAGCAGCCCGACTCGGTGCGTAACGGCTTGCGCGGCCGGCTCAACACCGTCGAAGGGCTGGCCCGTCTCGGCGGGCTCAACATGACCGCCGACGAGATGCGCGACATCCGCCGGCTGATCATCCTCGGCTGCGGCACCTCCTGGCACGCGGGACTGGTGGGCGAGTACATGATCGAGGAGCACGCGCGCATCCCGGTCGAGGTCGAGTACGCCTCCGAGTTCCGCTACCGCAACCCGGTGCTCGAGGACGGCACCACGGTGCTGGTCATCTCCCAATCCGGGGAGACCGCGGACACGCTCGCGGCGATGCGCGAGGCCCAGCGCAAGGGGGCACGCTCGCTCGGAATCGTCAACGTCGTGGGATCGACCGTCGCCCGCGAGTCGGACGGCGGCGTCTACATCCACGCCGGGCCGGAGATCGGCGTGGCCTCGACCAAGGCGTTCACCAGCCAGCTCACGGTGCTGGCGCTGCTCACGCTCGCGCTCGGCCGCCAGCGCGAAATGTCGCGCGAGTCCGGCATCGAGCTGGCGACCGAGCTGGCGCGGATCCCCGAGAAGATCGAGGAGATCCTGCGGCGCAGCGCCGCGGTGCGGGCGATCGCCGAGCAGTACAAGCACCACAACAACTTCATCTATCTCGGTCGGGGCTCGAACTTCCCGGTCGCGCTCGAGGGGGCGCTCAAACTCAAGGAGATCTCCTACATCCACGCCGAGGGCTACCCCGCCGCGGAGATGAAGCACGGCCCGATCGCGCTGATCGACGATCACATGCCGGTGGTCTTCATCTGTACCCGCGACAGCGCCTACGAGAAGGTCATGAGCAACATGAGCGAGGTCCGCGCCCGGCGGGGCCGCATCATCGCGATCGCCACCGAGGGAGACCGCGAGGTGGCGGCGCGCGCCGACCACGTCATCTACGTCCCGCGCACGCTGTCGATGCTGCAGCCGATGCTCTCGGTGGTGCCGCTCCAGCTGCTGGCCTACCACGTCGCGGTGCTGCGCGGTTGCGACGTGGACCAGCCCCGCAACCTGGCCAAGAGCGTCACCGTCGAATGACCCGAGCAAGGAGGCGCGCATGAAGTCCCCTCTGAACGTGTCGGACGCACCGGCGGCGATCGGCCCTTACAGCCAGGCGCAGGTCGTCCGCCTCCACGGCGGCAACCGCCTGGTCTTCACCTCGGGCCAGATCGCCCTGGATCCCGCGAGCGGCCAGATCGTCGGCGGCGACGCCGCGGCCCAGACCACCCAGGTGCTGCGCAACCTCGGCGCGGTGCTGGGGGGCGCCGGGCTGACGCTCGCGGACGTCGTGAAGACCACCGTGTTCCTCGCCGACATGGCCGATTTCCAGGCGATGAACGAGGTGTACGCGAAGCACTTTCCGGATGCCCCACCGGCGCGGACCACGATCGCGGCCGCGGGTCTGCCGCGAGGGGCCCGCGTCGAGATCGAGGCCGTGGCGGTGGGACGGGACCTCTGAGCGGCCGCACGAGGAGCCCGCGGCCGGGACCGGCGCCCGTGAGCGAGCGCCGTCGCATCGAGGTGCGGCTCACCGCCCAGGTCGCCTGCGCGGGCTGAGCATCCAAACTGGGTCCGGCGGACCTGCGCGCAGCCTTGAGCGGTCTTCCCCGACAGGCGAGGGACCGGCGCGTCCTGGTGGACCAATCCACCCTGGACGACGCCGGGGTGTTCGCGTTCGGGCGGGGCGAGGCGTTGGTGCAGACGGCGGACTTCTTCACGCCGGTGGTGGACGATCCCTACGATTTCGGACAGATCGCGGCGGCGAACGCCTTGTCCGACGTCTACGCCATGGGCGGGACGCCACTCACGGCACTCGCGCTCGTGTGCTTCCCGGAGGCGACGCTGCCCGCGGCCGTCCTGGGCGGGATCCTGCATGGCGGGCAGGACAAGATGAAAGAGGCGGGGGTGAGCATCGTCGGAGGGCACTCGGTGCGCGATCCGGAGCTCAAGTTCGGTTACAGCGTGACCGGCGTGGTCCGGCGACGACACCTGCTCACCAACGCCGCCGCGCGGCCGGGGGACCGCCTGGTGCTGACCAAGCCGCTCGGAACCGGCGTGCTCTCCACCGCGCTCAAGCGCGGACTGCTCGACCGGCCGCTGCTGCGCCGGCTCACGCGCTCGATGGCGTCGCTCAATCGGCGCGCGGGCGAGGCCGCGGTGGAGTTCGGTGCCCGCGCGGCGACCGACGTCACCGGCTACGGTCTGCTCGGGCACGCGCTGCAGGTCGCGGAGGCGAGCGGCGTCTCGGTGCGGCTGCGGCCCTCGCCTCGCTGGTTCCTGCCCCGGGTGCTCGAGTGGTCGAAGGCCGGAGTCCTGCCGGGCGGACAGCGGAACAACCGCGAGTTCTTCGGCCCCCGGGTGGCGGCGGGGTCCACGTCCGAGCCGCTGCTCGACGCGTTGTACGATCCGCAGACCTCGGGCGGGCTGCTGGTGGCGGTGCCACCGCGGCGCGCGCAGGCGCTCCTCGCCGCGTTGCGCCGGCGCCGGGTCTGGGTGGCCGAGGTGGGCGAGGTGATCCCGCGCACCACCCACGGCGTGACGCTGGAGCGCGAGCCGTGAGCGGCGACGCGGGGCGCGGGCAGGCACGCATGCGGGAACGAATGGGTTCTGGTGGACCCCGGGGACTTCAAATCCCGCGGTCGGGCGTTCATCGCGTCCGAGGTGGGTTCGATTCCCACGCGTTCCCGCCACTTCTTGCCGCGGGAGCCGTGGCACTCCTGATGGCGGCGGTACCGGTCGGCGCTCAGCCGGGGGGCCGAGGGCTCGGGCTCACGCGCGCGGACAGCCTGGCGCGCGTGGCCGCGGCGCGCGACAGCTCCCGGGTGCTGGTGGTGCCGCCGTCGGGACCCCGGCTTGCCGCCGGGCCCCCGCGCCAGGGGTATTTCGACGCGCCGCGCTGGGTGATGTTGCGCACGCTGGTGGTCCCGGGCTGGGGCCAGCTCCACAACGGCTCGTGGCTCAAGGCGCTGATCTTCGCCGGGGGCGAGGGCCTGCTGGTGACGCGCCTGTTGAACGACGCGCGCGAGCTGGATGCCCTGGACCGGACGGCCGCGGAGGCCCGCGCCGCCGGCGACGATGCGGCCGAGCTTCAGGCGATCACCGCCTACAACGACCGGGTCAACGGCTACGTGGGACGCCAATGGCTGCTGGCCGGCATGGTGACCTACGGGCTGCTCGACGCCTACGTCGACGCCCACTTTCGGAACTTCAAGCTGGAGTTCGAGCACGACCCCGCGCTCCCCGGCGACTACCGGCCGGCGGGCACTCGCCTGGGGGTGGGGTGGCGCTTTTGAGCGACCCGCGACTCGGCCACATCCGCAACTTCTGCATCGTGGCGCACATCGACCACGGCAAGAGCACGCTGGCGGACCGCCTGCTCGAGCTCACCCATACCCTGACGCCGCAGCAGATGAAGGCGCAGGTGCTCGACGACATGGAGCTCGAGCGCGAGAAGGGCATCACGATCAAGTCGCACGCCATCGCCATGGAGTACCGTGCGCGCGACGGGCGCACCTACCACCTCAACCTCATCGATACGCCGGGGCACGTGGACTTCACCTACGAGGTGTCGCGCAGCCTCGCCGCCTGCGAGGGCGCGGTGCTGGTGGTCGACGCGTCGCAGGGCATCGAAGCGCAGACCCTGTCGAACTTCCTGCTCGCGCGCGAGCAGAACCTCACCGTGATCGGGGCGATCAACAAGGTGGATCTCCCCGCCTCGCGGCCGGAGGACGTCGCCTTCGAGATCGAGCACGTCACCGGGATCCCGGCGGAAAGCGTGTTGCGGATCAGCGCCAAGACCGGCGCGGGGGTCGAGGACCTGCTCGAGCAGATCATCGCGGAGATCCCCGCGCCGCGCGGCAACCCGGACGCGCCGTTGCGCGCCCTGATCTTCGACTCCAAGTTCGACCAGTACCGGGGTGTCGTGGCGCTGGTGCGGGTGGTGGACGGCGAGGTGCGGCCGGGGGACGCCATCCGCTTTCTCTCGAACGACAAGCGCTACGAGGTCACCGAGGTCGGCCGCCTGCGGCTGCGGCTCGAGCCGCTCCCGCGCCTGGCCGCGGGCGAGGTGGGCTACGTGGTCGCCGGGGTCAAGACCGTGGCCGACGCGCGCGTCGGCGACACCGTGGGGGCGGCGGCGAGCGAGAACCTGCGGGCCCTTCCCGGCTTCCGCGACGTGAAGCCGATGGTGTTCTCGGGCCTCTACCCGCTCGAGTCCGAGCAGTACGAGAACCTCAAGGAGGCGCTCGGCCGGCTGGTGCTGAACGATGCCGCGCTGATCTACGAGCCTGAAACCTCGGTGGCGCTCGGCTTCGGCTTCCGTTGCGGTTTCCTGGGACTGCTCCACATGGAGATCGTCCAGGAGCGGCTGCGGCGCGAGCACCAACTCGACCTCATCGCCACCACGCCGAGCGTCGAGTTCCACGTCCTGCTCGAGAACGGGCAGCTGCTCACCGTCGACAACCCGAGCCAGATGCCTCCGGCGAACGACGTCGTGGCGATCGAAGAGCCCTACGTGCTGGCCCACGTGCTCACGCCCGCGGAGTACCTCGGCAACATCATGAAGCTGTGCCAGGAGCGCCGCGGAATCCACGTCGGCCTCGAGTACCTCGAGGAGAAGCGCGCCCGGGTGGGGTACCGTCTGCCGCTGGGGGAGATCGTGCTCGACTTCTACGACCGGCTGAAATCGGTTTCGCGCGGTTATGCCTCCTTGGACTACGAGTTCGACGGCTACCGCGAGGGCGACATGGTCAAGATCGACATCCTGCTCAACGCCGAGCCGGTGGACGCGCTGTCGGCGATCGTCCATCGCGACAAGGCCTACGAGTGGGGCCGCGACCTGTGCGCGCGACTCAAAGAGCTCATTCCCAGGCAGATGTTCCAGGTCGCCATTCAGGCGGCGATCGGCAGCAAGGTGATCGCGCGCGAGACGCTCGGCGCGGTGCGCAAGAACGTCACCGCGAAGTGCTACGGTGGCGACATCACGCGCAAACGCAAGCTGCTCGAGAAACAGAAGGAAGGCAAGCGCCGTATGAAGCAGATCGGGACGGTCGAGGTGCCCCAGGAGGCCTTCCTGGCGGTGCTCAAGGTCGAGCGCTAGTGTCGCGACCCGGGGGTCGCTTGACCACCAAGGCGGCCGATGCGCCCGGCGGGCCAGGCGCGACGACGAAGTCGTATCCGGGAGATACGTCGAGGAGGAGCAACGCAGCCGGCCGGGAGGCAGCGGCCACCGACTGGCAGGCGACTCCTGGGTCGGGACACTAGGCGAGGAGATCCATGTCCGGCAAGACACGTTCCACGGTCCGCGAGTACGTCGAGGCCGCCCTGTGGGCCCTGGTCCTCACGCTCTTCCTGCGGGGGTTCGTCATCCAGGCGTTCCGCATCCCATCCGAATCGATGAAGGACACGCTGCTGGTCGGCGACTTCCTGTTCGTGAACAAGTTCGAGTACGGACCGAAGATCCCCTTCACGCACGTCCGGCTGCCGGGTCTGCGCGATCCGCGCCGCGGAGACGTGATCGTGTTCCAGTTTCCCCAGGACCCGAGCAAGGACTTCATCAAGCGCTGCATCGCCACCGGCGGGCAGACCCTGGAGGTCAAGGACAAGCAGGTGGTCGTGGACGGGGAGAAGCTGGTCGAACCCTACGCCATCCACATCAACCCCGACGTGCGACCGGCGGGCTACGACTTTCGCGACAACTTCGGACCGTTGACGGTGCCCGCCCGGCAGATGTTCATGATGGGGGACAACCGCGACAACTCGAACGACAGCCGCTACTGGGGCACGCTCAAGATGGATCTGGTCAAGGGCCGCGCGATGTTCATCTACTGGTCCTGGAACTCCGAGAAGGTCTGGCCTCGCTGGAACCGGCTCTTCAGCATCATCCACTGAGCGTCCGGGCGGCGCCGGAGTGCGCGGCGCCCCCGGCGGGACCGTGCACGGCGGCACGTCTCGAGGCGCGCCGCGGCCTGTACGTGCACGTGCCGTTCTGCGCCACGCGGTGCACCTACTGCGACTTCTCCTCCGGCGCGCTGTCGGCGGCGGCGGTCGAGCGCTACCTCGGGGCGCTCGAGCGCGAGATCGCCCTGCGCGCGCCGCGCTGCGCGGACGCCAGCCACCGCTCCGTGTTCTTCGGCGGCGGCACGCCCTCCGCGCTGTCGTCGCGCCACTTCCGGCGGGCGTGGAAGGCGCTGCGCGACGGTTTTCGCATCGCGCCCGATGCCGAGATCACGCTCGAGGCCAACCCCGAGTCGGTGCGCCCGGTGCTGCTCGAGGTGTGGGCGGAGGCCGGCGTCAACCGGTTGTCCATGGGCGCGCAGAGCTTCGTGCCCGAGGAGCTCGCTCGGCTCGGCCGCATCCACGACGCGGCGCGGCCGGGGGAAGCGTTTGCCCTGGCTCGCGCGCACGGCTTCCGGCGGCTCTCGCTCGATCTCATGTTCGGCTTCCCGGGCCACACCGCCGAACGCTGGCGCCGCAGCATCGACGAGGCGCTCGCGCTCGAGCCCGAGCATCTCTCGGCCTACTGCTTCATCGCCGAGCCCGGCACGCCGCTCGGCGACGCGGCGATCTCCGGCGCGGCGCCACTGCCCGCGCCGGAGGAGCAGGCCGACCTCTACGCGCTGCTCGAGGCCCGCCTCGCCGCCGCCGGCTACGGTTGCTACGAGACCTCGAACTTCTGCCGCCCCGGCGCCGAGGCCCGCCACAACCTGGTGTACTGGCTGCGGCGGCCGTACGTCGGACTCGGCCCCTCGGCCCACGGCCTGCTCGACGGCGTGCGCTACGGCAACCATTACGCGCCCGCGCGCTGGGCGGAGCAGCTCGAGCGCGGCCAGGGTCCGGAGTCGGAGGTCGAGCCGGAGCGCGAGGCCAGCGCGGCCGAGGAGGCGCTCATGCTCGGGCTGCGCCTCGGGGGCGGCATGCGCCCGGACGACTATTCACCGGCGTTCTGGTCCACGATTCGCCGCCGTTACGGCGGCGCCTTCACGCACGCCCGCGCCACCGGCCGCCTCGAGATGGACGCGGACGGCGTGCGCATCCCGGCGCCGCTGCGGTTCGTCGCCGACGACGTCATCGCGTGGGTCGCCGCGCGCGGCGTCGCCGCGAGTTGACAGCGGCGCGCGCCGCTCCGTACCTTCGATGCCATGTCCCATCCCGCCTTCCCCGGTCATCTGAGCCCGCAGGACCCCGATCTCAGCGAGCGGCAGCGGCGCGTCTTCGCCGCACTGGTGACGCTCTACGAGCGCTCGGCGCGGCCGGTGGGGTCCGCGGCGCTGGCGCGCGAGGCCGGCATCCCGCTGTCGCCGGCCAGCATCCGCAGCGAGCTCGCCGACCTCGAGGCCCGTGGCCTGCTCGAACGCTCCCACCCGTCCTCGGGCCGGGTGCCGACGGCGCCGGGCTACGACCTGTTCGTGCGCACCCTGCTCACCCCGGTGTGCCTCTCGGCGCAGGTGCTGGCCGAGGTGCGCGGGGTGCTGATGCGCTCGACCCGCGACGTCGACGAGCTGTTGAGCGAGGCCTCGCGCCTGCTGTCGGCCCTCACCCGCCAGCTCGGGCTCGCGATCGCCTCCTCGCTCGAGGACGAGCCGCTGGGCCGGCTCGACCTCGAGCCGGTCCATTCACGGCGGGTGCTGATGGTGCTCAACCTCGGTGACGGCGCGGTGCAGACCCTGGTGCTCGAGCTCGAGAGCCCGCTCGAGACCGCGGAGCTCATGGAGGTCGCGGCGGTGCTGCGCCAGCGCCTGCTCGGGTGCACGCTGCGCGAGGTCCGCGAGCGGCTGGCCGGGGACCCGGAACTGGTCCACCGCAGCGCGGTCCGCATGGTGGCGCGCACCGCGGCCGCGAGCATGGAGTGGGCGTCGTCCACGCCGCTGTTCAGCGCCGGCGCCAGCCACATGGTGGAGCAACCCGAATTCGACAGCGCGGCGCGCATGGGGCCGATCCTGCGGTTGGTGGAGACCGGACATCCGCTCGGCCGGCTGATGGTCTCGGGGGTCGAGGGCCAGGCCGCGGTGCGCGTGGGGATCGACGAGGACCGGGCGCTGGCGGGGTGTTCGCTGGTCAGCTACCCGCTGCCCGGGGCGGTACGCGGAGCGGTCGGCGTGCTGGGCCCGCGGCGCATGGACTACGCGCGCATGCTGGCCATGGTGGATGCGGTCGGCAGCGAGGTGGCCGAGCTGCTGCACTCCTGATGGTCCCGAGCCCGGGCGCCACGGTGGTGCGGCGGGACCCGGGCTCCAGGGGCCGGCCCCGCTCGTCGGCGAGGCGGGAGGGGGAACGGCGGTGAACCCGATGACCCACGAAGAACCCGATTCCAGGAAGCAGGAGCGCGAGGAGGCCGACGCCCCCGGGGAGACCGCCGCGGGGAGCGACGCCGTCCCTGCGCTCGAGGGCGAGGACGACGGCGCGGCGGGCAGCGGCGTGCCCTCCGCGGCCGAGGATCTCGCCGCGATGCGTGAGCGCTGGTTGCGCGCCGAGGCGGATCTGCAGAACTTCCGGCGGCGCGCGAGGCGCGACCAGGACGAGGTCGAGCGCCTGGCCGAGGAGCGCGTGATGCTCGAGCTGATCGCCGCACTCGACGATCTCGAGCGCGCCCTGGCCGCGGCGCAGGAGGAACGCGTGCCCGAGGCGTGGCTGCGCGGGGTCGAGCTGGTCGCCGGCCGCATGCGCGAGACCCTCCAGCGCCGCGGAGTGACCGCGATGCTTCCCGAGGGCGAGCGCTTCGACCCCCGGTTCCACGAGGCGATGCTCGAGGTGGACGCGCCCGACGGCGTCGAGCCCGGCTCCATCGTGCAGGTCGTGCTCAAGGGCTACCGGCGCGACGACCGCCCCCTGCGCGCGGCCCGCGTGGTGGTCGCGCGCGCGCCCGCGGGGAGCGGCGCCTAGTGTCCCGTCCCCGGAGTCGCTTGCCAGTCGGCGGCCGCTGCATCCCGGCGGGCCGCGTTGCTCCTGCTCGACGACTCTCCACGATGCGACTTCGTGGCCGCGCCTTGCCCGCCAGGCGCAGGGGGCGCCTCTGTGGTCGAGCGACTCCGGGGACGGGACACTAGATGGAGCGCCGCGACTACTACGAGGTGCTCGGCGTCCCGCGCGAAGCCAACGAGGACGCGATCAAGAAGGCCTACCGCAAGATCGCCTTCGAGCAGCACCCGGACCGCAATCCCGGCGACAAGGGCGCGGAGCAGAAGTTCAAGGAGGCGACCGAAGCCTACGAGGTGCTGCGCGATCCGGAGAAGCGCGCGCGCTACGACCGCTTCGGCCACGCCGCCACCGGCGGAGCCGCGGGCGGTGGCCAGGGCTTCGATGTCAGCGGCTTCGATCTCGCCGACGCGCTGCGCGCGTTCATGCGCGACTTCGGCGGCGACGTGGGCGGCTTCGAGGACCTGTTCGGCGGCGGGGGTGCTACGCGCGGCGGGCGCGGCGCGCGGCGCGGGGACGACCTGCGCGTGCATCTCAAGCTCACGCTGGAAGAGATCGCGACCGGGGTGGAGAAGAAGCTCCGCGTCAAGCACCTGCGGGCCTGCGCGACCTGCAAGGGCCGCGGCGGCACCGGCGAGACGGTCTGCGACCAGTGCCAGGGGCGAGGACAGGTCCGCCGCGTCCAGCAGTCGATTTTCGGGCAGTTCGTCAACATCTCGACCTGCCCGAAGTGCGGAGGGGAGGGCCGCACCGTCGACCAGCGCTGCGCCGCCTGCGGGGGCGACGGCCGCGTCTCCCAGAGCGAGACGCTCGCGGTGAAGGTGCCGCCCGGCGTGGCCGCGGGGAACTTCATTCCCCTGCGCGGGATGGGTGACGCCGGGCCGCGCGGCGGACCGGCGGGCGACCTCATCGTCTTCATCGAGGAGAAGGAGCACCCGCTCTTCGTTCGCGACCACGACCACCTGCGCCTCGAGGTGCCGATCGGCTTCGCCACCGCCGTGCTCGGCGGACCGGTCGAGCTGCCGCTGCTCGGCGGCGGCACGGCTCGGCTGGACGTCCCCGCGGGCACGGCGAGCGGGCAGGTGCTCCGGCTGCGCGGGAAGGGACTGCCGGGCCTGCAGGGCGGGCGCGGCGACCTGCTGGTGCGGGTCATCGTCTGGGTCCCCACGCGCGTCGGCTCCGCCGAGCGCAAGCTGCTCGAGCCCTTGCAGGACGCCCCGGGCCTCAAGCCGCCGCGCCCGGGCAAGTCCTTCTTCGAGCGGGCGAAGGACGCCTTTGCCGGCTGAGGTCGCGCCGTGCGTGCTCTACCTGCCGGAGCTGCCCGAGCCCGGCGCGAGCCTGCTGCTCCCGGCGGAGGAGTCCCACTACCTGCTCCGCGTCGTGCGGGCGCGGGTGGGAGACCGCGCCACGGCCACCGACGGGCGCGGGGCGCTCGCCACGCTGGTGCTGCTCGAGGATCGGCCCCCGGGGCGCGCGCGCGTCGAGTCGCTCGAGCGCACCGCACCGGCGCGGGGCGCACAGGTCTGGTGCGGGCCTCCCGCGCCCGGACGCTCCGATTGGGTGGTGGAGAAGCTGGCCGAGTTCGGCGTGGGGGTGTGGCAGCCGCTCGACTGGGCGCGCGCGAGCTGGAGCCGCGGCGGCGCCCGCTCCGGGCGCTGGCGCCGCCTCGCCGTGGCGGCGTTGCGCCAGTCGCGGCGCCGGTTCCTCCTGGAGGTGCGGGAGCCCGTCGCCCTCGGCGAGGCGCTGGAGGGCCTGTCCGCGGGTGCGGCGCGCTGGTTGGCCGACCCGGCGGGTGCCGCGGCGGGTGGGGTGGCGCCGCCGGCTGAGGGGGTGGCGATCGGGGTGGTCGGGCCGGCGCCGGGGCTGAGCCCGGAGGAGTCGCGCGCGCTCGAGCGGGCCGGATTCGTCCCCCTGCGCCTGGCGGACGGGGTGCTCCGAACCGAGACCGCGGCGCTGGCGTGGGCCGCGTGGTGGGCGGCCGGAGGAGCCTGAGCCCTCCACGGCCAGCGGGGCCCGCTCCGGCCGGGGTCCCCAAGCCCAAGGCATCCCTTGTCTCCCGAAGACTGGCGTTGGGACGGAGAGGGCCAGGGTTGGGGGGGCCTGGAGGCCCGACCCCCCCTGAAGCCCGGTTTCCGCCCCCACTCGAGGGGATTCCTGCCCCAACACCAATCTTTGGGACACAAGGGATGCCTTGGACCGAAGCGGGTTTGCGGGGCGCGGGGCCTTGACGCTGGCCGGGCCCGGCCATAGACTGCGATTGCCAGTTTCGCGCCCTGGCAGCCCCAAGGCACCACATCGTCTTTGATATCGTCTTTCCATTCAACATGTTCAAGGGCAGAGAGGAGGATGATTATTGCCCGGTATCAGGGTGAAGGATGGAGAATCCTTTGAAAGCGCCCTGCGTCGTTTCAAGAAGAAGTGTGAGAAGGCCGGCATCATGTCCGATCTGCGCCGTCACCAGCACTTCGAGAAGCCGAGTGAACGGCGCAAGCGCAAGTTGAACGCAGCGAAACGCAAGAATCTGGCACGCAGGCAGGCGGAGAACTAGAGCCACTGGTCAACGCGAGCAGTCTCACCGTCCTCGACTGGGTCGTCCTGGTCTTCGTGGTGTTGTTCGCCGTTCGGGGACTTCTCCGCGGAACCGTGTGGCAGGTCTTCTCGCTGGTGGGTTTGGTCCTCGGCCTGTGGACCGTGGGTTGGGTGGCACAGTGGGTCGGCGCGCACTGGCACGGTGCCCGACCCGCTGCGGTTTTTTGGGTGCTGCGCTGGGTGGTGGCCGCGCTCGCCGGTCTCGCGGTGGCGACGCTGCTGCAATGGTGGGGCGGACTCCTCGGCGACGCGCTGAAGCAGAGCCCGGCGGGCTGGCTCGACCGGCTCGGCGGGTTCGTCGTCGGCGCCGCACTCGGGGCCCTGGTGTCGGCGTTCGTGCTGCTGGCGGTGCTGCTCGCGCCGTGGCCCTACGGGCTGCCGTCGTGGGCGGCGGGAACGCGCGTCGCCCCGCCGCTGATGCGCTTCGGCGCGGGCGCGTGCTCGGTGTCAGAGCGTTTCGTGCCCGGCAGTCGCTGGCTCAAGCAAAGGTTCCTGTTCGCGGAACGGCTCGCGGACGATTCGGTCCCGATTTGATCCCGGCGCCTTTCTGGCGGCGACGGGCGAAGGCGGCGTGGACGATCATTCCCTCTCCCTACTCGAGTTCGATCGCGTGACGCTGGCGGTGTCGGAGCGCGCCGCCGGGGAGGGAGCGCGCGCCTGCCTGCGGGCGTGGCGGCCGATCGCCGACCGCGCCGCACTCGCGCGCGAGCACGCGATGCTGGCGGAGGCGATCCGGCGGCAGGCGGAGCCCGGCGCGTGGTGCCAGGTCGGCCCCGGGCTGCTCGGCGAGCGGCTCGCGGCGGGCGCGGCGCGGGGCTGCGACGGTCCCGCGCTGGTCGAGATCCGCAGCTGGCTCGAGGCCGCCGCCGCGACGCGCGAGGCCTGGTCCGATGCCGCAGCGGCCGCACGCCACCCGCTCCTCGCGGAGCAGGTCGGGGGTCTGCCGGCGCTGGATGCGCTGCAGTCCCGGCTCGACCGGTCGCTGGAGCCGGACGGCCGGGTGGCCGACGGCGCCTCGCCCGCGCTCAAGCGCGCGCGCGCGGAGCTGAACTCCGGCGAGCGCGACCTGCAGCGACGGCTCGAGCGCTGGGCGCGGGGCTTCGGCGAGACCGCCTTCGTCACGCGCCACGGCGACCGCTTCGTCGCCCTGGTGCCCGCCGCGGGCTTTCCGCGCCGCCGCGGAATCGTGCACGACGTCTCGGGCAGCGGGCAGTCGCTGTTCGTGGAACCGCTCGAGGCCTGCGAGGCGAACAACCGCCTGATCGAATGCGCGTCGCGCGCGGCCGAGGAGGAGCGCCGGGTGCTGGCCGAGCTGTCGGGCCTGGTGCAGGCATCCCGCCCGGAACTGGCGCGGACGGACCAGATCCTGGTGCACCTCGACACCCTGCGGGCGCGGGCGCGTTGGGCCCAGGAGTTCGGCGCGGTCGCGATCGCGCCCGGCGGCGGGCGGCTGCGGCTGCGCGGTGCGCGCCATCCGCTCCTGGCGATGGCCGAGCCGCAGCGGCCGACGGTGCCGCTCGATCTCGACCTCGGTCCGGAGGACCGGATGCTGCTGGTGAGCGGGCCGAACATGGGGGGGAAGACCGTGCTGCTCAAGACCGCGGGACTCGCGGTGGCGCTCAGCCACGCGGCGGTCCCGATGCCGGCCGCGGAGGGCAGCGCGGTGCCCGAGATCGACGAGGTGCTGGCGGACCTCGGGGACGAGCAGTCGGTGGACCAGGGGCTCTCGACCTTTGCCGCGCACGTGCGCGGCCTCGCCGTCATGGCGGCGCACGCCTCGCCGCGCAGCCTGCTGCTGTGCGACGAGCTGGGCGCCGGCACCGACCCCGAGGAGGGCGCGGCACTGGGGCGGGCGCTGGTCGAGCACTTCGTGGCGCGGCGGGCCTGGGGGGTGGTGACCACCCATCTCGGGAGCCTGAAGCGCGTGGCCGGCGAGGTGCCGGGAGTCGTGAACGGGTCGCTGGAGTTCGACGTCGCGACCATGACGCCGCGCTACCGTTTCATCGCCGGAGTCCCGGGCGCGAGCCACGCGCTGGCGGTGGCGGAACGACTCGGGTTTCCGCGCGAGGTCCTCGAGCGCGCGCGCGCGATCACGCCGGAGGAGTCGCGCTCGCTCGAGCGCCTGCTCGAGGACCTGCAGCAGGTGAGCCGGCGGATGCGCGAGCAGAGTGACGCGCTGGTGGCGGCCCGGGCCGAAGCCGAGTCCGCCGCGGCCGCGCATCGCGCGGCGACGGAAGACAGCCGGCGCAGCCTCTCCGAGCTGCGGCGCCGGCTCACGGGCGAGAGTGAGGTGCTGCTCTCCCACGCGCGGGAGCTGTGGCAGTCGCTGCAGCGCGAGGCGCGGCGAAGCGAGAAGACGCGGGCGGGAGCGGCCGCGGTGCGCACCCGGATCGAAGAGGTGGAGCGCGAGGCGCGGCGCCTCGAGGACGAGGCCGCCGCCGCCGGCGGTGCCGAGACCGAAACGGGCGCGCCGCTGCCGCTCGAGGCGGTGACGGCCGGGCGACGGGTCCGGGTCACGGACTTGGGAATCGAGGCCGAAGTGGTCAGCGGTCCGGATGCCGACGGGCGCGTCGTGCTCCGCCGGGGGAATTGGAGCATCCAGAGTCACGTCGCGCGGCTGGCCGCGGTCCCCGGCGCCGGCACGCCCGGCGGTGGCCGGCCGGCGAACGGTGGCGCCGCGGTGGTGTGGGAGTCCTCCGACGAGGCGCCGCCGGTCATGGTGGACCTGCGCGGCATGGAGGCGGAGGAGGCGCTGCGAGCCCTGGACCAGGGGCTGGATCGCGCGGTGTTGGCGGGGCTCGGGGAGTTGCGCGTGGTGCACGGCATCGGGCGCGGCGTGCTGCGCAAGGCGGTGGAGGGCCACCTGCGCGGCCATCCCCAGGTCGCTGCCCTGCGGCTGGGCCAGGTCGGGGAAGGGGGTCGCGGGGTGACCGTGGTGAGCCTGCGATGAACGGTACCCTGACGGCGCCGGGATCGGCCCGCGCGCGCGGGCCCGACGACTGGGTGGAGCGCGTGCGCGCGGCCACCGACATCGTCGAGTACGTGGGGCAGACCGTGGCGCTCAAGCGCGTGGGGCGCAACTGGGTCGGGCTGTGTCCGTTCCACCAGGAAAAGACGCCTTCGTTCTCGGTCAACGCCGAGCGCCAGTTCTACCACTGCTTCAGCTGCAAGGCGGGAGGTGACGTCTTCACGTTCGTCCAGGAAACCGAGCACGTCGGATTCGTCGAGGCGGTCGAGATCCTCAGCCGGCGCGCGGGCATCCCGGTGCCGGAGCGGCATCCCGGTGAGCGCGGGCAGCGCGCGCCGCTGCTCGAAGCGCTGGAATCCGCCGCGGCGGCCTACGAGCGATGGCTGGCCGATCCCGAGCGCGGCGCGGTGGCGCGCGCCCACCTCGAGCGGCGCGGGCTTGCGCGCGACACGGTGCGCGCGTTTCGACTCGGCTACGCGCCCGAGGGATGGGAGCATCTGGCCCAGGGGCTGCGGGGCAAGGTGACCGAGGAGGTGCTGGTGCAGGCGGGGCTCGCCGCGCGGCGCGAATCCGGCCGGGGCGGCGTGTACGACCGCTTTCGCCACCGGCTGATGGTGCCGCTCGTGGCGCCGGGGGGAGGAGTGGTCGGATTCGGCGCCCGGGCGCTCGCCGAGGGCGACCAGCCCAAGTACCTGAACTCGCCCGAGACCGCGGTGTATCACAAGGGCTCGTTCCTGTTCGGGTTCGAGCAGGCGCGGCGGGGTGCTGCGAGCGCGGGCGAGATGATCGTCGTCGAGGGCTATTTCGACGCGATCGCGCTCCACCAGGCCGGGCTCACCCACACCGTGGCGACCTCGGGCACCGCGCTGACGGCGGACCATGCACGGTTGCTCAAGCGCGTGGTGACGCGGGCGGTGCTGGCGTACGACGGCGACGCCGCGGGGCGCGAGGCGATCATGCGCTCGCTCGGAATCCTTCTCGCCGCGGGGCTGGAGGTCGTGGTGGTGGATCTGCCGGAGGGCGAGGACCCGGACTCGCTGGTGCAGCGCGGCGGGGCGGGCGCCTGGGCGGAGGCGCGTCGGCGCGCGGCCGATCCGGTGGAGTTCATCCAACGCCACCTGCTGCGTGCGGGCGGGCCCGGCGATCCGCGCGAACGCGCGCTGCAGGCGGTGGTGGGACTAGGCGCTGGGCTCGGTGACCCGGTGCGCGTCCGGCTGCTGCTCGAACGCGCCGCGCAGGTGTTCGGATTCTCCGAGACCGCGCTCGCGCGCGCGGTCGGACTGCGGCGCTCGGGCCAGGACGCGCGACGCCCGGTGGAGGCGTTGGTGGCGGAGCGCCGGCGGGGCGAACACGAGCTCGAGCGCAGGCTGCTCCAGGCGCTCCTGCAGCACCCGGCGGGGCTGGAGGACGCGCGGGCCGTGCTCGGCCCGGCGGATTTCCACGATCCGGCCTGTGCGGCGCTGGCGCAGCGGCTGTGGAGCGGCGGCGGGGAAGGGCCCGACGCGGAGGCCGCGGCGGCGCTCGAGCGCGAGTTGGCGGCGACCAGCCCCGAACTCCCCGACTGGCCGGAACAGGCACGGGTGACGATGCGCGCGATGGCGGCGCGGCGGCTGAGGGAAGGGTTGAAGGAACGGCAACAGGAACTGCGCCGGGCGGACTCCGAAGTGGAGCGAGCGCGGCTGATGCGGGAGATCCAGGAGATCGGGCGTTCGCTCCGTAATCTGAACACGTGAGGAGACGGGGATCCATGGCGGCAGTGACGACGAAGAGCAAGCAGGTCAAGCAGAAGGAGAAGGCCGAGGTCCGCAAGCGCCTGGACGAGATCAAGTCCCTGGCGTTGCGGCAGGGCTACGTCACCGAGGACCAGATCGTGTGGCTTCTCGACGACGACCAGGATCCCGAGGTCCAGGTGGATCAGATGGAAGAGATTCACGGGATGCTCAATCAGATGCACATCGAGGTGTTCGCCAGCGAGGAGGAGGCCCTCGAGCGCGCGAAGAAGCTGCGCAAGATCGAGGACAAGAAGACCACGGGCGCGAGCAAGGCCGTGCCGCAGCAGCCGGTGCGCTACGACGACCCGGTGCGCATGTACCTGCGCGAGATGGGGCGCGTGCCGCTGCTCACCCGCGAGGGCGAGGTCGAGATCGCGCGGCGGATCGAAGCCGGCGAGCGGCAGGTGGTGTCGGCCCTGTTCCGTGCCGAGCCCGCGGTGCGCGAGATCCGGGGCATGCTCAAGAAGCTCAAAGAGGGCCTGCTCAAGATCGAGGACTTCATCAAGGTGGACGAGAACGCCGCCACCGAGCAGGCGCTCAAGAAGGAGCGGCTGCGCGCGGTGCGCATCCTCGAGCGGGTCTTCGTGCTCCAGAAGCGTTACAACGACCTGGTCGCCAAACAGACCACCCGCATGACCGAGAAGCGCCGTGGCGGCTTCCAGGCGAACTTCGCCAAGGTCGAGGCCGAGCTCACCCAGGAGCTGCACAAGCTGTCGATGAATCCGCGCATGGTGACCGACCTGGCCACGCCGGTGAAGACGCTCGCGGAGCGCGCGCTGGCGCTGGACGATGGCGTGGCGGCGCTGGAGCGGCGCGCCGGTCACGGCGCGGACGACATGGTCGCGTTCGCGCGGCGACTCAAGAAGGGACCACGCGAGCTGCGCGCGGTGCGCCGCGAGTCGGGGCTCCAGCCCGGCCAGGTCGCGGAGTTCCAGGACGAGATGAAGGAGGTCCGCAAACGGGTCCGCGCGCTCGAGAGCGAGGCGCGAATGTCGCGCGAGCACCTGCTCGAGCTCTACCGCCAGATCCGCGACGGAGAGCGGTCCACGGCCCAGGCCAAGAAGGAGATGATCGAGGCCAACGTGCGGCTGGTGATCTCCATCGCCAAGCGCTACACGAACCGCGGGTTGGAGTTCCTCGACCTCATCCAGGAGGGGAACTCGGGGCTCATGCGCGCGGTGGACAAGTTCGACTACACCAAGGGGTACAAGTTCTCGACCTACGCCACGTGGTGGATCCGGCAGGCGATCACGCGCGCGATCGCCGACCAGGCGCGCACCATCCGCGTCCCGGTGCACATGATCGAGCACATCAACCGCGTGGTGCGGATCTCGCGGCGACTGGTGCAGGAGCTGGGTCGCGAGCCCACGCCCGAAGAGATCGCCGAGCGGCTCGAGCTGCCGGTGGACAAGGTGAAGAGCATCCTCAAGGCGGCGCAGGAGCCGATCTCGCTCGATCGGCCGATCGGCGAGGACGACGACTCCAATCTCGGCGACTTCATCGAGGACACCAGCGTGGTCAGCCCGGCCCACTCCGCCGCGTCCGCGATGCTGCGCGACGAGGTCAACGACGTGCTGCGCACGCTGACGCCGCGCGAGGCCAAGGTGATCCGCCTGCGCTTCGGCCTCACCGAGGACGGCGCCCAGCGCACGCTGGAGGAGGTGGGGGCGTTCTTCAACGTCACGCGCGAGCGCATCCGGCAGATCGAAGCCAAAGCGCTGCGCAAGCTGCGGCATCCGACGCGGAGCCGCCGGCTGAAGGCGTACACCGAGCTGCTGTAGGCGCCGTTCGCAAACGCCCGCGGGCAAGGGGTCGCGGTCGGGCGACGAGCGGAGTCGTGGCCGACCACGCTGCGCGTGGTGCCCGGCCACGTCGGAGCGAGGAGCCGACCGCGCAACGCAGCTCGCGGACGCTTGCGGGCGGAGCCGCCGCGGGCTTGACACTTTCGTCGAGCGGGTGATAGAAACAGCCGGCCTTTGGCGCACCGGACGACCCGTGTTCGACGCTGGGCCCATAGCTCAGCGGTCCAGAGCCGCCGGCTCATAACCGGCAAGACCCTGGTTCGAATCCAGGTGGGCCCAGATCGCGGTTCCGGCCCAGTCTGCGGCGAGCGCCGGGGTTGCGCGGGCGGATAGCTCAGCTGGCAGAGCACCAGGATCACAACCTGGGGGTCACAGGTTCGAGCCCTGTTCCGCCCACCACAATTTTCGTTTGGAGTAGGCCGCGGCGGCCGACGCGATCGAGGGGAGTGCGCTGAATGTGCCGAACCGGCTGCAGGGTGCGACAGCGAGCGGCCGCATCGCGGGGGCCTGCCGCCGGGCGGCGCCCGGCCCCCGCACACACCCGTTCACGGGGATGTCCGTCGAGGACGTCCCCGTTTTTCGTTGCATGAGCACGGGAATGGGCGAGTTGCTCGAGCACCTGTGGGCCCTGAGGGGATTGGACGAGGAAGTGGCGACCCTTCACGCCGCGCTCGAGCGCTTCCCGGAGCAGCGCCGCGCGCTCGAGCAACGCATCGCCGACGAGCGCGGGCGGCTCGATCGGCTCAAGAGCCGGCTCGGCGCGCTCCAGCTCGGGAGGCGCCAGATCGAGAAGGACATCGAGGCGTTGGCCGATCAGGAGCGCAAGTTCCAGGGGCAGCTGCCGGCGGTCAAGAAGAACGAGGAGTACACCGCGCTGCTCAAGGAGATCGCCACCACCAAGGCGAAGCGCTCCGATCTCGAGACCGACGTGCTGGTGCGGCTCGAGGAGGAGGAGGAAATCCAGGCGCAGCGGCCGGGCATCGAGGCGGCGGTGAAGACGGCGGAGCACGACGCGGCGGAGCGAACCCGGCAGATCGACGCCGAGGAGCAGGTCGACCGCGCCCGGCTCGCCGAGCTCGAGGCCGAGCGGAAGCTGCAGATCGAGGGCCTCGACGCCGTGACGCGGGGGCGCTACGAGCGCATCCGCGCCTCGCGCGACGCGCGCGCGGTGGTGCCGATCCTCAAGGGCGCGTGCGGCGGCTGCTACCGCGCCCAGCCGCCTCAGGTCATGCAGGAGGCCCGGCGGCGCGACCGCCCGCTGGTCTGCGACGGCTGCGGCCGCATGCTCATCCTGCCCCCGGAGGCGATCTGATGTCGCGCCGCGGGGATCGCGCCCGCCTCGCGCGCTAGCCGCGACGGTCGATGCGGCTGCGGCCCGACTTCCCCTTCCGGCGCCTGGCGCTGGTGCTCTCGGGCGGCGGGGCGATGGGCGCCTACGAGATCGGGGTGCTGCGCGTGCTCGAGTCGCTCGGCGTGCGGCCGGCGGTCATCTCCGGGGTGTCGGTGGGCGCGATCAACGCGTTGCTGTGGGTCACGAACGGATTCCGCACCCAGCCCCTGGTGGAGATCTGGTCGCGCCTGCGCCCGTCGGGCATCGGCATGCGCTGGGCCACCCTCGCCATCCGTGCCGGCGGTATGCTGCTCGTGACGTTCGCGTTGCTCGAGGTCATCCTCACCCTGGCCGGATCGCCCGAGGTCGGGGCGCTCCGATGGCTGCGGGGAGGTGTCGCCGGGCGCGGCGACGCCTCGTCCCCGGTCCCGGACATTCTCGCCTGGATCACGATCGGCGTGCTGGGCGGGATCGCGGCGAGCCTCTCGCGCCCGGTGGAAGGGTGGATCGCGCGCCTGGCGCCGGCCTCCGATCCCGCCCGCTGGCATCGCTGGGTCGGTCGCATCCTGCTGGTGGCCGGGCTGGCGCACGTGCTCACCCTCGCGACCGGTCTGCCGTGGCCCCACCGCTTCAGCGCCACGGCGCTGCTGGTGCTGGCGGGGGTGTGGCTGCTGAACCGCTCGGGGAGGACCGGGCAGTGGATGCGCGGCCTGCTCATCCGCCTGCTGCCCGAGACCGGGGGTCGCGGCCTGTGGGGCGGAGCCGCGCGACGCCGTCTGCTCGAGCGCGTCGCGGACCCCGCCGAATTGCACCGGCTGACCGACGGCTCGGTGCGGTTGATCTTCAGCGCGCTCGCGGTGGACAACGGGCGGATCTGCTATTTCATCAACTGGCCCGATCCGTCGCCCGCGCTGCGGCGCCTGGCGGACGAGAGCCTGGGGGAGATCCAGGTGCTGCGCGACGCCGACGAGATGCTGCAGGCGGTGGTCGCCTCCTCGGCGCTGCCGCTGGTGTTCGAACCCGTGCGCCTGCGCGGGCGGGAGTTCCTCGACGGCGGGGTGTTCAACGACCAGCCGCTGCGCGTGGTCATGGGGGAGGAGGCGGATGCCGCGATCGTGGTCCTGCTCAATCCCAGCCGGTCCCTGGAGGGGACGCCCCGCGTGCCGAATCTCTTCGACCTGGGCTCGAGACTATTCGAGATCCTGAACTGGCGCGGTCTGCAGGGCGAGCTGCAGGCCATCCCCGCGGACTGGTCGCAGCGCCCGCCGGATGGAGCGCCGGTCAAAATGTGCGTGGTCGAGCCCGAGCGCACGCTGCCGGGAGGGCTGCTGGGGGTGGACCCGGCGAACGCCGCCGATCTGATGCGACTGGGTGAGGCGGACGCGCTCCGGGCGCTGGCGCGGGCCGGCTGGCTCGACGAGGCGTCGCCGGCGCCCGCGCCCGCTTGAGCGCCCCCACCGCATGGGTTATGGTGCGGCGGTGAACGACGCGGGCCGGCCGTGGACGCTGCGCTGCGACGGGGGCTCGCGCGGCAATCCGGGTCCCGGGGCACTGGGTTACGTGCTCCTCGGGCCGGACGGCCTCGAGGTCGAGGCCCGCGGGGAGTATCTCGGCGCGGTGACCAACAACGTCGCCGAGTACCGTGCGCTGATCGCCGGGCTCGAGGCCGCGGCGCGCCACGGGGCGCCGGACTTGCGCGTATGCATGGATTCCGAGCTGGTCGTGCGGCAGATGACCGGCGAGTACCGAGTGAAGCACGGGGGCCTCAAGCCGCTGCACGCCACCGCGCGTGCCGTGACGGCGCGGCTCCCGCAGGTGCGCTTCGAAGCGGTGCGGCGCGAGGAAAACGCGCGCGCCGACCAGTTGGTCAACGAGGCGCTCGACAAAGTCCTGGGTTTCGAGTCTCCCAGGTGATCGCGGTCGATGTGTCGACGCTTCCGCGCAAGCGGTCGCCGAGATCGTCGGTCGAGGAAAGTCCGAACTCCGCAGGGCAGGGTGCTGGGTAATCCCCAGGGGGCGCGAGCCCACGGAAAGTGCAACAGAGAGCAGACCGCCAACGGGCGTCCCGTCCGACCGCTCACGCGGGCGGCGGGCGCTGCGGGCAAGGGTGAAACGGTGCGGTAAGAGCGCACCAGCGGCCCCGGTGACGGGGTCGGCTAGGCAAACCCCACCTGGAGCAAGACCGCATAGAGGGGGAGGAGTGTGGCCCGCTCCGCTACCACCCCAGGGTCGGTCGCATTGAGTCGTCCGGAAACGGGCGTCCCAGTCGAATGATCACCACGGAGCAATCCGACAGAATTCGGCTTACGGGAGACTCGGATTGAAGTCGCGATCGCGCCCGGCGGGCTCGTCCCGCCGGGCCGAATCGTTGCGCCGCGCGGGGGCGGCCGCCGGGGCGCGTGCCGGCCGTGCGCGGCCCGGGGGAGCGCTGTCCGCGTGGCTGGCCACGCTCCTCCGCCACCCCGCCCTGTGGTCGGGCCTGCTCGCCGCGGCGCTGTACCTGCCCGCGCTCTCCGCCGGGTTCGTGCGGGACGATCACGAGCTGGTCGAGGCCAACGCCTTCCTGCGCGACACCGGGCATCTCGGGCGCCTGATGGTCTCGGACTTCTGGGAGCAGGCGGGTGGCGTCTCGGGGTTGTGGCGGCCGCTGGTCACGCTGTCCTACTGGCTCAACGGGCGCCTGGGCGACTGGCAGCCGGGTCCCTTCCACGCCGCCAACCTGCTGGCCCACGCCGCAGCCACCGCGCTGATGGTCGGACTGATGCTGGCCGGCGGCGCGCCGCGCGCCGCCGCCTGGATTGGTGGGCTGTGGTTCGCGGCCATGCCCGCGCACGTCGAGTCGGTGGCGTGGATCGCGGGGCGAAGCGACCTGCTGTGCGCGGGGTTCTTGTTCGCCGCCCTGGCACTCGATCGGCGCGCGCGAGGCGCGAGGCGCGCGTGGCCCGGCTGGGGGCCGATGGTCCTGCTCGCGGCGGCGCTGCTGAGCAAGGAGGCCGCCGCCCCGTTCGTCGCGCTCGTGGCGGTGGCGGAGTGGACCGAGCCGGGCCCGCCGCGCGGTGCGCGCGAGATGCTCGCCTGGCTCGCCCCGTATCTCGCGGTGACCGTCGTATGGATGGCGGTCCACGTCGTGGTCGCCCCCGGCGGCGAAGGCGCGCTCGATCCCGCCACCCTGGAGCGCGGGCGGTGGACCGGCTGGCTGGCGCTTCCCGCCTTCCTCGGCTTCCTGTGGCCCGGTTACCCTCACACGCCCGACTTCACGCCCGCACTGCCTCCCGCGCACTGGACCCCGGCTGCCGTGGGCGGGGCGGTGCTGCACCTGATGCTGGGCGGCACGCTGGTCCTGCTGTTGCGACGTCGCGCGCGCGCCGCGCTGCCGCTGGCGCTGTTCTGGCTCGCGCTGCTTCCGCTGGTGGGGCTCGCCCTGGTCCGCGGATTCGTCGCCACCTCGGAGCGCGTGGTCTACCTGCCCTCGGCGGGGGCGGCGTGGGCGTTGGGGCTGGCGGTCACCGCACCCGCCCTGGCGCGGTGGCGCCCGGCCGCGGGGGCGGCATGGGTGGCGGCCGCGGCGCTGGTGGTGGCGAGCGCGGCCGTCACGCTGCGCCTGCTGCCCACCTGGCGCGATGACGGCGCCATGTTCCGGGCCATGATCGCCACCCAGCCGCACAACCCCGTGGGCTTCATCGGCTGGGCCGGGATCCTGGCGGAGCGGGGCCGCGAACCCGAGGCCCGCGAGCTGCTCCGGCGGGCCGAGACCCTCGATCCGCGGCGTCCGGAGATCCACCTGGCCCGCGCGGCGATGGGCTTCCGCCACGCCGACTGGGGGAACGTGCTCGCCGAGGCGCGCGCCACGCTGGCGCTGGATCCGCGGCAGCGCGATGCCCAGGTGTTCGAGGCCACCGCCCTGGTGCGGCTGCGGCGCTTCGAGGAGGCCGAGGCGGCGCTGCGCGCGATGCTCGCGCGCCGCCCCGGCGACCCCGACGTGGCGGCGGTGTGGGGACAATACCTGCTGCTGGCTGGCCGGCTCGGCGAGGCGCTGCCGTATCTGGAGCACGCCGCGCGTTGGAAGACCGACGATGCCAGTCTGGAGTATGCGTTGGGCGTGGCGAGCGACGCGCTCGGGCGACCCGCACAGGCCCGAGCCGCCTTCGAGCGCACGCTGGCGCTCGACCCCCGCTACTACGACGGATGGTTGCGACTCGCCCGGGCGTGTCACGAGCTCGGCGATGCGGCGGCCCGCGATGCCGCGCTCGAGCGCGCGGGGCGGCTGCCCGAATCGGGCGACGGTCGCGTCGCTCGGCTGCGCGCGGAGTTCGGCGGTAGCGCTCCTTGACCGCGCGCGAACACGGCTGCTAGCGTCGGACCCGATTCGCATCCCCCGCACCGTCCACCGAGACCACCGTGTTCGCCCCACCCGCCGCTCCGCAATGGGTTCTCCATCCCGGCCGTGACCCGGAACGGGCGCTTCAGATCGCCCTCGATCTGGATGCGCCGCTGCCGGTGGCGCACGCGCTGATCAACCGCGGTGTCTCGACGCCCGAGGCCGCCCGGCGTTTCCTCGATCCCACGATCGACGACCTCCACGATCCATTGGCCCTGCGCGACGTGGATCGGGCCGCGGATCGCATCCGTCTCGCGATCGGACGCGGGGAGCGCATCCTGGTGCACGGCGACTACGACGTCGACGGCATCACCTCCACCTTCCTGATGTATTCGGTGCTCGAGTCGCTGGGGGCCCGGGTCGAGTACCGCATCCCCCACCGCACCCGCGACGGCTACGGGCTGTCGCACGACGGGGTGGACACCGCCCGCCAGCACGGCTGCACGCTGATCGTCACCGTGGATTGCGGGATCACGGCGCTCGAGCAGGTGGCGCGCGCGCGGACGCTCGGCATCGAGACCGTGATCACCGACCATCACGAGCCTCCGCCGGTGCTGCCCGAGGCGGCGGCGGTGGTGAACCCGCACCGGGAGGGCTGCGGCTATCCGTTCAAGTCGCTGGCGGGCGTGGGCGTGGCGTTCAAGCTGGCGCAGACGCTGCTGGGCGAGCACGGAGGACTGGCGGCCGCGTGCGAGCTGCTCGACGTCGTGGCGCTCGGCACCATTGCCGACGTCGTCCCGCTGGTGGGGGAGAATCGGGTGCTGGCCCGCCTCGGCCTGGAACGACTCAACCGCACGCGCCGCCCGGGCCTGCGGGCGCTGATCGAGGTGGCCGGGCTGGGCGGCAAGCGCATCAGCAGCGAACACGTCGCCTTCGTGCTCGCGCCCCGGATCAACGCCGCCGGGCGCATGGGCAATGCCGAGCAGGGAGTGCGGCTGCTGCTGGTGCGCGAGCCGGCCGAGGGGCGCAGTTACGCCGAGAGCCTGGAGGACGACAACCAGCGCCGCCGTCGTTACGACGAGAAGGCTCTGGACGAGGCCGCGCGCCGCGTCGAGACCGAGCTGGGGTGGCCCGACTGCGCCTCGATCGTGCTGTGGTCGGAGACGTGGCACGCGGGCGTCATCGGCATCGTCGCGTCGCGGCTGGTCGAACGCTTCCAGCGGCCCACCGTCCTGGTGGCGCTCGACGGCGAGCGCGGCCGCGGCTCGGGCCGCAGCCTGGCCGGGCTCGACCTCAACCGCCTGCTCGGAGACTGCGGCGATCTGCTCGAGGCGTGGGGCGGCCACGCCTTCGCCGCCGGGCTCACGGTGTCGCGCAACCGGTTGCCCGCGCTGCGGGAGCGGTTCGAGCGGCTGGTGCGCGAGCGCCTGGCCCCGAGCGCGTTCGAATCCCGCCTGGTGGTGGAGGGCGAGGTCCAGATCGCGGAATGCGATCTGGCGCTGGTGGATTGGCTCGACCGCCTGTCCCCGCACGGCCTCGACAACCCCGAGCCGCTGTTCCGCGCGTGCGATCTCGCCGTGACCTCCGCCACGGCGGTCGGGGGCGGGCGCCACCTGCGGCTGGCGGTGCGCGACGCGACCGGCTCCGCCGAGGCCATCGGCTTCGGCCTCGGGGAGCTCGCCGGGGCCGTCGCCCGCGCCGGGCGCTGCGACCTCGCGTTCACGCCAAGCCGCAACGAGTGGATGGGCACGACCCGGGTGCAACTCAAGGTGAAGGGGGTACGGCTGCCGTGAGCGGTCCGCCCGCCGGCGGCGAGTACCCGGAGCTGCGGGCCACCCTGCTCGCGGCGCTCGACGACCGCGCCCCGCGCGTGGATCGAGACCGGGTCGCGGCCTGCTACGATTTCGCGGCCGAGAGCCACCACGGCCAGGCGCGGGAGTCGGGCGAGCCCTACGTCTCGCACGCGGTCTCGGTGTGCCTCATCCTGCTCGACCTGCTCGATGCGCGGCTCGACACCCCGACCGCCTGCGCGGCGCTGCTGCACGACGTGGTGGAGGACACCCCGGTCACGATCGAGGACGTCGCCAAGCGCTTCGGCAAGGAGGTGTCCGGCCTGGTGGACGGGCTGACCAAGATCTCGGGACTTCACTTCGACCGCCAGGAGGCGGCGCAGGCCGAGAACTTCCGGCGCATGCTGATCTCGATGGCGCGCGACCTGCGGGTGATCTTCATCAAGCTCGCCGATCGCCTACACAACATGCGCACCATCCAGTACCTGCGGGCGGACAAGCAGGAGCGGATCAGCGCCGAGACGCGCGACATTTACGCGCCGCTCGCGCATCGCCTGGGGATGGCGGGCATCAAGCGCGA
Organism: Candidatus Eisenbacteria bacterium RBG_16_71_46; assembly: GCA_001780165.1. Classification (GTDB taxonomy): domain Bacteria; phylum Eisenbacteria; class RBG-16-71-46; order RBG-16-71-46; family RBG-16-71-46; genus RBG-16-71-46. The sequence continues at coordinate 216,958 of MFFQ01000037.1, read as the reverse complement.
ACTCGAAGACTTGAGCCTCAAGGTCCTCGACGAGCCGGCGTACATCGACATCTCGCGCCGGATCCAGGCGCGGCGTGAGGAGCGCGAGGCGTTCCTCGCCTCCGTGCGCGAACGACTGGAGGAGGGCTTGCGAGCCGCCGGCGTCCGCGCCGAAGTGCGCGGCCGGCCCAAGCACTTCTACTCGATCTACAACAAGCTCCAGGCCGGGCGCGATTTCGAGAGCATTTACGACCTGTTCGGGCTGCGCATCATCGCCCACACGCGCAACGACTGCTACCGCGCGCTGGGCGTGGCACACGACCTCTTCACGCCGGTGGCCGACCGCTTCAAGGACTACATCGCCACCCCGAAGGGCAACATGTATCAGTCGCTCCACACCACCGTGCTGACGCCGCAGGGGGAGATGGTCGAGATCCAGATCCGCACGCGCGACATGCACCGTACCGCGGAGACCGGCATCGCCGCGCATTACGTCTACAAGCAGGGCGGGCATCTCGACGAGGAGCTCGACGCCAAACTCGGCGGCTTCGTCGCGCAGACCGCGGACTGGCAGCGCACCGCGACCGACGACGAGTACATGGACTACCTGCGCACCGCCCTCTACCAGGAGGAGGTGTTCGTCTACACCCCGCGGCGCGAACTCAAGCGCCTGGCAAAGGGGGCGACGCCGCTCGACTTCGCCTTCCTCATCCATACCGAAGTGGGACAGCACGCCGTCGGCGCCCGCATCAACGGCGAGCTGGTGCCGTTGCGCTACCAGCTGCGCAGCGGCGACACGGTCGAGATCATCACCTCCCCGCACGCCCAACCCCACGAGGACTGGCTGCAGATGGTGCGCACGGCGGGGGCGCGGAGCAAGATCCGCCACTGGCTTCGCCTGCGGCGCCACGATGACAGCGTCGCGCTGGGTCGGGAGATGCTGGAGCGCGAGCTCAAGCGGGTGAAGCACCACGCGACGGACGCCGAGTTGGAAGAGGAGGCGCGTCGGCTCGGGTTTAGCGATCTCGATCAGATGTTCGCGCGCATCGCCGAGGGCCAGCTGTCGGTGGTCCAGGTCGTGCGCAAGCTGCTCCCCGAGAAGGAGGGCTTTGCCGAGCGCCTGGCGAAGGGTCCGCTCGAGGCGCTCGGCATCGGCCGGCGGCCCACCGGCGGGGTACGCATCCAGGGCATCGACAACGTGATGCTGAGCTTCGCCCGCTGCTGCCAGCCGGTGCCGGGGGACCGCGTCATCGGGATCGTCACCGTGGGCCGCGGGGTCTCGGTGCACCGCCAGGACTGCCCCAACACCTTCGGCTCGCGGACGCCGGCGGAACGCCGCGTGGCGGTCGAGTGGGACACCCGCGCCGGCGAGACCTTTCCCGTGCGTCTGGTGGTCTACGGGCACGACCGGACCTCGCTGCTCGCCGACATCGCCAAGGCGATCGCGACGACCCAGGTGAACATCCGTACCGCGGGCATGGCGGCCGAGGACCGTACCGCGCGCGGCGTGTTCGTGGTCGAGGTGCCGCACCTGGCGAAGCTTCAGGAGGTGATCGCCGCGATCCGTCGCGTGTCGGGGGTGTCCCGCGTGGAACGGCGCCAGCGGATGCTGCGCGCGCAGGGCGAGCCGCGGCGCGCGAGCGGGGACGAGTGAGCGGCGCGCGGTGAGGGCGCTGGTGCAGCGCGTCGCGCGCGCGCGGGTCACGGTCGAGGGGCGGGTCACCGGTGAGATCGCAACCGGCCTGCTGGTGCTGGTCGGGGCGCGCCACGCGGACGCCCCGGGCGACGCCGAATGGCTCGCGCGCAAGGTGGCGAGGCTGAGGATCTTCAACGACGAGGCCGGGCTCATGAACCGCGACCTGCGAGAGGTCGGTGGCGGCGCGCTGGTCGTGCCCCAGTTCACGCTCTACGGCGACGCGCGCAAGGGCCGGCGGCCCTCGTTCATCGACTCGGCGCGGCCGGAGCACGCCGAGCCGCTGTTCGAGCGGTTCTGCGCCGCGCTCGCCGCGGAGGGGCTCCCGGTGGCGCGAGGCGTGTTCGGCGCCCACATGGAGGTCGAGCTGGTGAACCAGGGCCCGGTGACGCTGATGCTGGAGAGCCCGGGTCCGGGCCCGGCGGCATGAGCCCCGCGCGCTTCAGCCTGTTCTATCGCGGCCGCGCGCCCCTGGTGCTGGCATCGGCCTCGCCGCGCAGGGTGCAGCTTCTGCGCCAGGCGGGGGCGACCTTCAGCGTGCTCGATCCCGGGCCCGACCGCCCCTGGCCGGGGCAGGCCGAGCCGCGCCACGGCACCCGCGCGCTGGCGCTCGACAAGGCGAGGCGGGTCGCGACGCGGCGTGAGGGCAGCGTGGTGATCGGCGCCGACACCGTGGTGGTGCTGCGCGGGCTGCGGCTCGGCAAGCCGCGCGACGCCGCTGAAGCGCTCGTGATGCTCGGACGCCTGCAGGGGCGGACGCACGAGGTGTGGACCGGAGTCGCCGTGGTGCGCGACCGCGAGCAGCGCACCGCGGCCGAAGTCACCCGGGTGCAATTCGCGCGCCTCACCGAGGCCGAGATGGCGGCCTACGTGCGCACCGGGGAGCCCCTGGGCAAGGCCGGCGGCTACGCGATCCAGGGCCAGGCCGCCCAGTTCGTCCGGCGCATCGAGGGCGACTACGCCAACGTCGTGGGGCTCCCGCTCCACCGCCTGCGGGCGGTGTTGGCGGATTTTGCCTGAGGCGGGCGGCGCGTCCGACCGCCGCGCACGGGGTTCGCACTGGGTTCGCTTGACAGGGTTTCGAACGGCGTGCTAGCGTCCGACGTTTCTTGCGCATAACAGGCAGTCACCGAAGCGTCGCTGGCGCAGTTGGCAGGCGCGCGGGCGCATCGTTCGCGCCCGGCACGCGTTCCGGCGGGACGGGATGGAGGCAGGCATGAAGACGTACTCGGCCCGCGCGGTCGAGATCGAGCGCCGCTGGCTGCTGGTGAACGCCGAGGGCAAGGGCCTCGGGCGGCTCGCCACGCAGATCTCGATGGTGCTGCGGGGCAAGCACAAGCCGATGTACACGGCGCACGTGGACACCGGCGACCACGTCGTGGTGATCAATGCGAGCCGGGTCTCGTTCAGCGGGACCAAGCTCGAGACCAAGAAGTTCTTCCACCACACGCAATACCCCGGAGGCGGCAGCTGGACCTCGCTGAAGGACAAGATGGAGAAGCACCCCGAGCGCGTGGTGATGCGCGCGGTGCAGGGCATGATGCCCAAGACCAAGTTGGGGCGGGCAATGATCAAGAAGCTCAAGGTCTACGCGGGCGCGGAGCACCCCCACGAGGCGCAGCAGCCCGTGGCGTGGGATCCTTCGTAGCGACACGACAGAGGAGACGATGACGATCGCGATTCCCCACACCCCTCGGACCGGACGGCGCAAGGAGTCGGTGGCGCGGGTCAAGCTGATGCCCGGAACCGGCAACCACCGCATCAACGACCGCGTGCCGCTCGAGTACCTCAAGCGCGAGAGCCTGGTGCACGCGGCCTTCCAGGCCCTGAGCGTCACGAGCGCGGCGGGCAAGTACGACGTCGTCGCGCGAGTGCGCGGCGGCGGACTCACCGGGCAGGCGGGCGCGGTGCGGCAGGCGCTGGCGCGGGCCCTGGCCCGCGAGGACGAGGCGCTGCGCGGCTTGCTGGGACGCGCGGGGCTGCTCACGCGCGACCCGAGAATGAAGGAACGCAAGAAGTACGGGCAGCCGGGGGCGCGCAAGCGCTTCCAGTTCAGCAAGCGGTAGCCGGCCGGCGGTCTGCGGCCGCCAACATGCACGCCGTCCGCGGCGTCGGGGTCCCCTCCGGATCGGGGGGGTGAGTGACGCGAAAGCCACGCGGGCAGGCGGAAGAATCAACCCCTGAAGGAGGAAGCGGTGGCGGATCTCACCATGAAGGACCTGCTCGAAGCGGGGGTGCACTTCGGGCACCAGACGCGGCGCTGGAATCCCCAGATGAAGAAATTCATCTTCATGCACCGCAACGGGATATACATCATCGACCTGCAGAAGACCCTCAAGTGCGCCCAGGATGCGATCGAGGCCATCGAAAAGGCGGTGCGGGCGGGCGGCCACGTCCTCTTCGTGGCGACCAAGAAGCAGGCCAAGCCGATCGTGGAAGAGCAGGCGGCGCGGGTCGGGATGTACTACGTCACCGAGCGCTGGCTGGGGGGCATGCTCACCAATTTCAAGACCATCCGCACCAGCATCAAGCGGCTGCACGAGCTCGATCGCATGGCGACGGACGGCACCTTCGAGAAGCTGGCCAAGAAGGAGGTCTCGCGTCTCTCGCGCGAGCGCGAGCGGCTGGAGTTCGCCTTTGCCGGCATCAAGGAGATGCCCGGGCTGCCCTCCCTGGTGTTCATCGTGGACACCAAGAAGGAGAAGATCGCCGTGGCGGAGGCCAACCGGCTCGGCATCCCGATCGTCGGCATCGTCGACACCAATTGCGATCCCACGGTCATCGACTATCCGGTTCCCGGCAATGACGACGCGATCCGCGCGATCCGGCTCTTCGCCAGCATGGTCGGCGATGCGATCCTGAATGCTCGGGCCTACGCGCTCGAGGGTGGCGACCAGGAAACGGTTTCGTTTGGCGGCGACGCGGTCGAGGGCGAGGCTTCGCAGACCGCCACCGTCTGACCGTCCACCGCGAGACTTCAGGCGCCCGCCCGTGTACGTGACGCGGGCGGGCGTTCGAACGCCGACGAGGAGTGCCATGACAGTCACAGCCGATCAGGTCAAACAGCTGCGCGAAAAAACCGGCGCCGGGATGATGGAGTGCAAGAAGGCGCTCCTAGAATCGGCCGGCGACTTCGAAAAGGCGATCGACGCGTTGCGCAAGAGCGGCATCGCCAGGGCGGAGAAGCGCGCGGATCGCGCGGCCAGCGAGGGCGTGGTGGATGCCTACATCCACCCCGGGAACCGCGTCGGCGTCCTGATCGAAGTGAATTGCGAGACCGATTTCGTCGCGCGCACCGCGGAGTTCCTGGACCTGGTGCGCAACCTGGCGATGCAGGTGGCGGCCGCGGGCGCCGAGTACGTGCGGCGCGAGGAAGTGCCCGCGGAGCGCGTGGCACGTGAGCGCGAGATCATCGCGGCCCAGGTGGCGGCGCAGGGCAAGCCGGCGGCGATGGTGGACAAGATCGTGGAAGGCAAGCTGGGCAAGTTCTACTCGGAGATCTGCCTGGTGGAGCAGCCGTACATCCGCGACGACAAGCAGACGGTTGAGGATCTGGTGCGGGCCGCCTCGTCGAAGACCGGGGAGAACGTCGTCGTCCGCCGCTTCACGCGTTTCCGCCTCGGCCAGGAGTAGGGTCTTGGCCGCGCGTTACCAGCGCATCCTGCTCAAGTTGAGCGGCGAGATCCTCGCCGGCGAGGCCGGCCACGGGATCGACGAGGCGGTCATGGCGGGCCTCGCCGACGAGATCCGCGAGGTGCACGCCCTGGGCGTGCAGGTCGGCATCGTCACCGGCGGCGGCAACATCTTCCGCGGGCTCGCAGCCAGCACCCGCGGCATGGACCGCGTGGGCGCCGATTACATGGGCATGCTCGCGACCGTGATCAACGGGCTCGCGCTCCAGCACTCGCTCGAGAAGCGCGGCCTGTACACGCGGGTCATGTCGGCCATCGAGATGGCCCGCGTCTGCGAGCCCTACATCCGCAGGCGCGCCGTGCGCCACCTCGAGAAGGGGCGGATCGTGGTGCTGGCGGCGGGGACCGGCAATCCGTACTTCACGACCGATACCGCCGCCGCCTTGCGCGCGATCGAGATCGGCGCCGACGTCATCCTGAAGGCGACCAAGGTCGACGGGATCTTCAGCGGCGACCCGAAGCTGATGCCCGACGCGACCTTCTTCCCTCGGATCAGCTACATGGATATCCTGAACCGAGGACTGAAGGTCATGGATTCGACCGCCATCTCCCTGTGCATGGACAACCGACTGCCGCTGGTGGTGTTCAACGTCGGCCGGCGGGGCAACCTGCTCAAGGTCGTCCAGGGGGAGGAGGTCGGAACTCTCGTGGGGGAGAGCGGATCATGATGGACCAGATTCTGGCGGACACGGAGGAGCGGATGAAGCGGCAGCTCGAGGCGGTGCGCCGGGAGCTGTCGGGAATCCGCTCCGGCAAGGCCTCGCCCGCGCTGCTCGACACGGTGAAGGTCGAGGCCTACGGCCAGCACGTGCCGATCCAGCAGGTGGGCTCGGTGAGCGCGCCGGAGCCGCGGCTGCTGGTGGTGCAACCCTGGGACAAGAGCCTGATCAAGGCGATCATGCGCGCGATCCAGCAGTCCGAGCTGGGGCTGAACCCCACCGACGACGGCGGGGTCATCCGGGTGCCGATCCCCTCGCTCACCGAGGAGCGCCGCCGGGACATGGTGAAGCTGGTGGCGAGGCTCGCCGAGGAGGGCCGCGTCCACGTGCGGCAGGCGCGCCACGACGTCAACAAGGAGATCAAGACCCAGGAGCACGACGGCGAGCTGGCCGAGGACGAGGCGAAGCGGCTGGTCGCCGAGGTCCAGAAGTTGACCGATCGCTACGTCGCCCAGGTGGACGAGCTGTTGAAGAAGAAGACGTCCGAGATCATGGAGGTCTGAGCGGCATGCGCCCCGGGTCGCTGCCGCGGCCCGCGGGTTCCTGGGAGGAGCGTTGCCGGCCCGCATTCCCACCCCCGAAGAGCTCCGCGGCCGCGGCACCATTCCGCGGCACGTCGCGATCATCATGGATGGAAACGGCCGCTGGGCGCGCGCCCGCGGCGTGCCGCGCCTGATCGGGCACCGCGCCGGGCGCGAAGCGGTGCGCGAGGCGGTCAAGGGCTGCGTGGCGCTCGGCGTCGAGGTCCTCACGCTCTACACCTTCTCGGTCGAGAACTGGGCGCGCCCGCGGCGCGAGGTGCAGGCCCTGATGGGGATCCTGCGCGAGACGCTGCGCGCCGAGCGCGACGAGTTGCGGCGCAACAACGTGCGCCTGCAGACCATCGGGCGGCTCGACGACCTCCCCGCCGCGGTGCGTGCCGGGCTGCGTGAAGCCCAGGACAGCCTCGCCGGCTCCACCGGGATGTTGCTCAATCTCGCGCTGTCCTACGGCGGCCGCGCCGAGCTGGTGGACGCGGTGCGCGCCGTGCTGCGTGACCACGCCCGCGCCCCGTTCGCTCCGGGCGGCGTCGACGAGGAGCTGATCGCGAGCTACCTCTATACCGCCGGGCTTCCCGACCCCGACCTGCTCATCCGCACCAGCGGGGAGATGCGTCTGTCGAACTTCATGCTGTGGCAGCTCGCCTACACCGAGCTGTGGATCACCGACACGCTGTGGCCCGACTTCCGGCGGCGCCACCTGTACCAGGCGGTGGCGGAGTTCCAAGGGCGGGAGCGGCGATTCGGACGGGTGGATTGAGCGCCTCCGGCAGTCCCGCGGCGGGCCCCGGCACGCCAGGTCCGGACCCCGCGCCCCCGGCCAAGTCCTCTTCGTGGGCGCTCGGGCTGCGGGTGGCGAGCGGGGTGCTGTTCGTGCCCCTCCTGGTGCTGCTCGCGCGCGCCGGCGGGCTGGTGTTCGGAATCTTCGTCGCGCTCGAAGTGGTGCTCGGGCTGATCGAGTTCTACCGCATGATGCGCGACAAGGGCCTGCAGCCCTATACCCGCTTGGGGCTGGCGGCGGGGCTCGGCTTGCTGTGGGTGATCTACCGCGGCGACACTCCGCACGTCGATTTCCTGGCCACCGCCCTGGTGCTGCTCACGCTCGCGTTCGAGCTGCGCCGGCCGGAGGCGCGGCAACGCGTCGAGGACATGGCGGTGACCCTGTTCGGCCTGCTCTACGTCGGCTGGCTTTCGGCGCACCTCATCCTGCTGCGCGAGCTGCCCTGGCGGGCCGGCACCGAGTACGCGGCGGGCGCCTCGTACGTGCTGCTGGCGTTCTTCGTGACCTGGAGCTGCGACAGCGGCGCCTACGGCGTGGGACGGCTGTTCGGGCGCAACCGGCCGTGGGCGCGCATCTCGCCGCGCAAGTCGCTCGAAGGCGCGCTCGGGGGCCTGGCCGCCGCGGTCGCCGCGGCGTTCATCGCGCGGGCGTGGTTCGCGCCCTATCTGCGGGTGTGGGACGCCGCCGCACTCGGACTGCTGGTCGGCGTGTTCGCCCAGGTCGGTGACCTGGTGGAGTCCCTGATGAAGCGTGACGCGGCGCACGGGGATTCGTCCGACCTCATCCCGGGCCACGGCGGGATCCTGGACCGCTTCGACAGCCTGTATTTCGCGGCGCCGGTGGTGTTCTACTACCTCAAGGTCGCCGTCTTCGGGGTGCCGTGACGACGCGCGCGGTGGCGGTGCTGGGTTCGACCGGTTCGATCGGCGAGCAGACGCTCGAGGTGGCGGCGCGCGCCGGCCGGCGCGTCCGCGTCGTGGGGTTGGCCGCGGGCGGCCGGCTGGACCGGCTGTGCGCGCAGGCCGAGCGCTGGCGGCCCGCGGCCGTGGCGCTGGAGCACGCCGTCGATGCGGACGCGGCGCGCGCGCGACTGACCGCCGCGGCCCCCGGTGCCGCGGTGCGGGTGGGCCCCGGATCCGCCACCTGGCTCACGGAGCAGACGGCGGCCGACACCGTGGTCAACGGCATCGTCGGCGCGGCCGGCCTGCGCGCGTCGCTTGCCGCGCTCGAGGGCGGCCGGCGCCTGGCGCTGGCCAACAAGGAGACGCTGGTGGTGGGAGGGCCGCTGGTGCGCGAGCGGCTCGCGCGCGGCGGCGAGCTGTTGCCGATCGACAGCGAGCACAGCGCCGCGCTGCAGTGCCTGGGCGCCCGCCCCGCGCACGAAGTGGCCCGGCTCACGCTCACGGCCTCGGGCGGAGCGCTGCGCGATCGCCCCGACTGGCGGCGCGCCACCCGCGCCGAGGTGCTGGCCCATCCGGTGTGGAGCATGGGACCCCGCATCACCGTGGACTCGGCGCTGCTCTTCAACAAGGGTCTCGAGCTGATCGAGGCGCACTGGCTGTTCGACCTGCCGTTCGAGCGGCTCGATGCCTGCCTCCATCCCCAGGCCCTGGTGCACGCGATGGTGACGTTCCGCGACGGCTCGACCGTGCTGCAGGCGGCGCGCCCCGACATGCGGCTGCCGATCCAGCTGGCGCTGTCGTGGCCCGAGCGCTGGGACGAAGCGGCCGCGGGGCTCGACGCGGCGGATCTCGCCGGGCTCGAGTTCGTCCCGATCCCACCGGGGCGCCACCCGGCCTTCGACCTGGCGCGCGCCGCCGGCGAGTTGGGGGGGACCGCGCCGTGCGCGCTCAACGCCGCCGACGAGGTGGCCGTGGCCGCGTTCCTGGACGGGCAGATCGCGCTGGGCCAGGTGCCGGAGGTGATCGCCGAGGTGATGGAGCGGCACCGGCCGGAGCGCGTGGAGTCGCTCGAGCAGCTCGAAGCGGTGGATGCGTGGGCGCGCGCGGCGGCGCTGGCGGAGGCGCATCGATGACGACGCTGGCGCGACACGCAAGCCCCGATCCCGCGAGCCTGGCGCGGTGGGTGGACCGCTTCGCCGGGCTGCGGCTCGCGGTGTGGGGCGACTTCGTGCTCGACGAGTACTGGCGCTGCCGCTCGAACCGCGTGTCGCGCGAGGCGCCGGTGCTGGTGCTGGACTGGGAGTCGCGCACCATGCAGGCGGGGGGCGCGGCCAACGCCGCGCTCAACCTCGCCGCCCTCGGGGCCCGCGTCTCGGCCGTGGGCTGGATCGGCGCCGACGAGGCGGGACGGGCCCTGCGGCGCATGCTCGTGGAGCAGGGCGTGCGCGTCGCCGGCCTGCTCCGCCACGATCGGGCGCACACCGTGATCAAGACGCGGGTGGTCGCCGGGGATGCGCACACCGCGCGCCAGCAGGTGGTGCGCATCGACCGCGGCTCGCGCTTCGGGATGACGCGCACCGAACGCGCGCGGCTGCTGGCGGCGGTGGATCGCGCGGCGGCCGGCGCCCGCGGCGTGGTGCTGTCGGATTACGGCTACGATTCGGTGAGCCCGACCCTGGCCGCGACCCGCGTGCCGCGCTGGCGGCGCGCGGGCGTCCACGTCAGCCTCGATGCGCGCTACCGCCTCGCCCAGTACCGCGACGTCACGCTCGCCACCCCCAACGAGGGCGAAGCCGCGGCGGCCGCCGGCATCGAGATCCGCGACGAGGCCGACCTGGGCCGCGCCGCCGGGCGCCTGCGCCGCCTCGTGCATCCCGAGCACCTGATCGTCACCCGCGGGCGCGACGGGCTCACGTTGTGGAGCGCGCGGCGGGCGCTCAGCCTCGAGGCCTGGGGGCGCGAGGAGGCGGTGGACGTCACCGGCGCCGGGGATGCGGTGGTGGCGGCGGCGACCCTGGCGCTGGCCGCCGGGGCGCCGGCGCTCGAGGCCGCGGCACTGGCGAACGTCGCCGGCAGCGTCGCGGTGAGCCGGCGCGGCGCGGTGGCGGTGAGCCGCTCCGAGGTGCTGCGCGCGCTCGGGCAGGGCGGCGCCCGGAGGCCGCGGTGAAGGGCCCGCGGGCGACGGAGCGCGTGGTGGGGGAGTCGCGCGCCGCGGAGGTGGTCGCGCGGTGGCGGGAGACCGGTGAGCGCGTGGTGCTCGCCAACGGCGTGTTCGACTTGCTGCACGTCGGGCACGCGCGCTACCTCGCGGGCGCCCGCGCGCTCGGCACCCGCCTGGTGGTGGGGGTGAACGCCGACCGTTGCACCGCGCGGCTCAAGGGCCCGGGCCGGCCGGTCATGGCGGCCGCGGACCGCGCGGCGCTGGTGGCCGCGCTGCGCGGCGTGGACCTGGTGGTGGTCTTCGACGAGCCGACGGTGGACGCCCTGCTGCGCGATCTGCGCCCGGCGGTGCATGCCAAGGGCACCGACTACCGCCGTGACACCGTGCCGGAGCGCGCCACCATGACTTCGCTCGGCGGCGTGACGGCGATCGCGGGCGATCCCAAGACGCACGCCAGCCGCGACATGTTCGCCCTGGTGCGCGAGCGTTTCGGGAGCGCCTGAGTGGGGGAGGCGGTGCTCGCGATCCGGCCCCGGGCGCTGGGTGACGTCGTGCTGGTGACGCCGGCGCTGCGCGCGCTGAGCCGCGGGCACGCCGACGCCGTGCTCGAAGTCGTGACCGAGACGCGCTACGCGCCACTGCTCGAGGGTCTCGAAGGGGTGGGGCGCGTCTGGCGGCTCGAGCGCTCCGTGGCCTCGACCGTGGCGCTCGCGGCCGCGCTGCGCCGCCGGCGCTACCGGCTGGCGGTGGACTTCTTCGGCAATCCGCGCAGCGCCCTCCTGACCGCCGCCAGCCGTGCGAGCACCCGCGCCGGCTACGACCTGCGGGGCCGGCGCTACGCCTACGATCTGCGCGTGCCGCGCACGATCGATCCCGGGCCCGGCCGGCGCGAGTACGCCGCCGCCACGCACCTGCGCCTGGCGCTGGCCGCGGGAGGTCGAGAGGACGGCCTCGAGGCTCGCGTGGCGATCGGCGAGGCATCGCGCGACGCCGCCCGGGCGCTGCTCGGGCGGGCCGGGGTGGGCATTCCGCGCCATGCGGTGGGACTGATCGCCGCCGGCACCTGGCCGACCAAGACCTGGCCCGCGAGCCACGCCGGACGGCTCGCGCGCCGGCTGCTCGCCTCCGGCCGCGAGGTGCTGCTGCTCGCGGGGCCGGGGGAGGAGCGCGTGACGGAGGCGGTGCGCGCGATCGCTCCCGGCGTGGGCGTACTGCCGCCGTGCGGAGTGGGGGCGCTCGCCGCGGTGGTCGGTGAGCTCGCGGCGGTGGTGGGGACCGACAGCGGACCGCGCCACCTCGCCGCGGCCTGCGGCGTGCCCACCTTCGCCTGGTTCGGTCCCACCCATCCCGATACCTGGAACCCGCCCGGGGCACGGCACGGGCGGTGGTGGGCGCCGCTGCCCTGCCACGGCTGCGACCGCGTCGCCTGCCCGCACTGGAATTGCATGCCCGGCCTGTCCCCCGAGCGGGCCGCCGAGCTCGTTCTCGAACATCTGGAGCGCCATGCCCGACCGGTTGCCGATCTCGGTCCTGCTGCTCGCGCGTGACGAGGCGGAACGCCTCGAGCGGCTGCTCCCCGCGCTGGACTTCGCGCGCGAGGTCGTGGTGGTCGTGGACGCCGCGACCCGCGACGCGACCCGCGCGGTGGCGGAACGGCTCGGAGCGCGGGTGTTCGAGCGCGCCCTCGACGGCTTCGGGCCGCAGCGCCGCTTCGCGCTCGCCCGGTGCCGCGAGCCATGGGTGCTGTGGCTCGACGCCGACGAGCGACTGGACCCTCCGGCGGTCGCCGCCCTCGCCGGCGCGGTCCGCGAGGACCGGGCCGATGGTTACCGCCTCGCGCGTCGGACCTGGTTCCTCGGGCGTCGGATCCGCTACTGCGGCTGGCAGGGGGAGCGCGTGCTGCGGCTGTTCCGCCGCGAGCGCGCGAGCTTCGACGAGGCGGCGGTGCACGAGCGCGTGGCGGTGGAGGGCCGCATCGCCGAGCTCGCCGGGACGCTCGAGCACCACAGCTACGCCAGTTGGGCCGACTGCCGGGAGAAGCTCGTGCGCTATGCCGCAGCGGGTGCGGCACGCGCCCGCGCCGAGGGTCGCCGCGCCGGTCCGCTCGACCTGGTGGTGCGCCCGCCGCTGCGCTTCGCCCGCATGTACCTGCTGCAGCTCGGGGCGCTCGACGGGGCGCGTGGGGTGGCGGTCTGCGCGCTGGCCGCGGCCCAGGTGCTGCTCAAGTACGCGGAGCTGTGGGCGGGCGCGCGCACGGCGCCCGGAGCGGAGCAGGAGCGGCCTTGAGCGGGGTGTGTTTCTTCGGCGCCTACGATCCGGCCTACCCGCGCAACCGTATTCTTCGAGAGGGTTTGCGGCTCGTGGGTGAGGAAGTGCTCGAAGCGCGCGCCGCGCAGCGGCGGGCCATCTTCCGCTACCCGGCGCTGGTCGCGGCGTTCCGCGGGCGGGCGCGCGGGGCGGACGTGCTGCTGGTGCCCGAGTTCCGCCACAAGGACATGCCGCTCGCGCGGCTGCTGAAAGGTCGCCGCCGCCTGGTGTTCGATCCGCTGGTCTCGCGCCACGAGACCCTGGTGGCGGACTGGAGGCTGCACGCGCCGGCCTCGGCGCAGGCGCGGTGGAACCTGGCGCTCGACCGCTGGTCGCTCGGGCTGGCGGACCTGGTGTTGTGCGACACCTGGGAGCACGGCGCGCTCTTCGAGAGACTCGGGGTGCCGCGCGCGCGGCTGCGCCGCGTACTGGTCGGGGCGGAAGACGCCTTCTTCGCGGTCGGTCCCCCGCCGGCGGAGGCACCGGTGCGCGTGCTCTACCTCGGCGGCTTCCTGCCGCTCCACGGGATCGCCACGGTGATCGAGGCGGTGGCTGCGCTCGAGCACCGCGGGGGAGGGCCGCCGGACTTCCGGGTCGCGCTCGCCGGACGCGGGATCGAGTGGGAGTGGGCGCGGGCGCAGGCCGCGCGCCTCGGGTTGGCGCGGATCGAGTTCCCGGGTGCGGTGGACTACGCGGACGCGCCGCGGATCGTGGAAGGCGCCCACATCGTGCTCGGCGCGTTCGGCGCCGGGGAGAAGGCCGGTCGGGTCATCCCGCACAAGGTCTATCAGGGACTCGCCGCCGGGCGCGCCGTGGTGACCGGCGAGGGCGCCGGCCTGCGCGAGGTGTACGAGCCCGGGGTCCACCTGCTGGCGGTTCAACGGGGGGACGCCGCGGCGCTGGCCTCGGCGCTCGCCCTTCTGATCGCCGATCCGGCGCTGCGCGCAGCGCTGGGCGGGCGCGGACGGCAGCGCACCCTCGAGGTCGGATCTACCGCGCGCGTGGGCGAGAGCCTGAGTCGGGCGCTCGACGCGGCGAGGGCCGAGGGGTGAGGATCGCGCACCTCGATACCGGGCGCACCTGGCGCGGGGGCCAGGCCCAGGTGCTGCTGCTCATGCGCGGCCTGAGGGCGCGCGGGCACGACGGCGTGTTGCTGGCGCCGGCGGGCCCGCTGCTCGAGAAGGCGCGGGCGGAGGGGCTCGAGGCGGTCCGCTGGCGCCCGCTCACGGAGTGGGATCCGGTCGCCGCGTGGGTGGCCGCGCGGGTGTTCGCGCGCGTGCGGCCCGATGTCGTCCACTGCCACAGCGCGCACGCCCAGGTGCCGGGGGTGGTGGCGGCGCGCCACGCGGGGGTGGCGGCGACGGTGGTGTCGCGGCGCGTGGATTTCGCCGTGGCGACCCATCCGCTGAGCCGGCTCAAATATCGCCTGCCGGTGGATCGCTACTTTTGCATCAGCCGCGGGGTGATGGAGGTGATGGCCGCGGCTGGAATCCCGCGCCGGCGCCTGGCGCTGGTGCCGAGCGGCATCGAGCTGCCCGCGCGCGACGGCGGCGCGCCGGGGACCGACCCCGCGGACCTGCGGGCGCTCATCGGCGCCCCGCCGAACACCCCGGTGGTGGGCACGGTGGCCGCGCTCGCCCCGCACAAGAACCACGCCGACCTGCTGGAGGCCGCGGCGCGGGTCGCGCGGGCGCGGCCGGGGGTGCGATTCGCTTGGATCGGCGAGGGCGAATGCCGCCCCGACTTGGAACGCCGGCGCCGCGCCCTGGGGCTCGAGGGCGTGGTCCACCTGCTCGGCTTTCGGGCCGACGCCCGCTCGCTCATGCGCCAGTTCACCGTGTTCGCGCTGGCCTCGTGGCTCGAGGGGCTGTGCACCTCGCTGCTCGACGCCCAGGCGCGCGGCGTGCCAGTCGTGGCGACGGCCGTGGGAGGTATCCCGGAGGTGGTGCAGGACGGCGTGAGCGGTCGGCTGGTGGCGGAGCGCGATCCCGAAGCGCTGGCAGGGGCGCTGATCGAGGCGCTCGACCACCCGGAGCGATGCCGCGCCTGGGCCGAGCAGGGGCTGCGCGCCGTCGAGGCCTTCGGAGCGCACCGCATGGTGGAGCGCTCGCTCGAGGAGTACGCGGTGGCCCTTCGGTGGGGTGCCTGAGCCGACCCGATCGCGAGTGCGCCCGTGCGACCTCGATCCGCGCGTCGTACGCGGGCGGCGTGGCGCGCGCGCGCCGACTGTGGCGCACGCGCGGCGCGACCCCCGGGCGTGGCGGAGGAGACCGGCGTCGGGTGCGGTCCCAGGACGCGACGCGACATTCCAGGGCCGGAACGCGCGCTACGGGTCCGGGACTTGCTTTCCTGCATCTGGCGGGTGGTGGAGCGTGCGGGCTGGAGGCTTGACGCTTCCGCCAGCGCCGCGTTACGTTTCGTAAGCCGCTACTTTCACAAGGGGTTGACCGTGCTCTTCAATGCCGTGGTATCCGGGGTCGTGCTCCTGGGGCTGGTGATTTTCGTGCACGAGCTCGGTCATTTCCTGATGGCCAAGTGGCGGGGGGTGCGCGTGCTGCGCTTCTCGCTCGGCTTCGGCCCCGCGCTGTTCGCCTTCCGCCGCGGCGAGACCGAGTACCGTATCTGCTGGTTCCCGCTCGGGGGCTACGTCTCGATGGCCGGGGATCACCCCGCCGAGGACGGCACGATGCCCGCCCGCCCCGACGAGTTCCTCTCGCACTCCTGGCTCGGGCGATTGCTCATCGCGGCCGCCGGTCCCGCCGCCAACCTCGTGACCGCCACCCTGGTGATGATCGCGGTCGGGATGATCGGCGTGTCCTACCCCGACTTCCCCAACCGGCTGGGTGCGACGCCGGACACCAGCACGGCCTACGCCGCGGGGTTGCGCGCGGGCGACCGCATCGTGTCCCTCGATGGCACGCCGATCGCGAGCTGGGTGCCGATCTTCGTCCGCAACTCGCAGATTTCGCCGGCGAGTCCGGTCACGCTCGGGATCGAGCGCGACGGACGCCGGTTCGAGATCCAGGTGCCGGCGTCGGGGCGCGAACCGTTCTTCTCGAGCCTGCGCCGGGTATCGGATCCGCCGGTCGTGGGGGCGGTGGTGACCGGGATGCCGGCCTACAAGGCGGGCCTCAAGGAGGGCGATCGCATTCTGGCCGTCGACGGCCAGGCGATCGCGACCTGGGACGACCTGCCGCGGGCGATCGGTGGCCGGACCGACCATCCGCTGACGCTGACCGTCCGCCGCGACGGGCAGGAGTTCGGGATCACGGTGACGCCCATCAACGCCGACGGCGGCTCGGGGGCCAATGGCCGCATCGGAATCGAGGCCCCGCGCCACGGCGTCTACGTCGAGCGGCACGGGTTCCTGGAGTCGGTGGAGATGGGGGTGCGCGGCACCGGGCTGCTGATCGGCTCGGTCTACGGCGGCATGTGGCTCACGGTGTCGCGTCCGCTCTACTACCGCGAGTATCTCGGCGGGCCGCTGTTCATCGCGCAGGCGGCCGGCGAACAGGCGCGGCGCGGGCTCGACTCGTATCTCCAGTTCTTGGCGATGATCAACATCGCGATCATGGCGTTCAATCTGCTCCCCATTCCCATCCTGGACGGTGGGCACATCCTGCTCTCGCTGCTGCAGGCGGTGAGGCATCGTGCGATCTCGACCCGTGCCTACGTCCGGTTCCAGAAGGCCGGCCTGGTGGTGATCGGGGTGCTCTTCATTTTCATTCTGGCGAACGATCCGCTCCGGCTGATCCAGCGCCAGCGCGCCCTGGACCGCGCTCCACGCTCGGTGTCGCCGGAGACGACGATTGCCCCTTCACCACCCTAGGCTCTGGCTGAAAACCCCGATCGCGGCGTTGCTCGGTCGCTCCTCGCCACGAAGTACCCTGCGGAGTCGTCTCGCTCGTCGCTCCCGCGCGTCCGGCGCTCGGGTTTCTCCGCCGGAGCCTGGAAGAGCTGGCGGCCTGTGGATCTCCCTGGCGGCGGTTGCGGCCCTGGCGGCGCACCCTCCGGCCTCCCGCGCCCAGGTCGGATTCTCCAGCGAGCTTCAGTCGGTCGGTTCGGTGCGGTTCGAAGGACGCAAAGAGGTGGCCGTCAAGCAGCTGTGGTCCGTGCTCAAGACCCGCCGGCCGTCCGCGCTTCCGTGGCGTGACAAGCCGCCGCTGCGTCTGGACTACCTGCGCGCCGACACGCTGGCGATCGTGGCGGTCTACCACCAGCACGGGTTCATGGACGCTCACGCCACGTTTCGCGTGGACGCGATGCGGGAGCCGCGGGTGGCGCAGGTGACCTTCGTCATTCTCGAGGGTCCGCGCTCGCGCATCCGCCGGGTCGTGCTGGAGGGGGCGACCGCCTACCCGCCCGATCAGCTGCGCAAGAAGCTGCTCGCCCGCCCCGGCCGGCCGTTCAATCCCGCGTTCCTGGCGGTGGACACCCTGCGCATCTCGCGGCTGTACCAGGACCGCGGATTCATCCCCCACATCGTCCCGACCATCGACCGCGATTCGCTCGACGTGGACGTGCGCTACGAGATCGCCGAGGGACCGCTCTACCACTTCGGGGAGGTCTACCTGTCGACCTCGGGCGAGTCGCGGGTGCGCGAAGCGCTCATCCGGCGCGAGCTGCTGGTGAAGCCGGGCGAAGTGTACCGCTACAAGAAGGTCGAGGAGTCGCAGGAGCGCCTCTACGAGACCGGGCTCTTCAGCCAGGTGCAGACCACCCCGATCGTGGACTCGTCGTTCACCAAGGTGGAGATCGACATGCGCGTGCGCGAACGCAAGCCGCACTGGCTGGATGCCGGCGTCGGCAGCGGCACCGCCGAACGCTTCCGCTTCACCGGGGAGTGGGGCAACCGCAACATGGCGGGTCAGGGCCTGCAGGGAGCGGCAGCCTCGAAGCTCGCATTCGACGGCAACGCGCGCTTTCTCATCACGCGGACGGAGCTGTCGCTGCTCGAGCCGTGGCTGTTCGCCACCCGCACCCGCGGGCAGCTCACCGTGTACTACGAGCGCAGCGACGACCGCGCCGATCCGCGCTGGGTCGTGGCGCAGTCGCGCGAAGGCGTCACCTTCCAGGTGCGACGCGAGCTGGGGCGCTACGTGCGCCTGGTGCTGTCGCAGGACGACGCGTTCGTGAAGCAGAAGATCGACCTCCTCGACCGGGCGCTCCCGCAGGCGGTGCGCGATTCGCTGCTGCTCGACGTGCCGCCGTCCTACACCACCCACCGGCTGCTGCTCGGCATCGAGCGCGACCTGCGCGACGACCTGCTGAACCCCACCCGCGGTTCGACCCAGAGCGTCTCGGCGGAATTCGCCGGCGGCCCGCTGCACGGGACCAGCAGTTTCACCAAGGCGCAGGCGATCTCGGCGTGGTACACGCCGTTGCCCAATGGCTGGGTGGTGGCGGCGCGCGCGCGCGCCGGCACCATCAATCCGTTCGGCAAGGCGCCGTCGTTCTCGCCCACCGCGGGGCTCGACCAGCAGGTGGGGCGCGTCCCGCTCGAGGACCGCTTCCGGCTCGGCGGCGTCAACTCGATCCGCGGCTTCAGCGAGAACGCGATCCCGCCCTCGGGCGGGCTGGCGCTGCTGCAGGCGAACCTCGAGTTGCGCGTTCCGGTCGCCGGGCCGGTCGGGCTCGAGTTCTTCCTCGACGCCGGCAACGTCTGGACCCGACCGTCTTACATCAAGGCCGCGGACTTCGCGTTCACGGCGAGCGACCGGCGGCTCGCGCCGGGGGACGTGCGCTACGTCTTCGGCGTCGGCGGGCGGCTCAACCTGCCCTTCGGCCCGCTCCGCCTCGACTTGACCTGGAGCCCGCGGCCGGACGAGAACGGGAGCTGGCTCGTCCACCAGGCCCAGTTCGCGATCGGGCCTTCCTTCTAGAGACGCCATGAGCGAGCCCCGCCCGCCCGACCCCGACGATCCGTCCGGCGCACCCCCGCCCCCCGAGCACCACCATGGTCTGGTCGAGGGCATCCGCGAGGAGATCGAGGAGGTCGTCGAGCACGTTCCCAAGCCGGTGCGCTGGACGGTCTCCAAGCTGGCGTGGGTGGCGGTGCTGTCGCTGCTCGGCCTGCTGGTGGTGGTTTTGGTGACCGCGCTGCTCTACGTCGCCAACCGCACCGAGTGGGTGGCGCAGGAGCTGGCACTGTTCATCAATCAGACCCTGGCGCTGCGCAGCGACCTCGTGCTCGAGATGAAGGACATCAAGGGCAATCCACTGAAGGGCGTGCGCGTGATCGAGCCGCGCGTGAGGTTCCGCGACGACCGCCGCGCCGTGGTACTGGAGGCGCCGGAGGTGAGCCTGAAGTACTCGGTGTGGGACTTTCTTCACGGCCATCGCCGGGCGATCGAGATCGTCTTCGACCGTCCCACCATCCGCGTCCTCACCGGTGCGGACGGCCGCGTGCGCCTGCCCGAGTGGCGGACCGGCGGCGCCGGAACCGCCGTCACCACCTACCAGGTGCGGGTCACCATGCGGGGGGGCCGGGTGCGCCTGCCCGGCAAGCTGGCGCCGGTGGAGGGTCTGGCGCTCGACGCGTTCGTGGACACCGGACGCCCCACGCGGGTGGTGCTCGACGACCTGCACTGGGCGCACGGTCCCTACGCCGATCCGCTCCAGCACATGAGCGGGGAGCTGACCGTCAGCGACAGCCTGCGCTTCGTCCTGCGCGAGCTGCGCACGCCGGACCTGATGCTGAGCGCCTCGGGCGGCTGGAAGATCGAGCCCCGCGGTGCGGTCGAGGCGCGCGACATGCAGGTGGAGATCGCCCGCGTGCGCTGGAGCTGGCTCGCCCAGGTCTTCGACAACGCCTCGCTCGACGTCCCCGGCGAGGCCCACGCGCAGCTGCAGGTGCGCCAGAGCGGCCCTGACCGGCTGCGCGGCACGTTTCGCGGCGGGCTGGCCTGGAACGGTCTGCCGGTGGAAGGCCGGGGGGCGCTGGCGTGGGACCGGGGACGCCTCACGCTCGCGCCGCTCGACGCCACCTCGCCGGCCGGGGACCTCTCGGGACGATTCGAGATGGAGGCCAAGGCCTGGAAGCTGTCGGGGACGGCGCGCAACGGGAACCCGGAGCGCTGGGATGCCTTCCACATCAACGGATGGCCCGCCGGGACGCTCAATGGGGGCTTCGCCTATTCCCAGGACGCCGCGCGCAACGGCACGCTGCGGGCCTCGCTCGGCGGCTCGGAGCTGGCGGGGTGGCGCGCCGACAGCGCCGAGGTGAGCGCCGATTTTCCGGCCGACGCACCCGACAGCTTCCGCGTCGAGATGCTGCGCCGGGGCGGGCGGGCCACGCTGCGGGCCGCGACCGAGGAGCAGGGGTGGCGCGGCGAGTACGCGATCCAGCACTACGCGCTGGACGAATGGCCCGACGGCCGGGCCAGCGGGCTCAGCGGCACGCTCGCCCGCGGGCGCGGCGCGGTCGAAGCGCGGTCCGGGGGGTTGTTCGTGAGCGGGGTGATCGAGGGTGGGGGCACCGTCTGGCTCGGCGCGAACCTGGGCGGCTGGCGCCTCCAGGGCATTTCCGGGAGGATGCTGCCCACCCCCGACCTGGTCGCGACGGCGTCGCTCGGCGACGTCACCTTCCTCGGGGTCCACTTCGACAGCGCCCGGAGCGACATCCGCCTCGGCGATCGGACGCTCTCCTTCGCCCCGGTCGCCGCGCACGCCGGGGACACCCTGGTGACCGGCGCCGGCGAGGCATCGTGGGGCGAGGACGCGTGGCGGATCGCGTTCTCGCGTGCCGCTGCGCGCAGCAGCCGGTTCGACTGGACGGTGGAGCCGCCGCTCGAGCTCCACGGCGATCCGCAGGGCACCGTGATCGACCACCTCGCGGCGCGTGACGGCGAGGCGCGGGTCACGATCTCGGGGCGTTGGGCCGCGGCCCCGCGGGGGTTCTACGACTGGAGCTTTCACGCCGAGGATCTCGATCTCGCCCGGCTGGGCCTGCCGCCGGACTGGGGGCTGGCGGGCCGCTCGGCGATCGGGATCGAGATCCACGGCCCGTCCGGGGACCCGCGCTGGAGCTTCGACGCCGCGGTGCGCTCGCCCGGTGTGCGGGGACACGCCGCGGATTCGCTCGCGCTCTCGCTCGATGGTGCTCCCGGGCGGCTCGACGTCCGCAACCTGATGTTCCGCCTCGGCGGGGGCGCACTGAGCGGCAGCGGGAGCGTGGAGCGGACCGCGATTCCATGGCCGGACACGCTCACCGCCGACGGCGTGCTGCGCTGGCTCTCCGCCGCCGAGGCGTGGCACGGCACGCTGCAGGCCCGGGACTACCCGATCGACCCGATGCACGAGCTGATCCCCGCCGCCGAGGGCTGGTCCGGGCGCGTGAGTGGGCGACTCGGGGTGGGCGGCCGGCCGGACCGCCCCGAGCTCCAGGTCGAGGCGAGCGCCGCGCCGCTGGCGTGGCAGGACTATCGCGCGGACGAGGTCGTCGCGCGGGCGCGCTACGCCGGCGGGCGCCTCGACGTCGGGGAGATCCGGGTCACGCGCCTCGACGTGGTCTCCACGGTCTCGGGCGCCCTGCCGCTGCACCTGGCGCTGGGGGCGAGCCCCGAGTTTCCGGAGGACCGCATGTCGTGGCGCATCGAAGCGCCGCGCGGCGATCTCGCGGTGCTGCCGCTGTTCGTTCCGCAGATCGGCTCGGCCGCGGGCCGCTTCGACCTCAGCGCCACCATCGGTGGCACGATGCGCGCGCCGAAGCTCGAAGGCGCGCTGCGGATCCGCGACGGCACGGTGCGCATGGCGGCCCGCGAGGAGGTGCTGAGCTCGGTCTACGCCGACTTCCGGCTCGCCGAGTCCCGCATCACGCTCGATTCCCTGAGCGCCCGCCAGGGCGACCGCGGCCGCGTCCGGGGCCGGGGGGAGGTGGTGCTCGAGGGGCTGAAGCTCGACCACTACCGGTTCGATCTCGCCCTGCGGGACTTCACCGCCGCCGAATCCGGGCTCTACGGCGCGACCTTCGACGGCGACTTCGTGGTGACCAACGGGCCCAAGGTCCACGGCCAGACGCTGCCGCAGGTGGTCGGCAAGGCCGAGCTGCAGCGCGCCCGGGTGCTGTTCGACTTCGCCAACCAGAGCGAGATGCAGCAGATCGCGGCCACCACCCAGCCGCTGTTCTGGACCTATCGCATCCAGCTGCGCGCGACCGACAACCTCCACTGGCAGCCCCCGGATGCCGACCTCGAGTTCAGCGCCGACCTCAACCTCGAGCAGACCCCCGATTCGCTGATCATCTATGGCGACATGAGCGCGCTGCGCGGCACCTACTACTTCCTCAGCAACCGCTTCACGGTCAACCAGGCCGACCTCACCTTCGACAACGTCGGCGGCGTCAATCCGACGATCAACGCCCAGGCCACCACCCGGGTGGTGCCGGCGCGGGCCGCGGAAGTCAGCCTCGCCACCGAGAGTCGGCCGGTCCCGCACGACATCACCGTGACCATCAAGGGCCGGGCCAACGAGCCGATCATCGCCTTCTCGAGCAGCCCGCCGGATTGGGACGAGCCGCGGATCCTGCGCGAGCTCACGGTGGGGCGCTTCGCCGCGGGCGGCATCGTTGCCCTGGGCGATCCGCTCGACAACTACCTCACCCGCGCGATCAACAAGACGCTGACGGCAGAGATGTCGCGGGTGTTCCAGGGCTACGTCAACGAGTGGGAGCTGGACCGCGAACGCGGCGGGTTGTTCGCGGGCGAAGGGGACGTGATCGCCACGCTCGGCATCCCGATCACCTCGAACATCCAGGTGCGCTACCGCCAGCGCCTCCCCGGCTTCGAACGCCCGGGATTGCCGTCGAGCGCGATCACCAATCCGTTCGAGCGCGACATCGAAGCCGAGTACCGGCTGAACCGCTTCTTCTTCGTGACCACCGAGCTGGTTCAGCGGCGGGTCGTGACCGGCGCCACCTCCACGATCGGTGCCGGGCCCGAATTCAACGTCAACCTCAAGGCGCGGTGGGAGTACTGATCCGGCGGCCGTGCCGGCGGACGGGACCCGCGGCGGCGGAGCGGTGTAGACTCAGGAGCGGGCCGGTGCGGGCCCGGGAGCGAAGGCCGGGCCGAAAGGAAGGGGACGACCCGATGCGGGGAACGAGACGCGCGCTGGGATGGGCGCTGGCGCTGGCGACCGTGGCCACGGTCGCCGGCCCCGCGCACGCCCAGTATTTCGGCCAGAACAAGGTCCAGTACCGGACCTACGACTGGCGTTCGATGACCTCGGACCACTTCGAGGTCTACTTCTACGGCGGCCTCGACAGCCTGGCGATGCGGGTGATGGACCTCTCCGAGAAGACCCATGCGGTGCTGTCCCAGCGCATGGGGCACGCCCTCGGCCGCCGCGTGCCGATCATCCTCTACGGCTCCCACAACGACTTCGCCCAGACCAACGTCACACCCGAGTTGATCGACGCCGGCACCGGCGGGTTCACCGAGGTCCTGCGCAACCGGGTGGTGCTGCCCTTCACCGGGTCCTACGAGGACCTGCGGCACGTCGTGGTCCACGAGCTGACCCACGCCCTCATGTTCGACCTCCTCTACGGCGGCTCGGCGACGGCGCTGCTCGCGAGGCAGACGTTCTTCTCGGTGCCCCTGTGGTTCGCCGAGGGCATGGCCGAGTACTTCTCGCTCGGCATGGAGTCCAACGCCGAGATGTTCATCCGCGACGGCATCATCGATGGCTACCTGCCGCCGCTCCAGTACTCCGGTGGCTACCTGGTCTACAAACAGGGCCAGTCCGCGCTCACCTACCTCGCCAACCGCTACGGCGAGGAGCGGGTGCGCGACGTGCTCCAGCGCATCCGTCAGACCCGCAATTTCGACCGCGCCTTCCAGCGCAGCGTCGGGATGTCCGAAGAGAAGTTCGACGAGCAGTGGCGCGAATGGCTGCGCAAGGAATACTGGCCGACGGTGGCGCAGAAAGAGAGCCCGGAGCGCTTCGCCCGCAGGCTGACCGACCACCGGCGCGACCAGAGCAACCTCAACACCGCTCCCGCGGTCTCGCCCCAGGGCGACCGCATCGCCTACTTCTCCGACCGACGCCAGTACACCGACGTCTACGTCATGTCGGCTTTCGACGGCAAGCTGCAGCGCCGCGTGATTCGCGGCGAGCGCAACGTCCACTTCGAGGCCATCCCCTCGTTTCGCAGCGCGCTCACCTGGTCGCCCGAGGGCCGCCGGATCGCCCTCACCGCGAAGAGCGGTGGGCGCGACGTGCTGTACGTGATCCGGGTGGACGATGGCAAGACGCTCGCGCGCGTCGATCTGCCCTGTGACGCGCTGTCGTTCCCCGCGTGGTCCCCGGTGTCGGACTCGATCGCGGTCGCGGGGGTCGTGAACGGCCGCTCCGACATCTGGCTGGTGGACGTGCGCGGGGGCGGGAGCACGCGGCTCACCGACGACACCTACGACGAAAAGGAGCTGAGCTGGACGCCCGATGGGCGCGTGCTCACCTTCAGCTCCGACCGTCTTGCTCCGGTGGTGCTGCAGCCACTGCGATTCGAGAAGGGCTTCGGCCGCTACGGCATCTTCAGCCTCGATCTCGCCACCCACGAGGTCACGCGCGTGCTCGACACCTCGGGAGACGATCACTCCCCGGTCTGGTCTCCCGACGGCCGCACCCTGGCGTTCATCAGCGATCATGACGGCACGCCGAACATCTACATCTACGACCCGTCCGACTCCATGTTCACGCAGCTCACCGACGTGACCGGAGGCGTCTCGAGCTTGAGCTGGTCGCGACAGAACGACCGGCTGGTGTTCTCGGCATTCGACCGCGGGGGCTTCGACGTGTTCGCGGTGCGCGAGCCGGTGTCCCTGGATGCCGTGGTGAACCGGCTGCGACGGCAGTCGCCGGCCGCGGTGCTCACGACGGCCGAGGCGCACCGAGAGCCGGTGCGGAGCGTCTCCGAGCCGGCGCGCCTCGGGGCCCTCGCCGGAGTGTGGCCGGACAGCCTCGGCCCGGCGTCGGACTCCACGCTGGCGCCGTTGCCCGAGACCGAGCCGCGGCTGGAGGCCGGGGGGGCTCCGGACAGCCTGCGCCTCGACCTGCCGGGCTACGGCGAGCCGCCGGCGTGGGCCGGCGGCGACCAGCGCCACCCGTTCGCTCGCCGCGACACGGTGCGGGCGCTCCCCACCCGGGTGCCGCTCGAGGAGCGCGGCGGTCCGTTCGCGCTGCCGGATTCCGTGCTGTCTCAGGGGTCCGCGCCCTACCGCGTGCGGCTGTCCCCCGATTACGCCGGAGGCGGGTTCTACGCCTCGAGCGGGTTTGGATTCGTCGGCAGCACCCAGCTGGTGTTCAGCGACTTCCTCGGCGACCACAATCTTTTCGTGGCGACGGACGTCTTCAGTAACTCCTTCGAAGAGACCAACGGGCTGGC
The DNA here is from genome assembly GCA_001780165.1 of Candidatus Eisenbacteria bacterium RBG_16_71_46. Classification (GTDB taxonomy): domain Bacteria; phylum Eisenbacteria; class RBG-16-71-46; order RBG-16-71-46; family RBG-16-71-46; genus RBG-16-71-46. The sequence continues at coordinate 191,803 of MFFQ01000037.1, read as the reverse complement.
GGTCTACAACTATTTGCCGCGGCGCTGGGATTTCGGCGCCGGGCTGTTCCACTTCAAGAACTACTACTCGTCACGCGTCACCACGCTGGGCGAGGCATTCGGCAGCCCGCGCCTGTTCTCCGAGCGCAATTTCGGCGCGCTGTTCTATAGCGCCTATCCGTTCGATCGCTTCCGCCGGCTGGAGCTCAACTACACCCAGATGTTCGTCGAACGCACGTTCTTCGAGGAGGATCCGTTCGGCAACTTCTACGAGAGCGGCAAGGAGTACCGCTCGGTGATGTCGCCCGCGCTGTCGCTGGTCGGCGACAATACGCTCTACGGTTACTACGGGCCCGTGAACGGACAGCGTTACAATCTCACTCTGGCGCCTTCCTTCGCGGTGTTCTCCAACGGCCTCTCCTACCAGACCGCCACGCTCGACTGGCGGCGCTACTGGGACCTCACGCACGGTTACACCTTCGCCAGCCGCGTCCTCAGCGGGTACAGCGGCGGCCGCGACGCTCAGACGTTTCGCGTGGGCGGCTTCTCCACGCTGCGCGGGTATTCGGATTTCGACCTGCTCGGCACCCGGGTCGCCCTCGTCAACGCCGAGCTGCGCTTCCCCTTCATCCAGCAGCTCGGCCTGGTCGGCCCGGTGCCGATCGGGGTGTTCAACCTGCGCGGAGCCGTGTTCGCGGATGCGGGGGTGGTCTGGAACGAAGGCGACAAGCTGCGGCTGATGCACGTCTTCGACGGCGCGCGCCGGCTGGACAGCCCCAAGGTCGGCTTTGGCGTCGGCGTGCGCACCGCGGTGTTCTTCGCGATCCTCAAACTCGACACCGGCTGGAACACCGACTTTCACGGCGCCAGCCAGCCGCGCTGGCACTTCAGCATCGGACCGGAATTCTGATCCCGCGCGCCCGCCGGGCCCGGCGCGGCACGTCGAGGTGATCGGTCCCGCGCGCGCGCCGTGGGCGCCGCGGTTGAAGCCGCGCGCCGATTTCCGCTAGTGTCCCGCACCGGAAGTCGTGCGCGTCCCCGCGGGGCGTGCGCATGACTTCCGGTGCGGAGCACTGGATTGCGCCGCGTTCGTCCCTCCGTCCTCTCCTGCCCGAAAGCGGCCTGCGCGTGGAAGCGACCCTCAGCCTGAACGACGCCCAGCGGCGGGCGGTGGAGCACCGGGGCGGGGCGCTGCTGGTCGTGGCCGGCGCCGGCAGCGGCAAGACCCGCGTGCTCGCCGCGCGCGTCGCGCGCCTGCTCGCGGACGGCGTGCGCCCCGAGGCGGTGCTGGCCTTCACGTTCACCAACCGCGCGGCGCGCGAGATGCGCGAGCGGATCGAGCGCAGCGTAGGGGAGGCCGCGCGGCGGCTCTGGGTGGGGACCTTTCACGCCACGGCGGTGCGCATCCTGCGGCGCGAGGCGGCGGCGGCGGGGATCCCGCCGGCGTTCGCGATCTACGACCGCGAGGACCAGGAGGGGCTGCTGCGCGAGATCGTCAAGCGTCTCGAGCTGCCGGAGGCGGCGTTCCGCCTGGGCCCGCTCATCGCGCGCATCGCGGACTCCAAGAACGCGCTGGTCACCCCGGACCAGGCCGCCCGGGCCGCGGTGAGCCCCTACGAAAAGCAGGTCGCCGAGTGCTACCGGCTCTACCAGCGGCAGCTGCGCGAGAACGGGGCGCTCGACTTCGACGATCTCATCGCCGAGCTCGTGCGTCTCCTGCTCGGAGACCCCGGAGTGGCGAAACGCTACGCGGCGCGTTTCGAGCACGTGCTGGTGGACGAGTACCAGGACACCAACCACGCGCAGTTCCGCCTGGTCGAGCGGCTGAGCCGGGTCCACGGCAATCTGTTCGTGGTGGGGGACGACGACCAGTCGATCTACGGATGGCGCGGCGCCGATCTCGCCAACGTGCTCGAGTTCGAGACCGCCTTCCCCGGGGCCGAGGTGATCCGGCTGGAGCAGAACTACCGCTCGACGCGCCTGATCCTCGAGGCGGCCAACGCGGTGATCGCCCACAATCGCGGCCGTAGGGCCAAGACCCTGTGGTCCGAGCGGGAGGAGGGCCCGCGGCTGCGTTTCGTGCTGGCCGCGGACGAGGTGGACGAGGCGCGGCGCATCACCGCGTTCCTCGACGAGCGCCGGCGGCGTGGGGGACGGCTGGACGAGTGCGCGGTGCTCTACCGCACCAACGCCCAGTCGCGCGCGCTCGAGATCGAGCTGCGCGCGCGCAGCACGCCTTATGAAATCGTCGGCGGGGTGTCGTTCTACCAGCGGCGCGAAGTGAAGGACCTGCTCGCCTACCTGAGGCTGGTGGCGAACCCACGCGACGGGGCGGCGTTCTGGCGGGTGTGGAACACGCCGCGCCGCGGCCTGGGGCCGGCCGTACGCGGGCTGGTCGAAGCGCGGATGGAGCGCGACGGCGCACCGGTCGAGGCGCTGCGCGCCCTCGAGGCGGGTGGCACGCTGACCCGGGTGGCGCGCGCGGGGGCGGGGGCCTTCCTCGAGATTCTCGACGACCTCGGGCGCCATCGCGACGCGCCGCCGGACCGGCTGCTGCTGCGCCTGCTCGAGCGCAGCGAGTACTTCAAGACCCTGGAGTCGGACGGCGCCGCGGCCGACGACGACCGGCGGGCCAACATCGAGGAGCTGATTGCCGCCGGTGCGCGCGTGGCGGCCGCGGGCGGGGGGCTCCTCGAGTTCCTGGCGGAATCGTCGCTGACCACCGACGCCGACCGCCTGGCCGAGGGCGCCGACCGGGTGCTGCTGCTCACGGCCCACAACGCCAAGGGGCTCGAGTTCCCGGCGGTGGTGATCGCGGGGCTGGAGGAGGGTCTCTTCCCCCACGCCAACGCCTTCGAGGACCCGGCGCGAATGGAGGAGGAGCGGCGGCTGTTCTACGTCGCCCTCACGCGCGCGGCGGACGAAGTCCTGCTGACGGCGGCGGCCTACCGGCGGCGCTTCGACGGGGCGCGGGGCGGCCGCGTGTCGCGCTTCGTCGAGGAGATCCCGAGCACGCTGCTCGACGCCGAGGAGCTGGTGACGGCGCGGGCCGCGGAGGGTGAAGCGGCGCACTGGGGGGGCGACGGGCTGCGCCGCGCGGGATCCGGTGCGCGCTCGGCGTCCCGCGCTCCCGCGCCCACGCGCGCCGATCCGCATCACCGGGCGGTGGGGCGCGAGGTGTTCCACGAGAGCTTCGGCCGCGGGGTGGTGGTGGCGGCCGAGGGCGAGGGCGGGGCGGCGAAGTTCACCGTGCGCTTCGGCGGCTCGGTGCGCAAGGTGCTCGGCCGCTTCCTCACCGGAGGCGACGATGGCCATTGACCGCGCCGAGGTCGAGCGCATCGCCGAGCTGGCGCGGCTCGAGATCGCTCCCGAGCGCATGGGGCGCATGGCGACGGAGCTGTCGGCGGTGCTCGAGTTCGTCGCCGCGCTGGGCCGCCTCGACCTCGCCCGCCTGGCGCCGTCCACGTTCGCGCCCGCCGGCACGCCGCTCCGGGCCGACGAGCTCGACGACCGGCGCATTCCCGCCGCGGAGGCGCTGTCCGCCGCGACCGAGCACGACGACGGGTTCTTCCTCGTCCCGCCGATCGTGGAGAACGTGAACCCGTGAGCGCGCCCGAGGCGTGGCGGTTGTCGGCCACGGCGCTCGCGGCGCGCGTGCGCGGCGGCGAGCTGGCGGTGGACGACGCCGTGGAGGCGGGCTGGCGAGGACCGGCCGGGACCTGGGAGGCCGAGGTACGGGCGGTGGTCCACGCCGATCCCGCGGCGCGGGCCGCGGCGCGGCCGCGCGAGGGGCCCCTGGCCGGAGTGCCGGTGCTGGTCAAGGACAACATCTGCACGACGGATTACCCGACGACCTGCGCCTCGCGCATCCTCGCCGGCTACCGTCCGCCCTACGACGCCACGGTGGTGAGCCGGCTGCGCGCCGCCGGCGCGGTCGTGGTGGGCAAGGGCAACATGGACGAGTTCGCGATGGGCTCGTCCACCGAATACAGCTGCTACGGCCCCACGCGCAACCCCTACGACCTCGACCGCGTGCCCGGGGGCTCGAGCGGCGGCCCGGCGGCGGCGGTGGCCTATGGGCTGTGCCCGCTCGCGCTCGGCTCCGACACCGGCGGCTCGGTGCGCCAGCCCGCGGCCTTCTGCGGCGTCCTGGGACTCAAGCCCACCTACGGCCGGTTCAGCCGCTACGGCCTGGTGGCGTTCGGTTCCTCGCTCGACCAGGTCGGGATCTTCGCCCGCCACACCGGCGACCTGGCCGCGGCCTACGCCGCCCTCGCCGGGCCCGACCCGCTCGACGCCACGACGCGCCCCGGGGAGGCGCCGGACGTCTCGGGCTGGCGCGCGGGCGTGACGGGCCTCTCCTTCGGCTGGCCCGCCAACCTGTGGCGCGAGGGCGTCGACCCGGAGGTGGTGGGGGGGCTCGAGGAGGCCGCGGCGCGCCTCGAGCGCTCGGGAGCGACGCGGGTGACGTTCGACTTCTTGCCCGGCGAGTACTCGGTGGCGGCCTACTACCTGGTGGCGACCGCCGAGGCCAGCTCCAACCTCGCCCGCTTCGACGGCGTGCGCTATGGATTCCGCCACGCCGACAGCGCCGACCTCCGCGCGCTCTACACCCGCACGCGCAGCGAGGGCTTCGGCCCCGAGGTGCAGCGTCGCATTCTGCTCGGCACCTACGCGCTGTCGGCCGGCTACTACGACGCCTACTACCTCACCGCGCAGCGCGCGCGTACCCGCATCCGCGAGGAGTACCGCGCGGCCTTCGCGCGCTGCGACTTCCTGATGATGCCCGCCGCGCCGTCGCTCCCGTTCCGCCTCGGGGAGAAGATCGAGGACCCGCTGGCGATGTATCTGAGCGACATCTTCACCATCGGCGCCAATCTCGCCGGCATCCCGGGGCTCTCGGTCCCGGTGGGGCTCAGTCGCGCCGGCCTGCCGCTCGCCGTGCAGATGCTCGGCCCCGAGGACGGCGAGCCGGTGCTGCTGCGCGCGGCGGCGGTGCTCGAGGCGGGCGGCGAGGTCGCGCGGCTGGAGGGCGAGGACACCCCGGAGTTCGCATGGCCTACGAAGCGGTGATCGGTCTCGAGTGCCACATCCAGCTCGCCACCCGCACCAAGATGTTCTGCGGCTGCCCGGCGGAATTCGGCGCGGCCCCCAACTCGAACGTCTGTCCCACCTGCCTTGGACTGCCCGGCGCGCTGCCGCGCACCAACCGCGCGGCGGTGGACGCCGCGCTGCGCCTCGGGCTCGCCGTCGGCTGCGAGCTGCGCCCGGTGAGCGAGTTCGCGCGCAAGAACTACTTCTACCCCGACATGCCGAAGAACTACCAGATCACGCAGTACGACCGTCCGCTGTGCGAGGGGGGCGCGCTGCCGGTGGCGCTGGAGGGCGGGGCGCGCCGCTTCGGCCTGATCCGGATCCACGTCGAGGAGGACACCGGCAAGTCGTTCCATCCCGAGCGCCACGGCGACCGGCCGGTGTCGCGCGTGGACTTCAACCGGGCCGGCGTGCCGCTGCTCGAGCTGGTCTCGCGGCCCGACTTCCGCGCCCCGGCCGAGTGCGCGGCGTTCCTCACCGCGCTGCGACGGCTGGTGCGCTGGCTCGGCATCTCCGACGCCGACATGGAGAAGGGCCACCTGCGCTGCGACGCCAACGTCAGTTTGCGTCCGCTCGGGCAGGAGGCCTTCGGCACCAAGACCGAGATCAAGAACCTCAACTCGATCAAAGGGGTGGAGAAGGGCCTGCACGCGGAGATCGCGCGCCAGCGCGCGCTGCTCGAGTCGGGCGGGCGGATCGAGCAGAGCACGCTGCTCTACGACGCCGACCACGACCGCCTGGCGGTGATGCGCTCCAAGGAGTACGCGCACGACTACCGCTATTTTCCCGATCCCGACCTTCCGCTACTCGTGGTCGAGGAGACCTGGATCGAGGACGCGCGCGGCGCCCTGCCGGAGCTGCCGTGGGCGCGCGAGGCGCGCTTCGCGACCCAGTACGGCCTGCCGGGCTACGACGCCGCGGTGCTCACCGAGACGCGCGAGCTCGCCGACTACTACGAGGATCTGGCCCGGGGCCTCGACGGCAAGCTGGCGAGCAACTGGGTGATGACCGAGGTGCTGCGGGCGGTCAAGGAGGAGAGCCTCACGCTGGCGGCATGGAGCGCGAAGGTCCCCGCCGGTCGCCTGCGCGGACTGCTCGCCAAGGTGGCGGCGCGCGAGCTGCCGGGCCCGCTCGCCAAGCAGGTGTTCGCGTGGATGCGCGACGAGGACGGCACGGTCGACGAGCTGCTCGAGCGCCACGGCGTGCGGGCGCAGGGTTCGGTGGCGGAATTGGAGCCGCTGGTCGTGGCGGTGATCGAGGCGCACCCGGGTCCGGTGGCGCAGTACCTGGCGGGAAAGACCGCCACGCTCGGCTTCCTCGTCGGCCAGGTGATGAAGCGCAGCGGCGGCCAGGCGGTCCCCCAGGTGGTCCGGGAGCTGCTCGAGGCGGAGCTCGCGCGCCGCTCCGGGAGCTGAGCGTGGAGCACCGCCGCGCCGCGGCCGCGGGCGATCCCCTTGCCGCCGCGGTGGCGCGCGCCCTGGCCGCCCCGCTCGGCGCCTCGCTGGCGCAGGCGATCCCGATGCCTGCGGTGACGGTGGTGGTGGTCGACGGCCGCGCCTGCGACCAGGTGGCGCGCGCGCTGCCGCCGCTGCTCGAGGCGCTCGAGCGCGCGCGGATCGGGCGCGGACGCAGCCTGCTGATCGCCGCCGACACCGCGCCGCACACGGGCGTCCCGCTCGACGCGCTCGAGGCGCGCCGGCGACTGGGCGCGGCGGCACCGGGACTGCCCCTGATCGTGCCCGACCGCGAGCCCCGACCGCGCTTCCGCGCCGGCACGCTCCCCGACGGCACGCCGCTCGAGTTCGACGACGAGCTGCGCGAGGCCGAGGCGCTGCTGCTGGTGGGGCCGTCGCGCGAGGTGCAGCCCGGGATCCCGTCGCCCGACCCCGCGCTGCTCGTGCCCGGGCTCCTCGGCCGGGAGGCGTGGGCGGCGCTGCTCGCGCGGCGGGGCGTTCGCGGAGCCCGGGACGGGGCGTTCGAGGCGGCCCTGCGCGCGGCGCGCGCGGCGGTACCGGTGGACTTCGTCCTGGCCTGGGAGGACCGCGGGGTGGAGACGATGGCGGTGGCCGGGCCACCGGAGGCGCTGGCCGGGGTACTCCGCGGCGGGTCGGGCCTCGCACATCGCCCCGGCGAGGCGGCGCCCGATTCTTGACCCCCGCCGACGGGGGTGGATAGAGTGCGCCTCATGCGCGCGCCCCGTCGCATCCTGATCGTCGGCTCGGGCGGGCGCGAGCACGCCCTGGCGTGGCGGCTCGCCCGCGATCCCGAGCCCGCCGAGGTCCTGGTGGCGCCCGGGAGCGAGGGCCTCGGGCTGCGCTTCCGCCGCCTCGAGGCCGGCGTCGCCGACCCCGCGGTCCTGGTGCGGGCCTGTTGCGAGCGGGAGGTCGACCTGGTGGTGGTCGGTCCCGAGGCCGCGCTCGCCGGGGGGCTGGCCGACGATCTCGAGGCCGCCGGCATTGCGGTCTTCGGACCGAGCCGCTCTGCCGCGCGCCTCGAATCCAGCAAGTGGTTCGCCAAGGAGCTGATGCGCGAGGCGGGCATTCCGACGGCACGGGCGGAGGTGTTCGATGATCCCGCCGCGGCGCGGGCGGCCCTCGCGCGCTTCGAGGCGCCGTGGGTGATCAAGGCGGACGGGCTCGCCGGCGGCAAGGGCGTGAGGGTCACCGCCGAGCGCACCGAGGCCGAGGCATTCGTGGCCGCATGCCTCGGCGACCGTCGCTTCGGACCCGCGGGCGGGCGGGTGCTGATCGAGGAGTTCCTGGACGGGGAGGAGGCATCGGTGATGGCCGTGTGCGACGGCCGCCGCTTCGTCCTGCTGCCGCCCGCGCGCGACTACAAACGCGCGCTCGACGCCGACCGCGGCGGCAACACCGGCGGGATGGGCGCCTACGCGCCCACGCCGGCGGTGACGCCGGCGATCGAGTCGGCGGTGGCCGGACGCATCGTCGCGCCGACGCTGGTGGCGATGGAGCGCCGCGGCACCCCGTTTCGCGGTATCCTCTACTGCGGGCTGATGCTCGGTGGTTCGGGCGCGCGGGTGGTGGAGTTCAACGTGCGCTTCGGCGATCCCGAGACCGAGGTCGTGGTGCCCCTCGTCACCGGCTCGCTCGCGTCCCTGCTGCTCGGGGCGGCGCGGGGCGAGCTGGATCCCGCGGCGATCGGCCGCGGACCGGGGGCGGCGGTGGCGGTGACCCTGGTGGACGCGGGCTATCCCGACGCGCCGGCGCAGGGCGGCCGCATCACCGGGCTCGACGCGCTCGAGCGGGAGGACGGAATCATGGTGTTTCACGCGGCGACCGCGGCCGCCGAGGGCGGCTGGCGGGTGGCGGGCGGGCGGGCGGCCCACGTGGTGGCGGTGGCTGCGGACCTGGGTGCGGCGCGCGCGCGCGCCTATGCCGCGGTCGGGCGCCTGGGGGGCGCGGGCTGGCGCTGCCGGAGCGACATCGCGGCCGGGCCCGCGGCCGGCGCCGCGATCGCGGCCGGACGCGGAGCGGCCTGAGTCATGGTCACGCGCCGCAAAGCCAAAGCTCGCGTGGGGATCGTCATGGGCAGCGAGTCCGACCGTCCGAGCATGGAGGAGGCCGAGCGCGTGCTCCAGCAGTTCGGGGTGCCGTGCGAGGTCGTGGTGCGCTCGGCGCATCGCACGCCGGACGCGACCGCGCGCTGGGCACGCGGTGCCCGGGGCCGCGGCCTCGAGGTGCTCATCGCCGGGGCCGGTGGCGCGGCGCATCTGGCGGGCGCGGTCGCGGCGCACAGCCGGCTGCCGGTGCTCGGCGTGCCGCTGGCGAGCTCGCCGCTGGGGGGCTTCGACGCCCTGCTCGCGACCGTGCAGATGCCGCCCGGGGTGCCGGTGGGGACTCTGGGCGTGGGCGCCTGGGGGGCGCGCAATGCCGCCTACCTGGCTCTGCGCATCCTCGCGCTGCGCGATCCGCGGCTGGCCCGGCGGCTCGAGGCCGCCGCCACGCGTCCCGCCGCCCGGCCCGCGCGCGCCCGGCGCAAGTGACGTGCTCGTCCTGAGCGTCGATCCCGAAAGCCCGCAGCGCGAGGCGCTGATGGCGGCCGCCGAGGCGGTGCTGCGCGGCGGCGTCATCGGGTTTCCCACCGACACGCTCTACGGCCTCGGCTGCTCGCTGTTCGACGTCTCGGCGGTCGAGATGGTGGCGCGTCTCAAGCGCCGCGACCCTTCGCATGCGGTGATCTCGCTGATCGCCGAGCCGCACCTGGTCTACGGGCTCGCCTCCGACGTGAGCCCGGTCGCCGACCGGCTCATCGCCAAGCACTGGCCGGGGCCGCTCTCGCTCATCTTTCGCGCCGCTCCGATCGTGCCGGTGAGGGTCCGCGGCTCGGGGAGCACGGTGGCGTTGCGCTGCCCGCGCGACACCCTCTGCCAGAAGCTGCTGGCCTACATCGGCGGCCCGGTGGTGTCGAGCAGCGCGAACCTCTCCGGCCGCCCCCCGGCGGAGACCGCCGAGGAGGTGGTGGCGGTTTTCGGCAATCAGCTCGACCTGGTGCTGGATGGAGGGCCGCGGCGCGGCAGCCGCTCCTCGACCCTGGTGGACGTGAGTGGGACGCGCCCGCGCCTGCTGCGCCGTGGCCAGGTCGAGGTGGACGCCGATCTGGGCGATTTCGAGGACGCGAGCGCACCCCGCTCCGGTTGACGCCCGAGGGCTGGAATCCTATCCTAGTGATTGTCTATGTCCTCATCCGAAGCGCTGTTCCGCGTTCTGTTCGTGTGCACCGGGAACACCTGCCGAAGCCCCATGGCGGCCGGTGCGTTGCTCCGCGAGCTGGGTTCGGACGCGGGCCGCGTGGAGGTATCCTCGGCCGGTACCGCAGCCTGGGAGGGCCAGCCCGCCACCGCCTCCACCGTCGAGGTGGCGGGACGGGAGGGCATCGACCTGGGACTTCACCGCTCACGCCGGGTCACGCCCGCGCTGTTGCGCGACGCGGACCTGGTGCTGGTCATGGAACGGGGCCATCTGGGCGCGATCCAGGCGCTGGGGGCACCGAGGGACAATACGCACGTGCTGAACGAGTGGCCGAGTCCGGGCGATCCCGAGCTTCCGGTTTCCGATCCGTTCGGCGCGTCGATGGAAGCCTACGAGGAGTGCTGGCGCCGGATCCGGCATCACGTCCGTCGCATCGCACCTTTCGTTCGTGAAGCTCTGAGGACACGGTCGGCCTGAATCGGGTCGCTCCCTTTTTCCGATGAGGTGAGCCATGGCGATGGTCAAAGCCGAAACAATCTGGATGAACGGCAAGTGGGTGCCCTGGGACGATGCCAAGATCCACATCCTGTCCCACGTCGCCCACTATGCGTCGAGCGTCTTCGAGGGCATCCGCTGCTACAAGACCCCCAAGGGCCCGGCGATCTTCCGCCTCGACGAGCACATGGATCGCCTCATGTTCTCGGCGAAGATCTACCGCATGGAGACCGCGTTCACCCGCGACCAGCTCCGCCAGGCCGCGATCGAGGTGGTGTCGGTCAACGACCTCAAGGAGTGCTACATCCGGCCGCTGATCTACCGCGGCTACGAGAGTCTCGGGGTCAATCCGTTCGGGAGCCCGGTCGAGGTCGCGATCGCCGCCTTCCCCTGGGGCAAGTACCTGGGGGAGGACGCCCTCACCCGTGGCGTGGCGGTCAAGATCAGCTCGTGGCACCGCTTCGCCCCCAACACCCTGCCGGCGATGGCCAAGGCCTCGGCGAACTACATGAACTCGCAGCTCATGAAGATGGAGGCGCTGGTGGACGGCTACGTCGAGGCGATCGCGCTCGACGTCCACGGGTTCGTCAGCGAGGGCTCCGGGCAGAACATCTTCGCGGTCATCAAGGGCGAGCTGGTCACGCCGCCGACCTCGAGCAGCATCCTCGCGGGCATCACGCGCAACACCGTGATCATGCAGGCCCAGGAGATGGGCCTGCGCGTGCGCGAGGAGATCATGCCGCGCGAGATGCTCTATGGCGCCGACGAGCTGTTCTTCACCGGCACGGCGGTCGAGGTGTCGCCGATCACCTCGGTGGACCGCATCCCGGTGGGCAGTGGCGAGCGTGGCCCGGTGACCCAGTCGCTGCAGGAGGCGTTCTTCAAGGCGGTGCGCGGCGAGACCCCGGATCGCCACGGCTGGCTCACCCCGGTGCCGCAGCCGGCCGGCGCGGCCTCGCCCGCCGCCGCCCGTCGGGCCTGAGCGGCCTGCCGGGCGAGCCATGCGAGTCGCGATCGGGACGGACCACGCCGGGTTCGCGCTCAAGGAGCGCCTCAAGGCCGAGCTGCTCCGGCTCGGGCACGAGGTGCGCGACTTTGGCACCGACTCCGCCGAGGCCGCGGTGGACTATCCCGATTTCTGCTTCCCCGCGGCCGAGGCCGTGGCCCGCGGGGAAGCCGAGCGGGGCATCGTGCTCGGCGGCAGCGGGATCGGCGAGAGCATCGTCGCGAACAAGGTGGCGGGCATCCGCGCCGCCGTGGTGACCAGCGACGAAACCGCGCGCCTCGCGCGCCTGCACAACGACTCCAATGTGCTCGCCCTGGGTGGGCGCACCAATCCCGATCACGACGCGGCCTCGCGCTGGATGCGCATCTGGCTCGAGACCCCATTCGAAGGCGGGCGTCACGTCGTGCGCCTGCGGAAGATCCGCGACTACGAGCAGTCCCACCTGCTCGGGAGCCGATAGCGGGCCATGTCCGATCTCGAGCACCGGGATCCCGCGATCTTCGAGGCGATCGCCGCCGAGCGCCGGCGCCAGATGACGACGCTCGAGCTCATCGCCTCCGAGAACTTCGTCAGCGACGCGGTGCTCGAGGCCATGGGCTCGGTGATGACCAACAAGTACGCGGAGGGCCTGCCGGGCCGGCGCTACTACGGCGGCTGCGAGTTCGTGGACGTCGCGGAGACCCTGGCGATCGAGCGCCTCAAGCAGCTCTTCGCCGCCGACCACGCCAACGTACAGTCGCACTCCGGCGCTTCCGCCAACCTCGCCGCCTACCTGGCGGTGTCGAAACCGGGGGATGTGCTGCTCGGCATGAGCCTGGCCCACGGCGGCCATCTCACCCACGGCCACCCGGTCTCCTACACGGGCCAGTTGTGGAGATCGGTCCAGTACGGTGTGCGCGCCGAGGACGGGCGCATCGACTACGAGCAGGTGGCTTCGCTCGCGCGCCAGCACCGCCCGCGGATCATCGTCGCCGGGGCGAGCGCCTATCCGCGGATCATCGACTTCGAGCGATTCAGCGTGATCGCCCGCGAGGTCGGCGCGGCGCTGGTCGTGGACATGGCCCACATCGCCGGGCTGGTCGCCACCGGGCTGCATCCCAGCCCGGTGCCGCACGCCGACCTGGTGACCAGCACCACCCACAAGACGTTGCGGGGCCCGCGCGGGGGGTTCGTGCTGTGCCGCAGGGAGCACGCCGAGAAGCTCGACAAGAGCGTGTTTCCGGGGCTCCAGGGCGGCCCGCTGATGCACGTCATCGCCGCCAAGGCGGTGTGCCTCGGCGAGGCCCTGGGCAAGGGCTTCGGCGCCTATCAGCGCCGCGTGGTGGAGAACGCGCGTGCGCTGGCCGCGGGTCTGCTCGAGCACGATTTCGACCTGGTCTCGGGCGGCACCGACAATCACCTCGTCCTGGTGGACCTGAGGCGCCGCGGGCTCACGGGCAAGGTGGCCGAGGAGGCGCTGCAGCGCGCGCGGATCACGGTGAACAAGAACGCGGTCCCGAACGATCCGCAGAAGCCGTGGGTGACGAGCGGCATCCGCATCGGCTCCCCCGCGCTCACCACCCGCGGCTTCGGCGACGCCGAGATGAGACGGATCGCCGACTGGATCGCGCAGGTGCTCGAGCGGCCGGACGACGCCGAGCGCGCGCGCGCGATCGAGCGCGAGGTGCTCGAGCTGTGCGCGCGATACCCCCTGTTCGCGCGCGACCCCGTGCTGCGCTGAGCCCGCTCCCGGGGGGGCCGCCGGCGCCCTGGGTGAATCCACCCGAGGGGGCGATGCAGGCTGGGTCCGCGAGGTCATGAAGTTGCAACACCCCGCGCCCCCGGGCCCGGGAAGACTCGCTGGAGGCACGCGCGGACAAGGGGTTGCAGGCCCCGGCCGGACGCCTCCGGTGGCACCCTTCGTGCAGGGTCGATGGGTGTCCTCGGACTCCACCATGACGCGGCCCTTCGTGCTCGACTCCACTCAGCTCTGGGTTCACCTCAGCCGGCTGCCGCTGGTGGCATCGGGGCGCAGCCTCCACCGGGCGGCGCTCCAGGCCCTCACCCGGGGCCGGCTCGAGGAGGCCTGGACGCTGTTCGAGCGCGGCGCCGCGCGGTACCGGGCCCAGCTCCAGATCGAGCCGCTCGCGCGCTTGCGCGTCCACCAGCTCATCGCCCGCGTGCGCGCGGGCCTGTCGCATCACGAGGAGTCCGCGCTGGCGCTCGAGGTCGACCGCCGACTCGCGCGGCTCGAGCGCATCGAGTCGCTCGAGCCGCCCTTCGAGCTGGTGGACGCGCGGCGCCTGCTCGCCACCTGGCAGTCCTCGCCGATGGCGGCCCCGGAGTCCCCGACCGACCGGATCGAAGGGCGCGCGGCGGCCTAGCAGGCCGCCGGAAGGGCATTCGCCAGACCTGACGACCGCCTGACGGATTCGCCGTCCGCTGCACCCGGGACGTTTTCCGGCGCGGCGCGGCCGGCGAGGGCCAACCCCCCGATCGTCCGGCGGCGCGCCTTCGACCCCGGCACTCCCGCCGCTCGAGCCCGCGCCGCGTCACCGGGTCGATCCCGCGCGAACGGCAGCCCGGCGACTGGACCGCGTCGAGGCCTTCGCTATACTGCCGGGCGGGTTTCGCGGGAAGGAACCTCGTTGCCATCCCATCCGGAGGGGAAGACCGATGACCGTCGAGGCAAAGGAGGGCGCCCGCCGCATCGAGCGCGCCGGGGAGATCCTGGGCAAGGTGCGCGCGGAAGTGGGGCGGGCCGTGGTCGGGCAGAGGGTGATGGTGGAGCGGCTGCTCATCGGGCTGTTGACCGGCGGACACGTGTTGCTCGAGGGCGTGCCGGGCCTCGCCAAGACCCTGGCGGTGCGCAGCCTCGCCGACGCGCTCTCCCTCGATTTCAGGCGCATCCAGTTCACCCCCGACCTGCTGCCGGCGGACCTCACCGGGACGCTCATCTACAACCCGCGCGAGGGCACCTTCAGCCCCAAGCGCGGTCCGTTGTTCTCCCACCTGGTGCTCGCGGACGAGATCAACCGCGCCCCGGCGAAGGTGCAATCGGCGCTGCTGGAGGCCATGCAGGAGAAGCAGGTGACGATCGGGGACCAGAGCCACGCGCTCGAGGAGCCGTTCCTGGTCCTGGCGACTCAGAATCCGATCGAGCAGGAGGGCACCTATCCGCTGCCCGAGGCGCAGAGCGACCGCTTCATGCTGAAGGTGAAGGTGGGCTACCCGGCGCGCGCCGAGGAGAAGGAGATCCTGCGGCGGGCGGGGCTGGCCGAGCTGCCGCGGCTGTCATCCCAGGCGAGCCGCGCCGACGTGCTCGAGGCGCGCGGGGCGCTCTCGGCGGTCTACGTGGACGACAAGCTGCAGGAGTACGTGCTCGACCTGGTCTCGGCCACGCGCCGGCCCCGCGACTTCGGGCTCGCGCTCGATTCGCTGGTGGCGTTCGGGGCCTCGCCGCGGGCGACGTTGTTCCTGGTCCGCGGGGCGCAGGCGCTGGCGCTGCTCGACGGCCGCCCCTACGTCCTGCCGGAGGACGTCAAGGCGATCGCGCTCGACGTGCTGCGCCACCGCATCCACGTCTCCTACGAGGCGGAGGCCGAGGGCGTGGACGGCGAGGAGGTGGGCCGGCGCATCCTGGACCAGGTGCGCGTTCCCTGATGCAGACGACGGAACTGCTGGGCCGGGTGCGCCGGCTCGAGATCCGCAGCCGCCACCTGGTGCAGGACCTGTTCGCGGGCCAGTCGGAGAGCGTGTTCAAGGGGCGCGGGATCGAGTTCGAGGAGGTGCGCCCCTACGTCCCCGGCGACGAGGTGCGCACCATCGACTGGAACGTCACCGCGCGGCTCGGAGCGCCCTACGTCAAACGCTTCGTCGAGGAGCGCGAGCTCACGGTGATCCTGGTGGTGGACGTGTCGCGCTCGATGCGCTTCGGCACCGCCGGGGCGGAGAAGCGCGAGCTGGCGGCCGAGCTGACGGCGGTGCTTGGGTTCGCCGCGATGCGCAACAACGACCGCGTCGGCCTGGTGCTCGCCGGGGAGCGGGTGGAGCACTTCGTGCCGCCGGCACGCGGGCGGTCGCACCTGCTGCGGATGCTGCGCGACGTGCTGGGGGTGGTGCCGCGCGCCGGAGGCACGCGGCTCGGCGAGGCGGCGCGCTTCGTGCTCCGCACCTCGCGACGCCGCGGCCTGGTGTTCTGGATCTCGGACTTCGAGGACCTCCTGGTGCCGCGCGACTGGAACGTCCTCGCGCGGCGCCACGACCTCACCGCGCTGATGCTGCGCGATCCGCGTGACGAGGCGTTGCCGGCGGTAGGCTGGGTCGAGCTCGAGGACCTGGAGTCCGGGCGCCGCTCCCTGGTCAATACCGGCAGCCGCCGGGTGCGCGAGGCGTACCTCGACGACTCGCGGGAACGCCGCCGCGCCGCGGAGCGCACGCTGTCGCGGGCGCGGTGCCCGGTGATCGAGATCCTCACCGACCGTTCGTACCTGCCGGTGCTGATGCGCTACTTTTCCGCGCGCCGCAGCCGGAGGGTGAGGGCGTGAGGCGCGTTCGCGGGGCCGCGATCGGCGCGGCGCTGGCCGTGGTCGGGGCGGCCGCGGTGGTGAGCCCCGCGGCGCGCGCTCAGGCCGCCCGCGCCTCGATCCACGCCGGAGTCTCGGCCACCCCGGGTCACGCGCGGCTCGGCGAGCGCGTGGAGTACCGCGGCTGGGTGGTGGTGCCGGTGGGGGATCGGGTGCGCTGGCGGCCGCCCGAGCCGGGCGGCGCGTTCACGTGGGGGCCTCCGGAGCCGCAGCGCGTGAGCACTCCGGGCGGCGACGACACGGTCAAGGTGGCGGTGCCGCTGCAGGTGTTCGCCCTCGGGGTGGTGTCGGTGCCCGGGCTGCGCTTCGAGCTGACCCAGAACGGCGCGACCACGGTTCGTCGCCTGCCGATGACGCAGGTGACGATCGTCCCCGTCATCGCCGCCGGCGACACCGCGGCCGATCTCCGCCCGCTGCGTGGTCCCCTGCGGGCGCCGTGGTGGGAGCGGGTGCCGTGGCGCTGGGTGCTGGTCGGGCTGCTGCTGATCGCGGCGGTGGCGGCGCTGGTGACGTGGCTGCGGCGGCGGCCGCGGGCGGCGCCCGCGGCGATACCGGCGGCCGCACCCCGCGACCCGGCGTCCGAGGCGTTGCAGGAGCTGGCGGCGCTGCGCCGGCTCCAGCTCCCCGCGGCGGGACGTTTCGCCACGCACGCGCTCCACCTCACGCGGATCCTGCGGCGCTTCCTCGAGCGCACCACGCGGGCGCCGCGCCCCGGAGACAGCACCCCGGAGCTGCTGCTCCATCTGGAAGAGGCGGCGCTCGAAGCCGACGACCTGCTTCGGCTCGGCGGGCTGCTTCGGGCCTGGGACCGGGTCAAGTTCGCCCGCGCCCCCTCGACCGTGGACGAGGCGGAGCGCGCCGAGCAGGCGGTCGAGGCCCTGGTGCGCCGCGCGGCAGTGGCGTCCGAGAAGGTGGCCTGATGCGCTGGGAGCAACCGTGGCTGTTGCTGCTGCTGCTGGTGCTGCCGCTGCTCGCGTGGCGGGCGCGGCGGCCGCTGGCGCGCGCGGCGGCGGTGCTGTGGACGCAGGGCCGCGTGGGTCGGCCCGGGATCTCGGGGCTGCTGCTGCGCGTGGTGGACGCGCTGCCCTGGCTCGCGCTCGCCATCACGCTCGCGGTGCTGGCGCGCCCGCAGCAGGGGATCCGCCAGAGCGAGACCGAGACCCGCGGCGTGGACATCATGCTGGCGATCGACATCTCGCCCAGTATGGCGGCCGAGGACTTCCGCCCCTACAACCGCCTGTACGTGGCCAAGGAGACGGCGCGCGAGTTCGTCCGCCAGCGCCCGCACGACCGACTCGGCGTGGTCGGGTTCGCCGCCACCGCGTTCCTCCAGTGTCCCCTCACTCTCGATCACGACGCGCTGCTCGATCTCCTCCAGGGCCTCGACTTCGGCCTGGCCGACGACGGTACCGCCATCGGCATGGGGCTGGGGACCGCGGTCGCCGCGTTGCGCGAGAGCAAGACCCCGAGCAAGGTGGTGGTGCTGCTCACCGACGGCCAGAACAACCGCGGTCAGATCGACCCGGCCACCGCCGCCGAGCTGGCCGGCGCCTACGGCATCAAGGTGTACACGGTCCTCGTCGGCCGCGGGGGCGTGGTCCCGGTGCCGGTGAACGATCCGCTGCTCGGGCGCCGCGTGCAGATGGTGCAGATGGACGTCGACGAGGCCTCGCTGCGCGACATCGCGAAGCGCACCCGCGGGCGCTTCTACCGGGCGCAGGACCCGGCGACGCTCGCCGGGATCTACTCGGAGATCGACCGCCTCGAGCGGGCGCCGATCCGCTCGATCGAGTACCGCGAGTACCGTGATCTCGGACCCCGGTTCCTCGCGCTGGCGGCGGCACTGCTCGCGCTCTACGCGGTCTCGGTCAGCACCTGGGCCCTGAGGCTGCCGTGAGGCGCGCATGGTGACCTTCTCCGATCCGCGCCTGCTCTCGGCCCTCCTCGCGCTGCCGCTGCTCGCGTGGCTCGCCTGGGTCGCCGCCCGTCGCGCCGAGCGGGCGCTCGAGCGCCTGGTCGGCGTGCGGCCGCGCCATCCGCTGCTGGCCCAGCGGCGACCCGGCCAGCGCCGGATCGGCACCGCCCTGCGGCTCGGCGCGCTGGCGCTGCTGGCGATCGGCGCGGCGGGACCGGAGTGGGGTCACGAGGTCGTGCGTCGCGGAGCCACCGGGTCGGACGTGGTGCTGGTGGTGGATGTCTCCGCCAGCATGGACGCCCGCGACGTCCCGCCGAGCCGGCTCGAGGAGGCTCGGCGCGAGGCGCAGGCCCTGCTCGACCGCCTCGAGGGAAGCCGGATCGGTGTAGTGGCCTTCGCGGGGGATGCGGTGCGGCTCTGTCCGCTGACGCTCGACCGCAACGCGGTGCGCCTCACGCTCGAGTCGCTGTCGAGCGCCTCGATCAGCGAGCCCGGCACCGATCTCGGCAAGGCGCTGCGCATGGCCGTCAAGGTCATGCCCGGCGGGCGGCGCGAGGAGCAGGCGGTGGTGCTGTGGACCGACGGCGAGGACCTGGAGCAGGGGGCGAAGGCGGCGATCCAGGACATCGAAGCGGCGGGCATCCGGGTGTTCGCGGTCGGGGCGGGCACCCCGGCGGGCGACGTGGTGCCGGTGCTCGACGACCAGGGCCGGGCGACCGACATCAAGCGTGACGAGTCGGGCACCGCGGTGCGCAGCCGCCTGGACGAGGACCTGCTTCGGACCATCGCGCGCCGCACGCGGGGCGGCTACTTCTCCGCCGGCCGGCCCGGCGGCGAGCTGCCGCGCCTGCTCGGCGCGCTCGGCACCGTCGCCCGCGCCGGGCGGGGCCAGCGGCTGGTGGAACGCCCGGTGGCGCGCTTCCCGCTGTGCGCCGCGTTCGCGGCACTGCTGATCGCGCTCGACCTGGTGCGCACGCGGCGCCGGCGTGAGGACGCGGGCGAGCCGGGCGCCGCACTCCACTCCGAGGCGGGTACCGCGGCCGCGGCGGCGTTGCTGGTCCTCGCGATGTGGCCGGCGCCGGCGGCGGCCCAGAGCGCCTGGGAGAAGGGTGACCGGGCGTTCCGCGCCGGACGCTGGACGGAAGCGGAATCGCTCTACGCGCTGCGCCTGAAGCGGGGCGGACCGGCCGCGGTGAAGGTCAATCGCGCCACCGCGGGCCTGCTCGCGGGGGGGGTGGATTCCGCCGAGGCCGAGCTGGGCCGCCTGGCGGAGAGTGACGACCGCGCCGGCCGCGCCGCCGGCTACAACCTCGGCACCGCCCTGGGCGGGCGGCGCGAGTACGATCCCGCGCTCGAGCAGCTGCGCCGGGCGCTCGAGCGTGAGCCGCGCGACGCGGACGCGCGCTGGAACTACGAGCTGCTGATGCGGCGCAAGGAGGAGGAAAAGCGCGACGCCGCGAAGCGGCCGCCGCAGCCGAAGCAGGGGGGAGGCGGCGACCAGGGGCGCGGGGGCGGGCAGGCGCCGCAGCCCTCGCAACCGGGCCCGACCGGGCCGCAGGGCTCCCCGCAGCCGACGACGGGCACCCCGCCGCGGACGTCATCGCAGGGGCCCGTCCCGGGGATGGACCGCGCGCAAGCCGACCGCCTGCTGGGCGCGCTCGACGAGCTGCAGCGCCTCGAGCGCCAGCGCCGGCGCCCGGTGCAGGTGGTGCAGGAGCGCCGCGGGAAGGACTGGTAGGTGCGCGCGATCCCGGCGTGGCTGGTGGTGCTGTGGCTCGCGGGTGCCGCTCCCGCCTGGGGGCAGGTCGAGGTGCAGGCGCGCGTGGACCGCAGCACCCTCGCGGTGGGCGAGAGCGCGACGCTCGAGGTCGTGGTGCGGGGTGCCGCCGGCGGGATTTCGGATCCACGCTTCGACGTGCCGCCCGGCCTCGAGATACTCGGTAGCGGGCGGGTCCAGAATTTCTCGTGGGTCAACGGGCGCAGCACCACCGAGACGATCTTCCGGTACGAGCTGGGTCCTACGGCGGCGGGCCGCTTCACGCTGGGACCGATCCGGGTTCGCGTCGGCGGCCAGGTCTACCAGAGCGCGACGCTCACCCTGAGCGTGGGCGCCGCCGATCGGCGTGTGGGGCCAAGCGGGAGCGGCCCAGCGTCGCTGACGGTGGACGTGAGTCCGCGTGATCCCTACCTGGGGCAGGCGGTGACCATGCGGGTGCGCCTGGTCCAGCGCGCGCCGCTGGCGGAGGATCCCCAATACGCGCCACCGTCCACGCCCGGCTTCTGGGCGGGGGACGCGAGCCGCCCGGAATCGTACTACGCCGACGAAGGCAGCGAGCGCGTGCTGGTGACCGAGACCCGCTCGCGTATCTACCCGCTGGCGCCGGGGACCGCCACGGTCGGCCCTGCGGTGGCCAACCTCGCGCTCGCCACCGCCGGGCTCGACCCGCTGCAGTGGCTGCGCGGCCGCTCGGCGCGGCGCGAGCTCACGCTGCGCAGCGAGCCGGTGCGGGTGAACGTGCGGCCGCTTCCCGCCGGTGCGCCGCCCGGCTTCGAGGGCGCCGTCGGGGCGTTCTCCGTCACCTGGGGGGCCGACCGCGATCGCACCGCGCGCGACGTGCCGGCGACGGTGTGGCTCGAACTCCGCGGCGTCGGCAACCTGCCGCTGATCCACGCCCCCCGGCTCGAGAGCGCCGACTTCGAGGTGTTCGCGAGCACGGTGGACGACAGCCTGCCGACGGCGGGTGGCGAGGGCGCGGGCCGGCGGCGCTTCCAGTGGACGGTGTTGGCGCGGCGGCAAGGCCGACTCGAACTGGCGGCGCCGCCGGTGGCGTGGTTCGATCCCGCGGTCCGGCGCTACCTGACCGCCGCTCCGCCGCCGATCGCGCTCGAGGTCGGTCCCGCGATCCGCGTCGGGGACGGCGAGGCCGAGGGTTTTCCGGCGGTCTTCAGCGATCATCCCCTCGAACCCGGGGCGCTCCCCGCGATGCCCTGGGGTTGGGCGTTGGCGGGGCTGGCGCTCGCCGGGTCGATCGTGCTGTGGCGAGCGGCCGGACGCGCGCCGGCGGACCAGGCCGAGCGCGCGCGACAGCGTGAATGGCTGCGTGCCGTGGGCCTGGCCGCGGGCCCCGATTTCTGGCGGGCGGCGGAAGAAGCGAGCGCCTGGCTCGAGCGGCGCGCGATGCCGGTCCGCCACCTCCGTGCCGAGATCGCGGCGGCCCGCTACGGGAAGGGTGGCGTCGAGGCGGACGCGGTGCGACGCCGCGTGGTGGAGCAGCTTGCGCGGGCGCTCCCGGCCGCCCGACCGCGCTGGCCGCTGCGCCTGGGCGCCGGGGGACTCGGGGCAGCCGCCGTGGCGCTCGCCGTCCTGCTCGGGCCCCATGGCGGCGAGGAGCGCGGGGCGCTTCGAGCGCGGGCCGCCGACGATGCCGCGCGCGCCGGACACGTGGACCGGGCGCGCGCGGGCTGGCTCGCCCTGTGGCGCGAAGGCGCGCGCAGCCCGGCCCTGGCCGCCCGGCTCGCGTGGGTCGAAGTGAATGCCGGCGCCGCGGGCCCGGCGGCGGTCTGGGTGCTGCGCGGGGAGCTGGGGGAACCGCGCGACCCGGCGCTGGCCTGGGTGCGCGAGCGCGTGCGCGAGGCGGGCGGGCTCGCCGGGCCGGGAACGGCGCGGCTGCCGCTGCGCCGCCTGGAGTGGGCGATCCTGGCCCTCGCCCTGGGCGCGGGCGCGGGCCTGGCGTGGCCGCGACGGACGCCGGCGCTCGGCCTGGTGGCGCTCGCGATCGCCGCCTCCGCGGTCTACCCGCTCCAGGCCTGGCTCGCCGCGCACCCGGACCGCGAGGTGGTGAGGGTGGCGACCACGCTCGAGGGCCCCGGCCTCGAGCTCGAGGCGGGACAGGTCGTCACGGTGCTCGAGCGCGGGATGGACCGCGCCCGGGTGAGAGCCGGACGCGGGGTCACCGGCTGGATCCCTCTGGACGACCTCGACCCGGTGCGGGAGCAGCCGTGAAGACCCTGTTCTTGGTCCTCGCCTTGCTGGCTCCCGTGGAGAGCCTCGACGGGGTGGTGCAGCGGGCGGTCCAATCGGCCCGCCGACCCGGTCTCGAGGCGCCGATGCACGCGGCCACCAGGATCGGGCGCCCGGTGATCGTGCTGGGCGCCCTGCTGGCGGTGGCGATCTTCGATCCGGCGGCAGGCCCGGCCACCGCCAGGCTCGCCCTCGCGGCACTGGTGCCCACCAACGTCGCGGTCGAGGCGCTCAAGTGGACGGTCAACCGCACGCGGCCGGACGGCGAGCGCAAGCGCTCCAATTCGTCCTTCCCGTCGAGCCACGCCGCGAACGCCTTCGCGCTGGCCTGGGTGCTCGCCCGGCGCTACCGGCCCGCCGCGCCGGGGCTGTGGGCCGGGGCGGCGGTCGTGGCCGTGTCGCGGATCTACCTCGACCGCCACTACCTGAGCGACGTGCTGATCGGCGCCGCGATCGGCGTGGCCTGCGCCTGGGTCGCGGCCCGCCTGCTCCAGGCGCGCGCGGCCCGGCCGCCGCAGCCCCAGGGGGACACCCCGGGCTAGGACCGGGCGCCGGAGTCTGTTAGGCTACCCACGGAGGCAGCTGGCCCTCATGTCGACTTCGTTACTCGCTTCGGTTCTCGACCCCTCGCTCTTCGTTCCCGATCTCAGAACCAGGCGCAAGGAATCCGTACTCGGCGAGATGATCGCGCGCGCGCACCTTGCGGGTGCGGTGCGCCTGCCCGAGTTGTTGCGCGAAACCCTGGTGCTGCGCGAGCGCGCCGGCTCCACCGCCGTGGGCAAGGGGGTGGCCGTCCCGCATGCGCGCTCGCTCTCGGTGAGCGAGCCGCATCTCGTGGTCGCGCGCTCGCGGCGCGGCCTGGCGTGGACCCCGGGTGACCCCCAACCGGTCACGCTGGTGCTGCTCGCGCTCTCGCCGGCCGAGGTCCCGGCCGAGGGCCACCTGGACTTCGTCGCCCGCGTGGTGGGGGCGACGCGACTGCAGCGCAACCGACAGAAGCTGCTCGAGGCGGAGAGCTTCGACGCGGTGGCGGCGGTGCTGCGGGAGGTGGTGGCATGAGCGAGACGCGCCATCTGTTGCAGCTCCACGACCTCGACCTGCTGCTCGAGGAAGCGCGCGATCCGGAACTGACAGCGCGGTTGCGACGGCTCGGCTTCGGGCCGGGAGACGTCGCCGCGATCGAACGATCCCGCATGCGCCTGCTGGCGCAGCTCGACGCCCGCTGGCTCGGGTCCTACGGCCGCGCGCTCCAGCGCTACGGCCGCGGCCTGGCGGCGGTCCGTGACCGGGTCTGCCTGGGCTGCTACATCACGCTGCCCACGTCCGCCTCACCCCGCACCCGCGGAACGCTCACCCTGTGCGAGTCCTGCGGGCGCGTGCTCTACTGGCACTGAGCCTCTGCCCGCCGGCGCCCCGGCGCCGCGCCCCCCCCGCCCGGGATGGGGCTCGCTCTCGCGACGTTTGCGTTATGCTTTCCGCGGCGCTGGTGCACCGGGTCCATCGACCGGGGGAGGACATGGCTCCATGAATCGACGTCGGGCGCTCGGCATCGCGGCCTGCTGCTCGTGGCTGGCGGCGACCGGCTGCACATCGTTGCGGGAGATACCGCGTGGCGAATACGCCGCCCTCCCGGAACGCCGGGACGTTCGCCTCGAGACCAAGACCGGCCTGGTCTACGAATTCGACTACGCCCGCTTCGACGGGGACACCCTGACCGGGTTTCGCCGGCAGGACCTCGAGGGGGTCCCCGACTTCTATGCCTCGCAGCCGTTTCCGCTCGACGACGTGTCGCGGCTCTCGGCCCGCCGCCTGGACTGGTATCGGACCGGGATGATCGGCGGCGGGGTCGCCGCGGTCGTGGTTGCGGCGGCCCTCCGTTCCGCCACCAAGAATGGGTCGTCGGACGACACCAGCGGCGGCGGGGGGCCGCGCATCCCCTAACCGGGGAGCCGGCGCTCGTGGCGGGCTAGCGGCCCAGCGCCGAGGTGGCCAGCGCCGCGAGCGCGGCGCCGGCCGCATCGGCCACGAGGTCGGCGGCATCGAAGCGGTTGCGCCGCGCGTCGAACAGCTCCTTGGCGAGGGCCAGGGTGAGCGCGCCGCCGGCCGCGGCGGCCGGCTCGCGCGCGAGCACTCCGAGGGCGAGGCCGCTCGAAAACGCGAGCGAGGCGTGCTGGAGCCGGTCGGCGCGCAGCGCACCGGTCTGCCAGCGCCGCCACGCGCGGTCCGGCGCGGGCGGCGCGCCGGGAGTGGCGGGCGAGGCGACCGGAACGGCGACGAGCGCGGCCAGCAGTGCTGCGAGCAGAAAGGTCCTGCGCAGGAGGAGCATGGTGTCCAACCCCCGATGCCGACGCCTCGGCGACGTCTCGTGACGCCACCCGCCGGCGGATCCGGTGCGCGCCGGCGGCCGCTGACCGCGGAGCGCGCCGGCGAGATGCTCGCCGCAACCCCGTGGCCCGCGAGCCTGCTGGCCGCGCTCGCCCGGCTCAGGTCCGGCGGTGCGCAAGCATACCTCGTCGGCGGCTCGGTGCGCGACGCGCTGCTCGAGCGGCCGCCGGCGGAGGCGGCGTACGACGTCGCCACCGATCTGTTGCCGGCGGAGGTCGC
>MFFQ01000037.1:0-167406 GCA_001780165.1 Candidatus Eisenbacteria bacterium RBG_16_71_46 | reverse complement strand
CGAGCGGGTCGAGCCGATCGGGCTCGCGCACGGCACCGTGCTGGTGCTCGAAGGCGACGTGCGCATCGAGTGCACGACGTTCCGTCGCGAAGGCGCCTACCCCGACGCCCGGCATCCCGAGGAGGTCCGTTTCACGCGGGACCCGCTGGCCGACCTGGCGCGGCGCGATCTGACCCTCAACGCGATCGCCTACGACCCCGAGTCCGGGACGCTGCTCGATCCTCACGGCGGACTGGCGGATCTCGTCGCGGGCCGGCTGCGGGCGGTGGGCGAACCGCAGGCGCGATTCCGCGAGGACGCGCTGCGCCCGTTGCGCGTCGCGCGCCTCGCCGCCGTGCTGGAGATGGACGTCGAGTCCGCCACCCGCGCGGCGATGGGTACGACGCGCGACCGCGCGGCGATGGTCGCGGTGGAGCGGGTACGCGACGAGCTGCAACGCCTGATGGAAGCGGCTCGGCCCTCGGTGGGGCTCGAGCTGTTGCGCGAGGCCGATCTGCTCGGCCTGTGGATGCCCGAGCTCGCGCGCTGCTACGGCGTGCTGCAGAACCGCTACCACGCCTGGGACGTGTACGATCATTCGCTCCACACCTGCGACGCGGCGCCCGCCGCGAAGCCGGTGGTGCGCTGGGCGGCGCTGCTCCACGACATCGGCAAGCCCGATACGCGCGTGGAGCGCGGGGGGGAGGGAACCTTCTACAACCACCAGTTCGTGGGCGCCGCGCTCGCCGACGCGATGCTCGAGCGCCTCCGCTTTCCCCGCCAGGAGCGCCAGACCATCGTCCACCTGGTGCGCGAGCACATGTTCGATTACCGCGCGGTGTGGAGCGACGCGGCCTTGCGGCGCTGGCTGCGTCGCGTCGGCGTCGAGGCGATCGCCGACCTCTTCGACCTGCGCATCGCGGACAACCTGGGCAACGGCCTGCGCACGGGGTTTCCGCACTATCTCGAGGAGATGCGCGCGCGCATCGAGCGCCTGGTCGCCGAGTCCCAAGTATGGAGCGTTCGCGATCTCGCGGTGGACGGGCACGACGTCATGCGGATCCTCCGTCTGGCGCCGGGGCCCGAGGTGCGCGCGGCGCTCGAGGCGTTGCTCGAGGAGGTGCTGGATCGTCCGGACCGCAATCGTCGTGAGGCGTTGCTCGCGCGCCTCGAGCAGTGGCGCAACGAGCGCGCGGGCGCGGCCCGCGACGCTTGACACCCCTCGATCACGGCCCGTATCCTGCGTCGCGCACGATTCCCTGGGGCTCCACGTTTGCGCCCCGCCTGAAGGCCCGACATGTCGATGACCGCGTTCCAGAAACCGGTGCGACGCGAGCTGGAGCGGGTGCAGACCCGGCTCCGGGAGCTTTTCCGCACCCCGATTCCGATCCTGAACCAGGTGGGCGGTCACGTCCTCGCCACCCGGGGCAAGAAGTTCCGGCCGACGCTGTTACTGCTGGTGGCGCGGCTGCGCGGGAACCTCGGAAGCGACGCCGTCCTGTGCGCCACGGTGGTGGAGATGGTGCACGCCGCGGCCCTGATCCACGACGACTCGGTGGACAAGAGCGACCTGCGCCGCGGGATGCCCACGGTCAACGGCCTGTGGACCGACGAGATGGCGATCATCATGGGCGACTACCTCTACGCGCAGGCCATGTCGATTTTGGTCGAAAATCGCATGAACATGCCGATGTCGGTGCTCGCCCGCGTGGTCACGGAGATGTCGTGCGGCGAGGCGCTCGAGTTCCAGTACGCCTACAATCTCGACGTGACCGAAGCGCAGTACGAGCAGCTGGTGCGCTCGAAGACCGGCTCGCTGATCGGGGCCGCGACCGAGATCGGCGCCGGGATCAACGGCGGCGCAAACGACCTCAAGCGCCGCCGCGCCTATCGCGAGTTCGGCGAGACCCTGGGGGTGGCGTTCCAGATCGCGGACGATCTCCTCGACTACCTGGGGGATTCCGAAGTCACCGGCAAGCCGGTGGGCTACGACCTCGCCGAGGGTAAGGTGACCCTGCCGCTGATCGCGGCGTTGCGCTCGGCCAGCGACGCGGACCGGCGCAAGCTCCGCTCGCTCGCGCTGCGCAAGCGCTGGACCGGCGCGCAATGGAACCTGCTGCGGGCGCTGATCGAGAAGTGCGGCGGCTTCGAGTACGCGCGCGCGCGGGCGTTCGCGCTCGCGGATCGGGCCCGCACCATGCTCGACGGCGAGCCGGTCGGGGTCGCGCGCCGCGCGCTGGACCGCGCGGTGGACTACGCGGTTCGGCGCGATCGCTGATGGCCGCTTCCTCCTTCGCCGCTCCGCGCCTGCATTGACCGAGCGGCTGCGCATCCCCCGTCGCCCCGCGTCGCTCGACGTCGTGCACTCGGCCGCGCTCGCGGCGCACTCCAAGAAGGCGCGCGATCCGGTGGCGCTCGACCTCCGGGACCTCAAGGGCGTGGCGGACTATTTCTTCATCTGCTCCGCGTCGAGCGAGGTGCAGGTGAAGGCGGTGGCCGAGGCGATCGAGGACAAGCTCCGCTCGCTGGGAGCGCGACCCTGGCACGTCGAAGGTCGCGAGGGGCGGCGCTGGGTGCTGCTCGACTACGTCGATGTCGTGGTGCACGTGTTCCACGAGAAGACCCGCGAGTACTACATGCTGGACCGCCTGTGGGGAGACGCCCGGAGCGTGGACCTTGGTCTGGACGACGCTGACTGAGTGCCTCGAGCGCGCGATGCGCGCCGCCGGATGGTGGAGCGACGAGCGCCCGGCGCGGCTGGAGCTGGCGGTGCCGCGTGATCCGGCGCACGGCGACTGGACCACGAATCTGGCCCTGCTGCTGGCGCGCGAGCTGAAGCGTCCGCCGCGCGCGGTGGCCGAGGAGCTGGCGCGGCGCGTGGCGCCGGATCCCGAGGTGTTCGCGGGCGTGGAGGTCGCGGGTCCGGGGTTCCTCAATTTTCGTTACAGTCCCGCGTTCCTGCGCCGGCTTCCGGCGACGATCGTCGCCGCCGGCGGGGCGTTCGGCGCGGCCGACCACGCGCACGGCCTGCCGGTGCTCGTGGAGTACGTCAGCGCCAATCCCACCGGGCCGCTCAACGTGGTCAACGCCCGTGCCGCCGCGGTCGGAGCGGCCCTGGTGCGGCTGCTCGAGGCGACGGGGCACCAGGCGGCGGGCGAGTTCTACGTCAACGACGCCGGCAACCAGGTGGACCTGCTCGGGGAGTCCGTCGCCGCGCGGGTCGCCGAGTGGGCGAAGACGGCGCGCGAGTTCCCGGAGAACGGGTACCGCGGCAGCTACGTGGGCGAGCTCGCGGAGGCCCTGTGGCGGGAGCGGCGGAGCGAGGCGGAAGCCGGCCTCGCGCGGCCCGACGGCGCCGCCTGGTTCCGCGACCAGGCGCTCGAGCGCATGCAGGACTCGCAGCGCCGCGACCTCGCCTCCTACGGCGCCGAGTTCGCGCTGTGGTTCCGCGAGTCCTCGCTCCATGCCTCCGGTCGGGTGGCCGGCGCGCTGGCGGCGCTCGAGGAGCGCGGCGTGGTGTACGAGGCCGAGGGAGCGCGCTGGCTGCGGACCACCGGGTTTGGGGACGACAAGGACCGCGTGATCGTGCGCAGCAACGGAGTGCCCACCTACCTGCTGCCCGACATCGCCTACCATCTCGACAAGCGCGCGCGGGGTTTCCGCCACGCGGTGAACCTCTGGGGCCCGGATCACCACGCCTACGTCTGCACGCTGCAGGCGGCGCTGCGGGCGGTCGGGCTCGAGCCCGACTTCCTCGAGGTGCTGATCGTGCAACAGGTCAACCTGATGAAGTTCGATCCCGCCGCGGGCCACAGCGTGCCCTACAAGATGAGCAAGCGCGCCGGCGAGTTCATCACCCTGCGCGACCTGATCGAAGAGGTGGGGGCGGACTGCGCGAAGTTCTTCTTCCTCATGCGCTCGACCAGCGCGCATCTCGATTTCGACCTCGATCTGGCGCGGCAGCAGAACGACGAGAACCCGGCATACTACGTTCAGTACGCGCACGCGCGCATCGCCTCGATCCTGCGTTTCGCCGCCGGGCGTGGCCTGACTCCCGACCCGGGCGGCACGGTGGCTCTCGATGCCGCCGAGGAGATCGCCCTGATCCGGCGGCTCGCCAGCTTCCCCGAGGTGGTGCGCGGCGCGGCGCTCGCCCGCGAGCCGCACCGCATCCCGACCTACCTGGTCGAGACCGCGGCCGAGTTCCACCGTTTCTACCACGCCTGCCGCGTGGTGTCGGACGACGCGGCGCGCTCGCGCGGGCGGCTGTTGCTGGCCGCGGCCGCGCGCACCGTGCTCGCCAACGGACTGGCGCTCATGGGGGTCACCGCTCCCGAGCGCATGGAGCGCGCCGCCGAGGCGCTGTCATGAGCCACCGCGACGACATCCTGGTCGTCGGCTCGGTCGCGCTCGATTCGGTGCGCACCCCCTTCGGCGAGACCGCCGAGGCGCTCGGCGGATCGGCGTCGTACTTCGCGGCCTCGGCCAGCCATTTCGCCCCGGTGCGGATCGTCGCCGTCGTCGGCGAGGACTTCCCGCCCCATCACCGCGGGCTGTTCGAGAGCCTTTCGATCGACCTCTCCGGCCTCGAAACCGCCCCCGGCCGGACCTTCCGGTGGCGCGGCGAGTACGACGTGGAGCTCGGCCACGCGCACACGCTGGAGACGCAGCTCAACGTGTTCCAGCACTTTCATCCGCGGTTGGACGAAGGGCATCGCGACTGCCCCCACGTCTTCCTCGCGAACATCGATCCCGACCTGCAGCTCGAAGTCCTGGGGCAGATGCGCAAGCCGCGGTTGACGCTCTCCGACACCATGAACTACTGGATCGCGCGCAAGCCGGACCGGGTGCTCGAGGTGCTGAGGCAGGTGGACGTGGCCCTGCTGAACGAGGAGGAGGCCCGGGCGCTCGCGGGGGAGACCCAGCTGGTGCGGGCGGCGGACCGCCTGCTCGAACAGGGCGCGCGCGCGGTGATCATCAAGAAGGGGGAGCACGGAGCCTTCTACCAATCCCGCGAGGAACGCTTCATCGCGCCGGCCTTCCCGGTCGAGGCGCTGACCGACCCGACCGGGGCGGGGGATTCGTTCGCGGGCGGATTCCTCGGCTGGCTCGCCGGGTGCCCCCGCATCGACGGGATGGCGCTGATTCAGGGGTTGTCCTGCGGAGCCGCGATGGCGTCCCTCGCGATCGAGGCCTTCAGCCCCGTACGGCTGGCCGAGAGCCTTCCGGACGAGATCGCAGGGCGGGTCGAGGTCCTGCACCGGATGGTCCACTACGACGTCCTGCCGGTCCGGAGCCGCCTTCAGGGCAGGACGTAGCCAGCGGTTTGGCAGTGTGTTAGGCTTGAACCCTCGGAACAGCGACGCAGCCCCGCGACGACATGGAGGACTACCGGCCGTGATGCCTGAGCCGGCGCCCGTGACGTGGACGTCCCAAGCCGAGGCCGGTCTGCGCTCGTTGCGCGACGTGGATGCCGCGAGCATCACCGCCGACGGTGAGGAGATCACCGAGGTGCACGTCGTGACCCGCTCGACCCGGCCTGCGAAGCAGATCGTCCGCGACGTGCAGACGCTGCTGCGCACGCGCTTCGGGCGCTCGATCGACCATCGGGTGGTGTCCGTGGCCTACGTGGAGAGCGCCGCGCCCGCGGACGGCGAGGCGAGCCCCCCGCCCGACGAGGCGCCCGCCGCCAAGGACGACCGCATCCGCTTCGCGAGCGTCAACGTCTTCGTCTCCGGATCCCGCGCCCACGCCCAGGTGGAGCTCAAGTGGAAGGGCGTGCCGCGGATGGGCAGCGCCTCGGGGTGGAGCACGCGCGAGGGCGCCCACCGCCTGATCGCGACCGCCACCATCACGGCGATCCAGGAGTTCATCGACGACGAGGTGGCCCTGGGCACGCCGGACGTGCAGCTGGTCCGGCTCCACGGCCGGGAGTTGGCCGTGGTCGGGGTGGGCCTGATCGCCCACCGCCAGGAAAAAATGCTGGTCGGCGGCTGCACCGTGGAGCAGGATGTGCAGGAAGCGGTGGTGCTCGCGACCCTCGGGGCGGTCAATCGGGTGGTGGGCGGGCTCCAGACGCACGAGCCGATCGAGTACGTGTTGAGACCGACATCCACGATGGAGGCGAGCGGAGCGAAACGCCGTTAAAGAGACGAAGCGAAGCGGACCCACCTGATCAGATTCGTTCAATCTCCTACGCTGGTTTCCAGAAGGAGGTGGGCCTCGTGGACTTCATCCTTGAGCTCATCAATTTCTTCACGAGAGCAGGCTGGTAGCTGAGAGTTGGACTCTCGTGGGCAAACGGTAGCGTCTGACCTCCGATCGTGATGTCGGTCTCGCCCTTTTTCGCCCCCTCCGCGGCCGCTCCCGCATGATGGATCGTTCTTGAGCGCAGCGCTGTCTCCACGCCATCCGGCCCTGTTCCGGCTCTACCACTCCGCGATGCTCGTCGCGGCGGCGGTGCTGATGTGGCTCGGATGGCACGCCGCCGGGCCCCCGCACCTGCTGCCGCTGCTGCTGGTGCTGGCGTTCATGCTCTACAGCGACTCCCACCCGGTCCAGCTTCCCAGCGGTGGCTACGCCACGCCGAGCACGATCCTCGACCTGCCCGCGCTGGTGATCCTCGGGCCGTTCTGGACCTCGGCGGTCGCGGTGCTGAGCACGCTCATCGTGCAGGGGGTCGTGCAGCGCAAACCGGCGATCAAGGTTTCCCACAACGCCGCGATGTTCACCGTGATGTACTTCCTCGCCGCCTTCGCCTTCGAAGCGGCGGAGGGGCGGATCGGCCTCGTCGCCCTGCCACGCGACATCGTGCCCCTGCTCCTCGCGGGGGCGGTCTACTTCCTGAGCAACTCGCTGCTGCTCTCGACCGTCATCGCGCTCACCACCGGGCCGAGCCCGTGGCGGGTGTGGGAGCGCAACTTCTTCCGCGGCATCCTCCACTACCTGTCGTTCATCGCCCTGGGCAGCCTGGTGGTCGTCACCTACGTGGCCCTCGGCCCGTGGGGGCTGGTGCTGTGCGCCGTGCCGTTCCTGGTCGCCCACCACTCCTTCCGCCTCTACATGGAGATCCGCGCCGACCTCAAGGACTTCGTGCGCGCGCTGTCCGAGGTGCTCGAGGAGGTGGACCCGTACACCCGGCACCATTCGGTGCGGGTGTCGCAATACGCCGTGCGGCTCGCCCGCGGGCTCCACATGCCGGAGCGCGAGGTCGAAGAGTCGGAGTACGCGGCGTTGGTCCACGATCTCGGCAAGATCGGACCGCAGCATCAGCACATCCTGCAGAAACCCGGCACGCTGACCTACGAGGAGCAGCGCACCCTGCGGGCCCATCCCGCGGCGGGGGCGGACATCGTCGTCAAGGTGCGCGCGCTGCGGCGCGCGGCGGAGATCGTGCGCAGCCACCACGAGCGCCCCGATGGACAGGGCTACCCCTTCGGGCTGCGCTCGGCGGACGTGCCGCTCGGGGCGCGGGTGCTCAACGTGTGCGACGCCTTCGATGCCATGACCTCGGACCGACCCTACCGTCGCGCGCTGTCGGTGGAGTCCGCGCTGCGCGAGCTCAAACGCGGGGCGGGAACCCAGTTCGACGCGCCGGTGGTGGAGTGCCTGGTCCGTCTCCACGAAGCGGGCGAGTTCCCGCTCCTCCCCAGCCCGAGCAGCGAGGACCTGCTCATGCTCCGCCTCAAGCCCCGTCGCGCCCAGGGTTGATGCGCTATCGCGACGCGGGCGTCGACATCGCGGCCGCCGAGGAGATCCGCCGCGCGCTGGGGAGCGCGGTGCGCTCGACCTGGGGCGCCGGCGTGCGTCCGCTGGAGGGCGGCTTCGCCGGCGTGATGGAGTTCCCCGGGACGCCGGACGGAACGGGCCGGCTGCTCGCCGCGACCATGGACGGGGTCGGCACCAAGCTGCATCTCGCCCTCGCGGCGGGGCGCGCCGGCGCCGCCGCCGCCGACCTGGTCTATCACGGCGCCAACGACCTGCTGGCGCACGGCGCCCGCCCGCTGGCGTTCCTCGACTACGTGGCCCAGGCGCGGCTCGACCCCGCCGTGGTGCTGGCGATCGTCGAAGGCCTGGCGGGCGCCTGCCGGAAGATCGGCGCGGCGCTGCTCGGCGGCGAGACCGCCGAGATGCCGGATACGTATCTTCCGGGGGTCGTGGATGTCGCGGGCTGCATGCTCGGCACCGTGGGCGCGGCCGGCGTGCTCGACGGCCGCGCGGTGGCCCCCGGCGACGTCGTGCTGGGCTTGGGCTCGGACGGGCTCCACACCAACGGGTTCTCGCTCGCGCGGCGGGTGCTGGCCGCCTCCGGGCTGACGCTGGACGACCCGCTTCCCGGTGGAGGTGGGAACTCGGTGGGGGCGGCGCTGCTGGCGCCCCACCGCTGGTACGGCCGCGCCGTGCTGCCCGCGATCGAGTCCGGACGCGTGCACGGGGCCGCCCACGTCACCGGCGGCGGCATCGCCGGAAATCTGGCGCGCGTGCTCCCCGCGGGCTGCCGCGCGCGGGTGCGTGCGTCAGCCTGGCCGCGCCCGCCGCTGTTCGAGTGGCTGATCGCCGCCGGCGAGATTCCGGAGGAGGACGCCCGGCGGGCGCTCAATCTCGGAATCGGCCTGGCGCTGGTGTGCGCCCCCGCGGCCGTCCCCGCGTTGACCACCGAATTCGCCGCCGCGGGCGAGCGGGTGCATGCCATCGGCTCGATCGTGACCGGCGAGCGCGGCGTGGACTGGGTGGAGGCGGCCTGACGGTTCCATGGGGAGGGTGAGGGAAAGGGGGAGGGGATGGGACGTTCGGATCGGGATCTCGCAGACGCCCCCGCGGGAACCTTGCTGGAGCGGCCGGAGCTGCTCGGCGAATCGCCGGCGTGGCGCGACGTGTGCGAGGCGCTGCCGCGTGTCGCCGCCAGCGGCCTGGCGGTGCTGGTGCAGGGGGAGACCGGGACCGGCAAGGAGCTGGTGGCCCGTGCCGTCCACGCGCTGAGCCCCCGGGCGCGCGCCAACTTCGTCGCGCACAATTGCGGCGCGACGCCCGACAGCCTGATCGAAAGCGAGCTGTTCGGCCACGCCCGCGGGGCCTTCACCGGGGCGATCGCCGATCGTCCGGGGTTGTTCGACGCCGCGGACCGTGGCACGCTGTTTCTCGACGAGATCGGGGACGCCAGCCCGCTGCTCCAGATGAAGCTGCTGCGCGTGCTGCAGGAGGGCGAGGCCCGGCGGGTCGGAGAGACCCGCCTGCGGCGGCTCGACGTGCGCATCGTCTCGGCCACCCACCAGCCCCTGGGCGAAGCGCTCGAGCGGGGCGCGTTCCGCAGCGACCTCCTCTACCGGCTCAACGCCGTGCGCATCGAGCTGCCGCCGCTGCGCGAGCGGGGCCGCGACGTGCTGGTGCTGGCGCGGTCCTTCCTGGCGACCTCCGCGGCGGCGGTGGGGGCGGAACCTCCGGAGATCGAGGACGCGCTCGCCGAGAGACTGCTGGCCTACCCGTGGCCCGGCAACGTGCGCGAGCTGGCCAACGCCTGCGCCTACGCGGTGCGCGTCGCCGGTGCGCGCGGCGAGGTGCGTCGCGAGCACTGGCCGGACGACGCGCGTCTCGGCCTGGCGCGTGGTGCGGAGCCGCGGGGAGGACTGCACGCCGAGACCCGCGCCCTCGAGGAGCGGCGGTTGCGCGAAGCGCTCGAGCGCACGCGCTGGAACAAGTCCGCGGCCGCGCGAGCGCTGGGGCTCTCACGCCAGGGCCTGCTCAAGAAACTGCGGCGCTATGGACTCGGCGCCGCGGACTCGGCGGCCGTTGCGCTTGACGGTGTGGGAGGCGCTCCCTAGACTGCCGCGCAACTTCGTGGAGGGCAGGACGTGGCCAAGCGGACGATTCGTGTGGGCCTGGTCGGGGTCGGCGCCGCCGCCCAGGTCAATCACATCCCGGCGCTCAAGAAGACCGAGGGCCTCGAGCTGGTCGCGCTGAGCGACCGGGATCCCGACAAGGCCTCGCGCGTCGCCCAGAAGTTCCAGATCCCCGGGGTCCACTCCCGGGTGGACGACATGTTCGCCGACGACGAGATCGACGTCATCGACATCTGCACCCCGAACTTCCTGCACGCGCCGATGGCGACCGCGGCCCTCGAGGCGGGGAAGCACGTGCTGTGCGAACGCCCACTGGCCCGCAGCGGCGAGGAGGCGGCGGCCATGGCCAAGGCGGCCAAGAAGGCCGACCGCCTGCTGATGTGCGCGGTGCAGCACCGGTTTCGCCCCGACGCCCAGCTGCTGCGGAAGTTCGTCGAGAAGGGCGATCTCGGCGACATCTTCATGGCCAAGGCGGGCTGGCTGCGTCAGCGCACCGAGTGGGATTCGGACGAATGGCGCCGCCAGAAGCGCGAATCCGGCGGCGGCGTGGTGCTCGATCTCGGCTTCCAGATGCTCGACCTGTCGTTGTGGATCCTCGGCGAGCCGAAGGTGGCCTCGGTGACCGCGAGCGTGCACCGCTCGAGCAAGGGCGAGGTCGAGGACAGCGCGACCGCGTTCTTCCGCCTCCAGTCCGGCGCCACGCTGACGCTCGAGCTGACCTGGGGTCTGCTCATGGAGAAGGACTTCGCCTACGTCAACCTGTTCGGCTCGGGGGGTGCTGCGCTTCTCAACCCGTTCCGCGTGCACAAGGGCATGCACGGGACCCTGGTGAACGTCACGCCGACGCTGGAGACCTCGCGCAACCAGTACAAGCACTCGATCGAGGCGCAGATGGCGCATCTCTCCGACGTCCTGCGCCGGAACGCCCACCCCATGGGCGGTACGGACGAGATCGTTCCGGTGATGGAGATGATGGACGCGATCTATCGTTCGGCGGAGCAGGGAAAAGAGGTCCGTCTCGCATAGTCGGCGTTCCCTCGCGCTCGCGCTGCTGTCGGGCGTGCTGCTGGGTGTCGCGTTTCTCGTGCCCGCGCTCGGGCTCCTCGCCTGGGTGGCGTTCGTCCCGCTGCTGGTGGCGCTCGAGGACTACCGCGTGGCCGGCGCCGGGGTGCGGCGGCTGTTCGGGCTCGGCTACCTCTTCGGATTCAGCTTCTTCCTGATCGGCAGCCACTGGATCGCCCTGCTGTCCGATGTGGCGATCACCGTGCCGTGGCTCAAGTACCCCGCCTGGGTCGCGGCGGCCGCCTACCTCGCGCTCTTCGGCGGGCTCGGGACCGCCCTCGCCGGAACCCTCGCGCGCCGCAGCGGCGTGGGTCTGGCCTGGGTGTTCCCGGTCGCCTGGCTGGCGGTGGAGGAGCTGCGCGGCTCGGGCGAGCTGGGCTTCCCGTGGTTTCAGCCCGGCTATGCCTTCGCCGCGTTCCCACCCTTCATCCAGATGGCCAGCCTCGGCGGCGTGACCCTGGTGACCCTGTGGGTGCTCGCGGTCAACGTGCTGGCGTGGCGCGCGATGCGCGGCCGCGCGCGGCTGCGCGCCGGGATCGGCGCCGCGCTCGTGGTGCTGCTGCCGCTCACCTGGGGACTGCGCGCGCTCGACGCCGCCGACCGCGCACCGGGCCCGACGATCGCCCTGATTCAAGCGAACATCGCGGGGGAGATCAAGTGGTCGGGCCGCCACCAGCGCGAGGTCCTCGCCGCGTTCCTGACCCTCTCGGATTCGGCGGCGAGCGTCCGCCCGGCTCCCGGCCTGATCATCTGGCCGGAGACCGCCACCGGGAGCTATCTGCGGCGCCAGCTCGACCAGGCGATCGAGGTGGCGCGCTTCACCGCGCGCACCGAGATTCCGGTGTTCGCCGGCTTCGCCGACTACGGAATCGCCGCCGACGGCCGTCCCCGCTATACCAACGCCGCCGGGCTGTTCACGCCCCGCGGCGTGCCGGATCCGGTCTACGCCAAGCGCCACCTGGTGCCGTTCGGTGAGCGCATGCCGTTCCAGTGGCTGCTCCCGGGGCTGGGACGGATCGAGCTCGGCCAGGCGGAATGGACTCCGGGCAGCGGCCCGGTGCTCTTCCCGAGCGTGGCGGGACGCTTCGGCTGCCTGATCTGCTTCGAGTCGATCTTCCCCGACCTGGCGCGCGAGGACGTGCGGCGGGGCGCGCGCTGGCTGGTGAACGTCACCAACGACGAGTGGTTCGGCAACAGCGCCGCGCTCGACCAGCACGCGGCGATGGCGGCGCTGCGCGCGGTCGAGAACCACGTGCCGCTCGCCCGGTGCGCCAACACCGGTCTGACGGAGTTGCTCGACGCCAACGGCCGCGTCACCCGCGCATTGCCGGTGTTCCGGCCCGGCATCCTGGTGGCGCCCCTCGCGCGCCCGGGACCCCCGACGCCGTTCACGCGCCTGGGAGACTGGCCCGGTGCGCTCGCCGGGCTGGGCGTGCTGGCGTTGGCGCTGGCCGCGGTCCGCCGCGCGTTGACAGGCCGGACGAACCGTGGCTAACATTCGTCGCTCGCGTCGTAAGCCTCGTCCCCTCTGCGGAGAGCCGGTGCCGTGACGCCAACCCGGGTGGGCGGTTGAACGCGCGCCTGGCGATCCTGGGCGCGACCGGCCTGGTCGGCAGGACCATGCTCGCCGTGGTGGACCAGCGCGGGCTCGCGGACGACCCTCCGCTGCTGCTCGCCAGCGACCGGATTGCGGGGCGGACGCTGCCCTATCGGGGCCGCACGCTGCCGGTCGAGCCGGTGAGCGAGGCGGCGTTCGACTGCATCGACCTCGCCCTGTTCGCCTCGGACAACGCCGTGAGCGAGCGCTGGGCCGAGCCCGCGCGCGCGCGCGGCGCGCGGGTGGTGGACAACAGCAGCGCCTTTCGCTACCGCGAGGACATCCCGCTGGTGGTGCCCGAGATCAACGGCGCGCTGCTCGAGGGGCGGCCGACGCTGGTGGCGAATCCCAACTGCTCGACCATCGCGGTGGTGATGGCGCTGGCTCCCTTGGCCCGCGCCGCCGGCCTCAGGCGGGTCATCGTGGCGACCTACCAGTCGGTGTCGGGCGCGGGCGCGGAGGCGCTCGACGCGCTCGAGCGGGGAGTGCGCGAGGGCCTCGACGGACCTCCGCCGCCGCGCGCGGGCGGGCTGCCGCCCTTCGCCTTCAACGTCATCCCGCAGATCGACCGCTTCGAGGCGGACGGCTACAGTCGCGAGGAGATGAAGGTGGTGTGGGAGACGCGCAAGATCCTGGATCTGCCGGGGCTGCCGGTGGTGGCCACGGCGGTGCGCGTGCCGGTGCGGGTCGGCCACTGCGCCGCGGTGCACGCCACCTTCGAGCGGCCGCTCGAGCCGGACGAGGCGCGCGCGCTGTGGGCGGCATTCCCGGGCCTCGAGGTGATGGACGACCCCGCACGGGGGCGCTTCCCGACGCCGCTCGCCGCCGCCGGCCGCGACGAGGTGCTGGTCGGCCGCGCACGCGTCGACCTCACCGATGCGCGCACGCTCGCCTTCTTCGTTGCCTCCGACAACCTGCGCAAGGGCGCGGCACTCAACGCGGTGCAGATCGCCGAGGGCCTGCTCCGGGCGGCGGCGGCGGAAGCTCCGTGAGCGCGGCCACTCTGCCCGCGCTCACGGCCGCGACCTCCCGCGATGGCGGGCGCCTGGCGCCGCTGCTGCTCGGCGCCCTGGTGGGCGCCATGGTGGCCGGCCGGATCGAGACCGCAGTCGGCTGCGTCGTGGTCGCGGGCGCCGCGGCCGCGGCCAGCGGCGCGCGCGCCCCCTCGGCGCGCTGGATCGGCACGCTGGCCGTCGGCGCGCTGGTCGCGGTGACGCTCAACCTCTATCTGTCTCCCGGCCGGGCGCTGCCGCTCCCGGAGATCGCGGGACGCGCCGCGACGGCCGAGGGCCTGCGCCTCGGTGCGCTGCTGGCGCTGCGTTTGGCGGGGGCGGCGCTCGCGGTGCAAGGGCTGGCGGCGGCGTGGCCGGGGGAGCGCGCCGCGGACGAGGCGGCGCGGCTGCTGGGTCCTCTCCAGCGCCTGCGCGTGCCGGTGCGGGAGGCGCGGGCGGTGCTCGGCCTGGCGCTGCGCCTGGTTCCGTTGCTGGGCGAAGAGGCGCGGCGCATCGGACGACTCCAGGCCGCGCGCGCCGGGCGCCCCGCGCACGGCCTGGCGGAGCGGCTGCGGCGGCGGCGCGCGGCGGTGGTGCCGACCCTGGTCGGGGCCCTCGAGCGCGCCGAGCGCGTGGCCCTGGCGCTCGAGGCCCGGCACTACCGGGTGCGGCCGGCGGGGCCGGGGCCGCGACGGTGGCCGGCCACCGTCGCCGGAGCGGTGGTTGCCGGCGTGGCGCTGTGGTGGCGGGGCTGAGTGCGAAGGTTCTGCCTGGTCGTCGCCTATGACGGCACCGACTTCCATGGCTGGCAGCGCCAGCCGGGGTCGCGCACGGTCCAGGGCGTGCTGGAGGAAGGAGTGGGCGCGGTGATGGGCGGAGCGGTCAAACTCGAGGGCGCGGGGCGCACCGACGCCGGGGTGCATGCGCGAGGACAGGTGGCCTCGTTCGGGTGGGCCACCCGTCTGCCGGCGCGAGCGCTGCCGCCGCTCCTCAACCGGGTCCTGCCGCGCGACCTGCGCGTGGTGTCGGCGCGCGAGACCGGGCCCGAGTTTCACGCGCGCCGCTCGGCCACCGCGCGCCGCTACGCCTACCGGCTGCTGTCGCGCGAGGACCTGTTGTTCGGGCGCTTCGCCTTCCGACCCCTGCGGCCGTGGTCGGCCGATGGCGTCAGCCGCGCGGTGCGTCCGCTCGAAGGCTGCCACGACTGCGCCGCGTTCCAGGCCGCCGGGAGCGGACCGGTGCGGACCCTCTGCCGCATCCATCGCGCGACCTGGAGCG
The DNA here is from genome assembly GCA_001780165.1 of Candidatus Eisenbacteria bacterium RBG_16_71_46. GTDB lineage: Bacteria > Eisenbacteria > RBG-16-71-46 > RBG-16-71-46 > RBG-16-71-46 > RBG-16-71-46. The sequence goes on along the minus strand of MFFQ01000037.1, from coordinate 152,662 downwards.
TGTGGGAGGGAGGGCTGCGCTTCGAGGTGGTGGCCGACCACTTCCTCTACCGGATGGTGCGGACCATCGTCGGAACGGCGCTCGCGCTCTCCACCGGGCCGCGGCCCGAGGCCGCGATGGCGGTGGTGCTGGCCTCCCGCGACCGCCGGCGGGCGGGTCCGCCCGCGCCGGCGCATGGGCTGACGCTGGAGCAGGTGTTCTATCCGGCAGGAGGCGCCCCATGACGCCGCGTCGCGCTTCGGCGTTCGGCTTCGCCACGGGTGGCGTGGTGGGGGCGGTGCTGGTGCTGGGCGCCCTGCAGGGGCAGGGGCGGGCACCGGCGCCGGCGACCGTCGCGGCCGCCCAGCCGCCGAGTCTGCCGCCGTCGCGCCGCAGCGCGATCGTCACGGCCGTGCAGCGGGTGAATCCAGCGGTGGTCTCGGTCAGCGTGATCACCACCCGCCTGGTGCGCACGGATCCGTTCGGCGGGGCGCTCGGGAACGACTTCTGGGACCGGTTCTATCCGCCGATGGAGTACCGCGAGCGCATTCCCTCCCTGGGATCGGGCTTCATCGTCGACGCGTCGGGCCTGATCCTGACCAACGAGCACGTGATCGACGACGCCGAGCGGATCACGGTGACGCTCGCCGACGGGCGCCAGCTTCCGGCCCGGGTGATGGGAGGATCGCGCGCCTACGACCTCGCCGTGCTCAAGGTCGAGGCCTCGGGCCTGCCGGTCGCGCCGCTCGGCGACAGCGACGACCTGGTGGTCGGCGAGTGGGCGATCGCCATCGGCAGCCCGTTCGGGTTCCTGCTCAGCGACACCCAGCCCACGGTGACCGCGGGCGTCATCAGCGCGTTGCGGCGCGACATCAAGGCCGAGGCCACCGACAGCGGCGTCTACAAGAACATGATCCAGACCGACGCCGCCATCAATCCCGGCAACAGCGGGGGACCGTTGGTGAACGCCGACGGCGAGGTCGTCGGGGTCAACGCCTTCATCTTCACCCAGGGCGGCGGCTCGCTCGGCATGGGCTTCGCGATCCCCGTCAACCTCGCCCGGCGCGTGCTCGGCGAAGTGGCGAAGTACGGCCGCGTCCGCGCGGCGTGGCTGGGGATGCAGGTGCAGCCGCTGACGCCCTACCTCGCGCAGCGCCTGGGCTACACCGAGACCAGCGGGCTCGTGGTGACCCGGGTCGAGCGGGACGGGCCCGCGGATCGCGCCGGTGTCAAGGTCGCCGATCGCATCCGCAGCGTGAACGGACTGATCGTCCGCAACGTCGACGACGCGCAGCGCAGCATCTACGGGGCGAGCGTGGGCGACCGGCTGCGGCTCGGCATCCAGCGCGGCGGACGGACACTCGAGCTCACCCTCACCCTGGTCGAAGCGCCGCGGGGCGCGCGATGATCGTCCGCTACGCGCGGCCCGAGATGCGCCGGATCTGGGACGAGGAGCGGCGCCTGCAGCTGTGGCTCGACGTCGAGCTGGCGGCGACGGCGGCGCGTGAGGCGCACGGCGGGGTTCCGGCCGGCACCGCCGACCGGATCCGCGCTCGCGCCCGCCTGGATCGGGCGCGGATGGAGGCGATCGAGGCCGAGGTGCGCCACGACGTCATCGCGTTCCTGTCGATGGTGGCGGAGACCGCGGGCGACGACGCGCGCCACCTCCATGTCGGACTCACCTCGTCGGATCTCGTGGATACGGCGCTGGCCTGCCAGATCGCCGCGGCGGGTCGGGTGCTCGGCGCGGCGGGGCAGCGGCTGCGGCGGGCGGCCTTCGGACTCGCCGAGCGCCACCGCTCGACGCCGATGGTGGGTCGCACCCACGGGGTCCACGCCGAGCCCATCACGTTCGGACTCAAGTGCCTGGTGTGGTGCGAGGAGCTCGGACGGGATCTCGCGCGGCTCGAGCACGCGCTCGAGGAGTGCGCGGTCGGCAAGTTCTCGGGCGCGGTGGGAACCCTCGCGCATCTCGACCCGGAGGTCGAGACCGCGGCGCTCGCCCGTCTGGGCCTGCGCCCCGAGCCGGTCGCGAGCCAGGTGGTCCAGCGCGACCGCCATGCGTTCCTGATGGCCGTGCTCGCGGTGCTGGGCGGGACGATGGAGAAGATCGCGCTCGAGCTGCGCCACCTGCAACGGTCCGAGGTGCGCGAGGCCGAGGAGCCGTTCGCCGAGGGCCAGAAGGGCTCGTCGGCGATGCCGCACAAGCGCAACCCGGTGCGCTGCGAGCGCGTGTGCGGGATGGCGCGGCTGCTGCGCGGCTACGCCCAGGCCGCGCTCGAAAACCAGGCGCTGTGGCACGAGCGGGACATCAGCCACTCGTCGGTCGAGCGCGTGATCCTGCCGGATGCCTTCCTGATCGCCGATTTCATGGCGGTGGAGCTGGCGGACGTTCTCGAGGACCTGCGGGTCTACCCGGAGGCGATGCGTCGCAATCTCGAAGCTGGAGGCGGGCTGGTCTTCTCGCAGCGGGTGTTGCTGGCGCTGACCGAAGCCGGAGTGCCGCGCGACGAGGCCTACGGCATCGTGCAGGAGCACGCGCTGCGGGCCCTGGACGGCGGGGGCGGCTTCCAGCAGGGACTCGCGGCGGATCCCCGCGTCGCGCGCGTGTTGAGCCGCCAGCAGCTCGACGCCTGCTTCTCGCTCGACCACTTCCTGCGGCACGTGGACGCGATCTACGCGCGCGCGGCGAGGCCGGCGTCGTGAGCGTGGGACTGCCCTCGGCGCCGGCGTACACCGCCGCCGAAGCGGCGCATCCCGCGGCGGTCTCGCGCCGGCTGGCCTCCCGCGGCATCCAGCTCGAAGCGGGCGAGGTGACGCTGTTGCTCGATCTGCTCGGGCGGCCGCCGCTGTGGGCGGAGGCGGTGCTGTTCGGGATCCTGTGGAGCGAGCACTGCTCGTACAAGTCCACGCGCCACCTGCTGGGTCGCCTGCCCACCCGCGCGCCGCAGGTGGTGCTCGGACCCGGCGAGGACGCGGGGGTGGTGGCGCTGCCGGCGCCTTGCGACGACCTGGTCCTGGTGCTCGCGCACGAAAGTCACAACCACCCGAGCCAGGTGCTGCCGGTCGAGGGTGCGGCGACCGGCATCGGCGGCATCGTCCGCGACGTCGGTTGCATGGGGGCGGAGGTGGTGGGCGTGTTGGACGCCCTGCGCTTCGGCGACCCGCGCGGCGCCGTGCACGTGCGCGACGTCGTGCGCGGCGTGGTGCAGGGAATCGCCGACTACGGCAACGCGCTCGGGGTGCCCAACCTCGGCGGGGATCTCGCATTCGACGCGGGCTTCGACACGAACTGCCTGGTGAACGTGATGGCGGCGGGACTCGCGCCGCGCGACGGGCTGCTGCGCAGCCGCGTGCCCGAGGGGCCGGGACCCTGGGCGTTCGTGGTGATCGGCAAGCCGACCGACGAGAGCGGGTTCGGCGGCGCGGCCTTCGCCTCGGGCGAGTTGGGCGGCGCCGACCAGCGCGGCGCCGTGCAGCTTCCCGACCCGTTCCTCAAGCGCGTGCTGCACATGGCCAACGCCGAGGCGTTCCGCCGCATCCGCGGGCGCGGCATCCCCGCCGGGTTCAAGGATCTGGGCGCCGGCGGCGTCGCCTGCGCCACGAGCGAGCTGGCGGCGGCCGGTGGTCGGGGCGCGGCGATCGCGCTCGAGCGCCTGCATGGCGTCGCTCGCGAGCTGCCGCCGGAAGTGCTGTTGTGCTCGGAGACCCAGGAGCGCTACTGCTGGGTGGTGCCGGAGGCGTTCGCCGCGGAGCTGTGCGCGATCTACGAGCGCGAGTTCGCCCTCGGCGACGTCTACCCCGGCGCGGGCGCGCGCGTGGTCGGCAGCCCCACGGATGACGGGTGCTACCGGGTGACCTGGCGCGGCGAGACCGTGGTGGATTGCCCGGTCGAGGCGATCACCGCCGGGCGCCGGGCCCCGCGCACGGCGCGGCGGCGGGCCCCGGCGGCCCCGCTCAAGCCGGCGCGTCACGAGTGCGATCCGCGCGACGCGCTGCTGCGGCTGTTGGGGAGCGAGCATCTGTGCTCGCGCGAGTACCTGTACCGGCACTACGACAGCGAGGTGCAGGGTCGGACCTGGTTGCGTCCGGGGGAGGGCGACGCCTGCGTCATCCGCGTCCATCCGGGGCGGGGCATGGGTCTGGCGTTCGCGGTGGGGGGCAACCCGTTCTGGTGCGCGAGCGATCCCGAGCTGGGCGCGCGGCACGCGGTGGCCGAGGCGGCGCGCAACGTGGCGTGTGCCGGGGGGCGTCCGTGGGCGCTCACCGACTGCCTCAATTTCGGATCCCCGGCGGAGCCGCGCGTGATGGGCGACCTGGAGGCGACCCTCGAGGGTCTGAGCGTGGCCGCCGAGGCGTTGGGCGGGCTCGCGGCCCGTGGCGCTCCGCTTCCCTTCGTCAGTGGCAACGTCAGCCTCCACAACCAGACCGGCGAGCGACCGATCCCTCCGTCGCCGATCGTGCTGTGCGCCGGGGTGCTCCACGAGGTGGACGCGGCGGTGTCCTGTGCGCTCGCGGAGGCCGGTGACTTCCTGGTGCTGGTCGGGGAGCCGCGCGAAGCGCTGACCGGCTCGAGCTACGCGCGCACCGTGCTCGCGGGCGCCGCGGGGGCGCCGCCGTCGCTCGACCTTCCGCGCGAGGCGCGGCTGCAGGAGCTGGCGGTGTTGGCCTCGGAAGGACGCTGGGTGAGGGCTGCCCACGACGTCTCGGACGGCGGGCTCGCCGTGGCGCTGGCGGAAATGGCGCTGGCCGCCCCGCCCGCGCGCCGGCTCGGCCTCGAGGTGGACCTGAACGTGCTCGAAGCTCCGGTGGCCGAGGCCTTGTTCAGCGAGCGCCCGGCGATCGTCTTCGAGGTCGGGCCCGAGCGCGCGGTGCGGCTGTTTCAGGCCGCGCGCGAGCGCTCGCTGCTGGCGTGGCCGATCGGGACGGTGAGCGACCGTCCGGTGGTACGCATGCTGCTGCCCGACGGTGCATCGGCGGAGTGGGCGGTGAGCGAACTGGCCGCGGCGGCCTCGGCCCCGCTCGAACGGCTGTGGAACGAGGACGTGCCATGAAGGCGGCGCGCGTGGCCGTGGTGCAGTTCCCCGGGGTCAACTGCGAGACCGAGACGGTGGGCGCGCTGGCCCGCGTGGGGCTCGACGCCGAGGTGTTCCGCTGGACTCGACCCGCCGCCGGCCTGCGCGACTATCAGGCGTTCGTGCTGCCCGGTGGGTTCTGCCACCAGGACCGGGTGCGGGCGGGAGCGCTCGCGGCCAAGGGCCCGCTGCTCGAGGCGCTCGCCGCCCAGGCCGCGCGCGGCAGGCCGGTGCTCGGGATCTGCAATGGCGCGCAGGTGCTGGTCGAGGCCGGTCTGGTGCCGGGAGGCGGGGGCGTGGAGCTGGCGCTGGCGCGCAATCGCATGCCGCGGCGCGACGGCTACTACGCGCGCTGGATCTACGTGCGGATCGAGCCCTCGTCGTGCCTCTTCACCCGCGGGCTCGAGCCCGGCACGGTGCTGCCGCTCCCGGTCGCGCACGGCGAAGGGCGCTTTACCGCGCGCGCCGGCGCTCGCATCGCCGGTCTGCGCGCCGCGGGGCAGGGGCCGCTGGTCTATGCGGACTCCGAGGGCCGGCCCGCCACGGCGTTTCCCGACAATCCCAACGGATCCGAGGAAGCGATCGCCGGCGTGTGCAACGCGAGAGGCAACGTGCTCGCGCTCATGCCGCATCCGGAGCGCGCGCAGGATCTCGGGGCGCTGGGTCGCGGCGTTGCCGGCGAATGGGCGGATCGCCGCCTGCGGCTGGCGCCGGGCGCGGGCGGCCCCGCGGCGGATGGTCCCGGGCTGCTGCTGTTCCATGCCCTGCGCCTGCACCTGAAGGAGGCGTGATGGCGGCGCGACGCGGTGGCGGCAAGCTGGCACAGGCCTGGATCGAGCTGCGGACCGACGACCCGGCGGCGGTTTCGGCGCTCGCGGTCGCGCGCGCGCACCTCGCGTCGGGCCGGGGACTCGAGGGCCTGCGGCGCCTGCGGCTGGTGGAGGTGCGCGGGAGCCTGCCGGGACGCGAGGTCATCGCGGAGCTGCTCCATCGCTCCACCCAGTTCTACAATCCGCACAAGGAGCGGTGTTGGGTGCGCCTCAAGGCGACCGATCCGGTCCCGGCGGAGCCGGGCGATCAGGTGGTGTTGGTGGTGGAGCGCGGCGCGGTCGCCCGTCCGGCGGCCGAGCGGTGGTGGGCGCACGAAACCGGCAAGACCGTCGAGGTGAGCGAGGGGGTGGCCTGGGTGATGCGCTTCGCGGCGGGTGAGGCCGCGGCGGCGCGCGCGCTCGAGCTGGCGGACCTGCGCGACCGCCGCAACGGGTTGCTGTGCAATCCGAACTCGCAGAGCTATCGATTGGCCGAGGCCACCGTTCCGCTGCCGTGGATCGAGCGAGAGCCGGCCCCGCGAACGCGCGGGCGCGAGACGGGGAGACGACCGTGAGCGGGTGGACGGCGGAGAAGGCTTGGCGCGAGGAGTGCGGGGTGTTCGGCGCCGTGGGGGTGGCGCATGCCGCCGAGGTGGTGGGACTCGGGCTGCACGCGCTGCAGCACCGCGGGCAGGAATCCGCGGGCATCGTCTCGTGCGACGAGCGCGGGGAGTTCCACAGTCACAAGGGGCTGGGGCTGGTGTCGGACGTGTTCGACGACGCCCTGCTGGCGCGGCTGCCGGGATCGCTCGCGATCGGCCACAACCGTTACTCCACGTCGGGCAGCGTCACGCTCGAGAACACCCAGCCGCTGCGCGTGGTCTACCGCGGCGGACCGCTGGCGCTTGCCCACAACGGCAACCTGGTCAACGCGCGCGAGCTCCGCCAGGGGCTCGAGGGCTCGGGCTCGATCTTCCAGACCACGCTCGACACCGAGATCTTCCTCCACCTCATGGCGCTCTCGCGCGCGGACGCGCCGGCCGAGGGGCTGATCGAGGCCGCGCGCCAGGTGCGCGGCGCCTACTCGCTGGTGGTGCTCACCGGCGGCACCGTCCTGGCCCTTCGCGATGCCCACGGTTTTCGCCCGCTGTGCATCGGGCGGCTCGGCGACGGATACGTGGTGGCGAGCGAGACCTGCGCGCTGGACCTGGTGGGCGCCGACTACGTGCGCGAGGTGGAGCCCGGCGAGCTGGTGCGGCTGGATTCGCGGGGGATGCGGACGGAGCGCGTCTTCCCGGTGGCCGATCCGCCCCAGCATTGCATCTTCGAGCACATCTACTTCTCGCGGCCCGACAGCCACGTGTTCGGCGAGGGCGTCGACCGGGCGCGGCGGCGGATCGGCCACCGGCTCGCCGAGGAGCATCCGACGGACGCCGACGTCGTCATCGCGGTGCCGGACTCCAGCAATTCGATCGCCCTGGGCTACGCCGAGCGCTCGGGGCTGCGCTTCGAGCTCGGCCTGATCCGGAACCATTACGTCGGGCGCACCTTCATCCAGCCCCACCAGGCCGGGCGCGATTCGAGCGTGAGGGTCAAGTTCAACCCGGTGCGCGAGATCCTCGAGGGCCAACGGGTCGTCGTGGTGGACGACTCGATCGTGCGCGGCACCACGAGCCGCAAGCTGGTGCGCCTGTTGCGCCGCGCCGGGGCCCGCGAGGTGCATTTCCGCGTCGGCTCGCCGCCCGTCACCCATCCGTGCTTCTACGGCATCGATACGCCCAGCCGGCGCGAGCTGATCGGGGCGCTCAAGACCGTCCAGGAGATCCGCGATTTCCTGGGCGTGGACACGCTCGGCTACCTGTCGCTCGAGGGGCTGCTCGCGTGCGAGCGCGAGCCGGCGCGCTATTGCCGCGCGTGCTTCACCGGGGACTATCCGGTGGAGGTGGATCCCACGGCGGGCAAGCTGGCGATCGAGGACCTGCACCGGGTCGTCGGGTAGGCCGGCGCGCCGGGTGCGCCGCGCGCCCCCCGCGGCTTGACACCCTCGAGGCCGGTTCCTAGAGTCGCCGGATTCTGCGCGCGGCGGCCGCCGCCGCGCGTCCCGCCATCCCTCCGAGGACGCCATGTCGCTCCAGGAACTCATGCGCCAGCGCGGCGAGAAGCTCGCGCGCTGGCGCGAGATAGGCGTCGAGCCCTACGCCTATCGCTTCGACGTCACCCACCGCGCGACGGATCTGCTCGAGCGCGGCGAGGCGGTGACCGCCGAGCCCGGTGAACCGGTGCGCGTCGCCGGCCGGGTGGTGGCGCTGCGGGGGCACGGCAAGGCCGGATTCGCCCACCTGCTGGACGCGAGCGGGAAGATCCAGCTCTACTTCCGGGCCGATCATCTGGGGGAGGCGTTTCGCCGCTACGAGCTGGTCGACGTCGGCGACTGGATCGGGGTGGGGGGCCAGCTGTTCCGCACCCGTACCGGGGAGATCACGGTGCGGGTGGACGCGCTGGAGCTGCTCGCCAAGTCGATGCGGCCGCTGCCCGAGAAGTGGCATGGCCTGCGCGACCCGGAGACCCGGTTCCGCCAGCGCTATGCCGACCTGTTCGTGAACCTGGAGGTGCGCGAGGTGTTCCGCCGCCGCGCCGCGCTCACCGCGGCGATCCGCCGGTTTCTGGATGCGCGCGGCTACCTCGAGGTCGAGACCCCGGTGCTGCAACCCCTCTACGGTGGCGCGTTCGCCCGTCCGTTCGTCACTCGGCACCACGCCCTCGACATGGATCTCTACCTGCGGATCTCGGACGAGCTCTACCTCAAGCGGCTGATCGTGGGAGGGCTCGAGCGGGTCTACGAATTCTCGCGCAATTTCCGCAACGAGGGCATGGACCGCATCCACAACCCCGAGTTCACGCTGCTCGAGTACTACCAGGCGTTCGCGGACGTCTACGACATGCTCGAGCTCACCGAGCACCTCGTCGCCGGCGCGGTGGAGGGGACGCGCGGCACGGCGCGCATCGCCTACCAGGGCGAGGCGCTGGATTTCACCCCGCCCTGGCCGCGGCTGTCGCTGCCCGAGGCGGTGAGCGCCGCGGTGGGCGAGGACGTCGGCGATCTGGATCCCGGGCGGCTCGCGAGGATCGCCGCCGCGCGGGGGGTCGAGACCCGCCCCGGCTTGGGCCCGGGCGGCCTGCTCGACGCCCTGTTCGGCGAGCTGGTGCAGCCCGGACTGGTGCAGCCCACGTTCGTGCTGGACTACCCGGCGGAGACCTCCCCGCTGGCGCGCGCGAACCGCAGGCGGCCGGGGCTGGTCGAGCGCTTCGAGCTGTTCGTGGCCGGGATGGAGCTGGCGAACGCGTTCTCGGAGCAGAACGATCCCGCGGCGCAGGCCCGTGCCTTCGAGGCGCAGATGGCGCGGCGCGCCGGCGGTGACGACGAGGCGCAGATCATGGATCACGACTACGTGCGCGCGCTGGAATACGGGATGCCGCCGACCGGGGGCGTGGGCATCGGCTTCGACCGACTGGTGATGCTGGTCACCGACTCCCGCACCATCCGTGACGTGGTGTTGTTCCCGCAGCTGCGTCCCGAGGAGGGCCGGGACGAGCTCGACGAGGACCCCGCCGTGGCCGGAGTCCCGCCCGAGTGAACCTCCCGCTGTGGATCGCCGCGCGCTACCTGCGCACGCGGCGGCAGAGCGGCTTCATCACGCTGCTCACCGGCATTTCGATCGGCGGGGTGGCGCTCGGCGTCACCGCGCTGCTCACCGTGCTCGCGGTGATGAACGGCTTCGAGAACGAGATCCAGAGCCGCATCGCCGGCACCGACGCGCACGTCGTGCTGTTGGGCGAGACCGTGGCCGGGATCCCCGATGCGGGCCCGCTGGTGGCGAAGGTCCGGCGCGCGCCCGGCGTGCTGGGCGTGGCGCCCTTCACCTACGCCAAGGCGATGGTCCTGCACCAAGGGCTGGCCGAGGGCGTGGTGGTGAAGGGCGTGGATCTGGCGACCGAGCGTTCGGTGACCACGGTCGGCCGCAACATCGAGCCGCCGCTGGATTCGATCCCGCGCGTGACCGCCGACGGCGTGCCCGGCATCGTGCTGGGGAGGGAGCTGGCCGCGCGCATCGGCGCGCGGGTCGGGGACACCGTGCTGCTGGCTTCGCTGGCGGGGGCGGAGCGCTCGGCGTTCGGCTTCGCGCCGCGGATCCGACCGTTCCGAGTGGTGGGTCTGTTCAGCTCCGGCCTGTACACCTACGACTCGAGCTTCAGCTTCACCTCGATCGCCGCGGCGCAGGAATTCTTCGAACTCGGGGCCGCCGTCACCGGAATCGAGATCAAGCTCGTCGACATGTTCGCCGCTCCGCGCGTCGGCGCGCGTATCCTGAGCGAGCTCGGCGATCCCGGCCTGCGCGCCAACAACTGGATCGAGCTCAACCGCAACCTGTTCACCTGGATGAAGCTGGAGAAGACGGTGATGTTCGTGATCCTCGCGCTGATCGTCCTGGTCGCGGCCTTCAACATCGTCGCCACGCTCTTCATGGTGGTGCTGGAAAAGCGCCGCGATATCGGCGTGCTCAAGTCGCTCGGGGCCGCGCGCTCCACCGTGCTCCAGGTGTTCCTCGCCGAGGGCCTGCTGATCGGCGGGCTCGGCACCGGGCTGGGCTCGGTCCTCGGGTTCGCGTTGATCACGGTGTTGCGGCGCTACCCGTTCGTGCGGCTGCCCGGCGACGTCTACTTCATCGAGCGCTTGCCGGTGCGGCCGGAGGCGGGGGACTTCGCCGCCGTCATTCTGGCCGCCCTGAGCCTGTGTCTGGCCGCTGCGCTCTACCCGGCGTGGCGGGCCTCGCGCCTGGACCCGGTGGAGGCCATCCGGCGCCAAATCTAATGTCCAACCTCAAGGAAACGGGACAATTGCCAACAGGACAGGGCGATAGCGTGGTGGAGACGATCCTGGAAGCGCGCGGGATCGACAAGAACTATTCGACTCCCACGGGGCCTCTGGAGGTCTTGCGGGGCATCGACTTGGCCGTCACCCGTGGCACAATTCTAGCTATCGTGGGAGCGTCCGGAGCGGGCAAGAGCACGTTGCTGAACATCCTCGGGACACTCGACCACGCCGATGCTGGCACCCTGGCGTTTCGTGGGGCGCGTGTGGACACGCTCTCCGAGGGGGATTTGGCGCGGTTCCGGGCGCTCAGTCTCGGCTTCGTCTTTCAGTTCCACCACTTGCTGCCGGAGTTCACCGCCGAGGAGAACGTCATGATGCCCCTGCTCATCGCCCGCTTCGAGCCGCAGGCGGCCCGTGCGCGGGCCCAGGCCGCATTGCGCGACGTGGGGCTGGAGGCGCGCTGGCAGCACCGGCCGTCCGAGCTCTCGGGCGGGGAGGCGCAGCGTGTGGCGGTGGCGCGCGCCCTGGTGGCCGAGCCCGAGCTGGTGCTGGCGGACGAGCCTTCCGGCAATCTGGATCAGCAATCCGCGGCGGCGCTGCACGAGCTGATTGCGTCTCTGGCGCGCGTCCGGCATCAGACTTTCGTCATCGTGACCCACAATGATAGGCTGGCGGCGGTCGCCCATCGGGTCATGCGGCTGGAAGCAGGCCGGCTCATCGAGCCGGCCTGAGAGGGTCGACCGGAATGCTCTGCCAGATCTGCGGTAAGAACCCCTCGACGGTGCACTTCACGGAGATCCACGACAACAAGATGTCGGAGATCCACGTGTGCGAGCGGTGCGCCGAGGAGAAGGGGCTGCATCAGTCCGCGAAGAAGCACAAGTTCGACATCGCCGACCTGCTGGCCGGGATGGTGGACGGCATGACGACGACCGAGGAGGAGCGCGTCGGCCACGTCCAGTGCCCGCGCTGCGGACTGCTCTACTCGGGCTTCAAGGAGACCGGGCGGCTGGGCTGCGCCGAGTGCTACGCCGCGTTCCAGTTCCAGCTGCGACCGCTGCTGCGACGCATCCACGGCGACACCCGGCATCGCGGCAAGGTGCCCACGCGCGACGGCGAGGGCGCGACGCGCTCCCGGCAGATTCAGCGCCTGCACGACGAGCTGCAGCGCGCGGTCGAGCGTGAGGAGTTCGAGCGCGCGGCCGGCATCCGGGACGAGATCCAGCGTCTCGAGAAGGAGCAGGCCTCGCACCCGGCGGAGAAGAAACGATGACTCGCCAGGCGAAGCCCCGCCCTCCGGCCAACTTCGACGAGCTGATCGCCGAGCCCAGCCCGTGGCTGAGCGGCGAGGGCCCGCACGCCCACATGGTGCTCTCGACGCGCATCCGGCTGGCGCGCAACCTCCAGAGCGTGCCCTTCACCCACCGCGCCCGGGACGAGCAGCTTCAGGGCGTGCTGCTCAGCGTCTCGAGCGCCGCCCAGCGCTCCGAGGCGTTCCGCGATGCGCTGATGCTGCGCATGAACGAGATGGGTGGGCTGGAGCGGCAGATCCTGGTCGAGCGCCACCTCGTGAGCCACGAGCTGGGCGACGGCGCGCGGCCGCGCGGCATCATCATCGCCGCGGGGGAGCGGCTGTCGCTGATGATCAACGAGGAGGACCACCTGCGGCTGCAGGCGATGACGCCGGGCTTCCAGCTCGCGGAGGCGTGGGGGAACGCGGACGCCGCCGACGACGAGCTCGATCAGGCGCTCGACTTCGCCTTCTCGGACGAGATCGGCTACCTCACCTCGTGCCCGACCAACGCCGGCACCGGCCTGCGCGCCTCGGTGCTCATCCACCTTCCGGCGCTGGTGCTGCTCGAGGAGATCCAGAAGGTGCTGAAGAGCATCATGCAGGTCGGCCTCAACGTGCGCGGGCTCTACGGCGAGCACAGCGAGGTGATGGGCAACCTGTTCCAAATCTCCAATCAGACCACCCTCGGCCGCGCCGAGCGGGACTCGATCGAGAGCCTCGAGCGGGTGACCCGCCAGATCATCGAGACGGAGGAGCGCGCCCGCGAGCGCATGATGCGCGACGCGCGCGTCCAGATCGAGGACAAGGTGTGGCGAGCCTACGGGACGCTGCGCTACTGCCGCTCGATCCATTCGCGTGAAGTGATCAACCTGTGCTCGGCGGTGCGCCTGGGCGTGGCGCTCGGGCTTCCCGGGCTGTGCCCGCCCCACGTCCTCAACCAGCTGCTGATCCTCACGCAGCCGGCGCATCTCCAGCGCTTCTACGGGAGCGACCTGACCCCGGCCGAACGGAACGTCTATCGTGCCCAGCTCGTGCGCGAGCGGCTCGACGCCGCCGATCGCGAGTCGGGGCCGACTCCCTAAGCCTGGACTATTCATGAACCGCCAGCCGAGACCGCGAGATGTGCGACAGCCGCAAGGAGTTCCACCGGCCGCGAGGGGCACCCGCGAAGCGGGTCCCGTGTCGCTGGACACGTCGAGGAAGCGGCCGGTGGAACGACGCCGCGGATGGCGCGCAGATCGCGGTCGCAGGCGGCGGGCTCATGAATAGTCCAGGCTAGCCGGCACGAACACCCGAAAGGCAGAGGAAAGCCATGCACGACAAGTTCACCGAACGGGTCCGCAAGGTCATCTACCTGGCGCGCGAGGAGGCGGCCCGGTTGCAGCACGACTACATCGGCACGGAGCACCTGCTGCTGGGGGTGATCCGCGAGGGGGAGGGCATCGCCGCGACGGTGCTCAACAACCTCGGCCTCGATCTCGACCGCATCCGCCAGGAGGTCGAGAACATGGTGAGCGCTTCGGGCGGGACGATGACCATCGGCGAGATTCCCTTCACCCCGCGCGCCAAACGCGTGCTCGAGCTGGCGGTGGAGGAGGCGCGCTCGCTCGGTCACAACTACGTCGGCACCGAGCACCTGCTGCTCGGCCTGATCCGCGAGGGCGAGGGCGTGGCGGCGAAGGTGCTGCTCGAGCTGGGCGTGGACCGCAAGCGCGTGCGCGAGGAGACGCTCAAGTTGCTGGGCGGGGCGCCCTCGAGTTCGGGCGGCTCCGAGCGCGAAGAGCGTCCCGAGACGCCGGCGCTCAACCAGTTCGGCCGCGACCTCACGCAGCTCGCGCGCGAGGGCAAGCTCGATCCGGTGATCGGTCGTGACAAGGAGATCGAGCGCGTCATCCAGGTGCTGTCACGCCGCAAGAAGAACAACCCGGTGCTGATCGGCGAGCCCGGCGTGGGCAAGACCGCGATCAGCGAGGGCCTCGCCCAGCGCATCGTCTCCGGCCAAGTGCCCGAGAGCCTCAAGAACAAGCGCATCGTCACGCTCGACCTGGCGGCGGTCGTCGCCGGCACCAAGTACCGCGGCCAGTTCGAGGAGCGCCTCAAGACGGTGATGAACGAGATTCGGGAGTCCAAGGACACCGTCATCTTCATCGACGAGCTACACACCATCGTCGGCGCCGGCGGCGCGGAGGGGGCGATCGACGCCTCGAACATGCTCAAGCCCGCGCTGGCGCGCGGCGAGCTGCAGTGCATCGGCGCGACCACGCTCGACGAGTATCGCAAGTACATCGAGAAGGACGGCGCCCTCGAGCGGCGCTTCCAACCGATCATGGTGGACCAGCCGAGCGTCGAGGCGACGATCTCGATCCTGATGGGGCTGCGCGACAAGTACGAGGCGCACCACGGAGTCAAGATCACCGACGAAGCCGTGGTCCAGGCGGTCAAGCTCTCCGACCGCTACATGAACGACCGCTTCTTCCCGGACAAGGCGATCGACGTCATCGACGAGGCGTGCGCCCGCGCGCGGCTGTCGGTGACGACCGTGCCCTCCGAGATCCACGAGCTGGAGAAGAAGCTGGAGGAGGCGATCAAGGAGAAAGAGGCGGCGATCCGCGGCCAGGAGTACGAGAAGGCTGCGCGCCTGCGCGACAAGGAGAAGGAGTTGCGCGCGCGTCGCAACGAGCTCAAGAAGAACTGGAGCGACTCCAAGCGCGACAAGGAGGTCCAGGTCAACGAGGACCTCATCGCCACCGTGCTGTCGACCATGACCGGGATCCCGGTGGTCAAGCTCGCGGAGGAAGAGACCCAGAAGCTGTTGCGCATGGAGGACGACATCCACAAGCGGGTCGTGGGGCAGGACGAGGCGGTGGCCGCGGTCTCGCGCGCGGTGCGGCGCAACCGCGTCGGGCTGCGCGATCCCAAGCGGCCGATCGGCTCGTTCATCTTCCTCGGCCCGACCGGGGTCGGGAAGACCGAACTCGCCCGGGCGCTGGCCGCGTTCATCTTCGACGACGACGACGCCCTGATCCGGATCGACATGTCCGAGTACATGGAGAAGTTCTCGGTGTCGCGGCTGGTGGGAGCACCGCCGGGATATGTGGGGTATGAAGAAGGCGGTCAGCTGACCGAAAAGGTCCGGCGCAAGCCCTATTCGGTCGTGCTGCTGGACGAGATCGAAAAGGCGCACCCGGACGTGTTCAATGTGCTGCTCCAGGTCCTGGATGATGGGGTGCTCACCGACAGCTCGCGCCGCCGGGTGGATTTCAAGAACACGGTGATCATCATGACGTCCAACCTGGGCGGCCGGCAGATCATCAGCGGGGGTCGCCACCTGGGGTTCAAGCAGGCCGAGGGGAGCGCGGCCCAGTTCGCCTCGATCAAGAGCACGGTTCAGGAGGAGCTGAAGCGCGCCTTCAATCCCGAGTTCCTCAACCGCATCGATGACGTCATCGTGTTCAGGGCGCTCGGGCGGGAGGACATGCAAAACATCGTCACCATCCTCCTGGGCCAGGTCAAGGAGCGTCTGCGTGCTCAAGAGATTCACCTCGACATTCCCGCCGATGCGCTGGATCTGCTCATCGACAAGGGCTTCGACCCATCGCTGGGCGCCCGGCCCCTCAAGCGGGCCATCCAGCGACTGCTCGAAGATCCGCTGGCGGAGTTCATCCTGCGCGGACAGCTCCCTCCCGGAGCGCACGTCGGCGTCACGCGCAAGGAGGACCGGCTCGAGTTCGAGCCGACGGTGGCGCCGCAGCCGTCCCCATCTCCCGCGCCCGCGGCGCCTCGGGGGTAACGCGACCACCGTCCTGCTGCTGCTCCTGACCCTCACGGCGCCGGCGGCCGCTCAGCCGCCGGCGCCGGCCGGCGTTGCCGAGCCCGTGGCCGCGCCCGCGGCGCCGGCGGCTCCCGACTCGGCGGGGGCGGTGGTCGAGCGGGTGGGACGGGTGAGCGTCGTCGGCAACGTGCTCACGGACAGCACCCGCATCCTGCGCACGTTCGAGGTCGGCTCCGGCTCACGCTACAACGACGACGCCGTGCGACGCGGCATTCGCAAGCTGTTCGCCCTGGGCCTGTTCAGCGATGTGTGGGCGGAGAAGTTCCAGCGCGACGGCACGGTGGACCTCCTGCTCCACGTCAGCGAGCGGCCGCGGATCACGCGGATCGAGTTCAGCGGCAACCAGAAGCGCGAGTCCTCGGAGCTGGAAAAGAAGCTGCAGTTGCGCGTCGGCGAGACCTACTCGCCCACCGCGGCGCAGAGCCAGGTGGACTCCCTGCTCACCTACTACCGTGACGAAGGCTTCGCCCAGGCGTCGGTCGAGGCGGTCGCCGACACCACGGTCGGCCCGCGCCAGGTGGCGCTGCGGTTCGTCATCCGCGAGGGCGAGCGGGTCAAGATCACGAACATCCGCTTCGAGGGCGCGTCCGCGTTCGCGGAGGGCAAGCTGCGGAAGAAGCTCAAGACGCGCCGCAAGGGGCTGTTCGGGGGCGGTGAGGTCAAACTCGAGAGTTTCAAGGAGGACGCGGAGCGACTCGAGAGCTTCTTCCGCAACAACGGCTATCGCGACATGCGCGTCGTCGGGCACGCGCTCGAGCCCGGGGACCAGCCGCGTCACCTGACCTACGCCATCACGATCGACGAGGGCCGCCGCTACCGGATCGGCAGCGTCTCCTGGTCCGGCAACCACATCGTGTCCGACGCCGACCTGACCGCGCTGTGGCAGCCGAAGCCGGGGGAGGTCTACGACCAGTCGAGGATCCAGCGCACCCAGGGGCTGGCCTATGCCGACTACGCCGAGAAGGGGTATCTCTATCTCAGCATCGAGCCGCGCGAGACCGTGCGCGACTCGGTGGTGGATGTCGCCTACGGCGTCACCGAGGGGCAACCGTCCAACGTGCGCCTGGTCGAGATCAGCGGCAACCGCGCGACGCGCGAGAAGGTCATCCGCCGCGAAATCGACATTCACGAGGGCGACCGATTCAAGCGCTCGGCCCTGGTCCGCACCCAGGGCGACATCTTCCGCCTCGGGATCTTCGAGGACGTGCAGGTGGATTTCTCCCCCGCGGACAGCACCGATGTGGACATCCAGCTCAAGGTCAAGGAGAAGCAGGTCGGCACCGCCTCGGCGGGGGCGGGGTACACCAGCCAGAGCGGCGTCACCGGATTCATCGAGTTGGGGCACAACAACGTGCTCGGCAATGCGCAAAGCCTGTCGCTCCATCTCGAGCGGGGCAGCAACCTGGAGAACTACTTCGTCAGCTTCACCGAGCCGTGGTTCCGCGACACCCCGACGCTGCTCGGGTTTTCGGCGTTCAACTCCTCGCGCGACTACGACCTGTACCGCCAGAAGCGCGTCGGTGGATCGGGACGGATCGGCCGGCCGCTGCCGTGGCCGGACTACTCGCGCGGCTCGATGTCGTACCAGCTCGAAAACGTCACGATCAGCGGGTTGACCAGCTCGCTCACGCCGGCCGACTCGATCGCCCTGATCGGGCTCACCCCCGGCAAGGGCCAGCTCACCAGCAGCCTCTCCTTCGACTTCCTCCGCAACAGCGCCGACAACCCCTTCTATCCGACCAAGGGCACCCGACTCGCGTTCAACAGCGAGCTGGCGGGTGGTCCGTTCGGAGGCTCGGTCAGCTACCACAAGCACCGTATCGAGGGGCGGATCTACCTGCCGTCGGTGCTCCGCGGCGTGACCACGATGCTGCGGGCGCGGATCGGGCTGCTCGGCGAATACGGGGATCAGAACAGCAGCATTCCGGCGTACGAGCGCTTCCGCCTCGGCGGCGGAACCACCAGCGACCCGTTGCGCGGGTACGACGACTACCAGATCGTCCCTGAGAAGTTCATCGTCGAGGTGCCCGCCGCCTACCGCACCGACACCACGATCGTCGGCATCGACACCACGTACGCGCGGGTGCCGACGTTGTTTCAGAAGGTGCGCTATCCTGGCGGGCGCTTCGCGGCGGCCTATTCGGTCGAGCAGCAGTTTCCGATTGTTCATCCGCTCCACGGTGTGCTCTTCTTCGACGCGGGCAATACGTGGGACCTGTGGGGCGAGCTCCGGCCGCTCGACCTCAAGATGGGTGCCGGCCTCGGGTTCCGGATGGAGATCCCGTTGCTCGGAAACATCGGGTTCGACTACGGGTATGGGTTCAATCGTGACGACGGCCCCCGGGCCGTCGGTCACTTCCTTCTCGGAAACGTGAACTTCTGAAACACGCGATGCGACCACGCTGCCATCGTCGGATCCGGTGCTGGGCGCCGCTGTTGGCCGCCGCGGCGCTGGCGTGGGCGCCGTGGCCGGCCTCGGCCCAGAATCTCCAGATGGGTTACATTGACTCGGCGCGGATCTTCCAGGAGTACAAGGACGCGCAGGAGGCCCAGGCGCGCTTCGACCGCCAGGTCCAGGGCTGGCGGGACGAGGCGGCCGAGAAGGAAAAGGCGGTCAACCAGCTGCGCGCCGAGCTGCGCGACCAGGGTCCGATCCTCTCGGCGCTCAAGCGCCAGGAGAAGGAGGAGGGGCTGCAGCGGGCGATCAGCGAGTACGAGCGGTTCATCCAGGACGTGTGGGGCCCGCAGGGGCGCGCCGCCCAGGAGAACGAGCGCGCCACCGGCGTGGTCGTGAAGGTGATCCGGTCGGCGGTGGAGAAGATCGCCGCGGAGAAGGGTCTCAATCTGGTGCTCGACGCGGCATCGGGATTCATCATCTATGCCGACAAGTCGCTCGACCTGACGGCCGACGTGATCCAGGAGCTCAACAGCCAGTCCACCATCGGCACCGCGCGCTAGGGAGGCCGCACGCATGATCACGCGCACGTTGGCGGAGCTTGCCGCCGAACTCGGCGGGGAGGTCGTGGGAGACGGATCGATCGAGATCCGGGGCGTGGCGGGAATTCGCGAGGCGATGCCCGGCGACATCACGTTTCTCGCCAACTCCCGCTACGAATCGTACCTGGAGGTGACGCGCGCCTCGGCGGTGATCTGCGCGCGCGATGCGCGGGCGGCGGCACGGCCGTTGATCCAGGTGGACAACCCCTACCTCGCGTTCCAGCGCGTGGTGCGCATCTTCCGCCCCGACGTGCTGCGCCAGGCCCCCGGCGTGCACCCGAGCGCCATCGTCTCGCCCGGGGCCAGCGTCGGGGAGGACGCCTCGATCGGACCCCACTGCGTGGTCGAGGCCGGCGCGCGGATCGGGCGACGCAGCGTGATCATGTCCGGGTGCTACCTCGGACACAACATCGCGATTGGCGAGGACTGCCTGTTGTATCCGCGGGTCACCGTGCGCGAGGAATGCCTGCTCGGCGACCGGTGCATCCTTCATCCCGGAGTCGTGGTGGGCAGCGACGGTTTCGGCTTCGCCTTCGACGCCGGGAGCTACCACAAGGTGCCGCAGGTCGGAAACGTCGTGATCGGCAACGACGTCGAGATCGGGTCCAACACCACGATCGATCGCGCCACCACTCACA
Source organism: Candidatus Eisenbacteria bacterium RBG_16_71_46 (assembly GCA_001780165.1). GTDB lineage: Bacteria > Eisenbacteria > RBG-16-71-46 > RBG-16-71-46 > RBG-16-71-46 > RBG-16-71-46. Next base: position 133,165 of record MFFQ01000037.1, on the reverse strand, counting down.
GCACCCGGATCGGGGATGGAACGAAGATCGACAACCTGGTCCAGATCGGGCACAACGTGATCGTGGGCCAGCACTGCATCATCGTCGCCCAGGTGGGCATCTCGGGCAGCACGGAGTTGGAGGACTACGTCACCCTCGGCGGTCAGGCCGGGCTGGTGGGGCACATCACCATCGGCCGCCGCGCCACGGTCGGCGCCCAGAGCGGCGTCGCCAAGTCGGTGCCGCCGGACACGGTGGTGACCGGCTACCCGGCGGTCCAGCACGGGGTCTGGAAGCGGCTCCACGCCTTCGCGCAGCGGCTGCCGCAGCTGTTCCAGCGCACCAAGGCCCTGGAGGAGCGCGTGCTGCGCCTCGAGGGGCAAAGGGAGCGCGAGGAGGTGCGTTGACCGCGGCGATGCAGCGCACCCTCACTCGCCCCGTGCGCTTCGAGGGCGTGGGGCTGCACACCGGCGAGCCGGGCGCCGTGATCTTCCGCCCTGCGGCGGTGGGGACCGGCGTGCAGTTCGTGCGCGCCGACCTGCCGGGCAAGCCGCGCGTGCAGGTGCGGCCGGAGAACGCGCATTTCGACCCCGCGGCGGGCCGGCGCACGATCCTGCAGCAGGACGACGTGCAGGTGCACACCATGGAGCACGTGCTGGCGACGGTGGCGGGGCTCAGCATCGACAACGTCGAGATCGAGACCTCGACCATGGAAATCCCGGAGCCCGCCGACGGCAGCGCCGAGCCGATCGCGCGCATGCTGCTCAAGGCCGGCTTTCGCGATCAGGACAAGCCGCGGCGCCACATCAAGGTGACCAAGCCGGTGACCTGGAGCGACAACAACGTGCACTTGAGCGCCGTGCCCTACCACGGCCTGAAGATCACGTTCACGATCGATTACGATCATCCGCTGGTCGGCCGGCAGACGATCTCGCTCGACATCAACGACCGGAGCTTCCTCGAGGAGATCGCGCCCGCGCGCACCTTCGTGCTCGAGCGGGATGTTGCGTCGCTGCGCGAGGCGGGGTGGATCAAGGGGGGACGTCTCGAGAACGCCGTGGTCGTGGGCAAGGATCGCATCCTCAACCCCGAGCCGCTCCGCTTTCCCGACGAGTTCGTACGCCACAAGGTGCTCGACCTGCTCGGGGACCTGTCGCTCATGGGCGGCCCGCTGCTGGGTCACGTCCACGCCGTGCGCTCGGGGCACCAGAGTCATGTCGCGTTCATCAAGCGTCTCAAGGAATCGCTGCCGCTGCCCGGCCGCCGCCCCGGCGGCTCGCCCGAGGAGTGGGACATCACGGCGATCATGGACATCATCCCGCACCGCTATCCCTTCCTGCTCGTCGACCGCATCCTCGGCATCGAGGAGGGACACAGCATCGAGGGGCTCAAGAACGTCACGATCAACGAGCCGTTCTTCCAGGGCCACTTTCCAGGCCATCCGATCATGCCCGCGGTGCTCATCATCGAGGCCATGGCCCAGGTGGGCGGGCTGCTGCTGCTGACCTCGGTGGACGACCCCAACGACAAGCTCATGTACTTCATCGGCATCGACGGGGCGAAGTTCCGGCGCCCGGTGACCCCGGGCGACCAGCTCCGCTTCAAGCTCACGCTGCTCAAGCTGCGGAAGGGCACCGCGAAGATGCGCGGCGAGGCGTACGTCGAGGATCAGCTCGTCGCGGAAGCCGAGCTCATGGCCACCGTGGTCGACCGGCGGCCGGCGTGACGGCCGTGATCCACCCCGCCGCGTTCGTGGACGAGGGCGCCGAGCTGGGCGTGGGCGTCTCGATCGAGCCCGGTGCCGTCATCGGTCCGCACGTGCGGCTCGGCGACCGGGTCCGCGTCGGCAGCCACGCCCTGCTCACCGGTTGGACCACCATCGGCCACGACGTCCGCATCCATCACGGCGCGGTGCTGGGCAGCCCGCCGCAGGACCTCAAGTTCGGGGGCGGGAGGAGTTTCCTGGTGGTCGGAGACCACACGGAGGTCCGCGAGTACGTGACCGCCAATCTGGCGACCGAGGATGGAGCGACCACGCGTGTCGGCGCTCACTGCCTGCTCATGGCCTACGTCCACATCGCGCACGACTGCGTCCTCGGGGATCGGGTGATCGTGGCCAACGCCTCCCAGTTCGCCGGTTTCGTCACGGTCGAGGACTGGGCGATCGTGGGCGGGCTCACCGCGGTGCACCAGTTCGTGCGGATCGGCTGCCACGCGATGGTCGGGGGCGGCTCGCGGATCGCGCAGGACGTGGCACCCTACGTCTTGACCGCCGGCAGCCCGCCGCGCAACTCGGGGATCAACCGCATCGGGCTCCAGCGACGCGGCTTCTCGCTCGCGACCCAGGAGGCGCTGGAGCGCGCCTACCGCATCCTGTTCCGCGAGAAGCTGTCGGTCGGGGAGGCCGTGTCGCGGGTCCGCGCGGAGCTGCCGGGCGTGCCCGAGGTCGAGCACTTCGCCCGCTTTGCCGAGACCTCGGCGCGCGGGCTCACCCGGTAGCCCCGGCCATGGAACCGGTCCGCGTCGGCGTGTGGGGGGTGGGGGTGTGGGGGGAGAAGCACGCGCGGGTCTACCAAGCGCTGCCCGAAGCCACTCTGGTGGGGGTCTTCGACCTGCACGGAGAGCATGCGGCGGAGGTGGCGGCGAGCCACGCCTGCCGCGCGTTCGAGAGCGCCGAGGCGATGCTCGCCGAGTGCGAGGCGGTCTCGATCGCGGTTCCCACCGTCGCCCACCGCGAGGCGGCGGAGCGCGCCGCCGCGGCGGGCGTGCACGCGCTGGTCGAGAAGCCGATGGCGCCGACGGTCGCGGACGCCGACGCGATGATCGGCGCGGCGCGGCGCGCGGGCGTGATGCTGCAGGTCGGCCAGGTGGAGCGCTTCAATCCCGCCCTGGTGGCGGCCCGACCCCACATCGCCCGGCCGATGTTCATCGAGGCGCATCGGCTGGCGCTCTTCCAGCCGCGTTCGCTCGACATCGATGTGGTCTTCGATCTCATGATCCACGACATCGACGCGGTGCTCGACTGCGTGGGCGCGAGCCCGGCGAGCGTCTCCGCGGTCGGGGTCGCGGTGATGTCGCGTAACGAGGACATCGCCAACGCGCGCCTCGAGTTCGCCGACGGCTGCGTCGCGAATCTCACCGCGAGCCGGGTGTCGAAGGAGCGCCTGCGGCGGATCCGCTTCTTCCAGGCCGATGCCTACATCGCGCTCGACCTCTCCGCCCGGACCGGCGAGATGCTGCGCGTGGAGCGGCGCCAGCCGCCGCCTGGAGCGATCGGGCTGGCGGCGGCGGCGCCTCCCGTGATCCGGCCCGTCACCCTCGAGGTCGACGAGGCCGAGCCGCTGATGCGGGAACTGGCGGCCTTCCTCGGATCCCTGCGCGGGGCCGGCGGGGGCGCGGCCCCGGCCGAGGCCGGGCGCGACGCGCTGCGGGTGGCGCAGGAAGTGCGCGAGGCGATGCGGCGCCGGGCGCAGCAGTGGTCGATCAGGACCAGCGTCGCTTCCTGATCGTCACCGGAGAGGCCTCCGGCGACGCCCACGGCGCGCGCCTGGTGCGCGCGCTCCAGGCGATGGGCCCGTGCCGGGTGCGGGGTGTGGCGGGGCCCGCGCTGCGCGCGGCCGGCGTGGAGCCGGTCGTGGCGATGGAGGATCTCGCGGTGCTCGGTTTCGCGGAGATCGTGGCGCGCCTGCCGGCGCTGCTCGGCGCGCGCGCCCGCCTGCTGCGCGAATTCGAGCGGTTCGCGCCCCACGCGGTGGTGCTCGTGGACTACCCCGGCTTCAACCTGCGCCTGGGGCCGCAGCTCAAGCGCCGCGGCGCGCGGCTCTTCTATTACATCGGCCCGCAGGTCTGGGCGTGGCACCCGGAGCGTGCGGCGGCGATGGCGGCGTGGGTGGACCGCCTCGCCGTGGTGTTCCCCTTCGAGGAGCCGATCTTCCGCGCCGCGGGCGTGGAGGTGACGTTCGTCGGCCATCCGTTGCTGGACGACCTGGCGCCCGAGGTGGCGGAGGGCCGGTTCCGCGCCGAAATCGGGGCGCCGGCGGGCACCCCGGTGCTCGGGCTGCTCCCCGGCAGTCGACGGCAGGAGCTGGCGCGGCATCTGCGGCCGTTGCTGGATGCGGCCGCGCGGCTGCGACGCGACCGCCCGGGGCTGGTGTCGGTCCTGGCCCTGGCCGCGGGGCTCGAGATCCCTTCCCGCACCGCGCTCCCCGTAGGGGTGCGGGTGGTGCGCGGGCGCACCCACGCGGTCCAGGCGTGGGCCACCGCGTGCGCGGTCGCCTCGGGCACCGCGACGCTCGAGACCGCGCTGTTCGGCACCCCGCTCGCGATCGTCTACCGCGTGGGACGGCTCAACTACTTCATCGCCCGACGGCTCGTGACCCTGCAGCGGATCGGTCTGCCCAACGTCGTCTCGGGCGCCGAGGTCGCGCCCGAACTGATCCAGGACGCCTTCACCGCGGAGCGTCTGGCGGGAGTGCTCGCCCCGTGGCTCGACGATCCCGCGGCGCGCGCCGCGCAAGCCGCCAAGCTCGGCGCGGTGCGCGAGCGTCTCGGCGGCCCCGGCGCCTCGCGGCGCGCGGCGGCGCTGCTGTGGGCACTGGCCTCGTGAGCCGGGCGCGAGCGCTGCCGTGGTGGATGGGCCTGGCGGGCGGGGCCGGCGCGGCGCTGGTGTGGATGCTGGGCCGCAGCTGGCGGGTGGAATGGGTCGAGGGCGAGGGCGGCTCCGCGCCCGGCGGGCAGCCCGACCGGCCGTGCATCATGGCCTTCTGGCACGCGCGCATGCTGCCTCTGGCCTACGCCTACCGGGGATCCGGATGTCGGGTGCTGGTCAGCCGCCACCACGACGGCGAGCTGATCGCGCGGGTGATCCACCGCCTGGGCTTCCTCACCGCGCGCGGATCCAGCACGCGTGGCGGGGAGGAGGCGATGCGCGAGCTGTTGCCGTGGGCGCGCGAGGGCGGTTGCCTGGGGCTGACGCCCGACGGGCCGCGCGGACCGGCCGAGCGGGTGAAGCCGGGCGTGCTCTACCTCGCCAGCCGCAGCGGGCTCCCGATCGTGCCGGTGACGGCCGCCGCGAGCTCGACCTGGGTGCTGCGCTCCTGGGATCGCTTCCGCGTGCCGCGGCCCTTCGCCCGGGTGGTGGTCGCGCACGGCGCGCCGCTGCGGGTCCCGCCGGACCTCGGGCGCGAGGCGCTCGAAGGCTGGTGCGGACGTCTGGAGGCGGCGCTGGCGGCGGTGACCGAACGGGCGGCGCGCCGTGCCGGGGAGCGGCCGTGAGCCTGGCGTGGAGGGTCTATCGCGTCGTGGCGCCGTGCCTCGGCGCGCTGGCGCCGGCGGCGCGGATCTTCGCCTCCGGCCGCGAGCGCCCCCTGTGGGGCGAGCGCCTCGGCCACAGCGGCTTCGACGGAGTCTGCCACGCCTGGATCCACGCGGCGTCCCTCGGCGAGGCCGGAGCGGTTCCGCCGCTCGTGAGCCGCCTCGAAGCGCTCCAACCCGGGGCGCGCCTGTTTCTCACCGCGACCACCGGGGCGGGTCGTGAGCGCCTCGGGGCGCTGCAGCGCCCGGTCGCGCTGGCGCCGATCGACTCGCCCCAGGCGGTGCGCCGCTTCCTCGCCGGGGTGCGCCCGCGGCGGCTGTTCGTAGTCGAGACCGAGCTGTGGCCGCACTGGTTGCTGCACGCCCGCCGCGTGGGGCTTCCCGTGGCGGTGGTGAGCGCGCGGCTGGCCGAGCGCTCGGTCGGCCGCTACCGGCGCCTCGGCGCGGAATTCCGGGAGCTGGTCGGCGGGATCGCGGCGGTGTTGTGCCAAAGCGCGGAGGACGCGCGGCGCTGGCTCGCGCTGGGTGCGCGCCCCGAGCGCACCGAGGTGGTCGGGAATCTCAAGAACGACGCGCTGCCGCGGCCCGCGCCCGATCGCGCGGCGGCGCGGCGCGCGCTCGGGCTCGACGCCGGGCGGCCGCTGCTCACGCTGGGGAGCGTGCGGCCCGGGGAGGTGCGCGCGCTGGCGAGCGCGTGGGCGGCGTTACCGGCCTCGGTGCGCGAGGAGTGGCAGGTGGCGGCCGTCGCGCGCCACCCGCGCGCGTCCGGGGAGCTGCGCGGCGAGGCGGCCGAGGCGGGTCAGGCGATCGCCCTCGATGGTCTTCCGCGCGCCGGCGCCTGGCGCTGGGACGACCGCCCCGGCGTTCTCCCCGCCTACTACGCGGCCGCCGATGCGGCGTTCGTGGGGGGCAGCCTGCTCCGCCGCTACGCCGGTCACAATCCGCTGGAACCCGCGGCGTGCGGGGCGGCGGTGATCGTGGGGCCGCACCACGCCTCCCAGCTCCCGGCGATGCGGGCCCTGGAGCGCGAGAGGGCGGTGTGGATCGCCCCGCCGGGCGAGCCTCTCGCCCGGGCGCTCGCCGCGCTGCTGGGCGATGCCGCGGAGCGCGGCCGGCGCGCCGCCAGGGGCCTCGCGGCGGTGGAGCGCGAGCGCGGGGCCACCGGCCGCGCCGTGGCGCTGCTGGCGGGGTGGGGCCTGTGGCCGGCGGAGTGACGGCGGCGCTGCTCGCGGGCGGGGCGTGGGCCTACGGGCTGGGCTGGGAGTTGCGCCGTCGCGCCTACGCGCGGGGCGTGCTGGGGCAGGTGGGAGCGGGCCTGCGGGTGGTCAGCGTGGGCAATCTCACGGTCGGCGGCACCGGCAAGACGACGCTCTGCCTGCACCTCGCCCGGCGCGCCCTGGAGCGCGGCATCGAGGCGGGGGTGGTGTGCCGCCGCTACCGACCCGGTCCCCGGGGTGAGGGGGACGAGGAACGCCTCTACCTCGATGCGCTCGGGTCCTCGCGCGTGTTCGCGGGTGCGGTGAAGCGCCGGCTCGCGCGTGCGGCCGCGGCGGCGGGGATGCGGCTTGCGATCGTGGACGACGGCTTCTCCCACTGGCGCCTGGCGCGCGACGTGGACATCGTGCTGCTCGACGCGCACGACCTGTGGGGCGGCGGCGAGTTGCTGCCCGCGGGGCGCCTGCGCGAGCCGCTGCGCGCGCTCCAGCGCGCCCATGCGCTGGTGGTCACCCGCCTCGGGCCGGGGGAGGATCCGGCGCCGTGGATCGCGGCGTCGCGGCCGTACGCTCCGGGGGCACTCACCGCCGCCGGTCGGCACCGCGTGATCGGGGTGCGCGACCTCGACGGGGTGGGGCGCGCGGCGGGTGGGGCGGCGCGCGTCGTGACCGCGACCGGAAGTCCCGAGGCGGTGGCGCGCAGTGCCACCGAGGCGGGGTTCGAGGTGCTCGGGGTGTCGCGCTACCGCGACCACCACTGGTTCGGCGACGCGGAGGCCGCGATCGAGCTCGCCCGCGCGGCGGCCGCCGGGGCGGCTCTGCTGCTGACCGCCAAGGATGCGGTACGCTGGCCGGCCGCGGCGCGCGATCCGCGGGTGGCGGTGCTCGAGGTGGCGTGGGAGTGGGTCTGCGGCGGAGACGCGGTCGAGCGTCTGGCGTTCGGTGCGGCGGAGGCGGCGTGGACCAGCCCGACATCCTGATCATCGGCTGCGGCATCGCCGGCTTGAGCCTGGCGCTCAAGGCCGCGGTCCACGGCCAGGTGCTGGTGCTGTCGAAGAAGGGGGCGGAGGAGTCGAACACCCGCTACGCGCAGGGCGGCGTGGCGGCGGTGTTCGACCGCGCCGATTCCTACGCCGATCACGCGCGCGACACCCTGCGCGCGGGTGCCGGGCTGTGCGACGTCGCGGTGGTGCGTCAGGTGGTCCGCGAAGGCCCCGAGCGCGTGCGCGAGCTGGCGGCGCTCGGCGTGCCGCTGGACCGCGATCGCCGCGGCTTCGCGCTCGGGCGCGAGGGGGGACACTCGCGGCGGCGCATCGTCCATGCCTCCGACTTCACCGGGATGGCGATCGCGCAGACGCTGGTCGAGCGCGTCCGCGCCCATCCCCGCATCCATCTGATCGAGAATCAGGTCGCGGTCGACCTCATCATCGACTCGCGCCTCAGGGGTCGCCGCGACGCGGCTGGTCGCGACACCTGCTGGGGCGCCTACGTCCTCGACACCGCCTCCGGCGAGATCCGGCCGGTGACCGCGCGCGTCACCGCGCTCGCCACCGGTGGGTGCGGCAAAGTCTACCTCTACACCACCAACCCCGACGTGGCGACCGGGGACGGTCTGGCGATGGCGTACCGCGCGGGCCTGCCGGTCGCCGACCTCGAGTTCGTCCAGTTCCACCCCACCTGCCTGTTCCACCCCCGCGCGAAGTCCTTCCTGTTGAGCGAGGCGCTCCGCGGCGAGGGCGCGCTGCTGCGCACGCTCGACGGCACCCGCTTCATGCCGGCTTATCATCCGCTCGCCGAACTCGCCCCGCGGGACGTCGTGGCACGCGCCATCGACCGGGAGATGAAGCGGCGCGGGGAGCGGCACGTCTACCTCGACATGAGCTCCCGAAGCGCCGCGCGGATCCGCGAGCGGTTTCCCAACATCCATGCCGCGCTGCTGGAGTACGGCTTCGACCTCACCCGCGAGCCGATCCCGGTGGTGCCGGCCGCCCATTACATGTGCGGGGGCATCGTCGCCGATCTCGCCGGGCGCACCGCGATGCGCGGGCTGCTGGGGCTGGGCGAGGTCGCGCGCACCGGGCTGCACGGCGCCAATCGCCTCGCCAGCAACTCCCTGCTCGAGGCGCTGGTGTGCGCGCACCACGCCGCCGGGGAGGTCGCGCGCCGGCTGCGGACGGTGCGCCGCGTGCCGCGCGCCCAGCCGTGGTCCGCGCGCGGCACCCGACCGCCGTACGAGAGCGTGGTGGTGGAGCACAACTGGGACACGGTGCGGCGCGTCATGTGGGACCTGGTGGGGATCGTCCGCACCGACGAGCGCCTGGACTTCGCCGCCCGGCGACTGGCCCTGCTCTCCGAAGACATCGAGCTGGACTACCAGCGGCTGCGGCTGCACGCGGACCTCATCGAGCTGCGCAACATCGCGCTGGTGGGCAGCCTCATCGTGCGCGCGGCGCGCGCGCGACGCGAGAGCCGCGGGCTGCACTACAACCTCGACCATCCGCGGCTCGTGGCGGCACTCGCCCGCCGGCGCCCGCGGCTTCGGCTCCGTCCGCCGCGCGCGGCCCTCACTTGAGCCGATCCCCCCCGCGACCTATAGTGGAAGCCATCGCGAAGGAGGGCCCCGGCGAATGAACATGCGCGATTCTTCCTTCTGGGATTCCGTGGACCGCATCCGCGAGGCCGACGGTCGTTATGCGCGCGAGGCCTATGGCTTCGTGGTCGGGGCGCTCGGGATCACGGTCGAGGCTCTGCCGGCCGAGCGGCGGCGCGACCCCCTGCGGCGGCACCTCAGCGGCCAGGAGCTGCTCGACGGGGTCATCGCCCTGGCGCGGAGCGAGTTCGGCCACCTTGCGCCGGCGGTGTTCCGCGAGTGGGGCATCGGTTCCGGCGCCGACGTCGGCAACATCGTGTTCCAGCTCGTCGAGTGCGGACAGCTCAGCGCGCGTCCCGATGACCGGATGGAAGATTTCCTCGGCGGCCGCGACCTGATCGTGGCACTCCAGGAGAACCTCGACTTGGGCTCGCCCCGGGCCTGACCGCGTGCGTACCTACTTGCGCCTGCTGGGCTTCCTCCGCCCGTATGGCGGCCGCCTCGCCGCGGCGATCGCCTGCATGATCCTCTACGCCGCGACCTCGGCGCTGTCGCTGGGCATGATCTCGCCCTTCATGCAGGTCCTGTTCGAGCGCCGCGCCGCCCCGGTCTCGACGGCCCCCGCCGCCGCGGTCGCCGCCGCCCCCGCCCGCCCGCGCCTCGATCTGGGCTCCGTCCTGCCGCCGCGTTGGCGCGCCGATGCCGACCGCCTGCTGCTCGACGCCCGGCCGCTGGTGGCGCTCGAGCGCATCTGCGTGGTGTTCCTGATCGTGTTCCTGCTCAAGAACCTCTCCGACTACCTGCAGGCCTTTCTCATGGTGTCGGTGGAGCAGGCGGCGATCCGCGACATCCGCAGCCAGCTCTACGCGCACCTCCACCGGCTGTCGCTTTCGTTCCACCACGGCCGCAGGAGCGGCGCGCTCATCTCGCGGGTGACCAACGACGTGGAGTATCTGCGCGCCTCGCTGGCGGCCGGGATCAGCAACCTGGTCAAGGACTCGCTCACGCTGGCCGGCTGCCTGTTCTGGGTGTTCTTCGTGTCGTGGAAGCTGGCACTGCTGTCGCTGATAGTCCTGCCCCCGGCGGCGTTGTCGCTGGTGATCATCGGTCGCAAGATGCGCAAACGATCGAGCCAGGCGCAGGAGCGCATGGGGGAGCTCACCGGGATCCTGCAGGAGACCCTGGCCGGGGCGCGGGTGGTCAAGGCCTTCGGGATGGAGGGATTCGAGCAGCGCCGCTTCGACCGCGCCAACCAGGGCTTCTACAAGGCGTTCGTGCACCTGCGGCGCGTGTCGGCGGCCGCGCGTCCGCTCAGCGAGTACACGATCGTGCTGGTGGCGATCGGGATGCTGTACCTCGGCGGGCGGGAGATCTTCGTCAATCGCACGCTCGAGCCGCAGCAGTTCATGCTCTTCGTCGGGGCGCTGCTCACCACCATCTCCCCGATCAAGAGCCTGTCCGAGGTGAACGCCAACGTCCAGCAGGGCGTGGCCGCGGCGCGGCGCGTGTTCGCCACACTCGACACCGCGCCCGAGATCGTGGACCGCCCCGGCGCCCAGGTGCTCCCGCCCCTGCGTGACGCGGTGCGCTACGAGTCGGTGGGGTTCGCCTACGATGCGGCGCGCCCGGTGCTGCATGACGTCAGCCTGGAGATCCGCCGCGGCCAGGTGGTGGCGCTGGTCGGCTCCAGCGGCTCGGGGAAGAGCACGGCCATGGACTTGCTCGCCCGCTTCTACGATCCCACCGCGGGCCGCATCACGCTCGACGGGGTGGATCTGCGCGACGCCACCGTGAGCTCGTTGCGCGCCCAGCTCGGCATCGTCACCCAGGAGACCATCCTGTTCCACGACACGGTGCGCAACAACATCGCCTACGGACTGGCGGACGCCGGCGACGAGGCGGTGCGCCGCGCCGCGCAGGCGGCCCACGCGCATGCCTTCGTCGCGCGCATGCCGCAGGGATACGACACCGTGATCGGGGATCGGGGGGTCAAGCTCTCGGGCGGGGAGCGGCAGCGTCTGGCGATCGCGCGCGCCCTGCTCAAGAACCCGCCGATCCTGCTGCTCGACGAGGCCACCTCGTCGCTCGACAGCGAGAACGAGCGCCTGGTGCAGGAGGCGCTCGAGCGCCTGATGCGCGACCGCACGGTGCTGGTGATCGCCCATCGGCTCTCGACGGTGCAACACGCCGATCGGATCGTGGTCCTCGACCGGGGCCGGGTGGTCGCTACCGGCACGCACGGCGAGCTGATGGAGCGCGAAGGGCCGTACCGCCGGCTCTACAACCTGCAGTTCGTGGCTTGAGGGTGAAGCCGGTCCCGGTGCCGGCCGCCGGATTCTCGCGGATCGCGGTGCTACGGCTGTCGTCGCTCGGCGACGTCATCCTCGCGCAGCCGGTGATGCGCGCACTGGGCCGCGCGTTCCCCGACGCCCACCTCGCCTTCTGGACCAAGGAGGAGTTCGGGGACGTCATGCGCTTCGATCCCGCGGTCTCCTCGGTCCGGCGTCTGGAGAAGGACGCCCGCCGACTCGAGGACGTGGTGTCGATGGGAGCGGAGCTCGAGGCGTGCGACCTCATCGTGGATCTGCACGGCAACGTCCGCACCCGGCTGCTCGCCTTCCGGCAGAAGGCCCCGGTGCTGCGCGCCCCGTCGCACCGTCTGACCCGCGCGCGCTGGGTGCACGCGCGCTGGAGCCGACCGCGCCCCGCGCCGAGTGCGCTCGCGCGCTACGCCGCGACGCTGCGGCCGATCGGCGTCGAGGTCGAGGGAACGCCACGGGTCGCGGCCGGCCCCGAGGCCGAGGCGTGGGCGGCCGGCTGGCTCGCGCCATGGGGCCCGCGGCGGGCACCGGTGGCGCTGTGCCCGGGGGCGCGACACTTCACCAAGCGCTGGCCCGAGTCGCACTGGCTGGCGCTCCACGACCGCCTGCGCCAGGCCGGCCGGCCGCTGCTCTACTTCTCGCTCGAAGCCGAGCGCCAGGCGCTGCCGGCGCTGGCGGCCCGAGTGGAGGCCGACGCCGAGGCGCGCTGGTGCCGCGAGCCGCTGCCCCGGATGGCGGCGCTCATGTCGCGCTGCGCGGCAGCCGTTTCGAGCGACAGCGGCCTCATGCATCTGGCCGCGGCGCGCGGCCTCCGGGTGGCGGCGATGTTCGGGAGCACCGCGCCGGAGCTGGGCTTCGCGCCGGCGGGGGAAGGACACGCGGTGCTGTGCCGCCGCGAGGGCTGCCAGCCCTGCACGCTGCACGGCCGCGAGCGCTGTCCGCGGGGCCACTTCCGCTGCATGGTCGAGCTGCGCCCCGAAACCGTGCTCGACGCGGTCGAGAGGATCGCCACCGCCTCCGGCGCCTGACCGTCGCCCGGTTCGACGCGTCGCGCGCCCGCACGCGCGGCCGTCCGGGCGGGCAGCGTGCGCGGGCCGGCTTGTCGGGCGGCGGGGGTGCTCCTATACTCGCGCGCTCTCCGGCCCTCGCGGCCGCGGCGCGAGAGCGTGCCGGAGCCTCCCAGTGGAGACACCGTTGAGCGAGACCGAGAAGCAGAAGCAATTCGTCGAGGACCTCACCGACCAGTCCGACGACTTTTCGCGCTGGTACACGGAGGTCGTGCGCAAGGCGCAGCTCGCCGATTACGCCCCGGTGCGCGGCTGCATGGTCATCCGGCCCTACGGCTTCGCGATGTGGGAAGAGATGCAGCGGCTGCTCGACGGGCGGATCCGGGCGACCGGCCACCAGAACGCCTATTTTCCGCTGCTCATCCCGGAGTCGCTGCTCCAGCTCGAGGCCGACCACGTGCAGGGCTTCGCGCCGGAATGCGCCTGGGTGACGCACGGTGGCCGCGAGGAGCTGGAGGAGCGCCTCGCCATCCGGCCGACGAGCGAGGCGATCATCGGGCGGATGTACTCGCGCTGGATCGAGTCCTACCGCGACCTGCCGGTGCTCATCAACCAGTGGGCGAACGTCATGCGCTGGGAGAAGGTCACGCGGTTGTTCCTGCGCACCACCGAGTTCCTGTGGCAGGAGGGACATACGGCGCACGCCACCGAGGCCGAGTGCCAGGAGGAGGTGCTGCGGATGCTCGAGGTCTATCGCGACTTCGTCGAGACCGAGCTCGCCATCCCGGTTTTCGCGGGGCCCAAGAGCGATGCGGAGCGTTTCGCCGGGGCCGAGATGACGTACTCGATCGAGGCGCTGATGCGCGACGGCAAGGCGCTCCAGTGCGGGACCTCGCACTATCTGGGCCAGCACTTCGCGAAGGTGTTCGACATCACCTTCCAGGACGAGCAGGGCCGACGCCAGCACGTCTACCAGTCCTCGTGGGGCGCATCCACCCGCCTGATCGGCGCCGTCATCATGTCGCACGGCGATGACCAGGGGCTCAAGCTGCCGCCGCGGATCGCGCCAGTGCAGGCGGTGGTGGTGCCGATCTGGCGCAAGGACGAGGAGCGCGCCGCGGTGCGCGCCTTCATCGATCGGGTGCGCGAGGCACTGGGAACGCGGGTGCGGCTGCTGGTGGACGACCGCGAGCAGTACACCCCGGGCTGGAAGTACAACGAGCACGAGCTACGCGGGGTGCCGGTGCGGCTCGAGGTGGGTCCGAAGGACGTGGCCAAGGGCGCGGTGATGAGCGTGCGGCGCGACAACCGCGCCAAGGAGTCGATCCCGCTCGACGCCCTCGCCACCCGGCTTCCGGCGCTGCTCGACGAGGTCCAAGCGGCGCTGTTCCGCGCCGCGCTCGAATTCCGCGAGCAGAACACCGCTCCCGCGGCCACTCTCGCCGAGATCGAGGCCCACTTCGAGACCAAGCGCGGCTTCATCGTGGTGCCGTGGAACGACGACGCCGAGCTCGAGGCCCAGATCAAGGAGCGCACCGGCGCCACCCTGCGCTGCGTGCCGAGCGATCAGGCGCCGTTCGCGACCCTCGCCCGAGGCGGGCGCGTCGCGCTGTTCGCGCGGGCCTACTAGGAAACCGTCGCGTGGCGGACGGCGGCGCCGGCGGGATCGGGCGACTCCTCGTCCGGCTCCCCAACTGGCTCGGCGACCTGATGCTCGCCCGCCCGCTGCTCCACGCGCTCCGCCACCACCACCCGCGAGCCGAGCTGTGCGCGGTGGCCCCGGCCGGGCTCCTCGACCTGATCGGGGCGGAGGGGGTGGTCGATCGCTCCGAGGCCTGGCCGGGCGCCGGGTCCGCGCGCCGCGCCCTCGCCGCGCGGCTGCGCGCCTGGGGTCCGGACGCCGCCCTGGTGCTGCCGCCCTCCTTCTCGAGCGCCTGGTTCGCATGGCGCTGCGGCGCCCGCGTGCGCGTGGGCTATCGGCACGAGGCGCGCGGGCCGCTGCTCACCCACGCGCTCCGGCGGCGGGCGCGTGGCGACCTGCACCTCCATACCGAGTATCTGGCCCTCGGCGCGGTGCTCGGAGTGGACCCGGGGGCGACGCCGATCCTGGCACTCCCCCGGCGGGCGGCGATCGAGGCCGGCGCGGTGCTGGAGCGACGGGGAGTGTCGAGCGGCCGGCACGCCCTGCTCGGGCCGGGTGCGCTCTACGGCCCGGCCAAGCGCTGGGGCATCGCGCGTTTCGCCGAGCTCGGGCGCCGGCTGGTGTCGGATGGGCGGAGCGTGCTGGTGTGCGGGTCCGCGGCCGAGCGCGACACCTGCGAGGCGGTCGCCCGAGCGGTGGGCCGTGGCGCGACGCCGCTGGCGGGGGAGACCGGCCTGCTCGCCCAGGCGGCGTTGTGCGCCGGGAGCGCGGTGGCGGTGTGCAACGATTCCGGGCTCGCTCATCTGAGCGCCGCGGTGGGCGCCCCGACCGTGGTGCTGTTCGGCTCGACCAGCAGCGCGTGGACCTCGCCGCTCGGGCCCCGGGTGCGCGTGGTGCAGAAGCCGCCGGTCTGCTCCCCGTGCTTCCGCCGCACCTGTGCGATCGGCTATCGCTGCCTCGAGGCGATCACGGTGGACGACGTCGCGCGCGCGTGCGCCGAGATCGCGGCGTGAAGCTCCTCGTGGACGGGGGCTCCCTCTCGCCCGCGGGGCGCATGGGGCTCGCGGCGAGTGGCCTCGCCCTCCGTGGGCACGAGGTGCTGTGGCACGGTCCGGGAATCGGGGACGGGGCGGGTCGGGCGCCGCGCCCCGCACCGGCGGGAATCCGTCTGGCGCGCGAGCGCGCGGACCTGGTGTTGGGCGGGGGGGCGCACCCGGCTCGCACGGCGCTCGCCGGATGGCTCGGGGGGGCCCACGGCATGGTGCTGGGGCTCGAAGGCTCGGTGGGGCGCGACTGGCGGGCGCTCGACCGCTGGGCATGGAGCACGCTGTATTCCTCGGGACTGGTCGAGGAATCGGACGCCGAAGCGGCACGGACCCGATTGCACGGTCTCGGTCTCGACCGGCTGGCGCTCTGGTCGTCGGAGCCCCCGCCCGCCGTCCCGGACGCCACCCACCTCGACACCGAGATCCTCGAGCGCGCGTGCGAGCGGGCGCTGGCGCGTCATCGCGGGCGGGTGTCGCGTCCGGCGGTCTTCGCGGACCGGGACGGCACGCTGGTGGTGGAGCGCGGCTATCTGTCCGACCCCGACGATCTCGAGCTGCTGCCGGGCGTGCCGCAGGCGCTGCGCAACCTGCGCGCGCAGGGCTTCGCGCTGGTGCTGGTCTCGAACCAATCGGGGGTCGGACGCGGACTGTTCCCGCTGTCGCGGGTTTACCAGGCGATGGCCCGTCTGCGGCGCCTGCTGCGCGCACGGGGAGTGGAACTCGACGCCGTGTACTTCTGCCCCCATCGCCCCGAGGCCGGCTGCGCGTGTCGCAAGCCGGCGCCGGGGCTGCTCGAGCGCGCCGCCGAGGACCTGGTGCTCGACCTCTCGCGCTCGGTCATGATCGGCGACAAGCTGATCGACGTCGAGACCGGCCACCGCGCGGGCGCCGGCGGCGTGCTGGTCCGCAGCGGCTACGGCCGCGACGAGGAGCGCCGGCTCGCGGGGGAGGGTGTCCCGCGTCCACCGGACCGGGTGTGCGAGGATTTCGCCGAGGCCGCGAGGTGGCTGATCGAGGGCGCCTAGCCTGAACTATCGCGCAACTCGAGCCTCGAGCGCCTTCTAGCGATCGGGCGTGAGCTCGAGCGTGTAGGCGTCCCCATCCGGATCGAGGCGGTAGCGGACGAGATAGCCGCCGATGTTTCTCTGCCGCGGGGCGATCCAGCGGTCCTCGACCAGCTCCTCGAGTCGCTGCGGGTAACTGCCACGCTCCCGATGGAAGAGGTCCAGTGCCAGGCGCAGATCCCGGACCTGGGTCACGGCGAAGACGTCCTCGGCGGCGGAGCGCACCGCGGCGCGCGGCACCGCAGAAGAGATGAAGTGCAGCGCGACCATACAGGCCGCCACGGTCGTCGCCATCGCCAGCTCGCGCAGCGGCGACTTGCGGCGCACCACCGGCACCGGCGGCCGCTCGCCGGTGTCGGGTAGGCCCGGGTCGCGGCGGCCCACGACTTCGATCCAGGACGCCTCGAGCATGCGATGGAGCGATTCGTAGGCCTCGTACTCGGACAGGGACGCGGCTTCGACGATCTCGGCCACGGTGTGCTTGCCGTTGATGACTCCGAACAGCTCGCGTTCCTCCTCGGAGAGCGGCTCGTTCGGATCGGGCAGGTCCTTCACCCCCAGCAGCTGGTAGGGGTCCCGGAAGATGGTGACGAAGCGGCGCTGTTCGTCCACCCTGCGGGCGGCCTCGATCAGCACCCCCTCGATGTTGAGTCGCACCAGCGGGGTGTTCGACCAGCGGCTGTTGGGATCGAAGCGGTAGCCGCCGCTCTCCCAGCGCGTCAGGCGCATGAGGTCGTCGAGGATCTGGCGCTCGACGAAGCCCGCGAGCTCATCCGCCTCGAGATAGCGGCCGTTGAGCAGCAGGTCCTCGAGGTCGCGGTTGGATTCGCGCTGGATCGTGAGCAGGCCGCGGTACTGCTCGTCGGAAAGGCGATGGACCTTGAGCAGGAACCCGAGCAGGGGGTCGTCTTTGACCATGCCCGGGCGCCGGGTGGATACGATGCGGCCTTCCTGGACGTAGACCACCGCGCGCTCCGTGTTCCACTCCAGCATCAGGCAACCGGTCTTGCGCTGGGAGGCGACGAGCTGGAGGATCTCGGTCGCCGAGAAGTCGCGCAGGTTTCCTTGCAGTGCCATGGGATCTCCTAGGCGGCGGTCGCCGTGGCGGAGCGCGAGGCCTGGGCGCTGCGGGAACGGGTGGGCGCCGCGAGTTTGGCCGCTCGGAGTTCGGCGCGGGCGCGCAGGGCGAGGTAGGCGACGATGGAGATGAGGTAGAGGCCCACCCAGGCCGCGATCGCGAGCGGCAGCGGAACGCCGGCGTCGCTCGAGGCGAGGCGCGGCTCGTAGGCGAACGGCGCCGGGACACCGAGCCAGCCGCCCGACAGGGCCATCGCGCACACCAGCAGGATCACGCCGGCGAAGGTCCTCCGGAAGACCAGGACTCCGAAGCCGGGAACCAGGGTGGCGAGCCCCGCCCGCATCAGGTGGGCGAGCCTCTGCGCCCGCCGGCGCTGTTCCTGGAGCAGCACGTGGGCGAATTCGGAGCTCTCGGCGCGCGCTTCCACGCCCGAGCATACCGGACAGAGCGCGAGCTCGCGCCGCCGTTCGGCGCAGCGACGGCAGACGACCCGGCCGCAGTTCGTGCAGTGCCTGAGTGGCATGGCGCGGTGCTGAGCGGTGCCGAGCGCCACTGCGGCCGCGGCGAGCAGCAGCGCGACCACACTGAACCACCAGCCCGAGAACTCGATCCGTGCCCGCCACGACGCCGGCAGCACCGGGCGCGCGGCCTTCTCGGCGCCGCCGCGGAGGAGGATGCTCCAGAACGCCTGCGGCGCGATCCACTCGTCCACCAGAGGCATGAAGCCGTCCGCGCCGGCCTCCGACTGGTAGTTCTTGACCATCTCGAAGTTGAGCGAGGAGGCGGTCGACAGGGCCTCGTTGGCCGCGCGGTAGTCGAAGCGCTGCGTGTAGATCTGCGACGCGTTGAAGTAGGCGGCGGCGTTCGTGCCGTCGGCCCGGATCGCCTGCTGATAGAGCTCGAGGGCCTCGTCGTGACGGCCCTGCATGGCGACGGTATTGCCGAGGTTGTTCAGCACCCGAACGTCGCCCGGCCACAGCTCGAGCGCACGCCGGTAGGCCGCTTCTGCGGTCGCGATGTCGTTTCCGCGGCGCGCGGTCCATGCCAGTCCGAATTGGACGAACGGGTTGTCCGGTTGCTGCTGGGCGAGCGCCGCCATCTGGTTCACTCGCTCCTCCGAGTAGGACTCCGCCTCGAGCAGCGACACGCCGTAGAACGGTCCCTGATCGGCGCGCAGCGGCGAGGCCAGCCGGTCCAGCATGCCGGCGGTCCAGGGCACGAGGGCGAGCGCGAGCACCAGCGTGACGAACACGGCGCGTTCCCCGGCTCGCAGCAGCGGCCACAGCAGGCCGAGGAAGAAGATGGTGGGCAGCACCGGTCCGACGCCGGCCAGATAGGGCAGGACGAGGAGCGCCCACGCCCACCAATTCCCGGTCTCCAGCGACAGCAGTAGCCCGAGGCGCTCGCGCCAGGCGTGGTGCAGTTCCCCGACGCGCAGGAACACGATCAGCAGTCCCGCCGCGAGCAGACCGAGGAGGACCGCCTGAAGTCCGGCGTAGAGCAGGTTGGCGAGCAGCGAGAGCTGGAGGACGAAGTTGCGCCGCGCGATTTCGATCACCGCCGCATAGTGGAGCAACGCCTGGCTGGGATCGCGCAGGAGGTACCACGACGCCAGGGTGAGGTGCGGCGCCACGAAACCCGGATCCAGGGCCGCCGCGCCGCGCGCGAGTCGGCTCGCCTCTTCGAGTCCGCCGGACTCGCGCACCAGCAGGCCACGCCGGTAGAAGAGGCGCGACTCCTGGGGGAGGGTGAGTACGTGGCTGCGCGACTTGTACGCGAGCCAGGCCTGAAGGTCCTGCAGGTTGTCGGGTGGGGTCACGGCGATTGCGCGGCCCGCGCTTCCGCGATCGGGCGTCGCGCGGGCGAGGCGCCGGCCCGCTCCGCCGTCCAGGGCGGCCAGCCGGGTGTCGGCCACGGTCTCGGACCGCGCGATCGCGACCAGCCCCAATGCCAGCAGCACGCCGGTGAGCAAGAGACCCAAGAAGGCACGGGTTGGCGCCGCCCGTCCCGGGGCGTGGCGCTCCACTCGGGTGAGGGCTCCGCGTGGCGTGGCGGAATGGCGGCGCGCGGTCACATGACGTCCGTGCAGGTACGGCATAAGGTCATCAATCCCTTGACAGTAAAAGGCCTGGACCCTAACTTGCGCCGGGTTCGAGCCGGTTATCGGCCCCCGGCGGGGGGGGCTTGAACCGATTTTCCGCCGCGCGTGCCCCGCGGGCAGGCGTGGGGGCCGCGGAGGGCCCGCGCGCCTGCCGACCCACCCCGGCCCCTCCGCGGTGGCAGGAGACCCCGACGAGATGAGCATCGAGCCCGCGGCCGGTACCGCGCCCTGGATCCGCATCGCCGACGCCGCCGGCCACCTCGGCGAGACAGTCGAGGTGCGGGGCTGGCTCACCCACCGCCGATCCAGCGGCAAGGTCCAGTTCCTGGTGGTGCGTGACGGGAGCGGCACGCTGCAATGCGTTGCCGGAGCGCGCGATTTGCCGGCTTCGGAATGGGAGGCGGCGGCCGGCCTCGGCCAGGAGTCCTCGCTCGTGGTCCGCGGCTCGCTACGGGCCGATGCGCGCTCGCCCGGCGGGGTCGAGATGGGTTTGCAGGCCCTCCGGGTGGTATCGGCGGCGGAGGGCTTTCCCATCAGCCCCAAGGAGCACGGGATCGACTTCCTCATGGACCACCGGCACCTCTGGCTGCGCTCCGCGCGGCAGCAGGCGATCCTGCGCATCCGCGCCGAGATCGTGGGCGCCTTCCGCGATTTCATGGACGGGGAGGCCTTCGTGCTCGTCGACGCGCCGATCTTCACGCCCAGCGCCTGCGAGGGCACCACGACGCTGTTCGAAACCTCGTACTTCGGCGAGCAGGCCTTCCTCACGCAGAGCGGCCAGCTCTACGCCGAGGCGGCGGCCATGGCGCTCGGGCGGGTGTACTGCTTCGGACCGGCCTTTCGCGCCGAGAAGAGCAAGACCCGACGCCATCTGATCGAGTTCTGGATGATGGAGCCCGAATGGGCCTTCGCCACGCTCGACGATATCGTGGCGCTCGAGGAGCGCCTGCTCGAATACACCGTGGGCCGGGTGCTCGATCGCCGCGCCGAGGACCTGCGCGCGGTCGAGCGCGACGTCGCCAAACTCGAGCGCGTGCGGGCGCCGTTTCCGCGCATCCGCTACGACGCGGCGGTGGAGCGCCTTCACGCGGCCGGCGTCGCGTTCGAATGGGGCAACGACTTCGGCGGCACCGACGAGACCGTGCTCTCCGAGCAGTTCGACCGGCCGCTGTTCGTCACTCACTATCCGGCGGCCGTCAAGCCCTTCTACATGGAGCCGGATCCGGCCGATTCGCGCGTGTGCCTGTCGTGCGATTGCCTCGCGCCGGAGGGCTACGGCGAGATCATCGGGGGCGGGCAGCGCATGGAGTCGCTCGACCTGCTGGCGCGCCGCATCGACGAGCACGGGCTGCCGCGCGAGGCGTTCCAGTGGTACCTCGACCTGCGCCGCTACGGCTCGGTGCCGCACGCCGGCTTCGGGATCGGCGTCGAGCGCACCCTGGCCTGGATCGCGGGGCTCGACCACGTGCGCGAGACCATCGCCTTCCCGCGCATGCTCTACCGCCTGCGTCCCTGAGGGCGGAGCCTGGCCTGGACTATTCATGGGCCCGCCGCCTACGACCGCGAGCTGCGCGCCATCCGCGGCGTCGTTCGACCGGCCGCGTCCTCGACGTGAGCGACACGGGACCCGCTTCGCGGGTGCCCCTCGCGGCCGGTCGAACTCCTTGCGGCTGACGCGCAGCTCGCAGTCTCGGCTGGCGGTTCATGAATCGTCCAGGCTAGCGCGCGCGGCGCATGATCAGGAGCTGTTGATCCCCCGCCGAGCCCCCGACCGCGTCTTCGACCCGATAGTGCGCGAGCAGCGAGTCGCGCTCGGCTCCGCTGCGGAACGGAGCCCCCGCCCCGGCGAACGCCGCGCCCTCGCGCAGCACTCCGCGCCGCACCACGAGCCACTCGGGACGCTCGCTCAATGCGATGTCCGCGTACCAGCCGGACCCGGCGCGGCGCCGCGCCGCGACGCGCGGGGTGACGAGCCCGATCTCGTCGATCACCCGCAGCGGCGCGGTGAAACCCACCAGGCCGATGGGCTCGAGCATCACCGTCTCCCCCGGGCGGGCGTGCCGGGCCAGGTAGCGGGCGGCGCCGCCGAAGTCCGAGGCCTCGTTGAAGGCGCGCCCCAGGTAGAGGGAGTAGCCGATGCTCCACATGCCGGGCACGAACAGCGCGAGCGCGACGTAGATCGCGGGGCCCCGCACGATGCGCGGCAGGCCGACCGCCGCCAGCGCGGCGAGACCTCCGAGCGGCACGACGAGGTACCAGTAGAAATACGCCACGCCGAGCACGCTGTATCCGAGCCAGACCACCAGGCACGCGGCGATCGCGAGGGCGAGCGGCGTGCGCCGCGCGCGCCACACGGCCAGCGCTCCGACCACGACCGCGGGCGCGAACACCACACTCATGACGAACAGGTGCACGCCTTCGAGGAGGGTGGGGGCGCGCCCCAACGCCACCGGCGAGAGCCAATCCCACCAGTGCCGCCCGGCCCAGGGTCCCGGCGTGCCGTAGAGGCTGGATTTGGCGATGACGCTCTGGGGCACGATGCCACCGAAGTAGGCCGCCAGCGCGATCAGGCCGACGACGGTGAGTGCTGCAGCCGTGACGCGCGCCCTCCACCCCGCGCCGAGCGCGAGCACCACCGCGGCGGCCAGGCCTTCCGGCCGCAGGAGGGCGAGGGCCGCCAGGGCGGGCCCCGCCAGCGGGCTTCGGCGCCCGGCCAGGACGGCGCCGAGCACGATCAGGCTCAGCATGCCCCCGTTCTCCATGCCCGACACCGCCACCGCTGCGAAGTAGGGCCACGCGGCGAAAAAGTAGGTGAAGCACCAGGCCGCGGCCGCCGAGGCGTGGCGCGCCAGCAGGGCACCCATCATCAGCAGCGTCACCAGGTCGCCGGCGAGGCTGGTGGCGCGGACCCAGGCCACGGGTTCTCCCGTCAGGCGGATGCCGAGGGCGCTCCACAGAGTCCACAGAGGCGAGGAGAAGCCGAAGACGTGCTCGCCCGGGTTGTAGACCAGACCGTGCCCGGCGGCGAAGTTCCGCGCGTAGCGAAAGGTGATGTACGCATCCTCGGAGGCGTTCGGCACCAGCGCCCACAGCGCGAGGCGCGTGACCAGCAACAGGAGCAGAGGGACGAGAAAGGGCCCGCGCGGATCGAGCACCTCGGCCAGCGGCGGAAGCAGCGGCGGGGGCGGCGCCGGAGCCGGCGGGCGAGGCGGGGAAGCGCCGCGGCGGCCGCCCTTGCTCACCGGGGCGCCGGGACCCGAAAACCGCGGGGCGCCGTGGCCCTGGACCATGGCGCCGCACCGCGAGCTGGCAGCGGGAGAGGCAAAGGGGGAGTCCGTTTACCCCAGCGAGAGGTATCCGATCGCACGCCAAACAGGGATGAGCAGCGCGGTGCTTTTGGACGCGAAAACCGGGGGGACTCCCCCAAGACACCGAAAGGCATGCGGCCGGATGTGCCGGAAACCGATCCGGATCTCGGAGCCTAGCCCCGGAGTTCTCCCGAGGCAAGTGGAGATTCTCGGAGTGGAGATGTCCGGAGATCTCCGGACGGCGCGGATTTCTTGACAGGTCCATGTCGCCTGACTAGTCTGGCGCGCTCTCGATTCGTCCGAGCGAGCTTCTCCGCCGTGCGAGCATCCAAAAGGGGCGGTCAGGAAGGCGAGCGGGTGGTTGACACGACTCGGTTCAAATACTTACACTTTGGGTACTTCGTTCACCCAGCGTGCGTGCGGGTCATGCTCGCCTCGTCGCTCCTGTTCTTAGGAGGCGTCGCGGTGACTCTGGGCGGCTGCGCTCCCAAGTCCGCCTCCGGCCCCACGGAAGACTCCCTGACCAGCGGGCGTATTCAGGTCGTATGCGAGACCGAGGCCCGTGGACTCATGGAGCGTGAGCAGTCGGCTTTCCAAGCCCTCTACCCTCAGGCCGTCATCGAGCTGCGAGTCGGGTCGTCGCGCCAGGCGATCAGTGACCTGTTCGGAGCGACGTGCGATCTCGCGGTCGTCGGGCGTGAGCTCGAACCGGAGGAGCGCGGCGCCGCCGTCAGAGGAGGGCTGCAACTGGAAGGCTATCGGTTCGCTCGCGACGCGATCGCCGTGATCGTGCATCCGCTCAATCCGCTCGAGAACATCGCGATCGACGATCTCCGCGGGATCTTCCGTGGCGAGATCTCGCGATGGTCGAGCCTCGGCGGTTCCGACCAGCCGATCGTGCCGGTGGTCCTGCCGCCGGGCTCGGGGATCTCCGAATCGCTCATTCGCCAGGTGCTGGGCAACGAGCCGCCGCTCGCGCGTGCGGCCCGCGTCGCGTCCGATTCGCTGGCCGTGGAGCGGGTGATCGAGGATCCGAACGCCATCGGGTACGTGTCTATGCCCTGGGCGAAGCGGGGCGCGAAGGTATTGCGGGTGGCGAGCCTCACCGGGTTGCCCTACTGGAACCCCGATCCCGAGACGGTGTACAAGGGAGACTACCCGCTGACCCGCTACTTCAACCTGTTCGTGCGGCCCGAGGGCGCAAAGCTGGCGAGCGGCTTCGTCACCTTCGTCACGAGCCGCGACGGCCAGGATCTCGTCCACCGGGCCGGCCTGGTGCCGACCGCCGTGCCGGTCCGCTTCGTGCGCCGCTCGCCGATGCTGGGCTCTCACCCGACGACCGGAGATCGGTCATCCACGCCATGAACGGACGCAGACGCATCATCGCCCGCATCGGGCCCGCCTTGCTTGTCGCGATCGTCCTCGCGGTGGTTCCGCCGGGGAGCGTGCGCGCGGACGACCTGAAGGACGGCCGCAACGCGCTCCTGGCCGGCCGCCTGGACGACGCCCAGGCGTCGTTCGAGAAGGCGGCGGCACAGGGCTCCGCCGAGGGACGCGCGGGCGTGGGCCAAGTGTGGCTCAAGCGGCGTCATTACGCGAGCGCGATGGAGGCCTTCCAGCAGGCCGCGAAGATGGACCCCAACCTCGCCATGGCCTATTACGGCCAGGCGGATGTGCTGCGACGCCAGGGCCAGTGCGATCGGGCGGTGGCGCTCTTCCGCAAGGCCACCGATCTCGACCGCAAGTTCCCCGAGGCCCAATTGGGGCTGGGTGAGTGCCTGGTCCAGATCAGACAGCACAGCCAGGCGGTCGACGCGCTCAACGAGGGGCTCAAGTGGGGGCCGAAGTGGCGGCCCAGGTTCCTGGTGGCGCTCGGGAACGCCGAAATGGCGCGCGATTCGCTGCGCGACGCGGGAATCTACTTCACGCGAGCCCGCGAGGAGGCTCCGGAGGACGCGGCTCCGCACCAGGCGTTGGGCAACTTCTACCTCAAGCGCGGGATTCCGGCCTTGGCCGTCCCCGAGTTCCAGTCGGCGCTGCGGGCGGACTCGACGGACGTCGAGTTGCACTACCAGCTGGGCCAGGCTCTTTACTTCGACAAGCGCTACACCGATGCCCTGCAGGAGTACCGCTGGGCGGTGAGCCGTGACCCCGAATTCGCGCCGGCCCAGCTCGCGCTCGGCAACCTGTTCTATCTCTCGGGTCCGGCCGACCCCAAGCGCTATGCCGAGGCCCGGGTGAACCTCGAGAAATACACCCAGCTCGAGCCGGGCGACGCGCGCGGATGGAGCCTGCTGGGGCGTACCCTCTACTTCCTGCGCATGCCCGAGGCCGCGATCGCGAGCTTGCAGCGGGCGGACTCGCTGGGCGACAAGAGCAAGGAAGCCTTCACCCTGCTCGGGCGCGCCTACGTGGAACAGCGCGAGTGGGACAAGGCGCTCCAGGCGTACGCGAAGGGCGAGCCCGACATCTCGGATCAGCTCAGGATCGGCCAGGTCTACGTGATCCGGGACCAGCCAGCGGCGGCGGAATCGCTTTACAACGGGATCATCGAGCGCAATCCCAGCTCGCGGGATGCCCGCTTCGCGCTCAACGAACTTGGAAAGATGAAGTTCCGGCTCCAGGACTATCCGGCCGCGGTGGAGCTGCTCAAGCGGCGGATCGCCCTTGACCCGGGCAACGGCGAGCCCTACTACTTTCTCGGCTTGGCATACAAGGAGCTCAAGCAGTATCCTGAAGCGCTCGAAGCGCTTCGCCAGGCGGCCGCGCTCGAGCCGGAGCGCGCGGACCGTCATTTCTGGGTCGGCATCCTGTACGCGCAGCTGGACTCGATCCCCCAGGCGCGGGCGGCCCTGGAACGGTCGGTGGAGATCGACTCGACCGGCGGCTTCGCGGCGGTCGCGCTGCGCCAGCTCGGCTTCTACTACTTGCTGGACAAACAGTATGACGAGGCGATCGAACTGTTGCAGAAGTCGTTGGAGATCAACGACAAGGATGTCCAGGCCTGGGTGTGGCTGGCGCAGGGGTACCAGAATTCGGGAAACCGCCGCAGGGCGATAGAGAATTACGACCGGGCGCTCCAATTGGACCCCCGGCAGCCCGATGCGCTGAGAGGGAAGAAGAGCCTCGAGGGAGGGGGACGATGAAACAGCGGCAGGTGGGGAACGTCGTCGTGGTCTCGCCGAAGGGTTATCTCACCGGCGGTGACGAGACCGACGACTTGGAGCAGTCGATCAAGGCCCTGAGCGAAGCCGGGAACAAGAACCTGGTCATCAACCTGGCCGAGACCCAGCACCTGAACTCCACCGCGCTGGGCGTCCTGATCTCGGCGCATTCGAACTACGTGCGCCGCGGCGGGCAGATGAAGCTGGCCTCGGTCGACAAGCGGATCGAGAACATCTTCGTCATCACCAAGCTGTCGCTGGTTTTCGACGTGTTTCCCAACGAGGAGCAGGCGATCGCCAGCTTCTCGGAGAAGGAGTCGGTCTAGCGCCCTCCGGGCCGTAGCCGGCGGGGAAAGCCCGCCCACACCCAGAAACCACCCGCCTGGCGACGGCCGGGACGACGCGAGCGGGTAGGGAGGAAAGCCACACTATGAGTCGTTTCATCGTACCCGTCGGATTCCTCGTCGCCGCAGTCATCTCGTTCGCGCTCTGGTACAACCTGCCGATGCTGGGCGAGTTCGGCCACCAGATGAGGGCGGGGGGGCCGCTGGTCGCGCTGCTGATCATGCTCGTCATTCTCCTGACCGCCTTCATCTTCGAGCGGATCTGGAGCCTGCGCAAGGCCCGCGGGCGCGGCTCGCTGCCCGACTTCCTCAACAGCGTGCGCAAGCGCCTGCACACCGGTGACGTCGACGGCGCGATCAAGGCCTGCGCCCAGCAACGCGGCTCGGCGGCCAACGTGATCCGGGCCGGACTCGAGCGTTACCAGCAGCTGCGAAGCGAGGGCGCAACCAAGGAGAAGATCGTGGCCGAGACGCAGGCGGCGATCCAGGAGGCCAACGGTCTCGAGGTGCCGCTCCTGGAGCGCAATCTCATCGCGCTGTCGACGATCGCCTCGATCGCGACCATGGTCGGTCTGCTGGGCACCACGATCGGCATGATCCGCTCCTTCGCGGCCCTCGGGCACACCGGCGCGGTGGACGCGAGCAAGCTGGCGGTCGGGATCTCCGAGGCCCTGGTCAACACCGCCGGCGGGCTGTTCGCGGCGATTGCGGGGATCGTGGCCTACAACGTGTTCGTGACGCGGGTGGACAATTTCAACTACATGATGGACGAGGCGTCGTACGAGGCGGTGCAGCTGCTGGCGGCTTCATCCGGCCCCGAGAAGCGGTAGGAGCGCTCCGTCATGCTCAAGAAAAAGCGTCGCATCGGCATCTCGATCGACATGACGCCGATGGTAGACATCGCCTTTCTGCTGCTGATCTTCTTCATGGCGACCACCCAGTTCAAGCCGCCGGAGAAGGACAAGATCACGCTGCCGGAGTCCAATTCCGAGGCCAAGTCTCCCGAGTCCGACATCATCACCATCGCGGTGACCAAGGTGCCGACCGTGCGGGTGGTCTACCGCCAACGCGGTGAGGAAATCAGCCGGGAGTTGCCGCCGGAGGCGGTACGGAACGACATGGGCACCGTGCTCAGCAACGCGCGGTCGGCCAACCCCCAGGCCCGTGTCCTCGTCAAGATGGACAAGGACGCGCCCTACGGGGTGATGGCCGAC
Organism: Candidatus Eisenbacteria bacterium RBG_16_71_46; assembly: GCA_001780165.1. Classification (GTDB taxonomy): domain Bacteria; phylum Eisenbacteria; class RBG-16-71-46; order RBG-16-71-46; family RBG-16-71-46; genus RBG-16-71-46. The sequence goes on along the minus strand of MFFQ01000037.1, from coordinate 105,780 downwards.
ATGATGGGCGCGCTGCAGGAGGCGAAAGCCCCGCGGTTCAACGTCCAGACCGACCTCGAGGGGGCCGGCGGTCTCTTCAAGAAGACGGCCGCGGCCCAGCCGTGATGCCAGCCGCACGGGAGGTGACCGACCATGGGTGCCGTTGACACCCCACAACGCAGTTCCTCAGGTGGCAAGAAGGGCCGGGGGGGCCACCGTCCCAAGCATCGCGTCGGAATCCGTATCGACATGACGCCGATGGTGGACATCGCCTTCCTGCTGCTCATCTTCTTCATGGTGACCACGGTGTTCCGCACGCCGCAGGCGCTGGAAATCAACCTGCCACCGGACGAAAAGACCGAAATCGAGGTCGCCGAATCGAAGGTACTGAGCGTGCGGGTGCTCCCCGACGACCGCGTGTTCTATCGGCGCGGCAAGGATCCGTGGGCGCGCAGCGACGTCATCGGGCTCAAGGACGTGTTCAAGGGCTACAAGGGCAACAAGGATCTGGTGGTCGTGATCTCCATCGACCGTGAAGCGAAGTTCAACAACATGGTGGACATCATCGACGATTTGGATCTTGCGAGTCTGACTCGGTTTTCGCTGCGAACACTCAAGCCGGAAGAGAGGAAGGAGTTGGAGTCGCTGTGAGCGCTCCCAGCCTGTCGCTCTTCGAGTTCATGCCCTATGGGGCGCCCGAGCTCAAGGAGGTCGCCCGGAAGTACATGTTCCGGGCGGTCGTCGTGGGCAGCGTGCTCTGGACCCTGCTGTTCCTGCTCTCGCTCGGCACCAGCGCGCTGCTCAGCCACAGCACCAAGGAAGTGAGCGTGATCGTGGTGCCGTATCGCGAGCTGGCGGCCCCGCCTCCGCTGACCCAGAACACCCCGCCGCCGCAGGTGGCGATCGCGCAGCCGGTGGCGCCGCCCTCGGTGGGCGTCGCGGTCCCGGTCCCCGACGCCGAAGCGGCGCCCGAGCAGACCATCGCGTCCCAGGAAGAAATCGCCGCCATCACGCCCGGAGTCTCGACCGAGGGCAAGGGCGAGATCGTGGTCCAGCCGCCGTCGGAGGACGAGCTGCCGGCGTTCGGCCAGTACGTGTACGTCGAAGAGCTGCCCGAGGCCGTGACCAAGGTGCAGCCGCTCTATCCGGACATCGCCCGCGAGGCCAACGTGGACGGCACGGTGATGGTCCAGGCCCTGGTGGGCAAGGACGGGAAGGTGAAGGACACCCGCGTGGTCAAGTCCATTGCCATGCTCGATGCCGCCGCCGTGGCCGCGGTCAAGCAGTGGGTGTTCAAGCCCGCGCTCTCGAACAACAAGCCGGTGGCGGTGTGGGTCGCCGTCCCGGTGCGCTTCAGCCTGCACTGATCCGGCTCCCCGCGCCCGCGCCGGCCCACTCCCGGGCTCGCGCGGGCGCCGGCATGAGCGGTTGCAAGGGGTTCGGCCGTCGGTCGCGGCCCGGCGAGGATCTGGCGCCCCGCGCTCCCGGGGGTTCTCCGCCGTGGCGATCCCGTGCCGGAGCCCTGACGGCCGTGCGCGGGCCGCCGCGCCCGGGGATGGTTTTCCCGCGCCGGTAGCGGGGCGATTGACCCTCCCCGCCGGAGTCCCTACTCTTCGGCGGTGAGTGTGATTCCGGGTCTTCCCCTACTCAGGAGTCGTTCATGAGCGATCCCAGCGAGGGCGTCCCCGAGGCTTCCGGCGCCGCTGTCGAAGACGGAATGTCGTTGCTGCAGCGCACGGTCGCGGTCTTCGCCCGCCCCGCCTCGGCCTGGACGGGCCTGCGCGAGCGAGCCCAGTGGTGGTTCCCACTGCTGGTGGTCGTGCTCGTCACCGCCGTGGGATGGGCGCTTTCCTACAAGCACATCCTGCTCCCGACGATGGTCGAGGCGTGGCAGCGCAACGTGGATTCGGGCCAGATGCCGGCGGCGCAGCTCGACAGCCTGGAGCAGTTCTTCGAGGGCCCTGCCGGTCTCGGCATCATCGTCGGACAACAGGTCATCCTGCTGCCGATCTTCACCCTGGTGGTCGCCCTCGCCGTGTGGTTCGGCGTGGGCTTCGTGCTGGGCACGAACCTGCGCTACCGCCTTGCGCTCGAAATCGCGGCCTGGTCGAGCCTCATCAGCCTGCCGGGGTTCCTTCTCACCCTGGCGTTGGGATGGGTGAAGGGAAGTCTGCAGGGGGTGCACATCGGCTTCGGCATCCTGTTGCCGATCACCGAAACCCCCACGAAGCTGCTCACCGCCCTCGGCGTGGTGCTCGACGCCTTGGGGCCGCTGTCCATCTGGTACCTGGTCGTCGGGATCATCGGCGCATCGGAGCTCTCGGGCGCGGCGCGCAAGTCGACCGCCTGGGTGTTGGGCGGACTCTACCTGGTGCTGGTGCTGCTTTCGGCCGCGCTCGCGGCGCTGTTCTCGCCCGCCGCATGAGCGGCAGGCTGAAACCCCGAGTCTTGAACCCACGTAGGATAACGCACGTCCGGGGAGTCCACCCCGGGCGAGCGGGGGAGGAACGGAATGACGAGGATCGGGCCTAGGATCGCCGGGGCAACGCTCGCGGCGATCATGTCGCTCGTGTGGGGGGCCGCCCACGCCCAGACCCTCACCGTGGATCGGGCGGTGGAGCTGGCGCTCCGGAACAGCACCGAAGCGCGCAACGCCGAGGCGGGTCTGGATGACGCTCGCGGCGGACTTTACGGGGCCTACTCGGGGGTGCTGCCGAGCCTCTCCGGCACCGCTTCGCGCGGCGGCAACTGGCAGAAGAAGAACGCCGGTACCCAGGTGTTCGGAACCGTGGTGTTCCCGACGGACCGCAGCGATCAGGAGACGTTCTCGACGCGACCGTCCCTGAGCGCCAGTTGGTCGGTCCTCAATCTGTCCTCGCTGTCGGGGCTGTCCGCCGCGCGTACCGCGCTCAAGGCGGCCAAGCTCAGCCGCGACGCTTCCCGCAACGACATCGTGTTCAACACCCGCCAGCAGTTCTACGAAGTGGTCAAGTCGATCAAGCTCGCCGAGGTCTCGAGCGGCGCGCTGCGCCTGTCGCGCGACGACGAGCGCCGGGTGCGGGCGCTGTTCGAGGTGGGGTCGGTGTCACGGGCCGACCTGCTCAAGGCGCAGGTCGCCACCGCGCAAAGCGAGCTCGACTCGCTCACCAGCTACCAGAACGTCACCGTGCAGCGCATCGTCCTCGCCACCGTCCTCGGCATCGCCGAGACCGAGATGGGACAAGTGGACACGGTCCTGACCACCGAGGCGCAGGACTACGACGAGAGCGAACTGTTGGCGGAGGCGGAGCGCAATCGGCCCGATCTCAAGGCCGCCGAGGCTCAGTTGAGCTCCGCCAAGGCGAACGTGCAGGCCGCGGCCTGGCAGCGCTTTCCGTACCTGACGCTCTCGGCCGGCGCGACGTATCAGCCCACCACCAGTTTCAAGGTGACGACCTATGACACTAACGGGGTCGCGCTACCGAGCCCGCTCGAGACCAGCGGGCGCAACGAGAGCGATCTCTGGTACAGCGCCTCGATCGCGCTCAACTGGAACATCTTCGACGGCCTGGCCACCGACGGCCGCATCGCCGGGGCCCGCGCCCAGCGCATTCGCGCCGAGGCCGCGTACGATCGGCTGCGCCGCAACCTGGAGAGCGGGGTGCGTCAGACCCTGCTGACCTACCGCCAGACGATCGAGAGCCAGCGGGTCGCGGCGCGGGCCCTCGCCTTCGCCACCGAGAACCTCAAGCTCACCCAGCAGAAGTACAACGTCGGGTCGTCCACGATCCTCGACCTGATCGATGCCCAGGTGCAGCTCCAGCGCGCGCAGAGCGACGCGGTGACCGCGCTGGCGAGCATCCGCGTGGCCGAGGCGGCGATCGAGCGGGTACGGGGCGGGCGGTGAGCTCCATGAACGCGAGGCGGCCATGAAGAACCGCAAGTGGATCTGGATCGGGCTCGCGGCGGTGTTCGTCATCCTGCTGGTCGGTGTCACCGTGGCACGCCGCGGCGCGGGCAACACCGTCGCGGTCCAGCTCGCCCTCGTCCGCCAGGAGGACGTCACGTCGCGGGTGCGCGCCCCGGGCAGGATCGAGCCGCGCACGCAGGTCAAGATCAGCGCCGACATCCCGGGCAAGGTCGTTCGCCTGCTGGTCAAGGAGGGGGACGCGGTGCGCAAGGGGCAGCTCATGCTGCAGATCGACGACACGCAGTACCGCAGCGCCCACGCGCAGTCCCAGGCGGCGGCGGCCACCGCGCGCGCCCGTCTGCGCGAGGCGGAGGCCTCGCTCAAGGTGGTGGAGGCCAACTACGAGCGGCAGCGGCAGCTGTTCGGGGACAAGCTCCTGTCGCAAGCCGAGTGGGATCAGGCCACCAGCACCCACGAATCGGCCCGGGTGGCGGTGGTCACCGCGCGCGAGGAGGTCTCGCGGTCCGACGCCTCCCTCAGGGCGGCCGCCGACAACCTGTCCAAGACCCGCTTCGAGGCGCCGTTCGACGGCATCGTGAGCGCGCTCAACGTCGAGCAGGGCGAGATCGTCATCACCGGAACGATGAACAACCCCGGCACGCAGATCCTGGTGGTCTCGGATCTCTCGCGCATGCTGGTCCGTGCCGACGTGGACGAGACCGACGTCGTGGACATGCGGCTGGGACAGAAGGCCAAGATCACGGTGGACGCGCTCCCCGACACCTCGTTCCCCGGAACCGTCACCGAGATCGGCAACACGGCGAAGCGCAGCGGCACCTCCTCGGTGGAAGGTCAGACCAATTTCGAGGTCAAGGTGGTGTTCGACGCCAAGGTTCCGGCGATCCGGCCCGGCATGACCGCCGACGTCGAGATCGAAACCGCGAGCCACCCCAACACCCTGGCGGTGCCGATCCAGGCGGTGGTGGTCCGCACCGAGCGCGAGCTCGAGCGCGCGAGCCGCAAGGACCGTGCGCCGCGCAAGGGGACGCGGAGCGCGGCGGCCGCCGCCGAGGACGACACCACCGGCCGCAAGGACAAGGAGATCACCGGGGTCTTCATCGTGCGTGACGGCGCTGCGACTTTCGTGCCGGTGCGCACCGGAATCGCGAGCGAGACCATGAGCGAGGTCTTCGGTGATCTCAAGAAGGGCGAGAGCATCGTCTCCGGCCCCTACAAGAAGCTCCGCGAGCTCAAGCCCGGGACCAAGGTCAAGGCCGAATCCGCTGCCGCGGGCGGGAAGAAGTAGCCGGACATGCTCATCCACATGCGCGACTTGCATCGCGTCTACGAGCTGGGAGCCGAAAAGGTCCACGCGCTGGCGGGCGTCGACCTCGACATCGAGCGGAACGAGTACGTGGCGATCATGGGCCCCTCGGGGTCGGGAAAGTCGACGCTGATGAACATCATCGGCTGTCTCGACACCCCGACCCGCGGGTCGTACGTGCTCAAGGAACAGGAGATCGGCACGCTCTCCGACGACGAGCTGGCGCGGATTCGCAACCAGGAGATCGGCTTCGTGTTCCAGACGTTCAACCTCCTCGCGCGCGCCGATGCCCTCCACAACGTCGAGCTGCCGCTGGTCTACGCCGGGATCCGGCACGAGGAGCGCCGGCGGCGGGCACGCGAGGCGCTCGAGTTGGTGGGACTCGGCGATCGCATGAAGCACCGGCCCAACGAGCTGTCGGGCGGCCAGCGCCAGCGCGTGGCGATCGCCCGGGCCCTGGTCAACAAGCCGAGCATCATCCTCGCCGACGAGCCCACCGGCAACCTGGACACGGCCACCGGTGAGGACATCATGGCGTCGTTCGAGCGCATCTGGCAGCAGGGCAATACCGTGATCCTGGTGACGCACGAGGCGGACATCGCGAAGCACGCCCACCGCGCGGTGCGCATGCGTGACGGTCGGATCGAGAGCGACGTCCGCACGCCGATCACGACCGCCGCGCGGCCGTGATCCCTGGCGAGGCCGCCGGCTCGGCCGGCGCGGGGCGGCCAGGCGGCGCAGGGCCGGCCGCCGCGAGCCCGGTGGCGCGGCTCGATGGGGGCAGTGCGCGCCGCCGCGGGATCGGGGCGCCGCGTGACGGGTAGGCGGTCATGAACGTTCGTGAAAGTGTCGGCATCGCCCTGCAGGCGCTTCGCGCCAACAAGCTGCGGTCGACGCTCACCCTGCTCGGCGTGATCATCGGGGTCGCCTCGGTGATCGCCGTGGTCTCGCTGGTCCAGGGACTCAATCAGTACGTCACGAACCAGCTGACGGCTTCCGGCTCGAATGTGTTCAGCATCGACAAGTACGGCATCGTGTTCGACAACGATACGTTCCGTGAACGTGGCAAGCGCCGCGATCTCAGCTCCGAGGATGCCGCGGCGATCGCGCGCTCCGGCGCGCACGTCGAGGCCGCGGTGGCGCAGCTCACCGCCGGCGCCACGGTGCGGCGGCGCTCGCGGTCCCTCCAGCGCGTCACGGTGCGCGGCGTCGAACCCGACTACATGCTGGTAAACGACCTGCCGATCGGCCACGGCCGGCCGATCGGCGAAGCGGACGAGCGCGGCCGTGCCGCGGTCTGCGTGCTCGGGGCGGAAGTCGCTGAGCAGATGTTCCAGAGCCTGGATCCCGTCGGCGGGGAAGTGCGAGTGGGAAGCCTGAAGATGGTGGTGGTCGGGGTCGGCGAGCGCAAGGGATCGGCATTCGGCGCGAGCCAGGACCTCTACGTGCTGGTGCCGTTCTCCATCTTCGAGCAGATGTACGGCCGCAATCGGAGCGTCGAGATCAACGTTCGCAGCCGCGGGCAGGAGAGCTTCAACCAGGCCCAGGACGAGGCGCGGGCGATCCTGCGCGCGAAGCGGCACGTGCGCCCGGGCGAGCCCGACGACTTCGAGATCGTCACACCCGACATGGTGCTCGACCTGTGGAAGAACCTCTCGGGCGCGATCTTCATCGTCATCATCGGAGTCTCGGCCATCTCGCTGGTCGTGGGTGGGATCGTCATCATGAACATCATGCTGGTGTCGGTGACCGAGCGCACGCGAGAGATCGGGGTGCGCAAGGCGCTCGGGGCCCGGCGCCGTGACATCCGGACCCAGTTCCTGATCGAGGCGATCACCCTTTCCGCCGTCGGCGGGCTCATCGGGCTGGCGCTGGGCGGTTTCATCGCCTTGGTCCTGGGGCTGCTCACGCCGCTGCCGGTCTACGTCAGTCCGGAGGCGGTCGCGCTCGGGTTGGTGTCCTCGAGCCTGGTCGGGATCTTCTTCGGAGCGTATCCCGCGGTGCGTGCGGCGCGGCAGGATCCGATCGAGGCCTTGCGCTACGAATGAGACCCGCCCCGCCGTTGTTGCGCCTGGTCGGCAGCATCTTCGCCATGTCGGGGGGATCCCTGCGGGCGCATCGCATGCGCTCGTTGCTCACCACGCTTGGAGTGGTCGTCGGGGTGGCGACGGTGGTGGCGATGGCGAGCATCATCGAGGGCTTCAATCAGACGGTGAAGACCTCGATCTCCTCTTTCGGCTCGCACGTCATCTACATCCGCAAGTTCAGGCCGGGGTTCTACGTCGGCGGATTCCCCGATAGCCTGCGCCACCGCCACGCCTTCATCCCCGAGGATGCCGAGGCGATCCGGCGGCTGTGCCCGGACGTGGCCGAGGTCGCGATCATTGCCTTCACCGAGGGCGCCACCGTCCAATACCGCGGCCGCAGCTCCAGCGGGCTCCAGGTCATCGGCTCGGACCCGCAGATCCAGGTGGTCAACGTCTACGATCCCGGGATCGGGCGCTTCATCACGAGCGAGGAGGTGCAGCACCGCAGCCAGGTCATCGTGATCGGCCGCGACATCCGTGACGCCCTGTTCGTGCGCGGGGAAAACCCGATCGGCCGCATGGTGCACCTCAACGGCATCCCGTTCCGGGTGATCGGCGAGCTGGAACCGAAGGGCCGGAGTCTGTTCGGCAACCCCGACGAGCTGGTCACGATTCCCTACACCACGCTCGACAAGTACTTCCCGCCGCCCGATAACGCGCCCTTCTACGTTCCCGCGCGGGGCGAGTGCTACCTCAACGCCGTGGCGGTCTCGCCCGAGCGCAACGGGGCCGCGGTGGACCAGATCATCGAGGTGCTGCGCCGCCGGCGCGGCCTTCGCGCCGGCGCCCCCAGCAACTTCGAGGTGTTCACCGAAGACGCGCTCGCGGATCTCTACAATCAGCTCACCGGCGCCACCTACATGGTGATGATCCTCATCTCCTCGATCGCGCTGCTGGTCGGGGGCATCGGGGTGATGAACATCATGCTGGTGGCGGTCACCGAGCGCACGCGCGAGATCGGGCTGCGCAAGGCGGTGGGCGCCCGGCGGGTGACGGTGTTGCTGCAATTCCTGATCGAGGCGGCCGCCCTGACCGGGATCGGGGGTCTGATCGGCATCGGCCTCGGGGCGGGTGTGGCCCAGCTCGTCCGGGTCTTGAGCAAGCTGCCCGCCCACACGCCGCTGTGGGCCGTGATCGTGGCGTTCTTCTTCTCGGTGGGTGTCGGGTTGTTCTTCGGGCTCTACCCGGCGGTGCGCGCCTCGCGCCTCGACCCGGTGGAGGCGCTGCGCTGGGAGTAGCGCGGCCGCCGATCGCGATCCGCGGCGACGGTGCCGACCCCGATTCGCGACCTGCTATAGTCACCTGCCGATGGCGACGCATACCGAGACCCTGAAGCGCCCGCTCCGCCCCGACCCGCAGGCCGCGGCCTCGCCGCGCGGCCTGTCCGACATCGTCATCCGCGGGGCGCGCGAGCACAATCTGCAGAACCTCACGCTGCGGCTGCCGCGCCAGAGCCTGATCGTGATCACCGGAGTCTCGGGCTCCGGCAAGTCGTCGCTCGCGTTCGACACGCTCTACGCGGAAGGTCAGCGCCGTTACGTCGAGTCGCTGTCGGCCTACGCGCGCCAGTTCCTCGGCCAGATGGAAAAGCCCGAGGTCGACGCGATCGAGGGCCTGTCGCCGGCGATCGCGATCGAGCAGCGCGGCGCGGGCTCCAATCCCCGGTCCACGGTGGCGACGATCACGGAGATCTACGACTACCTGCGCCTGCTGTTCGCGCGCCTCGGCGAGCAGTACTGCCCGAATTGCGGCAGCCGGATGGCGCGCCAGAGCGTCCAGGAGATGGTGGACCTGTTGACCGCGCGCTACCCCGGATCCAGACTGGTCCTGCTCGCCCCGATGGTGCGCGGGCGCAAGGGCGAGTATCGCAAGGAGTTCGAGGCGCTGCGCCGCCAGGGCTACCTGCGCGCCCGGGTGGACGGCGCCTGGATCGAGCTCGACGACCCGCCTCGGCTGTCGCGGCAGAAGCGTCACGACATCGAGGTCGTCGTGGACCGGCTGACGGTCGAGGACGCCTCGCGCGCGCGGCTGGCGGAGTCGGTCGAGACCGCGCTCAATCTCGCCGATGGACTGGTCATCGCCTCGCGCGAGGGCGAGGCGGATCTGCCGCTGAGCCGGGGCGCCGCGTGCGGCCAGTGCGGCACCAGCGTCGAGCAGCTCGAGCCGCGCAGCTTCTCGTTCAACTCGCCCTACGGCGCCTGCCGGACCTGCGACGGCATCGGCACCCGTCTGGAGGTCGACCCGGGGCGCGTGGTGCCCGATCCCTCGAAGAGCATCGGCGAGGGGGCGGTGGCGGCGTGGGGCGATGCCGGCGGCACCTGGGTGGGCGGCACGCTCAAGGCGCTGGCGAAGAAGTTCGACTTCTCGCTCGGCACGCCCTGGAAGCGGCTCCCGGCCCGGATCCAGCGGCTCATCCTCCACGGCTCGGGCGACCAGGAAGTGCGCTTCGAGTTCCGCACCGCCAAGGGCTCGGCCTTCATTCATCGCTCGACCTTCGAAGGGGTGATCCCGAACCTCCAGCGCCGCTACCGCCAGACCGGGAGCGACGGCGTGCGGCGCTGGATCGCCAGCCTCATGAATCCGACCCCGTGTCCGGATTGCGGAGGCCGGCGGCTGCGGGCCGAGAGCCTGGCGGTCCGGATCGCCGGCGAGAACATCTCCGGGTGGACGGCGCGCTCGGTGGCCGCCGCGCGCACCGCGCTGGCCGCGCTGCGCTTCGCGGGGTCGCAGGCGACGATCGCGGCTCCCATTCTCAAGGAGATCGCGGGCCGCCTGGCTTTCCTCGAGGACGTGGGTCTCGGCTACCTCACGCTCGACCGGCCGGCCGCGTCGCTGGCCGGCGGGGAGGCGCAGCGCATCCGACTGGCCACCCAGATCGGCTCCCAGCTCACCGGCGTGCTCTACATCCTGGACGAGCCGTCGATCGGGCTTCACCACCGTGACAACCGCCGGCTGCTCGACACGCTGCGCACGCTGCGCGACCTCGGCAACACGGTGGTGGTGGTCGAGCACGACCGCGACACCATGGACGCCGCGGACTATCTCGTCGACCTCGGCCCGGGGGCGGGCCGGCACGGCGGACGCCTGGTCGCCGCGGGCCTTCCCGAGGAGGTGCGGAATCACGCCGACTCGCTCACCGGCGCCTACCTCCGCGGGGATCGCGAGATCCCGGTGCCGCGGAAGCGCCGCTCGGGCAACGGGCGCGCGCTGGAGGTCCTGGGGGCGCGCGCGCACAACCTGCGTGATCTGGACGTGGCCATTCCGCTCGGCGCCCTGGTCTGCGTCACGGGGGTCTCCGGTTCGGGCAAGAGCACGCTGGTGAACGACATCCTGCGTGCCGCGCTGGAGCGCCACTTCGGCGGCGCTGGACCGCTGCCCGGTCCGCACCGTGGGCTGCGCGGGGTCGATCAGGTGGACAAGGTGGTGGCGATCGACCAGAGTCCGATCGGCCGCACCCCGCGCTCGAACCCCGCCACCTATACCGGCACGTTCTCGTTCGTCCGCGACCTGTTCGCGCAGCTCCCGGAGGCCAAGGCGCGCGGTTACGGGCCGGGCCGCTTCTCGTTCAACGTCAAGGGGGGGCGCTGCGAGACCTGTCAGGGCGATGGCCTGCGCAAGATCGAGATGCACTTCCTGCCCGACGTCTTCGTGCGCTGCGACCTGTGCCACGGCCGCCGCTACAACCGCGAGACGCTCGAGGTGATGTACCGCGGCCGGTCGATCGCCGACGTGCTCGACCTGACGGTCGAGGAGGCGCTCGAGTTCCTGGGCGCGGTGCCGCCGATCCGCCGCAAGCTCGAGACCCTGAAGGGCGTCGGGCTCGGCTACATCCACCTCGGACAGGCGGCGACCACGCTCTCCGGCGGCGAGGCCCAGCGGGTCAAGCTGGCGACCGAACTTTCCCGCGTCGCGACCGGGCGGACGTTGTACATTCTCGACGAGCCCACCACCGGACTGCATTTCGAGGACGTCCGCGTGCTGCTCGACGTGCTGCAGGCCCTCGTGGACCGCGGCAACACGGTCGCGGTCATCGAGCACAATCTCGACGTCATCAAGTGTGCCGACTGGCTGATCGACCTCGGACCCGAGGGCGGCGACGGCGGCGGGGCGCTGGTGGCGGCCGGGACCCCCGAGGCGGTGGCGCGCGTCCGGGGATCGCACACCGGGGACGCCTTGCGCCAGGTCCTACCATGAACCCGACGACTCCCACACCCGCCGCGACACCCGAGACCGGCGCGGCGCCGCGGGCCACCACGATGAAGGCGGTGGTCAAGGCGCAGTCCGGTCCCGGCGTGGAGATTCACGAGGTGCCGGTGCCGACTCCGGGCCCCGGAGAGATCCTGCTGCGCGTGCTGCGCGCCGGGGTGTGCGGCACCGACCTCCACATCTTCGAGTGGGACCGCTGGTCCCAGAATCGCGTCCGCCCGCCCGTCACCCTCGGCCACGAGTTCGTGGGCGAGGTGGTGGGGCTCGGCGCCGGGGTCAGCGAGTTCAAACCCGGCGAGCGCGTCTCGTGCGAGAGCCACATCATCTGCGAACATTGCACCGCCTGCCGCACGGGCGGCGGGCACGTCTGCGAGAACACCAGGATCCTCGGCGTGGACGTCAACGGCGGCTTCGCCGAATACGTGAAGGTGCCCTCCGCCAACGCCTGGCGGGCGCCCGCGAACGTTCCGCTCGAGGTGCAGGGGGTCATGGAGCCGCTGGGCAACGCGGTCCACACGGCGTTCGCCGGCCCGCTGTCCGCGTGCCGCATCGCCGTCACCGGGTGCGGGCCGATCGGCCTGTTCGCGATCGGCGTCGCCCGCGCGGCCGGCGCTTGCCAGGTGATCGCCAGCGACGTCTCGCCCTATCGGCTCGACCTGGCCCGGCGGATGATGGCCGATGCGGTGATCGACGCATCCAAGGAGAGCTTCGTCGAGCGCGTGATGGAACTGACCGAGGGACGCGGACTCGACGGGGTGCTCGAGATGTCGGGAAGTCCGCAGGCGATCCGCGACGGTCTCGCCGCGCTGCGCAACGGCGGCCGGCTCTCGCAGCTCGGCCTGCCGCGCGAGAGCTTCGATCTCGACTGGAACCGCCTGCTCATCTTCAAGGGCGTCACGCTCCATGGGATCATCGGCCGGCGCATGTACGAGACCTGGTACCAGATGGACAATCTGCTGCGCAGCGGTCGGCTCGATATCCGACCCGCGATCACGCACGTGATGCCGATGGGGAAGATCGACGAAGCGATCGCGCAGTTGCGATCCGGCAACGCCGGAAAGGTGGTGTTGATCCCGTGGGGACAGAGCGCGTGACGCGGGAAGGGAGACCATGGACCAGAGCCTGAAGTCGCAACTCGAGGCCGAGCTCACGCAGATCCGCGAGTCCGGCCTGTGGAAGGACGAGCGCATCCTCGCCTCGCCCCAGGGCCCGGAGGTGACGCTCGCCGACGGCCGCAGGGTGCTGATCTTCTGCGCCAACAACTACCTCGGTCTCTCGAGTCACCCGGCGGTGATCGAGGCCGCGCGCCGCGCGCTCGATTCGCGGGGCTACGGGCTCTCCTCGGTGCGCTTCATCTGCGGCACCCAGGACCTCCACAAGACCCTCGAGCGCCGGATCGCGGAGTTCCTCGGCACGGAGGACACCATCCTGTACGCGGCGTGCTTCGACGCCAACGGTGGCGTGTTCGAGCCGCTCCTGGACGAGCGCGACGCGATCATCTCGGACGCCCTCAACCATGCCTCGATCATCGACGGGGTGCGGCTGTGCAAGGCCCAGCGCTGGCGGTTCGAGCACGCCGACATGACGGACCTCGAGCGCTGCCTGAGCGAGGCCCGGTCCAAGGGCTGCCGGCGGGTGATGGTGGCGACCGACGGCGTGTTCAGCATGGACGGCCACGTCGCCGACCTTGGCCGCATCTGCGATCTCGCCGACCGCCACCGCGCGCTGGTGATGGTGGACGACTGCCACGCGACCGGGTTCGTCGGGCCCACCGGACGGGGGAGCGCCGAGCAGGCGGGCGTCAGCGGCCGTGTCGATGTCATCACCGGCACCCTGGGCAAGGCGCTCGGGGGCGCGCTCGGTGGTTTCACCTCGGGGCGGCGCGAGATCATCGCCCTGCTGCGCCAGCGCTCCCGACCCTACCTGTTCTCCAACGCGCTGCCCCCGGCGGTGGTGGGGGCCTCGATCGCGGTGCTCGATCTTCTGTCGCACACCAGCGAGCTACGCGAGCGGTTGACCGCCAACACCCGGCGCTTCCGCGAAGCGATGACCGCCGCGGGCTTCGACATCACGCCCGGATCGCACCCGATCGTGCCGATCATGCTCTACGACGAGAAGCTCGCCCACGACATGGCGCGCCGGCTGCTCGACGAGGGCATCTACGTCATTGGCTTCTCCTTCCCGGTGGTGCCCAAGGGCAAGGCGCGCATTCGCGTGCAGCTCTCGGCCGCGCACGAGCCGCATCATGTGGACCGGGCGGTCGAGGCCTTCACCCGGGTCGGACAGGATCTCGGCGTGCTCAGGGACGCCGGCCGCGGGCAAACACCCGTCAAGCGCGGCTGATCTACCCGACGGGGGGGCGCCGTCGGGGAGAGGTGCGTTCGCGTCGTTCCTCTGCGATCCAGAGGGAGACCGGGCGCCCGCGGCCCACCGTTCCCGTGCGGTCCCGCTTCCTTGATTCTGACGCCGGGTTTCGTTAACGTGCGTCCGCTTCAGGCCTTGGAGTCGATCCGTGCCACCTCAGACGACCCTCAAGCGAACCCCTTTTCATTCCTACCATCGCGCCGGCGGCGGCAAGCTGATCGAGTTCGCCGGCTTCGAGATGCCGGTGCGCTACACGGGCGATGTGGAAGAGCACCTGCGCGTGCGGCGCGGAGTGGGCCTGTTCGACATCTCGCACATGGGCGAATTCGACGTCCGCGGCCCGGGGGCGGTCGAATTCCTCGATTCGATGGTCACCAACCACGTCGCCGCCGTGGAGATCGGACAGGCCCTGTACACGCCCATGTGCCGGCCGGACGGCGGCATCGTTGACGACCTGCTGATTTATCGTTCCGACGATCACTTCATGTTGGTCGTGAACGCTTCGAACATCGCGAAGGACTTCCAGTGGCTGCGGGAACATTGTCCGCCGGAGATCCGCCTGACGGACCGCTCCGATGCCACCGCGCTGCTGGCGGTGCAGGGGCCCAGGGCCCCTGACGTGCTGCGCGGCCACGTTCCGGACCAGGCGCTCGAATTGGCCTCCTACCGGTTTCTCCACGGCCCGCTCTTCGGGGCTCCGGCCCTGATCTCGCGCACCGGCTACACCGGGGAGGACGGGTTCGAGCTCTACTTCGATCCCGCGCACGCGGCGGTGGTGTGGGAGGGGTTGGTGCGAGCCGGCGGCTCCGCGGGGCTCCAACCGGTCGGGCTGGGGGCCCGCGACACCCTCCGCCTCGAGATGGCCTACATGCTCTACGGCCACGACATCGACGAATCGACCACGCCCCTCGAGGCGGGTCTGGGTTGGACGGTGAAGCTCGAGAAGGGGGATTTCATCGGAAGGGACGCCCTGGTGAGGCAGAAGCAGCAGGGCCCGACGCGCAAGCTCGTCGGTCTCGAGGTCGAGGGCCGCCGCGTCCTCAGGCATGGCATGATCGCCGAGGTCGAAGGGCGTTCGATGGGACGGGTGACCAGCGGCAGCTTCAGCCCCAGCCTCGGGCGTCCGATCGGCATGGCGTACGTCGAAAGTAGCCTCGCCCGGGTCGGTCGTGCGCTGGTGGTGCGGTCGGGAGCGAGGGCGTTCCCCGCGACCGTCGTCAAGCGTCCGTTCTACACCCAGGGCTCGAAGCGCAGCTGATCCCCACAAGGAGGATGCCTTGGTCTACCCCGATGACGTTCGCTACACCGCCGAGCACGAGTGGGCCCGCCTCGAAGGCGGGGTCGTGACCGTGGGCATCACCAGCTACGCCACCGACCAGTTGGGAGACGTCGTGTTCGTCGAGCTTCCCGAGGTGGGACGCAAGGTCGAGGCGGCGAAGACGTTCGGCGTCGTCGAGGCGGTCAAGACGGTGAGCGATCTCTTTGCTCCGCTCGGCGGCGAGGTGGTCGAGGTCAACACCGCCCTGGCGGACAATCCCGCGCTCGTCAATCAGGAGCCCTTCGGCGAAGGCTGGATGATCCGCCTGCGGCCCACCGTGCCCGCCGACTACCAGAAGCTGCTCTCGAGCGTGGACTACGAGCGGCTGGTCGAGGCACAGCACGCATGAGCTACGTCGGGCGCACCGTGGAGGAAGAGCGGCGGATGTTGGAAGCGATCGGGGTGGATCGCTTCGAGGATCTGCTGGCGGCCATCCCGCGGGAGGTGCTCCTCGAGCAGCCTCCTCCGATCGAGGGACCGCTGTCCGAGATCGAGATCCGTCGGCGCTTCGGGCGCCTCGCGCGCTCCAACGACGCGGACCACTCGGTCTCGTTCCTCGGCGGCGGCGTCTACGATCACTACATCCCGGCCGCGGTCAACGCGCTCGCGATGCGCTCGGAGTTCGCGACGGCCTACACCCCCTACCAGGCCGAGGTCGCCCAGGGCACGCTGACCGCGATCTTCGAGTTTCAGAGCATGGTGGCGGAGCTCACCGGCATGGAGGTGGCGAACGCGTCGCTCTACGACGGGGCGACGGCGGCGGTCGAAGCGGCGCTGTTGTCGCGCGCCCACACCGGTCGCCGGCGCGTGGTCGTGGCGGGCGCGTTCCATCCCCACACCATCGAGGTGCTCCGCACCTACCTCGACCCCGGGGATCTCACCGTGGTCGCCGACCGCGGCGGTCAGTGCGCGCCCGAGGACCTGAAGCCCGCGCTCGGCCCCGAAGTCGCCTGCGTGCTCTATCAGCACCCGAATTTCTTCGGCCTGATCGAAACCCCGCATGCGATGCACACGCTGGCGCACGAGGCGGGTGCGCTGGCCGTGGCGTGCTGCGATCCGATCGCGTTGGCGCTGCTCGAGCCGCCGGGTACCAGCGGCGCGGACATCGTCGTCGGGGAGGGCCAGAGCCTCGGCAACCCGCCCTCCTTCGGTGGACCGATGCTCGGCTTCTTCGCCTGCCGCCAGGCGCTGGTGCGCAGGATGCCGGGGCGACTCGCCGCCCAGACCGTGGACCGCCAGGGCCGCCGTGGCTTCGTGCTGACCCTCCAGACCCGCGAGCAGCACATCCGGCGGGAGAAGGCGACGTCCAACATCTGCACCAACCAGGGTCTGATCGCGCTGCGCGCGACGATCTACCTCGCGCTCATGGGCCGCGAAGGCCTGCGCGAGGTCGCGGCACTGTGCGTCCGCAAGTCGCACCATGCGGCCGAGCGGGCCGCGGCGCTGGCCGGCTACCGGCTGGTCCATGGCGGGCCGTTCTTCCGCGAGTTCGTGCTCGAGTGTCCGGTGGACGCGGCGCGGGTGTGCGGCCAGGGGCGCCGCGACGGCGTCCTGCCCGGGGTCGACCTCGGCCGCTTCCGCCCCGAATGGCGGCGCTGGCTGCTGGTGGCGGTGACCGAGCAGCGCAGCGTCGAGGAGATCGACGCCTGGCTGCGCGTGCTCGAGCGCGCGGGAGAGGGCGTGCGATGAACCTCGAGCGCAGGCTGCTGAACGAGCAGGGCGGCCCCGGGCATCGCGGGCCCGGGCTGCCCGCATGCGACGTGCCGCCGCGCCCGCTGGCCGAGCTGCTGCCGGGCGCCCGGCTGCGCGACGAGCTGCGGCTACCGCAGGTGAGCGAGCCCGAGGTCGTGCGGCACTTCATCGAGCTGTCGGCCCTCAACCATCACGTCGACAAGGGGCTCTATCCGCTCGGCTCCTGCACGATGAAGCACAATCCCAAGATCAACGACGAGGTGGCCTCGCTCCCGGGCTTCGCGCTCGCCCACCCGCTGGCCGACGACGAGTCGATCCAGGGCGCGATCCGCGTGATGCACGACCTCCAGCGCGCGCTCGCCGAGATCACCGGCTTCGCCGCGGTCACGACGCAGCCCGCGGCCGGGGCCCAGGGAGAGCTGACGGGGCTGCTGCTCATCCGTGCCTGGCACCGCTCGCGCGGCGAGGCGAGCCGGCGCACGGTCATCGTTCCCGATTCGGCCCACGGCACCAACCCCGCGAGCGTGCGGCTCGTCGGTTACGAGACCATGACCATCGCCTCGGGGTCGCACGGGACCGTGGATCCCGAGGCGCTGCGTGGGGCGTTGAGCGCCGAAACCGCCGCGCTCATGCTGACGGTGCCCAACACCCTCGGGCTATTCGAGCCGCGCATCCTCGAGGTCGCGCGGCTCGCGCACGAGGCGGGAGCGCAGGTCTACCTGGACGGCGCCAACCTCAACGCGCTGGTCGGCCACGTGCGGCCCGGGGACCTCGGCTTCGACGTCATGCACATCAACCTCCACAAGACGTTCTCCACGCCGCACGGCGGCGGCGGACCCGGCGCGGGCCCGGTCGCGGTGGCGCGACACCTCGAGCCGTTTCTCCCGGTGCCGGTCATCGTCGAGCGCGACGGGCTGCTGCGGCTGTCCTCGGACCGGCCCGGGTCCATCGGACGGGTCCACGGGTTCCACGGCAACTTCGGCATCCTGGTGCGCGCGCTGACCTACATCCTGACGCTCGGCCCGCAGGGACTGCGCGGCGTGAGCCGGAATGCGATTCTCAACGCCAACTACCTCATGCGTCGCCTCGCCGGCACCTACGAGCTGCCGCATCCGGAGCACTGCATGCACGAGTTCGTGCTCTCGGGCCGCGGGCTCAAGCGCTACGGCGTCAAGACGCTCGACGTCGCCAAGCGGCTGCTCGACTTCGGCGTGCACGCGCCCACCGTGTACTTCCCGTTGATCGTCGAGGAGGCGCTCATGATCGAACCCACCGAGACCGAGACCCTGGATCGCCTCGACCACTTCGCCGCGGCCATGAAGCGCATCGCCGCCGAAGCGCGCGAGAGTCCGCAGCTGCTGCTCGACGCCCCCCATGGCACTCCGCTGCAGCGGCTCGACGAGGGGCGCGCGGCACGCGAACTGGTGCTGCGCTGGCAGGATCCGGCGCCCGCCCCGTCCCCTTCCGCGGAGACGTCCTCGACGTGGCGGTGAGCCTGGCGCGGGATCCAGAGCCCGATTCCGCAGCGGGCGGCGGCGCATCGGGGCCACCCCCCGCGGGGCCGTCCGCAGCCCCCGCGCTCGAGTGGACCGTGAACCCATGGCGCGAGCGGCCGGGAGCCGCCGCGGCGGCGCTGGTGCTGGGGCTCGGCATGTGCGTGCTGGTCGCGGGGCTCCGCCTGCCGCCGCTGGTGACCCTGGCCTTGTGCGTCCTGGCGGTGTCGTCCCTGGCCCCCGCGATGGCCCCCGGGCGCTGCCGCGTGGACGCCGCCGGAGTCGCGCGGCGCGGGCCGCTCGGCTGGCAGTGCCGGGCGTGGAGCGAGATCCGGAGCGCGCGCCTGGAGCCCCACGGGCTCGTGGTCTCGCCCTTCACGCGCCGTCACTGGCTCGACCCCTACCGTGCGCTGGTGCTGCCGATGCCGCGGCGCCGGGGGGAGTCGCTGCCGGCCGAGCTCGGCCGCCGTCTGGCGCACCATGGCCTCTGAGCCCGCCACGCTGGCGGCCGAGGACCTCGCGCTGCTCGAGCGCCTGGCGCAGCGGGTCGTCACCCTGCGGATGGAGGTTCCCGCGATCCTGGCGCTCGAGGGCGGCAGTCCGGTCTCGCTGCTGGCGGGCCAGACCATGATCTTCTTCGAGCCGCTGGTCCAGGCCCTGTTCCGCCTGCCCGACTACCGGCGCTACGCGCTGCTGGTGGAGCGGCGCGAGGCGCTGCGCGCGCTCGCCGGCATGATCGAGCGCCTGGCCGACGAGCGCGAAGCCGCCCGCGGGAGGGAGGCGGCGGCGCGCCGTGCCGCGCGGCGGGGCCCCGGGGCATGAGCGCCGAGATCCGCCCCCAGGACGTCCGCTCGATTCTCGCGACCGACTGCGGCTCCACCACGACCAAGGCGATCCTCATCGAGCGGCGCGAGGACGGCTACCGCCTGGTGGTGCGCGGCGAGGCGCCCACGACCGTCGAGGCGCCCTTCGAGGATGTCACGCGCGGCGTGCTCAACGCGGTGCGCGAGGTCGAGGAGCTGGCGGGCCGGCGCATCCTCGACGGCGAGCGCATCGTCAGCCCGCAACGTGGGGACGAAGGCGTGGATCTCTACGTTTCGACCTCGAGCGCGGGCGGCGGGCTGCAGATGATGGTCTCGGGACTGGTGCTGCAGATGACCGGGGAGAGCGCGCAGCGGGCCGCCCTCGGCGCGGGCGCGATCGTGATGGACGTGATCGCCCTCAACGATGGGCGGCGCCCGCACGAGAAGATCCGGCTCCTGCGCCAGCTGCGGCCCGACATGATCCTGCTCTCGGGGGGCACCGACGGCGGCGACGTCAAGCGCGTGGTCGAGATGGCGGAAATTCTGGTGGCCGCGGACCCCCGGGCCCGGCTGGGCGCGGGGTACGATCTGCCGGTGATCTACGCCGGGAACCGCGACGCCGCGGATCTGGTCACCGAGCGGCTCGCGAAGCGCACCGCGCTGAGCGTGGTGCCGAACCTGCGGCCGTCGCTCGAGCGCGAGAACCTGCGGCCGGCGCGCGACGCGATCCACGAGTTGTTCATGGAGCACGTGATGGCCCACGCCCCGGGCTACAAGACGCTGATGACCTGGACCGACGCGCCGATCATGCCCACGCCCGGGGCGGTGGGCATCATCATCGAGAAGGTGGCGAAGCGCGACGGGATCGCGGTGGTGGGCGTGGACATCGGCGGCGCCACCACCGACGTCTTCTCGGTCTTCGCCGGCGTGTTCAACCGCACGGTCTCGGCCAACCTCGGCATGAGCTACTCGGTCTCGAACGTCTTGGCCGAAGCCGGCATCGACAACATCCTGCGCTGGGTGCCCTTCGAGGTGGACGAGGTCGAGCTGAGGAATCGGATCAAGAACAAGATGATCCGACCGACGACCATCCCCCAGACCCTCGAAGACCTGGTGATCGAGCAGGCGATCGCGCGCGAGGCGCTGCGGCTCGCCTTCGAGCAGCACAAGTCGCTGGCGGTGGGGCTCAAGGGGATCCAGAGCGAACGCACGATCTCCGACATCATGTCCCAGACCGAAACCGGCTCGTCGCTGGTCGACCTGCTCCAATTGGGCCTGCTGGTGGGTTCGGGCGGCGTCCTCTCGCACGCGCCGCGGCGGGTGCAGGCGGCGCTGATGATGGTGGACGCGTTCCTGCCCGAGGGCGTGACCGAGCTCGCGGTGGACAGCATCTTCATGGCGCCCCAGCTCGGCGTGCTGTCGACGGTGCACGAGGAGGCGGCGACGCAGGTGTTCGAGCGCGACTGCCTCATCCGGCTGGGCGCGGTGGTGGCGCCGATCGGCGCCGGGAAGCCGGGGCAGCCGTGCGTCACCGTGGGGATCGCCGCGCCGGGACAGGAGCCCGTGACCCGCGCGGTGCCCGCCGGCGAACTCGTGCTGCTGCCGCTGCCGCGCGAGGGAAGCGTCCGCCTCACCGCCACCCCGGAGCGCGGGTTCGACCTCGGCGCCGGCCGCGGAAACGTGATCGAGGCCGAGGTGCACGGCGGCGCCGTGGGGCTGATCGTGGATGCCCGTGGGCGCCGGCCGTTCGGACTGCCCGAGGACGCCGCGCGGCGGATCGCGCTGCTGCGCCGCTGGAACGCCGCGCTCGGCCTCTACGCGCGGGAGATCTGAGCGTGGCCCACGCCTACACCCCCGGCCTGCGCGTCACCGAGTGGGCGCGGCTGACCCGCGAGCGGCGTCTGCCGCTCAAGGGCCACGTGCTGGTGGGGCAGGGCGACGCGCTCGAGGCCGACACCATCGTCGCGCGCTGCGAGCTGCCCGGCAACGTGCAGACCGTGAACCTGGCCGCGAGGCTGTCGCTCGACCCGGTCAAGGTGCCCGCGGCGTTGCTCAAGCCGCTGGGAACCCAGGTCGCGAAGGACGAGCCGATCGCCGACTCCAGGAGCCTCTTCGGGCTGGTGCGCACCGTGGCGACCGCGCCGGCGAAGGGGACGCTCGAGAGCGTGTCGAGCGTGACCGGCCAGCTCATCCTCCGCGAGCCGCCGATCCCGGTCGAGGTCAATGCGTTCGTTCGCGGCGCCGTCGCCGAGGTGCTGCCGGACGAGGGCGTCCTGGTCGAGACCCGCGCCGCTTTCCTGCAGGGCATCTTCGGCGTCGGCGGCGAGACCTTCGGCCCGATCGCGATCGTGGCGCGCGGCCCCGACGCGGCGCTCGAGGCCGCGGATCTCACCGCGGCGCACCGCGGCCAGGTGGTGGTGGCGGGGGCCTACGTCCCCTATGCGGTGCTCATGCGGGCGCGCGAGCTGGGGGTGGCGGCGGTGGTGGTGGGGGGGTTCGACGACCGCGACCTGCGCCAGCTCCTGGGCCGCGATCTCGGGGTGGCGATCACCGGCTCGGAGGAGCTGGGGCTCACGCTGGTGCTCACCGAGGGCTTCGGCCACATCCGCATGGCCGAGCGCACCTGGCGGCTGCTCGCCGCCCACCAGGGGGAGCAGGCCTCGGTGAGCGGGGCGACCCAGATCCGGGCCGGAGTGATGCGCCCCGAGATCCTCATTCCGCGTGCCGAGGGCGCCGAGCAGCGGCACCCGGGCGGGGAATCCGGGCTCGAGGTCGGCTCCCCGCTGCGGATCATCCGCGAGCCCTATTTCGGACGCCTGGGCCAGGTCATCGAGCTTCCTCCAGAGTTGCAGGTGCTCGAAACCGAAGCGGCGGTGCGCGTCGTCGTGGTGGAGTTCGACGACGACCACGCGCGCGCCATCATCCCGCGGGCGAACGTCGAGTTGATCGCGGAGTGAGCGGGTCAAAACCGTTGACAGCCCCCCGGGACCGCTATACTTTCGAGCGCTCCAATCGTGTGATCGCGCGTCGCGGGGCGAATCCGGCGGCGCCCGGCCCACCCACCGCCATGGGGGTCCCGTTGCGTTGGTTCCAGGCGCGCCCATCCCGGCGGGCCGTCACCTGGATCGTGCTGGCGCTGGCCCTGGTGCTCGCGCCGCCGGCGACTCGCGCGCAGGACGCGCCGCCTCCCGCGCCCCCCCGGGGACTGGTGGGCGCGGATGTCCCGAACGACGCCGGCCGCGCCATCGACCTGTGGTGGACGAGGTCGCCGGACGACATGCCGGGAGTCCAGCGCGTCACGCGGTACTTCCTCGAGCGCGCCACGTCGCCCTCCGGCCCCTGGGCGATCGTGGACTCGGTCGGCGCGGGGAACGAGTCGAAGGTCGACCAGACGGTGCGACGGGGCGTGGAGTACTACTACCGCGTGGCGGCCGCGGGCCCCGGCGGCATCACCCAGGCGCTCGGCATCTACGGCCCGGTGCGGGCCACCTCGCAATGGCTCAACCGCACCCGCTGGAGCGTGCTGGTCTTCACCCTGCTGTTCTTCAGCTTCGTGCTCTACTACATCTGGAGCGCGCAATCGGGGCGCAAGCCCTTCGTCCGTCGCATCCCCGGCATCGATGCGATCGAGGAGGCGATCGGCCGCGCCACCGAGATGGGCCGCTCGGTGCTCTACGTGCCCGGCATCACCGACATCGACGACATCCAGACCGTGGCCGGGCTGGTGATCCTCGAGAACGTCGCCCGTCTCACCGCGCGCTACGAGACCCCGATCACCGTCCCGGTGACCTACCCGATCCCGTTCACGATCGCCCAGGAGATGGTGAAGAGCGGTTACCTGAACGCCGGCAAGCCCGACCAGTACGATCCGAACAGCGTGCGCTTCATCTCGCCCGAGCAGTTCGCCTACGTCGCGGCGGTGGGCGGCATCATGATGCGCGACAAGCCGGCGGCCCACATCTTCATGGGAGCGTTCTTCGCCGAGTCGCTGCTGCTCGCCGAGACCGGCTTCGCCACCGGCGCGATCCAGGTGGCGGGCACCGCCAACGTGCACCAGCTGCCGTTCTTCGTGGTCGCATGCGACTACACCCTGATCGGCGAGGAGCTGTATGCCGCGAGCGCGTACCTGTCGGGCGATGCACGACTGGTGGGCAGCCTCAAGGGCGCCGACCTGATCAAGCTCGTGATCATCGTGACGATCGTCGTCGGCTGCGGCCTCGAATCCCTGGGCATCCACTGGCTGACCCAGTGGATGGTCACGCAGTAGGGAGGACCCGGTGAAGCGCGAGCTGCCCCTGTTCCTGACGGCGGTGATCGGGCTGTTCATGATCCTGTCGTTCTTCGTGCCCCACCAGTGGGTCAGCGTGCCGGCGGACTTCCTCCAGGTGAGCGCCATCATCGTCGTCGCCTTCGGCTACGTGCTGGGCGGCGCCAACGTGCTGCGCGTCAATATCGACGCAATCTACAAGCGGATCCCGGGCTGGCCCTTCAAGCTGGTGCTGATCGTGGGGCTGGTGGCGACACTGACGATCGGCGCGATCGAGGGTCCCGGCTTCCTCAATCCCGGCACGCGCTCGAAGTGGATCTACAATCAGCTCTACTCGCCGATGCAGGCGACGATGTTCGCGCTGCTCGCCTTCTTCATCGCGTCGGCCGCCTTTCGCGCCTTCCGCATCCGCACGGTCGAGGCCGGCCTGCTCGCGGTGGCGGCGCTGCTGGTGATGCTGGGGCGGGTGCCGGTGGGAAACGTCGTGACCCAATGGCTGACCGGCAGCCTGCACGGCGTGATCCCCGAGGGGCTGTGGAACGCGATCCAGATCGGCTCGATCCAGGACTGGATCATGAACGTGCCGCAGAACGCGGCCAAGCGCGCGATCCTCATCGGCGCGGCATTCGGGGTCATGGCCACCGGCCTGCGCGTCATCCTCGGGATCGAGCGCTCGTACCTGAGCGGGGAGGACTAGGCCGATGCCGAACGCGGCGAAGGGAGTGCGGGAGCGGCTGGCCGGCCTGGCGCTCCGCATGGGGACGCTGGACCGGCGGTGGATCTTCCTGGTCATGGGCCTGCTCGTGCTGTATCCGCTGCTGTTCCCGCTGGCGCTGCCGCTCCAGATCACGCCGCCGGTGCGCGGCTTCGCGGACGCCATGGACCAGCTCAAGCCCGGCTCCACGGTGCTGATGTCCTGCGACTACGACCCGGGCGCGATCCCCGAGCTGGTCCCGATGACGCGCACCGCGTTCCGCCAACTGCTGTCGCAGGACTGCAAGGTGGTGGTGACGGTGCTGTGGAACGGCGGCCCGGGACTGGTGGACAGCGTGCTGCGCGAGGTCGCGCGGGAGTTTCCGGACAAGCACTACGGCGTGGACTACGTCAACCTCGGCTACAAGGCGGGCAACGAGGCGGTGATGGTGCTCATGGGGCAGGGGGTGGCCAATGCCTTCCCCCGCGACTACCGCGGCAACAACACGCGCGGCCTGCCGATGATGCGGGAGGTGGGCGACTACTCCACCTTCGCGCTGCTCGTGAGCGTCTCGGCCGGCTACCCGGGGACCAAGGAATGGGTGCAGCAGGTCCAGGCCCGCTTCCACCTGCCGATGGTGGCCGGAGTCACCGCGGTGAGCGCGCCGGAGTACTACCCCTACCTCCAGTCGGGCCAGCTCCGCGGCCTGCTCGGCGGCATGGCGGGCGCGGCCGAGTACGAAAAGGCCCGGGGCGAATCGGGGACGGCCACGCGCGGGATGGACGCCCAGTCGCTGGGCCACATTTTCGTCGCGCTGTGCATCCTCGGCGGCAACTTCGTGCAGTGGGGACGGCGGCGGAGGGGCGCATGACGCCGCACCCGACCGGCGACCTGGGCATCTGGGTCGCCGCCCTGCTCACGCTCTTCATCCTGAGCTTCATCTACAAGGACAATCCGCTCTACAAGTTCGCCGAGCACTTGTTCGTGGGCGTGTCGGCCGGCTATTACATCATCCTCAATTTCTGGACCGTCATCGTGCCCAACCTGTGGGAGCCGCTCAAGCTGGCGTTCACCGGGCACGGCGTCAACGCCGGGCGGGAGGGTCTGTTTGCCGCCGAGCTCGGGGACTACCGGGCCTGGCTCATCTTTCCGGCCGTCCTTGGCCTCCTGCTGTTCTCGCGTTTCTTCGGCAAGCTGAGCTGGCTCTCGCGCTGGTCCCTGGCGATCATCATCGGGGTCTACGCCGGCATCAAGACCACGGGTTTCGCGCAGGGCGACTTCGTCGCGCAGGTCCAGGCCAGCCTGGTGCCGTTGTGGACGGGTCACCCGTTGAACGATCTCAACGCCCTCATCTTCGTCGTGGGCCTGATCACGTCGTTGCTGTTCTTCTTCTACAGCCGCGAGCACAAGGGCGCCCTGGGGGTCTCGTCGAAGGTCGGCGTCTACTTCCTGATGGTGGGCTTCGGCGCCGGTTACGGCTACACCGTGATGTCGCGCATCTCGCTGCTCATCGGCCGCTTCCAGTTCCTGCTCGACAGTTGGCTCGGGATGCGTTGATCGGACCTCGGGCGCAGCGGGCGCCTCTCGCGCTCGCCGCGGGGCATCCGGCCGGGGGGTGGTTCCGGCGGATGGGTGGTCGCCCGTGATCCTGTGGTGCGACGGCGCCCACGAGGCGGCCGAGAACATGCGCCGCGATGCGGCCCTGCTCGCGGCCGCCGCCGCGGCGGGCCCGGCGGCGCCGGCGGTGCTGCGCGCGTACCGCTTCGAGCCGGCCGGCATCACCCTCGGTCACGCGCAGGATCCGGCGCGTGAGTTGGATCTCGATCGCTGCCGCCGCGACGGCGTGGGCTGGGCGGTGCGGCCCACGGGGGGGCGCGCCATCTTCCACGCCGACGAGTGGACCTACGCCCTCGCCGCCCGACTCGACGACGCGGAGTGGGGCGGAAGCCTCTCCACCGCCTACGCGCGCGCTTCGCGACTGCTGCTCGACGCCCTGGGGAGCCTCGGCGTTCCGGCGCGGCTGGCCATGGCACCCGAGCGTTCCGCGGCGACGCCGGGGCGAAGCCGCGGAGGGCCCGCGGCACCCTGCTTCGCCTCCACGGCGCGCCACGAGATCGTGGTGGGGGATCGCAAGCTCGTCGGCAGCGCCCAGCGCCGCACCGGCGGCGCGCTGCTCCAACAGGGCAGCGTCCTGCTGGGGGGGGGGCACCTGCGCCTGGCCGACTACCTGGCGCTCCCGGAGGCGCGGCGCACGGCGGTGAGGGAGGCGCTCGGCGAGGCGGCCGTGGGCGCGGGCCGCTGGCTCGGGAGCGATCTCGGTCTCGAGCGCTGGGCGGGAGCGCTCGAGGCCGCGCTCGCCGGCCGCGTTCGTCGTTTCGATGGCGCGTCGGGACTGTTTGTGTTGACCGCATCGGAAGCCGGTTCCTATACTCCACCGTTCGCGTAACCCACACCATGACAACGATCCGGGGGAGGACGTGAGATGACCATGCGGACCGCGTGCCGCGGGGGGGCCGCCCTGGCCCTCGCGCTGGGCCTGGGACTGGCCGCCGGCGGCTGTGGCGGCAGAGCGGGGGAAGCCAAGACCACCTACCAGGATCCCCACCCGCCGCCCGCCGACACCATGATGCTGGCCGCGCCCGAGATCGGCGTGTATGGGGGGCGCTTCGTCATCGGCCAGACCTCGCCGCCCAAGTCCTTCAACGCCATCATGGCGAACGAAACCTCGTCGAGCGACATCACGCAGTTGCTCTTCACCGGGCTCGCGGACTTCGACAACGCCAGCCAGGAGGACTTCGCGCTGCTCGCCAAGTCCTACGAGGCGAGCGCCGACGGCAAGGTCTGGACCTTCCACTTGCGTCGCGGCGCCCGGTTCTCCGACGGGCATCCGATCACGTCGGAGGACGTGCTGTTCGACTTCGAGGTGGCCTACGACCAGACGCTCCATCCCTCGATCCAGGACCTGCTCAAGATCGACGGCAAGGCCTTCGAGGTCTCCGCGCCGGATTCCTACACCGTGGTGATCAGGATCCCGCGCCCTTACGCCCTGATGGTCCCGGCGGTGGGCTCGCTACGCATCATGCCGAAGCACGTCCTGGAGCCGGCGTTCCGGCGCGGCGACTTCGCGTCGAGCTTCAGCGTCAGCACGGCTCCCGAGAGCCTCGTGACCAGCGGTCCGTGGAGGCTCAAGCAGTACGTGCCGGGCGAGAAGACGGTGCTGGAGCGCAATCCCTACTGGTTCGGCGTGGATGCCAAGGGCCAGCGGCTGCCCTACCTCGACGAGTTGGTGTTCCTGATCGTCCCCGATCAGAACACCGCGGCGCTCAAGTTCCAGGCGGGGGACATCGACGCGCTCGACAACGTCAAGCCCGAGGACTACAAGAGCTACGAGGAGTCCCAAGCGAAGGGCAACTACACCTTCTACGACCTGGGGCCGGCCCTCAACACCAACTTCTTCTGGTTCAATCTCAACAAGGTCCGCCAGCCCACCGCGGGCAAAACGCTGGGCGCGCCGCAGATCGACGCCGAGCACTATGCCTGGTTCACGAACCGTGACTTCCGGCGCGCGGTGTCGATGGCCGTGGACCGCGACGCGATCATCCAGAGCGTGCTGTTCGGCGAGGCGGTCAAGAACTGGTCCACCAGCACGCCCGGCAACAAGAAGTGGTTCACGCCCGGCGTCACGCATTTCGACTACAACCCGGAGGAAGCGAAGCAGCTGCTCGCCGGGTTGGGATGGAAGGACGTGAACGGCGACGGATTCCTCGAGGACGCGAACGGCCGGACCGTGAACTTCTCGCTCAAGACCAACAGCGACAACGTGCTGAGAGTGTCGATGTGCAACTTCATCCAGGACGACCTGGCCAAGGTCGGAATCAAATGCACGCCGACGCCGGTGGACTTCAACACCCTCATCACGAACCTGCGGCAGGACTTCCAGTACGAGTCCATCCTGCTCGGGCTCCAGACCGGAGTCCCGCCGGACCCGGGCATGGGGCAGAACGTATGGCGCTCGAGCGGGTTGACGCACTACTGGAACATCAAGCAACCCCGCCCGGAGACCGCGGCGGAGGCCAAGATCAACGCGCTCATGGACGAAAACGTGGGCACGATCGACTCCGCGGTGCGCCACGAGGCCTGGCGCCAGATCCAGAACCTGGTGAACGAGGAGTCCTGGATCATCTGGCTGCCGACGCTCATCGCCAAGGTCCCGGTGCGCAACGGCTTCGGCAACGTCCACCCGAGCGTGATCCCGCACCGCATCCTCTGGAATATCGACCGGGTATTCAAGAAGCCGCGGGGCCAGCGCGCCTAGTGTTCCGTGCCGGAAGTCGTGTGCGCGTCCCCGGGGAGGCCTCGCGGTCGCCCGCGAGGCGCGACGACGACGTCGTATCCGAAGATACGTCGAGCAGGAGCAACGCAGCGGGCGACCGTGAGGACCCGCGAGGCGTGGACATGAATCCCGGTACGGAACACAAGCGCCTGGCCTGAGATGCGCACCTACGTCCTCCGGCGCCTGCTGCAGACGATCCCGCTGCTGCTCGGGATCTCGGCGCTGACGTTCCTGCTGCTGCAGCTGGCGCCCGGGGACTTCCTCAACACCATGGCGGAGAACCCCGCCATCTCCACCGAGACCATCGAGGCCATGCGCCGTCGCTTCGGCCTCGACCAGCCCTGGTACGTGCAGTACGGGCTCTATCTCAAGAACCTCTTTCTCCGTTTCGACTTTGGCGAGTCGTTCTCGCGCCACCAACCGGTGTTCGCCGTGCTGCGCGAGGGGCTCATCAACACCCTGATCCTGGCCTCGGCCGCGGCGATCGTGACCTGGGGGCTGTCCATCCCGCTCGGGGTGTGGGCGGCCGTGCGGCAGTACTCGTGGGTGGACAAGGCGTTGTCGCTGATGGCCTTCGTCTGGCTCTCGATCCCCGAGGTGCTGTCGGGACTCCTCCTGCTGCTCCTGGCGGCGCGCACCGGCTGGTTCCCGGTAGGGGGGATGCGGACGCTCGACTGGGAGAACCTCGACGCCCTCGGCAGACTGCTCGACCTGCTCCACCACCTCGCGCTGCCCGCCCTCGTCGTCGGGCTCATCCCGCTCGCCGGCCGCATGCGGCAGATGCGCGCCAACCTGCTCGACGTGCTGCGCCTGGACTACGTCACGACCGCCCGCGCCAAGGGGCTTGACGAGAACACGGTCGTCTTCAAGCACGCGCTGCGCAACGCCATCAACCCGCTGATCACGCTGTTCGGGTTCACGCTCGGCTCGCTGGTGTCGGGCTCGTTCGTGGCCGAGATCATCTTCTCGTGGCCGGGCCTGGGGCGCATCACGCTCGACGCCATCCTGTCGCAGGACCAGTACCTGGTCATGGGCTCGGTGCTGATGGCCTCCGTCGTGCTGATCGCCGGCAACCTGATCGCCGACATGCTGCTCGCCATCGCCGATCCGCGCATCGCCTATGACTGAGACCGCGGCCCTCAGCCCCCCGGATGCCGCCGAGGATCTCGAGGCTGCGGCCGCGCCGCGCTCGCCGTGGCGGATCTTCTGGAGCCAGATCCGTCGCACCCCGGTGGCGATCGCCGGCGGCATCCTGCTGCTGGTCTTCTACGGCGCCGCGCTGTTCGCCCCGTTCCTGGCACCGTACGGCGAGCAGACCATGGACCGCGACCGCTTCTTCCACCCCCCGATGCGGATCCACTGGGTGGACGCCACGGGGAGGTTGCACCCGGGGGGATTCGTCTACGCGACTGAACCGGTGCCCGGACAGCCGCTGACCTACCGTGAGGACCGCAGCCGGCCGCTAGCGCTGCGCTGGTTCACGGTCGGGGCGCCGTACCGGCTGTTCGGCCTGTTCGATACCGGCCGTCACCTCTACGGGGTGGACCCTCCAGGCCGGGTCTACCTGCTCGGCACCGATCCCTTCGGGCGCGACGAAGTCTCGCGCCTGCTGTTCGGCGGCCAGGTCTCGCTCACCGTGGGGCTGGTCGGCATCCTCATCTCGTTCACCATCGGATTGCTGCTGGGCGGCATCTCCGGCTACGTCGGCGGATGGGTGGACACGCTCATCATGCGCTCGACCGAGCTGCTGCTCAGCATCCCGGGCCTCTACCTGATCATCGCGCTCAGGGCGGTGTTCCCGACCAATCTCCCGAGCCAGCAGGTCTATCTCGGGATCGTCGGCATCCTCGCCTTCATCGGCTGGGCCAGCCTCGCGCGCATCATCCGCGGCATGGTGCTCTCCATCCGCCGCGCCGAGTACGTCTCGGCCGCCGAGGCTCTCGGCGTGGGTCGGATGCGCATCATCACCCGCCACATCCTGCCGAATACCATGTCGTTCGTGATCGTCGCGGCGACGCTCTCGATCCCGTACTACATCCTCGGCGAGGTGTTCCTGTCCTTTCTCGGCGTGGGAGTCCAGGAGCCCAGCGCCTCGTGGGGCAACATGCTCAACCAGGCGCGCAGCCTGCGCGTGCTCAACTCGTTCTCGTGGCTGCTCTACGCGCCCGGAATCGCGATCTTTCTCACGGTGATGGCCTACAATTTCCTCGGCGACGGGCTGCGCGACGCGCTCGATCCCCGCAAGATCCAGGGAGGGAAGACCGGATGAGCGAGCCGCTGCTCGAATTGCGAGAGCTCAAGACCCACTTTTTCACCGACGACGGTGTGGTGCGCGCCGTGGACGGGGTGTCGTTCGAGGTGCGTCCGGGCGAGACGCTCGCGGTGGTGGGGGAGTCGGGCAGCGGGAAGAGCGTCACCTCGCTCTCGATCCTCAGGCTGGTCCCCGAGCCTCCGGGACGCATCGTCGGCGGCAGCATCCGCTTCAAGGGGCGCAACCTGCTCGAGCTCTCGCCGGCCGAGATGCGCAAGATCCGCGGCAAGGAGATCTCGATGATCTTCCAGGAGCCGATGACCTCGCTGAACCCGGTGTACACCTGCGGCGAGCAGATCATCGAGGCGCTGGTGATTCACGAGAAGATCGACCGTGCCGCGGCGCGCGGGCGCGCGATCGAGATGCTGGGCCACGTCGGGATCTCCTCGCCGGAACAGCGGGTGGACGAGTACCCGCATCAGATGTCGGGCGGCATGCGCCAGCGCGTCATGATCGCGATGGCGCTGGCCTGCCACCCGTCGCTGCTCATCGCCGACGAGCCCACCACCGCGCTCGACGTGACCATCCAGGCGCAGATCCTCGAGCTGCTCAAGCGGCTGCAGCGCGAATTGGGCATGGCCGTGCTCCTCATCACCCACGATCTCGGCGTGGTGGCCGAGACCGCGGACCGCGTCGCCGTGATGTACGCGGGGCAGGTCGTCGAGTACTGCGAGGTGGGAGACGCCTTCCGGCGCACCCGCCATCCCTACACCGCCGGGCTGCTGGCCTCGCTGCCCAAGCTCGGCCGGCGCGAGGAGGAGCTGCGCGTGATCCCCGGCAACGTGCCCAACCCCGTTCGCTTCCCGAGCGCCTGCCGGTTCCATCCCCGCTGTCCGGTGGCCGAGGCGCGCTGCCGCGAGCAGGACCCGCCGGTGCGCACCTTCGACGGCAGCCATCTCGCCCGCTGCTGGCGCTCGGACGAGATCGCCGCGGGCACGCTCGATCCCACCGGGATCGTGGGGGGGCGCCGTGGCTGAGCCGCTGCTGCAGGTCGAGGGCCTGAAGAAGTACTTTCCGATCCGCCGCGGGCTGCTCTCGCGCACCGTCGGTCACGTCAAGGCGGTGGACGGCATCTCGTTCTCGGTCAACGCCGGCGAGGTCCTCGGCCTGGTGGGCGAGAGCGGCTGCGGCAAGACCACGACCGGCCGCTGCGTCCTGCGCCTGATCGAGCCCACCGCGGGGAGTATTCGCTTCGAGGGGCGCGAGGTCACCACCCTCAACAAGCGCGACCTGCGCGCGCTGCGCCGGCAGATGCAGATCGTTTTCCAGGACCCGTACTCGAGCCTCAACCCCCGCCTGACGGTGGGCAGCATGCTGGGGGAGGCCCTCTCGATCCACCAGATCGCGCGCGGGCAGAAGGCGCGCGATCGGGTCGCCGAGCTGCTCACGCTCGTGGGCCTGTCCCCGAGCCACGCGCGACGCTACCCGCACGAGTTCTCGGGGGGGCAGCGCCAGCGTATCGGCGTGGCCCGGGCCCTGGCCGTGAGTCCGCGACTGATCGTCGCCGACGAGCCGGTGTCCGCCCTCGACGTCTCGATCCAGGCCCAGATCATCAACCTGCTGCGCGACCTGCAGCGGAAGATGAACCTGACCTACCTGTTCGTCGCCCACGATCTCTCGGTCGTGGAGCACATCAGCGATCGGGTGGCGGTCATGTACCTGGGCAAGATCGTCGAGCTCGCGGGCAGCATCGAGCTCTACCGCAACGCGCGGCATCCCTACAGCGCGTCGCTGCTGTCGGCGATCCCGGTCCCCGACCCCGATCGCCGCCGCCAGCGCATCGTGCTGCAGGGCGACGTGCCGAGCCCGGCGCGGCCGCCGAGTGGCTGCCGCTTCCACCCGCGCTGTTTCATGGCCAAGGAGATCTGCGCCCGCGAGGAGCCCGAGTTGCGCGAGATCGCACCGCACCACTGGTCGGCGTGCCACTTCGCCGAGCGCCTGCTCCCGGGCGTGGATCCCGTGTCGCTCGCCACGGGCGGGGTCGCCGAGGGCGGTGGCCCGCCGCAGCCCTCGGCGGCGGCGCCAGCGAGCACCTTCTAGGTCCCCCGCCTCCCCGGCAACGGCAGGTTCCGCCTTGCCGCGGGAGGGTCGGGGAGATTCCCCCAGCGGCCGGCCGGCGCGCCCGCGAAATCCCCCAGATTCAGTCCCCGTACTCCCCACGACCTCCCCCCCGACGCTCCAGTCGTTTCGAGACTCCGTCTCCAATCGATTGGCGCCGAGCCGATTGGCCGTGCGCTTCCGGTCGCGGTTCCGGCCAGCCCCGGACGGCACCGCCCTTGCCTTACTGCTCCGGTGACCTCCACGCCGTTCGAGGAGGGCGCGACGGCGGGCAGCGACCCGCCGCCGGCGCCTCGATCGGGGGACGCGGGAGCCGACCGACAATTGAATACGAAGCGTTCCCTGTGCGACGCGTGCTTCGCCGACTGTGGGCTGATCCCCCTATCGCGAGCGAAGGAGTCTCACGGATCGGCACACGATCGATACGGGGAACTTTAATCGGGCCCCGCGCCCGCGGGTCGAGCAACGCGCACCGCAACCTTCCCCGCGGCCGGGGCCCATGACTTTCCTCCCCCCGGACGGACCTCGTCCTCGGCCGCTCCCGCTGGCCGGACCGCACCCTCCGCCGCGGGCCCGCCCGATTCCTCCGCGGCCGGGTGGACCGCGTCCTCCTCCGCCGTCGCCGGCCCCGGGGTCGCGCAGGCGTTCGTTGACCGGCCTCCGCAACCCTGCTAGCGTGCCTCGCTCAAGCACGGCAACTGCCGTGGCTGCACGTCAGTGGTCGGCGCCGGAGGGTCGTCCCGCACGGTGGCACGCGAGGCCTTGGGGTTGGTGGAGACGCGCGGGTGGGTCGGGGCCGTCGAGGCCGCCGACGCCATGTGCAAGGCCGCCAACGTCCGGCTGGTGCGGTACGAGGTGACCCCCGAGGCCCTGGTGACGATCCTCGTCCGCGGTCCGCTGGGGGACGTGGAAGCGGCCGTCGCCGCGGGCGCCGCCGCCGCCGAACGAGTCGGCGAACTGCGGCTGCGCCACGTCATTCCGTCGCCCGATGTCCAGCTCGAAGAGCCGATCGCGGGACCCGGCGCAGGCCGCGCGGGAGCCGACGCTCGGCCCGTCCCTTAAAGGAGCGTCCGATGCAGGAAGAAGCCCTGGGCTTGATCGAAACGCGCGGCTTCGTGGCGATGGTGGAGGCCTCCGACGCCATGGTGAAGGCCGCGCGCGTCACGCTGGTGCACTACGAGAAGATCGGCGGCGGCTACGTGACCACGATCGTGCGCGGCGACGTCGCCGCGGTGCGCGCCGCGACCGAGGCCGGCGCGGCGGCGGCCTCGAAGGTCGGCGAGGTGGTGTCGGTCCACGTCATCCCGCGCCCGCACGGCATGCTCGAGGACGTGCTGCCGATCCGGCGCCCCGAAACGGCAGGCAAGAAGTAGGCGACGCGTGATCCTGGCGCAGGTGCTGGGCACCGTGGTGTCCACCCGGAAGGACTCCGGGCTGCTCGGACTCAAGCTGCTGCTGGTGCGCGAAGTGGACGGTGAGTTCAAGCCCACGGGGAATCACGTCGTCGCCGCCGACGCGGTGGGTGCCGGCGCCGGCGAGCTGGTGCTGGTGGCGGCCGGCTCCTCGGCCCGCATGACCGAGGTGTCGCGGGAGAAGCCGGTGGACGCGGTGATCGTCGGCATCGTCGACACGGTCGAGACCGGTGGCCGGGACGTCTACCTCAAGCACGGCCGGGGCGCGCGTTGAGCCCGACGCGGGGGCGAAGCATGGCGATCGAACCGAAGCGCATCGAGGCGATCGTCTCCGAGGTGCTGGAGCGCCTCGAGTCCGGCGACCCGGGGCGCACCTCGGGCGCGTCGCCGGCGCTCGGCGTGCACGCGGACCTCGACCAGGCGGTGGCCGCGGCGGGTTCGGCGTTCGAGGCCTACGCGCAGGTCCCGCTCGAGACCCGCCGGCGGATCATCGCCTCGGTGCGCGAGATCCTCGCCGCCAACTACCGGGCGCTCGCCGAGGTCGCGGTGCAGGAGACCGGCCTTGGCCGGGTCGAGGACAAGATCCTCAAGAACCGCATCGTCACCGAGCGCACGCCCGGCACCGAGGACCTCGAGCCGCGGGTGTGGACCGGCGACAGCGGGATGACGCTCGAGGAGCGCGCCCCCTATGGCCCGATCGCGGTCATCACCCCGGTGACCAACCCGACCGAGACGATCATCAACAACGGCATCTCGATGATCGCCGGGGGCAACACCGTGGTGCTGTGCCCGCACCCCAACGCGCGCAAGGTCTCGAATCTCGCGGTGGACCTGATCAACCGCGGCGCCCGGCGGGCCGGGGCGCCGCAGCCGCTCCTGCACTCGGTCGATCAGCCCACCATCGAGGTGGCCCAGCGCCTGCTGCGCTATCCGGGCATCCGGCTCAACGTCGTTACCGGGGGGCCCGGGGTGGTGCGGGAGGCGCTCGACGCCGGGAAGAAGGCGATCACCGCGGGGCCGGGGAATCCGCCCGCGGTCGTGGACGAGACCGCGGACCTCGAGAAGGCGGCACGCGACATCGTCGCCGGAGCCTCGCTGGACAACAACATCATCTGCACCGACGAGAAGGAAGTGATCGCGGTCGCGCTCATCGCGGACCGGCTCAAGGAGGCCTTCGCGCGCAACGGGGCGGTGGTGCTGCCGCCGCACCAGATCGAGCAGCTGCGCAAGCTGCTGATCGCCGAGGAGCGGGGGCCGCGCCGGCACGCGGTCATCAACCGCACGTACGTCGGAAAGAACGTCGACCTCATCCTGCGCGACGCCGGCATCCCCTGCGACCCCAGTAAGCGGTTGGCGATCTGCGAGGTGGACCTCGACCACCCGTTCCTGTGGACCGAGATGATGATGCCGGTGCTGGGCCTCGCCCGGGCACGGACCGTGGACGAGGGCATCGATTTCGCGGTGGCGGTCGAGCACGGGTTCCGCCACACCGCCTCGATGCACTCGCGCAACATCGAGAAGCTCTCGAAGATGGCGCGCGCGTGCGACTGCTCGATCTTCGTCAAGAACGGTCCGAACTTCGCTGGCCTCGGCTGGGGCGGCGAGGGGCCGACCAGCTTCACGATCGCAAGCCCCACGGGCGAAGGCATGACGACGGCCCGCAGCTTCACGCGGCTGCGGCGCTGCACGCTGGTCGATTACTTCCGGATCGTCTGATGGATGTCGCCATCGCCGCGATCGAGACCAGCAGCATCGCCCAGGGCACGGTCGTCGGCGACGCGATGGTCAAGACCGCCGAGGTGAACCTGGTCCTGGCGACCTCGATCTCCCCGGGCAAGTACTGGGTGCTGATCGGGGGCGAAGTGGCACCGGTGCGGGCGGCGTTTCAGCGCGGCCTGGAAGTCGCCGCCGACACGCTGCTCGACTCGCTCTTCATCCCCCAGGTCCACGCCATGGTGCTCCCCGCGCTGCAGGGCGTCGCGGCGGGAGCGGACGACGACGCGCTGGGCGTGATCGAGACGCTCACCGCGTCGGCCGCCATCGTCGCGGCGGACCACGCCGCCAAGGCGGCGGCGGTGACGCTCCGCGATCTGCGTCTCGCCAACGGTCTCGGCGGCAAGGGCGTGCTGTTCCTGACCGGCGACGTGAGCGACGTGCAGGCCGCGGTCGAGGCCGGGCGCGCCGAGGCGCTGCGCAAGGGGCTGCTCGCGCGCTCGGTCGTCATCCCGCGTTTGCACCGCCAGATGAAGGACCGGGTGTTCTGATGTACTTCGCGCGGGTGATCGGGACGGTGGTGTGCACGGTCAAGGTGCCGTCGTGGCGCGGCCATCGGCTGCTGCTGATCGAACCCACCGACCACGCGGGAACCGGCCAGGGCCGGCCGCTGGTGGCCGTGGACCTGGTGTCCTCCGCCCCGGGCCAGCGCGTCTTCTACGTCCGCGGACGCGAGGCGGCCAACGCGCTCCCCGACCCCGACAATCCCGCCGACGCCGCGATCGTCGGCATCGTGGACGAGGCTCGGGTGGTGGCCGGCGCGGCGCCCGCGCCGCCACGCGCGGGCGCGTGATGTTCATCGCTCGGGTGGTGGGCGAGGTGGTGGCGACTATCAAGCACTCCGACCTCGCGAGTCAGAAGCTGCTGTTGGTGCAGCCGATCGAGCCCGACGGCACCGCGCGCGGGCGGCTGGCGATCGCCGTGGACGTCGTGGACGCCGGCCCGGGTGACCGCGTCCTGGTCGCCGACGA
The DNA here is from genome assembly GCA_001780165.1 of Candidatus Eisenbacteria bacterium RBG_16_71_46. Lineage (GTDB taxonomy): Bacteria > Eisenbacteria > RBG-16-71-46 > RBG-16-71-46 > RBG-16-71-46 > RBG-16-71-46. The sequence continues at coordinate 68,806 of MFFQ01000037.1, read as the reverse complement.
GGGGAACACCGCCGCGCAGGTGCTGCGCCGCCCGCGGGGTCCGGTGCGCACCGTCATCGTGGGCGTGATCGACGCGGTCGAGACCGGTTGAGACGTCGCCGCGGGGCAGGACATCCCATTTCGCGGCGCGGCATGCTAGATTGGGCGGGGTTCCAGGAGGGGTCGCGTCATGCCGATCTTCGAATACGAATGTGGCGGCTGCCGGGAGCGGTTCGAGAGGCTGGTTGCCCGCGCCGCGGAGCCGCCACCCCGCTGTCCTCGGTGCGCGTCGGCCGAGGTCGTCCGGGTGCCGTCCGCGTTCGCGGTGGTGCACCCCGGAGCGTCGGCCTCCCCCGGGCCCTGCGGCTCCGCCGAATGCGCGTGCCGCGCGTCGCAGCGTCCCCAGTGAGGCGACGGGAGGAATGGCGATGACCAAGGCGGAATTGGTGGAACAGGTTTCGGCCAGCACCGGGGTCTCGAAGAGCCACACGGCACTCATCGTGGACGGGCTGCTCGACGCGGTGTGTCGCGTCCTGAGCGAGGGACGCCATCTCGAGATCCGCGGATTCGGCACCTTCAAGGTCCGCGAGCGCCGCGCCCGCCGCGCGCGCAATCCGCGCAGCGGGGACGAGGTCATGGTGCCCGCCAAGCTCGTGCCGGTGTTCAAGCCCAGCAAGGAACTCAAGAACGAGGTTCTGGAGGGCGCGGTCGCCCCCCAGACCGCCGAGGTCTGACCGGACGGCCGATCCCCGCGCGGCAGTGGCACCGCCGCCGGACGGAGGGGCCTCCGACACCCGCACAGCGTCACATCGGCCGGACAAGCCGCGACCCCTTCAAAAGGAGATCGGATGGGCTCGGGAAAGAAGCGCAAGCGCAAGAAGATCGCGACCCACAAGCGGAAGAAACGTTTGCGGAAGAATCGTCATAAGAAGCGCGTCCGCTAGAGCGCGTCCGCCCGACGCCGGCGCCGCACCGCGCCTCATCGGCCGCGCCTACGTCACGCGCGACCGATGGGTGTTCGATCCGGCGCGGCGCTGGCGGGGCGGGCGACGCGCGTTGGAGTGGCGGGGCGAGCACGACCCCGACGACGGCGACTATTGCATCGCCGAGGTTCCCGACGACGGTCCGGCCTGGCTGGTCGAGGTGCTGGGCGCCGACGATCGTCCGGAATGGGACGCCCACGCCGTGCTCTCGCAATTCCGGCTGCGCCAGCGCATGCCCGCGGCGGCCGAAGAGGAGGCCGCCGCCCACACCGAGCCCGGCGCCGGCGATTACCCGAACCGGCTCGACCTGCGCGAGCTGCTGACGTTCACGATCGACCCCGAGGACGCGCGCGATCACGACGATGCGCTGTCGGTGGAGGCACGCGGCCACGGCCGCTTCGAGGTCGGCATCCACATCGCGGACGTCTCGCATTACGTCACCCCGGAGAGCGCGCTGGACGCCGAGGCGCAGGCGCGGGGCACCAGCTGCTATCTGCCGGACGGCGTCCTGCCGATGCTGCCGGCCCGGCTCTCGAGCAACCTCTGCTCGCTGCTGCCGGAACGCGAGCGCCTCACGCTCTCCGTGATCGTCGAGCTCGACGCGGCGGGCCGGCTCCACGGCTTCCGCGCGGTGGAGGCGGTGATCCGCAGCGCGCACCGGCTGCATTACGCGGAGGTCCAGGAGGCTCTGGACGGTGCGCGCGCGTTTCCGCGACCGCTGCAGCACGCGCTGGAGACGGTGCGCGACCTGGCGCGCGCCCTGCGGGCCCGGCGTCGCGCCGCCGGCGCGTTGGATCTCGACGTGCCGGAGAGCAAGGTCTGGGTGGACCAGCACGGCGTTCCGGTGCGCATCGAACGGCGCCCGCACTTCGAGAGCCACGAGCTGGTCGAGGAGTTCATGCTGCTCGCCAACCGCTGCATCGGCGAGGACGGCGCGCGCCGTCAGGCCGGCCTGCTCTATCGCGTGCACGAGCCGCCGAGCCCGTCCAAGCTCGACGATCTGGATCGCATGCTCAAGGCTCTCGGCCTGCCGCGGCCGGGGAATCTCTCGCAGCCGGCGGCGGCGCTGCAGGCGCTGTTGGCCGTACCCCTCGATCCCGCCCACCGCCGCCTGCTCCACCGCCTGGTGCTGCGCTCGCTGGCGCGGGCGCGCTACCTCGAGCGCGACATCGGGCACTTCGGACTCGCGGCGCGCGAGTATTGCCACTTCACCTCGCCGATCCGGCGCTACCCCGATCTGCACAATCACCGGCGCGTGCGCGAGTGGATTCGGGGGCGGCGCAGCGCGGCGTGGGATCCGGTGGCACTGGCGGATCTCGCCGTTCGGTGCAGCGCGACTGAACAGACGGCCACCGAGGCGGAACGCGAGGCGGTTCGCGTCAAGGGACTGCGCTATCTTGAGCCGCGACTTGGAGAGCGCGGTTCGGGTATCATCACCGGGCTCATTCCCCAGGGTTTCTTCGTGGAACTGGACGCGGTGCCGGTGGACGGCTTCGTGCGTGTCTCGCGCGACCTCGACGATCACTTCGTGCTGGATACCTCGGGCGTGCGTATGGTAGGTCGGAGGACGCGGAGGCGGTTTGCCTTGGGGGACCCGGTGACGGTTACCATCGCGCGGGTGGACGTCCCCGCGCGGGAGTGTGACTTGGCGCTCGATGTGCCCCCGCGGCGACAGCGTCGCCGCCACCAAGGGAGGAGTTGATGGCGCAGAAACGGAACTCGCGCAAGGCGGAGCGCCGCGGCAGGCCGCGCGCGGATGTTCGGCTCAGCATGCGTCTGGAAGGAGCCCCGGAGGACGGCGCGCAGGCCCAGATCGTCACCGAGAGCCAGAACATCTCGGCCAGCGGCGTCTACTGCCACTCCTCCCATTACCTCGCGCCGGCCTCGAAAGTCGCGATGACCCTGGTCCTGCCCCGGATGCCCGGCGCGGGGACCGTCCAGGAACTCATCAAGTGCGAAGGCATCGTCGTGCGCTGCGAGCCCTCGCGCGCCGGACGCGGGGACGCGGGATTCCAGATCGCCTGCGCCTTCTCCGGCCTCGACGAGCGCCGCCGGCTGCTGATCGACGAGTTCGTCACCTGGCGCAACGTCCAGGCGCTCCGCGCCGCCACGCGTGCGGCCGGAAGCCCGCGCCGCAAGACGATCCGCAGCGGGCCGGCGCGGCCCGGCGCCGCGCGGGGCTCGGCCGCGGGCGGGCGGGCGGGCGCGCGGCGCCGGACGATGCACTAGGCTTCGTTTGACCACGCCAGTCGGCAAGGCGTCGCGGTGACCTCGTTCCGCGCGCCGATCCCGCTGACCGTCCGCCCCGGACCGCCGCTGCGGGGACGGTTTTCACCTCCGGGCGACAAGTCCATCACGCATCGCGCCTACCTGATGGGCCTGCTCGCCGACGGCGAGTCCACGGTCGAGGGGCCCAATCCCGGGGCCGATTGCGAGGCGACCCTGTCCTGCTGCGCCCGCGTCGGGGCGCGCGTGGCGCGGACGCCGGAGGCGGTGCGTATCGGCGGCTCGGTGCCGCGGATCACCGAGCCCGAAAGCGTGCTCGAGTGCGGCAATTCGGGCACGACGCTGCGCCTCATGAGCGGAATCCTCGCCGCGCAGCCCTGGCTCGCGGTGCTGAGCGGCGACGCCTCGCTGAATCGCCGCCCGGTGGCGCGGGTCATCGAGCCGCTGCGGCGGATGGGTGCCCGGCTCCACGCCCGGGGCGGCGACCGCTTCCCGCCGCTGGTGGTCCAGGGTGGGGCCCTGACCCCGATCACCTACGCGCTGCCGGTGGCGAGCGCGCAGGTGGCCTCGTGCGTGCTGCTGGCCGGACTGCACGCCGCCGGCCGCACCGCGGTGGAGCTCCCGGGACAGGCCCGCGACCACACCGAGCGCATGCTCGGCGCCTTCGGGGTCGAAGTGGTGATCGCGCCGCGGCCGGGACTGGGGCCCCGTCTCGAGGTCCAGGGACCGGCGCGGCTGCGCGCGGCGCGCCTGCGGGTTCCGGGTGACTTCTCCGCGGCGGCGTTCTTCCTCGCCGCGGCGGCCGCCACGCCCGGGGCCGAGGTCACGGCCACCTCGGTGGGTCTCAACCCCACGCGCACCGGATTGCTCGACGTGCTCGAGGCGATGGGGGCCGGGGTGAGCCGCACGCCGCGCGGTGAGCAGGCGGGGGAGCCGGTCGGGGAGGTCACGGTCACCGGGCCCGATCACCTCGACGCGTTCGCCGTGCCGCCCGAGTGGTTGCCGCGGCTGGTGGACGAGGTGCCGGCGTGGACGATCGCCGCCCTGGCCGCTCGCGGCACGTCCCTCCTGAGCGGCGCGGCGGAGCTGCGCGTCAAGGAGAGCGACCGACTGGCGGTGCTCGCGCGGCAGCTCGGCGCCCTCGGCGGCACGGTGCGCGAGCACGCCGACGGGCTCGAGATCGAGGGCGGCAGGCGGCTGCGCGGCGGCACGGTGAGCGCTGCCAACGACCACCGCATCGCGATGGCGCTGGTGCTGCTCGGGCTGCGCGCGCGCGCGCCGGTCACGGTGGACGATGCGGCGAGCATCGCCACCTCGTACCCCGGTTTCCGCGATGCTCTCGCCGCACTCGGCGGCGAGGTCGTCGACCCCCGCGCCGGGGGCGGGGCATGAGCTTCGTGGTCACCATCGACGGTCCCTCGGCCGCGGGCAAGAGCACCACCGCCCGCGCGGCGGCCGCGCGGCTCGGCTTCCTGTACGTGGACACCGGGGCGTTGTACCGTGCGCTGGCGCTCAAGGTCATGGACACCGGGGTCTCGCCCGACGATCCCGCGGCGGTGGAGCGATGCATCGCCGAGACCCGGCTCGACCTATCGGGCTCGCCGGAGCACGCGCACGTGTGGCTCGACGGGACCGACGTCAGCGAGGCGATCCGCACGCCGGCGGTGAGCGAGATGGCGTCGCGGCTCGCGGCCCAGGGCGGCGTGCGCCGCGGGCTGGTCGAGATCCAGCGCGCGTTGCGCGAGCGGGGCCCGCTGGTGGGCGAGGGGCGAGACCTGGGGACGGTCGTCTTCCCCGATGCCGAGGTGAAGATCTACCTCGACGCCGATCTCGACACCCGGGCGCATCGGCGCTATCGCGAACTGCAGCAGCGTGGTATCCCGATGCCGCTCGACGAGGTGCGCGGGGAGCTGGAGCGGCGCGACGGCCGCGATCGCGAGCGGGCGGATAGCCCGCTGCGCCCCCCCGAGGACGCCCGGATCGTGGACACCACGGGGATGGACATCGTGGCCCAGGTGGAGGCGGTGCTGGCGGTCGTGCGGGCGAACCCTGCCTGTCCGCCCGACGCGCTGAGGCGGGCCGGCGGGCCACGGGCGGGTCCAGGGCCCGGGACGAAGGGCTAGGAGATTTCGTGGGAGCGTATTATAGTGCTGCCCGGTTCGTGGTCAGGGTGGGGCTGGGAACGCTGACCCGGTGGGAGGTCGAGGGTCGCGAGCACCTGCCGTGCGACGGCGGGATGATCGTGGCTTCGAACCATGTCTCCTACTGGGATCCGCCGCTGGTCGGGGCGGCCATGACCCGCGAGTGCTTTTTTCTGGCCAAGGAAGAGTTGTTCACGGCGCCGCTGTTGGGCCGCCTCATCCGGAGCGTCAACTCGATCCCGATCCGGCGCGGGGTGGCGGACCTGAGCGGTCTCGCCCGGGCCATCGAGATTCTCAAGGGTGGCAAGGCGCTCATGATGTTTCCCGAGGGCAGCCGGATGCGCGACGGCGAGCTTCATCCCGCGCGCCCCGGCGTGGGAATGCTGGCGGTGCAGGCGGACGTGGCGGTGGTTCCCTGCTTCATCTCGGGCAGCAACCGGCCCGGGCGGTGGTGGATGGGCGCGCGGGTGCGGATCTCTTTCGGGGCCCCGCGCTCGTGGCGCGAGCTGGCCGGCGGCGAGGGCGACCCGACACCGGGACGCGCGCTCTACCAGCGGGTGGGCGACGCGGTGATGCGTGAGATCGCGGCATTGCGGGCGAAACAACTGAATACGGCATCGCAGGGAGCGGCCTGAGCGCCGCCCCATATTCCATATCGCAGGAGGTTTCGATTCCCATGCTGGAAACGCCCGAGAAGACCCTCAACCCCGTCGCGGAGACCCCGCAGCGGGCGCCCTCACCACCGCCCCTCCCGATCAATGCCGACGAGGAGGACGATATCAGTCCCGAAGCCCGAGCCGAGCTGTTCGGGCAATATGAGGAGTCGCTGCGCTCGATCGGCGAAGGCGAGATCGTGCGCGGCAAGGTGCTGTCGATCGACGACAAGGACGTCCTGGTGGACGTCGGCTTCAAGAGCGAGGGCATCATCTCGCTCGCGGAATTCTCCGATCCGGGAAGCATCAAGGTCGGCGACACCATCGAAGTGTTCCTCGAGAAGATGGAGAACCAGGACGGCCTGGTCGTGCTCTCCAAGCAGCGCGCCGACTTCGTGCGCGTCTGGGACCGGGTCAAGGAGGCGCACGACACCGGGCAGGTGGTGGAAGGGAAGATGGTGCGCAAGATCAAGGGCGGCGTCGTGGTGGATCTCTACGGCGTGGAGGCCTTCCTTCCCGGCTCACAGATCGCCCTGCGCCAGGTCCAGAACGTGGACAACCTGCTGGGCCAGACGGTCCAGGTGAAGATCATCAAGCTCAACAAGCGCCGCCGGAACATCGTGGTGTCCCGCCGAGCCGTGCTCGAAGAGGAGCGCGACCGGATGAAGTCCACCATCCTCAAGGACCTGGCCAAGGATCAGATCCGCGAGGGCGTGGTCAAGAACATCACCGACTTCGGCGCGTTCGTGGATCTCGGCGGCATCGACGGCCTGCTGCACATCACCGACATGTCGTGGGGCCGCGTCGGCCATCCCTCGGAGCTGGTCAAGATCGGCGACAAGCTGCGGGTCAAGGTGCTCAACTTCGACCCGGAGAAGGAGCGCATCTCCCTGGGGCTCAAGCATCTCGAGGCCTATCCCTGGGAGGGCGTGGACGAGAAGTACAAGGTCGGCGACCGCCTCAACGGTCGCGTGGTGTCGATCACCGACTACGGCGCGTTCGTCGAGCTGGAAAAGGGCGTCGAGGGCCTGATCCACGTCTCCGAAATGTCGTGGACGCGCCACGTCCGGCACCCCTCCAAGGTGGTGAACATCGGCGACACGATCGAAGCAGTGGTACTCAAGGTCGACAAGGCCAACGAGAAGATCTCGCTCGGCCTGAAGCAGGTGGAGCCGGATCCCTGGCTCACCCTCGACCAGAAGTATCCCCCCGGCATGCGCGTCAAGGGCAAGGTGCGCAACCTCACGAACTTCGGCGCCTTCGTCGAGCTCGAAGAGGGCATCGACGGGCTGGTGCACGTCAGCGACATGTCGTGGACCAAGCGCGTGGCGCATCCCAGCGAGGTGCTCAAGAAGGGCGACACGGTCGAGGTCGTGATCCTGTCGATCGACAAGGAGCATCGCCGCATCAGCCTCGGGCTCAAGCAGGTGAGCGAGGATCCATGGCCGCAGCTCGCCGATCGCTTCACCTCCGGGATGGAGCTGTCGGGTGCGATCAACCGCCTGTTCGATCGCGGGGCGATCCTCGACGTCGGCGACGGCATCGAGGGCTTCGTGCCGCTGTCGCAACTCGGGATCGACGACCTCAAGCGTCCGAACGACGCATTCGAGGTCGGCGAGACGCTGACGACCCGGGTGACGCGAGTGGACGTTCCGAACCACCGGCTGATCCTGAGCGTCAAGGCGTGGCTGGCCGAGCAGGACGACATCGCGCTCGCGGAGTGGACGTCGAAGCGCAACCAGGTCAAAGCGCGCATCGCCGCCAGTCCGCCCGAGGAGCCGCCCGCCCCGGTCAAGGCGGCGAAGCAGAAGGAAGAGCCCGAGGAGGACGTCGAGTAGCCGCGACCGGCCTCGAGACCATGCGGAAGCCGGGTGGGCCGCACGCCTGCCCGGCTTCGCGCGTCTGGCGAGCGTCCGCTGCCCGGGGCGTGGGCGGGTTGCCCGCATCGCACGCGAGCCCCGCGGCGCACTCGACGCCAGGCTTGGCGCGAGCCCGTCGCCGCCTTATGCTGCGGTCCCGATGACGGCCCGCCTCGCCATCCTGGCGCTCCTGATCGCGGTCGCCGCCGCCCCGGCCGCCGCGCGACACGCGACGCTCGACTCGCTGCTCGCCGCCACGGCGGCGGACAGCCTGGTGGCGCCGTTGCGAGCGCTGGAAAACGACCGCGCCCAGCCCCATCTCGCGATCGAGGCCTCGATGCTCCTCGGCCAGCTCCACTATGCCCGCGGCGAGTACCGCCAGGCCGCCGACGCCTTCACCCGCGCGGCGGCCCGACTGGATCCGGCCGAGAAGCCCGAGGCCCGCTACTGGGCGGGCCTGGCCTGGCTCGGGCTGGGTGATTCCAACCAGGCCCGCGCGGCGCTGGAGGAGGTGGTGCGCTCGGATTCCCCGCGCCGTGCGGGGGCGATGCTGGGCGTGGCCCAGGCCTGGGCGATCGCGAACCGGCCCGACCGCGCGCTCGAGCAGCTCGATCGGCTCCTGGCCCGCGCCCCGGGGGAGGCAGGGCCGGCGGCCCTCCAGCTGGCGATGGCCCTCGAGCTGACGCAGAACCGGCCCGACGCGGCGCGCCAGGCACGCGACCGGCTGCTGCGCGCCTACCCCCAGAGCATCGAGGCGGCCCGGGCGCGGCTGGATGCGGCCCGGCCGCTCGCCGTCGGCCCCGCGGGTGCCGTGGGGGTGCAGCTCGGCGCCTTCGCCGACCCCGCCCGTGCCCGTTCGCTCGCCGAGGCCGCGCGCCGCGCCGGTTTCGGCAGCGCCCAGGTGACCATGGTGGGCGAGGGTGCCGCGCGCCTTCACATCGTTCGGCTCGGCATCTACCCTTCGGCCGACGCGGCGCGACGCGCCGGCGACGAAGCCGCCCGGGCGCTCGGCCTCACCTACCAGATCGTCTCGGCGCCGTGAGCGGGGGGCGCGGGAGCCGCACGCGGGTCGGCGCGTCGCGCGCCGTCGCCGCCGAGCGCGCGGTGCCCCCGCGTGCCGCATCGCGCACGCCGCTCATGGAGCAGTACGCGCGCGTCAAACGCGACCATCCCGACGCGTTCCTGTTCTTCCGCCTCGGCGACTTCTACGAGATGTTCTTCGAGGACGCGGTCCAGGGGGCGGCACTCCTCGGTCTGACGCTCACCTCGCGCAACCGGCAGGATCCCGACCCGATCCCGATGTGCGGCATTCCCTGGCATCAGCGCGACGCCTACGTCGCCCGGCTGCTGCGGCTCGGACACAAGGTCGCGATCTGCGACCAGCTCGAGGACGCGGCGCAGGCCAAGGGGTTGGTGCAGCGCGGCGTGACCGAGGTGCTGACCCCGGGCTCGGTGACCGGGGACGCCTTCCTCGATCCCGCGGCCAACAACTTTCTCGCCGCACTCTGGCCCGCCGCGGGCGGCGTCGGCGTGTGCCTCGCCGACGCCTCGACCGGCGAGGTCAAGCTCGCGCAGCCACCGTGGGAGGACGCCGCGGCCCTGCTCTCGCGCCTGCGGGTGGCGGAGTGGGTGCTGCCGCTGCCGGAGGAGATCCCGGACGGCGCGGCAGCACCCCTGGAGGCCGCGTTGCGCGGGCTTCCCGGCGCGCGCAGCCCGCTGCCCGCGGCGCGCTTCGACAATCCCGGCCTGCCGCTCGCGCGCTTCGGCGAGGACGCCCGCCCGCTGCTCGAGGCACTGCCGCTCGCGGCCGCGGCCGCCGCCGCCGCGCTCGACTACCTGGACCGCGTGCAGGGCGGCGCCGCGCTCCAACTCACGCGGCTCGAGCGCTGGGACGAGGACGACACGCTGCGCTACGACGCGGCGACCGCGCGCCACCTCGAACTCTTCCAGCCCCAGCCGGGCGGCGAACCCCGCCACACCCTCTGGCACCAGGTGAACCTCACCGTCCTGGCGCTCGGCGGCCGGCGGCTGCGCGGCTGGCTCGAGCGCCCGCTGGCCGAGCCGGAGGCGATCGCCCGCCGGCTCGATACGGTCGCCTCCTGGGCCGCGAACGCCGTCGCGCGCGGGCTCTTGCGCGACGCCCTGCGCGGGCTTCCCGACCTCGAGCGACTGGCCGCCCGCGTCGCCTGCGCCAAGGCCACGCCGCGCGACCTTGGGGGCCTGCGCGACGCCCTCGCCCGCCTGCCGGCGGTGGCGGAGACGCTCGAGGGACTCGACGAGTCCGCGATCGGCGGAGCGCGCGCCGCGCTCGCCGGCAGCCCGGCGCTGGAAGCGCTGCTGCGGCGGGCGCTGACCGACGATCCGCCGCCGGTCTCGCACGAGGGCGGCATCATCCGCCCCGGCTACGACGCGCGCCGCGATCGGCTCGACGATCTCGCGCACTCGGGCAAGCGCTGGATCGCCGAGCTCGAGTCCACGGAGCGCGCGCGCACCGGGATCCCGAGCCTCAAGGTCGGCTACAACCGCGTCTTCGGCTACTACCTCGAGGTCACCCGCCCGCACCTCGACAAGGTCCCGGAGGACTACGAGCGCCGCCAGACCCTCACCACCGCCGAGCGCTTCGTCACCCCGGGGCTCAAGGCCAAGGAGAGCGAGGTGCTGAGCGCGGAGGAGAAGCTGCGCGCCTGCGAGCACGAGCTGTTCGTGGCGCTGCGCGAGCAGGCGGCGGGACACGTCGCCGCCATCCAGCGCGCGGCGGATGCCCTCGGAACGCTCGACGCCCACGGCGCGCTGGCCGAGGCCGCCGCCCGCTTCGGCTGGGTGCGCCCCGAGGTGGACGGCTCCGACCGGCTCGAGATCGAGGCTGGACGCCACCCGGTGGTCGAGCGGCTGCTGCCGCGCGGCGAGTTCGTCCCCAACGGCGTGGATCTCGACGGCGGCCGGCGTCAGATCCTGCTGGTCACCGGACCGAACATGGGCGGCAAGAGCACGTACCTCCGGCAGGTGGCGCTGATCGTGCTGCTGGCCCAGGCCGGCTCGTTCGTGCCCGCGGAGCGCGCCCGCATCGGACGCGTGGACCGGCTCTTCACCCGGGTGGGAGCGGCCGACCGGCTCGGCGCGGGGCACAGCACCTTCATGGTCGAGATGCGCGAGACCGCCGACATTCTGCGCTCCGCTACGCCGCGCTCGCTGGTGCTGCTCGACGAGGTCGGGCGCGGCACCTCGACCTACGACGGCCTGGCGCTGGCGTGGGCGGTGACCGAACACCTGCACGAGAGCGGCGGTCCCCGCCCGCGCACCATCTTCGCCACGCACTATCACGAGCTCACCCAGCTGGCGGAGCGCCTGCCGCGGCTCGCCAACGTGCACGTCACGGTCAAGGAGTGGGGCGAGCAGGTGGTGTTCCTGCACCGCATCGCCGAGGGTGCCGCGGACCGCTCCTACGGCATCCACGTGGCCCAGCTCGCCGGGCTTCCCGCGCGGCTCATCGCGCGGGCGCGCGAGGTGCTGGCCGAGCTGGAGAGCGAGCGCACCGCCGAGCACCTCGCGGCCGGCGGCGCGGCCGCGGTTCCGGCGGCGGCACCCGAGCTGCCGCTCTTCGCCGGGCCGCATCCGCTCGAGACCGAGCTGCGCGGGCTCGACCCCGAGCGCCTGACGCCGCTCGAAGCGCTCCAGCGGCTGGCCGAGTGGAAGCGTCGCTGGGGAGGCGGCTGAGCCGCTTTGCCGCCGGCGCGACGCGCGGGCCCGCTCCTCAGCGCAGGCGGCGGCCCTCGCGGCGCGGGGCTCGGGCGGGCGGATCGCGGCGGGGGGCGCGCGCTCCGTTGCCGGCGCTGGACGCGGCGCCGAGGCCCGCGATCGCGATCAGCGCGGGTTCCGCCGCGGTAGGGCGCCCGGCGTCTGCCACCGGCGCTCCCTGCGGCTGGTCGCGGCGGTAGTCCACGAGACGGCGATGGTGTGCGGGGCGGTGCTCGCGCAGCCAGGCCTCGAGCGCACCCCCGTCGTCGAACCAAGCCCGGATGTCGGCGAGCGGCAGGCGGCGCTCGCAGCCGCGCGGATCGTAGTCGCGGCACAGCACCGGGTGGCGGCCATGGATCGCGCAGCGCCCCCGCGCGTCGAGGTGGGTGCAGATCGTCTCGACGTGCAGGAACCAGTGCTCGGGCTTCTCGACGTAGAGGCTGATCCCGCGGTGGCAGAGCGCCCAGATCCACTGGTCGTATTCCCATGCCGCGCGCGGGGCGTCGATCTCGACCGTGATGTAGGTGCAGCACTTGACGCAGCCGGCGCAGAGGTCGGCGTTCTCGTCGGCGCCCAGGTCGCGCGAGACACGCGCGTCGGCGCTCGCGGGCGCGGCCCGCATGTCGTGGGCACCGGGGGATCGAGAGCGTTTCATGGGCGGGAGTTTATAGCCGAAGCCCGCGCCCACCGCCAGCGTCCGGGACCGACGCGCCCTCCTGCGCGGCGCACGATCGCCCACCTCGGCACGTCGCGCGCCTCGGTCCAGCCGCCGTCTCCGTCCTTCGAGCACGAAAGGCGCGACCACCCCCGCGAACGAGGGCGGTCGGCGTTGACGGCGGGTCGCTCCCGATCACCGGTACAAGCTCTTGAGCTTTCCCCACGTGCTGCTGCGCGTCGGTGTCGCCGAGCAGGGCGTCACCCCTCCCGCCTGCCAGCGCAGGCACTGGTTGTAGAGCGGGGTCGTGAGAGGGCGGAGTCCGCTCGTCAGGACCGAATTCAATACGATCGTAACCGGCGTGCTGCAGCCTCTACACGCTTCGGCGCCCACGGTCCGCGCAAAGTTGATGGTGACCGTGAAGCCGTAGTACTCGTACACGCGCCGGATTCTCACCCCAGGAGGCGCCATGGCATAGCTGACTCTGAGCTTGGCACGATTGGCTGCCACAGGGTCGAAGTAGGGGAACGCAGAGGTGCTCCATTTCACGAACTTGTGGGTGATGGGCATGCCTTTCCATGGATTTGGGCACCCGTGCCACGTCGCGCTCGTATCCGCCGAGACCGACAGCGAGCCCTCGCGGCAGCCGCCCGGGTCGGTGAGCTGCCACCAGTCGGGCAGCTCGGCCGAGTCGCTCTGGAAGTGGATCCACGCGTCGAGGTATCGAAAATCCATGTCATCGGCGGGGTTGAAGGAGACGGTGAAGCTGACAGTGCCGTCGTTGGAATCGCACGCGAAGGTGCTAAGGGCGGTCGGGTTGTCGAACCAGCAGCGGGTGCCCCAGGCGATGTTGATCCCGCCGGCCTGGGCAGTGGGGGCCGCGAGCGCCAGCAGGCAGACGGCGAGGAGCAGTACTCTCATGGCGACCTGCCTTTCCTCCCGTCCGCTCGAGTCAAGCGGGAGGACTTCATTCTACCTCCGCTAGCCCAACTTCGCCTAGCGAGGGCCGAACGCGGCGCGCCGGGCGGCGCGCGCCAGGTCCGAGTCGCGCGTCGCGGCGGCGAACTCGGCCGCCGCCGCGCGCAGGCGTGGCTCGGGCTCGCCGCCCGCCGCGTCGAGCGCCAGCCACGCCAGGCGCTCGACGCTTCCCGAGCGCGCGGCACGCCGCAGCACCGCGGCGAGCGTCTCGGCGGCCGCGGGCTGGCGGCCGAAGGCGCGCGGCGCCTTCCACAGCGCGCGCGCCGCTTCGGCGCGGATCGCCTCGACCGGGTCTTCCAGCTCCTCGAGCAGCCGCACGCGCAGGCTGTCGCGCAGCGGCAGATCCGCGTACCGCGACGGCCGGCCCGGCGTGGCGCGCTCGATGTCGGACACGATGAGGTTGACGCCGAGGGTGAGGACCGCCTGCTCGCGCACCCTGGCGTCGGGGTCGCGCGACAGCTCGAGCACGCGGCGCACGGTGGCGGGGGAGCGGAAGCTCCAGCGCCGCAGGGCGCGGGCCTTGGCCGCCGCGGTGCGCGGGTGCTCCTCGGGGTCGAGCGCCGGCAGTGCCGGACGCCAAACCACGGGCAGCACCGCGAGGGCCAGGGCGAGGAGTGCCGCCGCGACGCGCTGGCGCCCGCTCGACGCCCAGCGCAGCGCCCACGCCGCCCCGAGCGCCGCCCCCCAGGCGGGCAGCCACGCCCAGCCGCCGCCGGCGAGGAAGCGGCGGTAGGCATCCGCGGTCCCGGGCGCGCGAAGGACGCGGCCCACCGCGTCGATCAGGAATCCCGCCGCGACGGTGACGAGGGCGGCGAGCAGTGCGCCCGCGAGCAGCGCGCCGCCTAGCCGGCGGCCGAAGCCGGCAGGGGGCGGGGTGTCGTTCATGGCTCGGTCGTGGCGGCCTTCCAGACCACGCTCACGGCGGCCAGGACCAGTGCCGCGACCAGCGTGGTACCCATGCCGCGAATGTGGAAGCCGGGCACCAGGAGCGCCGTGAGCCACAGCATGACGGCGTTGAGCACCAGCAGGAACAGCCCGAGCGTGACGATCGTGAGGGGCAGCGTCAGGATGAACAGGATCGGTTTCACCAGGGTGTTGACCACCGCCAGCACCACCGCGGCGAAGATCGCGGGGATCCACCCGTTCAACTGAAAGCCGGGCATCACGCGCGACAGGCCGAGCATCGCCGCCGCCATCACCAGGAAGTAGAGCAGGTGGCTCATGAGACACCCTCCAGGACTTCGAGACAGTTCTCGTAGCGGCCGAAGGACGGCATGAGGTAGACGCCGTTGGCCATGGACTTGCATTTGGCCAGGAGATCGCGCGCCAGCTCGACGCCCACCCGCTGCCCCTCGCTGCCGGCGGCGTGCATCCGCTCCCGGATCCAGTCGGGGACCTGGATGCCGGGAACCTCGTTGTGGAGGAACTCCGCGTGGCGGAAGGACTGCAGCGGCAGGACCCCGATCAGGATCGGGATGTCGGTGAGCCCGCTCAGCCGCGTGACGAAGCGCTCCCAGCACTCCAGTTCGAAGACCGGCTGGGTCATGACGAATTGCGGCTCCGCCTCGAGCTTGCGCCTCACCCGCTCGAACTCGTGATCGAGGTCGTCGGCGGTCGGATTGACGCCGCAGCCGAAGGCGAAGCGCGTCGCCGCGCCGATCGAGCTGCCGGCGAGGTCGGTGCCCTGGTTCATGCGGCGGACGATGCGCATCAGCCCGGTGGCGTCGGTGTCGAACACCGCGGTGGCGTTGGGATAGTCGCCCAGGCTCGGCGGATCGCCGGTAAGGCACAGGATGTTCCGCAGGCCGAGGGCGTGCGAGCCCAGCAGGTCGCTCTGCAGGCCCATGAGGTTGCGGTCGCGGGTGGTGAAATGGAGGATGATCTCGATCCGCGGAAAGTGGGTGTGGATCTGGTAGGCGAGCGCCATGTTGCTCATGCGGATGCGCGCCATCGGCGAGTCCGCGATGTTGATCGCGTCCACGCCGCGCCGCACCATGAGCTCGGCGCCCTCCATCACCTTGCGGGTATTGATGCCGCGCGGCGGATCGATCTCGACGCTCACCACGAACTTCTGCCGCAGCGCCTTGAGCAGCACCGGCTCCTCGCTGGTGAGCGGGAGCTCGACCGGGGCGGGTGCCGCCTCGATCACGCGGATCTCGGCGCCGGGCGCGAGTTTTTCCGCCGGCAGATGCGAGCTCAGGCGCTCGCGCATCGCGCGGGTGTGCGCCGGCGTCGTTCCGCAGCAGCCGCCGACGATCCGCACGCCCAGATCCACGGCGCGCGCGGCGAACTCGGCGAAGTACTCGGGGCTCGCCAGGTAGAGGAAGCGCCCGTCCATGAACTGCGGCAGGCCGGCGTTGGGCATCGCCGAGACCGGCGTGTCCCCGGCGGCCGCGAGCACCTCCTCGAGGACCTCGAGCGTGGCCTGCGGGCCCACGCCGCAGTTCACCCCGACGACGTTCGCACCGGCCTGCTTGAGCGCGCCCACCGCCAGCGTCGGCGTGTGGCCGTAGAGGGTCTTGCCGTCCTGGCCGAAGGTCATCTGCGCGATCACGGGCAGTCCGAGCGAGACGCGCCGCACCGAGCGCAGCGCGGCCAGGATCTCGTTGAGGTCCTGGAAGGTCTCGAGGATGAAGCAGTCGCAGCCGCCTTCGAGCAGGCCCTCGGCCGCGGCGTGGAAGAAGCGCTCGGCATCCGCGGTCGTGATCTGGCCGAACGGCACCAGCGGCTTGCCCAGCGGACCGATCGAGCCCGCGACGAACGCGTCCACGCCGACGATCTCGCGGGCGGCGCGCGCGGTCTTGGCGCCCTGGCGGGCGATCACGCGCACCTTGTCGTCCAGCCCGTGAGCGGCGAGGCGTATCGCGTTGGTGCCGAAGGTGTTGGTTTCGATCAGCTCGGCGCCCGCCGCGAGGTAGTCGCGGTGCACGGACTCGACCAGCGTGGGCTTGGTCAGGTTGAGACCGTCGAAGCTCTCGGAGAAGGGAACACCGCGCTCGTAGAGCAGCGTGCCCATGGCGCCGTCGGCCAGCAGCGGGCCGCGGGCGAGACGGTCGAGGATGGGCGAGGGCATGACCGGCGACTCTACCGGCTTGCGCGCCGGCACTTCAAGCGCCGCGGCCTCGAGCCCCCGGGGATCGCGGCGCCCCGCGACCGCGCATCGTCGGGTGCGCGCGGCGGTGGTTGGAGCGCTTCGCGGCCGCTGCTATAGTCCCGCGCCGTGCTCCCACGATTGCCGCTTTCCCTCGCCATCGCCTCGGGCGCGCTGCTGCTCGCGGCGGCGGCGGCCGCGGACGTCCCGACGCTGGGGCCGGACGCGCTGCGTCCGGGGCAGCGGGCGGTGGTCCGGACCGTCTTCGAGGGCACCCGGGTCGACACCTTCGCCGCCGTGATCGTGGGCGTGCTTCGGGGCGGGCCGGTCTCGGGCGACATGATCCTGGCCCGCGCCACCTCCGAGCGCGTCGTGCGCACGGGAGTGGCGCAGGGCATGAGCGGCTCTCCGGTCTACGTGGATGGCCGGCTGATCGGCGCGCTGTCCTCGGGCTGGCCCTTCATGCGCGAACCGGTCTTCGGCATCACACCGATCGGCGAGATGCTCGAGGTGCTCGACCTCAAGAGCGCCGCGGGCCCGGGCGGGAGCGCGGGTCCGAGCGGCGTGGACGTCCCGGGACGCAGCACCGGCGTGACCTTTCGCGGCCTGAGCTGGAGCGACGCGCCGGCGGAGACCCCCACGGCGCCCGCGGGCACCGTGGCCGCGCGCGGGCCGGCGCCGCTGCCGCTGCCGCTCGCCTGCAGCGGTCTCAACCCCGGCGCGCTCGAATCCGTCGGGCGCTGGCTCGCGCCCTTCGGATTCAACGCCGTGCCGGGAGGCCGCTCACCCGGCGGCGGGCCCCCGGCGGACTCGCTGGTTCCGGGCTCGGCGGTCGCGGTGGACCTGCTGAGCGGTGACCTGCGGCTCTCCGCGATCGGCACGCTGACCTACCGCGACGGTGACCGGGTGCTGATCTTCGGCCACCCGTTCTTCCAGTCCGGCGACGTGCGCATGCCGCTCTCCAGCGCCACGATCGCGACGGTCATCGCCAGCGACCTGAACTCGTTCAAGCTCGGCATGCCGGGGCAGCCGGCGGGGGTGGTGACCCAGGATCGCCGCACGGCCCTCGGCGGCCGCATCGGCGGCGTGGCGCGGATGCTGCCGGTCGCCGTGACGATTCGCGCGCCCGAGGGGCGCCGGGCGTTCCATTTCGCGAGCATCGAGGACCGCGCGCTGGCGCCGACCCTGGTGGGGATCGCGACCACCAACAGCGTGCTCGAGTCCGGAAGCCGGGGCGGCAACCAGACGCTGCGCTGGACCATGCGGCTCTATCGCCCCGCAGCCCCGCCGCTGACGCTGTCGGACGTGGCGGCCGGCGATTCGCCCCCGCGCGAGATGGCGGCGGGCCTGGTGTCCCCGCTCGCCTTCCTGTTCGGAAACCCGTTTCAGTCGCTGGCGCTCGACAGCATCGCGGTGGACGTCGAGGTCGATCCCGGCCGCGAGCGCTGGACGCTGCGCGCCGCGCAGGTGCTCGACCCGGCGGTGCGCCCCGGCGGCGAGGTGCGGGTGCGCTGCGAGCTCGAGCCGTGGCGCGGGGGCCGCGAGGTCCGCGTGCTCACGCTCCGGGTCCCGGAGGAGGCGCCCGAGGGCCGCTACCGGCTGTGGCTGGGCGGCGGGGCCGAGCTGACGCGCTACGAGGCACAGCACGCGCCGGGCCACTTCCGGCCGACCTCGTTCGACGACGCCTGGAGTCGCCTCGGCGCGCTGCGTTCGACCGCAGCGCTGTATGCGGCCCTGCTCGCGACCGCCCCGGAGGTGACGAGCGACGGGCGGGACTATCCCGAGCTGCCCGTGTCGGCGCTCACGCTGCTCGCCAGCGACCAGCGCGCCGGCGATGCCGCACGGCGCGGAGACACCGCGTGGCTCGACGAGCGTCGCCTGGCGCTGGGCGGGCCGGTGCAGGGCGAACTGATGTTGTCGGTGACCGTGGACGATCAAGCTCCGTGAGCGGGGGAGGGCGCGTGTCGGACAAGAAGGCGGATCGGGTTCGGGAGCGCTGCGCGGCGCGGCGCGCGGCGATGGCACTGGCGCTGGTCTGGAGCTGCATCGCGGGAGCGGCCGCGCGTGGGTCCGACACGCAATGGTGGATCTCCAGCTCCCCCGCCGACTACGCCGGGGCGGAGTCGCGCGGCGTGGTGGTGCGCCCGGACGGGGCGCTCGAGCTCGGCCCCGCCGCCTCCGTGACGTCCGCCGACTCGCTGGACATCGTGTGGGCGCTGGCGGTGCTCGAGGACGGGTCGGTGGCGCTCGGCGGGGAGAACGGCCGCATCGACCGCTGGACCGCATCCGGCGGCATCCGGCCCTGGGTGCGGCTGCCGGTCGGCCAGGTGCTGTCCCTGGCGGCGGACGGCGACGGGCTGGTCGCAGGCACCGCCCCCGCGGGCCTGATCTATCGCGTCGGCGCGCGCGGGGACACGGCGCTGCTTGCGCGCACCGGCGAGCGCTACGTGTGGGGGCTGGCCCCGGCCGGCCGGGGCGCGTGGTACGCGGCGACCGGCACCCGCGGCCGCTTGCTGCGCATCGAGCGCGGCGCCGCGCGCGTGCTGCTCGACACCGAGGAGAGCAACCTGGTGTCGCTCTTGTCCGACGGCCGGGGTGGGGTCTACGCGGGGGGCGATTCCCGCGGCACCGTCGTCCAGGTCCGCGCCGACGGCACGGCGCGCACGCTGTTCGACGCGTCCGAGGAAGAGGTGCGTTCGCTGGCGGTGGGAGCGGACGGGGCGCTCTACGCCGCGGGGCTCAGCGCCTCGGCGGTGAGCCCGCGGCCGGCGGAGCGTGCCGCGGCGAAGACCGGGGCCGGTGACCCCGACGCGGAGAGCGATGGCGACGAGGAGTCGCCCGAGCCGGTGCGCAGCCCGGTCAGCGGGGGCCGGGCGAGGGTCTACCGCATCGTGCCCGACAGCTCCGCGGTGGCATGGTGGAGTTCGCCGCAACCTTTCGTGTTCGCGCTCGCCCCGGGCGCGGGCGGGATCGTGGTCGCGACCGGCAACCGTGCCGCCGTCTTCCTGCTCGAGGACGCCAACCGCGCCACGCAGTGGCTGGCCGCACCCGGGGGGCAGATCACCGCACTCGCGGTGGGCGGCGACGGCACCGTCTACGCCGCCGGCTCGAACCCCGGCTCGCTGTGGCGATTGGGCCCCGGCCGGGCGGCGCGCGGCGAGCTGGAGGCGCCGGTCTCCGACGCCCGGCGCATCGCGCGCTTCGGACGCGTGCGCTGGGAGGGACGCGCCGGCGGCGCGCGGGTCGAGCTGCGCACCCGCAGCGGCAACACCGAGGAGCCCGACACCACCTGGAGCGCCTGGGAGGGCGGCCCCGCGTCCGCCGAGGGCCTGCGCATCGCCTCGCCCCCTGCGCGGTACCTACAGTGGAAGGTGACGTTGGCCGGGGGGGATCCCCGGATCGCCGCGGTCGAGGCCGCCTGGCGCGAGAACAACCTCCCGCCGAGGGTGGACAACGTCGTCATCGCCCCGCAGGGCCAGGGCTTCAGCGAGGGCGGGCTGCTGCCGCGCGCCGAGCCCGTCACCCAGAACCTGCCGAGCGGCCAGAAGGTCGAGTACTCGCTGAAGAGTCCGAGCACGCCCCAGGAGCTTCGCGCGCTGCCGATGTGGGCGCGCGGGCTGCGCACCGTGCAGTGGACCGGCAGCGATCCCAACGGCGACCCGCTCCTGTACGCCCTCGCGATCCGCGACGAGGACAACGGGCAGTGGATCACGCTCGAGAAGGACCTCGACGCCACCGCCTACACCTGGGACACGCGCGCCCTGCCGAACGGTCGCTACCGCCTGCGCGTCATCGGCTCCGACGCCGGCGGCAACGCGGTGGGCGAGGAGCGCAGCGCCGAGGCGCTGAGCGATCCGTTCACCGTGGACAACACGTCGCCCGAGGTGGTGGCACTCGACGCCCAGGGGGCGGCGGCCGCGGTGCGCGTGCGCGGGCGCGCCGAGGACGCCCTCAGCCCGCTGTCGCGGATCGAGGTTTCGCTCGACGACGGCGACTGGCGGGCGGTCACGCCGGTGGGTGGACTGACGGACGCGCGCACGGCGAGCTTCGAGCTGACGCTGCCGGCCGTAGCCGCCGGCGCCCACACCGTCAGCGTGAGAGCGGTGGATCTGGCGGGGAACTCCGCCACGCGCGCCACCCGCGTGACCGTTCCCGCCGCCCGATAGGCCGTCGTTGACCCGGCCGCGTCCGCCGCTGCGCATGATCCAGGGCGGCGCGGGCTTGGGCCCCAGCGCGATGGGTCCCGCGCTCGAGTTGGCCGGCATCGGCGCCGGCCTCACCCTCACCATGGCGCTGCTCGGCGCGATGCCGGGCTGGCTCCAGCGGCTCGGAGCCTTTCAGGGGCTGTTCACGCTGGCCTTCGGCTTCTACGCGCTGGCGCTGTGGGGACTCCGGCGCTACGCGCGCCTGCCCCACGTGGGGCTGGCGGTGCTGGCGGTGGCGCTGGCGACCCGCGCGGCGCTGTTCCCGGCCGCCCCGTCGCTGTCGGACGACATCTACCGCTACGTCTGGGAGGGTCGCGTCGTGGCGAGCGGCGGCAATCCCTACCGCCAGAGCCCGCTCGACCCGGCGCTGGCGCCGCTGCGCGACGCGGTGATCTACCCGCGCATCAACCACAAGGAGCTGAGCACCATCTATCCGCCGCTGGCCGAAGCGGGCTTCGCGCTGGTGGCGCGCGTGGTGCCCACGGTGTGGGGGTTCAAGCTCTGGGTCGTGCTCCACGATCTGGCCCTGGTCGCGGTGCTGGCGTGGTGGGCGAGGCGCCGCGGCGGGAGCGCGGCGCCGGCGCTGGTCTATGCGTGGAATCCGCTGGTGCTGATCGAGTACGCGGGCAGCGGCCACCACGATCCCACGGGGATGCTGTGGCTCGCGCTGGCGCTGGTGCTGGCCGATTCGCGTCCGGTGGCTTCGGCGCTGGCGCTCGCCGCGGCGGCACTGGTCAAGCTCGCGCCGCTCCTGGCGCTGCCATTCCTGCTGCGCCGCTGGCCGTGGCGCGCGCGCTGGGTCGCGCTCGTCACGCTCGCGGTCGGGCTCGGCTGGTTCTGGCTCCAGACTCGGGGCGCCGCCTCGGGCCTCAACGCCTTCTGGGGCACGTGGCGCAACAACGAGCTGGGCTTCTTCTACCTCGATCGCCTGCTCGGAGGATTCGGACCCGCGCGCGTCGCGGCGCTGGGGCTGGTCGCGGCGGCGCTCGCCTACGCCTGGTGGCGCGAGCGCGCGCCCGCGGCCGCCGCACGGCTCGGGCTGCGGGTCGGTACCCTGGTCTCGCCCGTGGTGCATCCGTGGTACCTGGGCTGGGTCCTCATGCTCGAGCCGCTCGGCCCCTCGCCGCCGTGGCTTTTGCTTTCCTTTACGGCGATCCTAAACTACGGCGTGTTCGCCACCACCGCTCTCGGTCGCGACTTCCACCCGACGCTCGCCTGGCGCTGGGTCGAATTCGGCGTGCCGTTGCTGCTCGCCCTCGGCCTGACGCTGCGGGCGCGCCGCGCACCCGCCGCACCGGTCGACTGACGGAGAACGCGATGTTCGAGTCGCTGTCGAGCGCCGTGCGCCGCGAGGTCTCGGGCGAGCGCGCGCTCGAAGCGGTGCGCGCGCTCGCCGGTTTTCACCGCGTGCAGGCCAGCCCCGGCTACGACGAGGCGGCGGCGTGGATGGCGCGACAGCTCGAGCCCCTGGGTCTCGAGATCGAGGTCGAGCACGTGCCGGGGGACGGCCACACCCGCGCGCTGGGCGTGCCGATGCCGCGCGGGTGGTCCTGTACCCGCGCCGAAGCCGCGCTGGTCGGCGCCGCCGGCCGCGAACCGCTTTGCGACTACGCGGCGGAGCCGCTCTCCCTGGTACTGCGCAGTGCTTCCGCCCGCGGCCGCTACCCGCTGGTCGCGGTGGCGGACGGCAGCCAGGACGCCCACTATGACGGGATCGACGTGCGCGGAGCGGTGGTGCTGGCTGCGGGACCGGTGCACCGCGTGCACGAGCTCGCGGTGGTGGAGCGCGGGGCCGCCGGCCTGCTCACCGATGGGCGGCGGCTCCTGCCCCCGGTGCGCGAGGAGTCCGACGAGCGCGACGCGATTCCCTACACCTCGTTCTGGTGGGTCGGCGACCAGCCGCGCGGCTGGGGCTTCGTGGTCAGCCCGGAGCGCGGTACCCGGCTGCGCGAGCGCCTGCGCGTCGGCGAGCCGCTGGCGCTCGAGGTCGAGATCGACGCGCGGGAATTCGATACGCGCATCCCCCTGCTCTCCGCCCGCCTGCCGGGGAGCGGCCCCGGCGACGTGCTGCTGCTGGCGCACCTCTGCCACCCGCGACCGAGTGCCAACGACAACGCCTCCGGCGCGGCCGCGGTGCTCGAGACCGCGCGCGTGCTCGCCGGCCTGCGTCATCGGGGCGAGTTGCCGCCGGGTCCGCGCGGGGTGCGCTTTCTGTGGGTGCCGGAGCTGACCGGGACCTGCGCCTGGCTGGCGGCCGATCCCGACCGCGCCGCGCGCACGCTGGCGGCGCTCAACCTCGACATGGTGGGCGAAGCCCAGGATCGCTGTGGCAGCACGCTGCTGGTGGAACATCCGCCGTGCTTCGCGGCGAGCTTCGCTTCGGACCTGCTGCTGCGGGTGCGGGCGGAGGCGCTCGACTGGGTGCCGACCTACTCCGGGCCCGGTCACTACTCGCTCACCCGCGTGGCGGAGGTGCCCTACGCGGGGGGCAGCGACCACGCGGTGTTGATCGACCCGGCGATCGGCGTGCCCTGCCCGATGCTCATCCAATGGCCGGACCGTTTCTATCACTCGTCCCACGACACCCCGGACCAGACGGATCCGCGCTCACTCGCGCTCGCCGCGCGCTGCGCCGCGACCTACGCCGGCTTCTTGGCCGCCGCGGGTCCGGATCAGGCGGAATGGCTCCTGGGGGTCGTGGGCCGCGCCGCGCGCCGGCGCTGCCTGGCGGCGCTGGACCGGCTCGACGCGCCGCGCGCGGCCGCGGCCGAGCGATGGCGCGGGCGCACCGCGCTCGAGAGCTGCCGGCGACTCGATCCCGGGGCCGTGGCGGTCCGGGAGGCGGTCGAGGCCTTCGAGCGGTTTTGCGACGCCGAAGGCGTGGCGGGCGAGGATCCGGGGGTTCCGGCCGCGGACGCGAAGCGGCGCGGCGCCACACCGCGGCGTCGGGTGGGCGCGCCGCTCGACTTCCTGCGCCACCGGCTTCCCGGCTACGCGCAGCTCCCGCGCGAGGCGCGCGAGGCATTCCTGCGCTTCGAGGCTTCGGTTCCGGGCGGCAGCGCCGCTCTCGATGTGGCATGGTTTGCGTGTGACGGTCGCCGCACCGTTGACGAGATCGCGCGGCTGGTGTGGCTCGAGTGCGGCGTGGCGCTCGGCGCCGACCGGGCCGCGAGCGGTGGTCCCGGGCTGTCCGAGTTCTTCGAGTGGACCTCGCGACTCGGGGTCAGCGAGTGGGTGACGGGAGAGGAGGGCGCGTGGAGTTCCAGCACACCCGATACGGCTACGCGCTGAAGATCGACGCGGGCGAAGAGATCGTCTCCAGCCTCGCCGCCTTCGCCGCGGCCCAGGGGGTGCGCGCGGGCCTGATCTGCGGCCTCGGCGCGGTCGGCGAGGCCGAACTCGGCTTCTTCGTGCGCGCGACGCGCGAGTACGTGCGCCGAACGTTCCGCGGCGAGCACGAGATCGGCTCCCTCGTCGGCAACTTCAGCGAGCTCGACGGGGAGCCCTTCCCCCACTGTCACGTGGTGATCGCCGGCGACGACTTCGTCGCCCACACCGGTCACCTGTTCCGTGGCGTGGTCACGGTCACGTGCGAGCTCCAGGTGGTGACCGACCCCGGGGTGCTGCGTCGCGTGCGGCGGGCCGACCTGGGGTTCAATCCGTTGCGACTGGGCGGCTAGGCTCGGTCCGCGTACGCCCGCCGGCGGTCGCGCGGGGGGCGAGGGCCTCGAGGCGGGTCCGGCGGATGAGCGCCTCGCGCCCGGGATTGGGGCCGGCGGCGCCTTTCGCCGTGCCGGGAACCCAGGCGAGTGCGGCGATGCGGTCGATCACCTCCATCCCCTCCACCACTTCACCGAACACCGTGTAGCCCGCCCGATCCAGCGAGGGCTGGGGCGCCAGATCGATGAAGAACTGGCTGCCATGCGAGCCACGCTCCGGATTGATCCGGTCGTCGAAGCGCGCCGCCGCCACCGCGCCCCGCAGGTGGGGCAACCCGATCTCGGCGGGGACGGTCGTCGCAGGGCCGCCGCGGCCGTCGTCGGAGGGATCCTGGTTCCGCGTGTGGGGGTTCCCGCCCTGGATGACGAAGCCCGGAACGACGCGGTGGAAATAGGTGCCGTCGAAGAACCCCGCGGCGACCAGCGCTTCGAAATTCGCCACGGTCCGCGGGGCGGCATCCGCTCGCAGCGCGATCACGATCACGCCCTGGGAGGTCTCGAGCACGGCGGTCGCGCGGCGCTCGGCGGCGGGCGGCGCTCGGGTCGCAGCCGGAGCAGCCGCGGCCGGACCCCCGGGGGGCCCGAGCAGCCCGGCCGCGGCGGCGGCCAGGGCTGCGAGCTGGTGTGCCAAGCGCATCGTCCGTGTCCTCCCTGGCGGCTGCGCGGGTCGGTCGCGCGTCCAAGCGGTTCCATCCTGCACGCCGCGTTGGCTTGTTTGCAACCCCGTGACGCACGCGCCGCGCCGCCACCTGCCCCGGGCGGTGCGGACTTGCTATACTGCCAGGCCCCATTCGCGCGCGGCGTGCGCGCTCACGCGCGCAGGGCGACGATGCCCCAGTGGCGTCCGGTGCGCCCGCGATCGCGGCGGTGGGAGTAGTACCAGGAGGCGTCGCACGCGGTGCAGGCGCCGGAGTCGTGCAGCGAGTCGGGCGGCAGCCCCGCCTCGAGCAGCTGCAGGCGCGCGGCGTGCGGCAGGTCGAGGTGCCACGCGGCCCCGGCGCGACGCACTGCGGCCGCGGGAAAGCGGCGGGCTACGTCGTCACCGACCTCGTAGCAGCAGGCGCGGATGCAGGGACCGAGATGCACCGTGACGCGTTGGGGCGCCACCCCGGCGGCGGCGCACAGCGCGAGCAGTGTCGCTCGCGGAATGCCGTCGGCGGTGCCGCGCCAGCCGGCGTGGGCCGCCGCGACCGTTCCGGTCGCATGAAAGAGGAGCGACATGCAGTCGGCGGTGCTCACCGCGAGCGGGACCCCGGGGCGGCGGGTGAGCAGGGCGTCGCACGCGGGCGTGTGGCCCGGCGCCTCCACCGCGACCACGCGCACGCCGTGCATCTGGCCGGCGGTGGCGAGGCGGTCGTGGTCGAGGGCGAGGGCGTGGAGCAGGCGGCGGCGGTTCTTGGTCACGTCCTCGGCCCGGTCGCCGGTGGAACGGCCGAGATTGAGCGAATCGTACGGCGCGGCGCTGACCCCGCCGCGGCGGGTGGAGAAGGCGAGCACGACTTCGGGGTCGCGATCCGCCGGCCGCCACAACGGGACCTCGGCGCTGGCGTCGAGCGTCCACATGATTTCCGGACGCTAGGCAAGGCCGCGGCGGACGTCAAGCCCCGCGGGCCACAGGGGGGATCGAACCGCATGATGCGACGTGTGCTCGGTGGGCTGTGGGGCGCGGGCCTGCTCGCGTGGGCTGCGTGCGCCGCGGCGGCGCCGGCCCCGCAGGCGCCGCCGCCCGCCATCGCCAAGGTCGGCGACCGATCGGTGCTGCGCAAGGAGTTCGACCTCCGTTACGCGCAGGCGATGGCCGACTACCGGGCGCGTGCCGGACAGGATCTCTCGCCCGAGCTGGAGCCGATCGTGCGGCGGCAGGTGCTGGAGGGGATGATCCGCATCGAGCTGCTCGCGATCGAGGCTCAGCGTCGCGGGCTCCAGGTGAGCGAGGCCGATGCCGAGCAGGAATTCCGAAAGGACCCGGTCTTTCGCGAGAGCGGCGAGTTCAACCCGGCGAAGTACGAGGCGATGCGCATGGCGAATCCCGGGGCCTTCGCCGCCGCGCTGCACGAGGTGCGGGCGCGGCTTTCGGCTCAGCGCATGCGCGAGCGCATCGAACGCGAGCACGCGCCGGAAGAAGCGGCGCTGCGTGCCCGGCTCGAGCGCGCGCTGTCCGAGGCCGACATCGAGGCGCTGGTTCTGCGTTACGAGGACTTCGGGGGCGATGCACCCGAGCCCCGCGAACGCGACGTGCTCGCCGAGTATGCCGACCACGCCGCCGACTACCGGCGTCGCGAGCAGGTGATGATGAGCGTAGCCTTCTTCGACCAGCCGCCGATCGACCCGGCCAAGCGCGACGACCCGGCCGCCCTGCGGGCCTGGGATCGCCGCATGCGCCAGGCCGCGGACAGCGCCCTGGCCGCGGTCCAGGCGGGCGCGACGCTGGAGCAGGCCGCCAGCACGCACGCCACCGTGCGCACCCGGGTGACGGCGACGCCGGACGAGTTTCCGGCGTTTTGGCAGGGGGACGCGCGCCAGCGCGCGGCGGTGTTCGGCGTCCCCGTCGGCCGGGTTCTGCCGCAGCCGGTGCACTCCAACCCGGGCTGGCTGCTGGTGCGGGTGGACGCGAAGACGCCCGCGCACGTGGCGCCCCTGGCCGAGGTGGCGCTCGGCATTCGCGCGCAGCTGCGCGCACGGGCCCGGCTCGCGGGCGAGGAGCCGTTGATTCGCGCGCTCTACGCGGCACGGCGCGACAGCCTGCGCGGCGTGGCGGTGAAGCTGCGCGTCGCGTGGTTCGACACGCTGTCGGTCTCGGTGAAGGAGCCGTCGCCGTCCGACCTGGACCGTTACCACCGCGGGCATCTCGCCGACTACTCGTCCTTCGACGCCGCCACCGGCGCGATCAGCACCATTCCCTTCGAACAGGTGCGCGACGAGATCCGCACCCGCTGGCTCAGCGAGCAGCGCGCGCTGCGCGCGAGGAGCCTGGCCGAGCAGCTGCAGAAGACCTGGGGCTCCGGGCGGCGCGACGCGAGGCTCGAGCGCCAGGCGGCGGAGGTGCGCGAGGTGGGCCCCCTGCTGTTGGGCAGTGCGATACCCGCCGGGGCGGCGGGGCCGGCGCTGAACGACTCGATCGCGGCCCGTGGCGGCGCGCCGGGGGCCGGGGTGGTGGTGGACGCGGGCGGAGCGCTCGTGTTCCTGATCGAGCAGCGCCTGGAGGATTTCCTCCCGCCCTACGAACAGGTGCGGGAGAGGCTCGCGCCCCAGTTCGCGACCCAGCGCGAGCGCGGCGAGGAGCGGGGCGCCCGGGCGCTGTTCGACGCCGATCCGCGGCGCTTCGCCCTGGGCAACATGATCTACCTGTCGCGCCTCGTCTTGGACCCGCTCCGTCCGCTCGACGTGCCGCTCACCCGCGCGGAAGTCGAGCGCTACCATCGCGATCACATCGAGCGCTACTCGGCCGCAGAGCAGATGCACGCCAGCCACATCCTGATCAGCCCCAAGGGCCTCGGAACCGGACAGGACCAGGCGGCCCGGGTCCAGGCCGAGGCGGTCCTGCGGCGGGTGCGTGCCGGCGAGAACTTCGCCGAGTTGGCACGCCAGTACTCGGACGACGAGGGCACCCGTGAGAGCGGGGGCGATCTCCAGACCTTCGGCCGCGGGGCGATGCTCGACGCCTTCGATCGCGCGGCATTCTCATTGCGCCCCGGAGACGTCAGCCACGTGGTCAAGACCGAAGTCGGCTACCACATCATCAAGTGCCTGGACTACTACCCGACCTTTGCTCCGCCCCTGGCCGAGGTGTACTCGAACGTGGGTTACGATGCCGCCAAGGAGAAAGCCGATGCCATCGTGGCCCAGCGCGCCGACAGCCTCTTCCGCAGCTTGAAGAGCCCGTCACAGGCCCGCGCCGCCGTCCGCGAGGGGATCGTCCTGATCCACAACCAGCGCCAGGTCGGAGAGCCCAATCCGGTCCGCGAGCTGGACACCTACTTTCATACGCTCGACACGCTCGCGCCGGGCACGTTCTACCCTGGGGTCATCCGCCTGCGCAGCGGCCAATACGTCATCACCTGGGTGGACAGCATCGGGCCTCCGGCGTCACCCACCTGGGAGCGCGCGCGTGACCGGGTCATGGCCGAGTACCAACGCACCACCGGGGAGCGCGCGATGCGCGCGAAGTGCGCCGAGCTGGACTCGATGCTGCGGACGGGCTGGTCGTTCGACAGCCTCGGCGCGCTGTGGGGCGGCCTGCTGCACGCCCCCTCGGTGCAGGCCGGGCAGGGACTCGACAAGTACGGCGGCGTGGCCGAGATCGACTCGCTCCTCTTCGGCGCCCGGCATGGTCCCGCGCTGACCTCCGGTGGAATCAGTGGCTGGGTGGCGCTGCGCCCGGGGCTCGCGCGCATCCGGCTCAACGAGGTGCACGCGCCCAGCGCCACCCAGCTCTCGGCGAGAACGGAGAGCGAGCGGCGGGTGGCGACCCAGCGCAATCTCTACGAGTATTTCGAGGAGCTCAAACGGCGCTACCCGGTGCGCATTCTCGATCGCGCCTTGCGCGACGTGACCTTGCCCCCGCCCCCTTCCTCGCTCTAGTCGGGGGCAGACCGCGCCGATCACCGTCTGGCACGGTCGATCCTCGCTCCGACGCCGTTTCACCCTGCAACCCGCTGCATCGGCGTCGCCGCGACCTCGGCCGGCGGTCGGACCCGCCCAGAGGCGGGCCGGCGTTGCGCCCCGGGGACAGCGCCGTGCAAATCGCCCGGATCGGCGCCCGGCCTGCGCCGGCCGGCGCTGGATTCCCCCGGCCCGGGGCAAATTGAGATTGGTATGCTCCGTGCAACTTCGTGATTGGAGGCGTGTGACGACCCGATGAGGACCGAGACCCCTGCCACCCATAACGGCGCCCGGCGGCGTATCGTGCTGGTCGACTTCGACTGGCAGGACGCCGACCTGTTGCCGCGACTCCTGCGTCGCCCCGAGATCTCGGTCCGGCTGGTCGCGGGCGGGGATGGAGAGGAGGCCGGCACGCGCGTGGCCGAAATGTGCGGTCTGCCCTGCACCGTCGACCTCGCCGATCTCACGCGCGAGATCTTCGACCTGGCGCTGGTGAGCGAGCGCAGCCCGCGTCGCACCCAGGTCGAGGGCCTGCTGCTCGCGCTTGGAACCCCGAGTGCGACACCCGAGTCGTTCCTCGACGACGAGGCGGGCGCCGGATCCGACATGCCGGGGATCGAAGCCCCGCTCGCGCTGCACGCTGCGGCCTTCGAGACGTCGCTGGGCGGCCAGCCGTGCGACACCATCCTGCGCGACGCGCTGCCCGACCTCGCCCCGGACGCGCCCACCACTCCGCAGCCGGTCAGGCCCTCCGGGCGGCGGGGGGTGCGCATCCGCAGTCTCGACGACTTTCCATCTTCGGAGGACCGCCACCAGCTCGAGGGGGCGCTGCGGATCCTCGTCGCGGATACCGGCGCCGGGCGCGCGGAACTCCACGCCGGTCGCAAG
Source organism: Candidatus Eisenbacteria bacterium RBG_16_71_46 (assembly GCA_001780165.1). Classification (GTDB taxonomy): domain Bacteria; phylum Eisenbacteria; class RBG-16-71-46; order RBG-16-71-46; family RBG-16-71-46; genus RBG-16-71-46. The sequence goes on along the minus strand of MFFQ01000037.1, from coordinate 39,092 downwards.
GGCGACATGAAGATGGTCGCCGAGATCGGACCCGACGATGCTCTGCTCAAGGGTCTGGTCGATCTCGCGGTCGAGCTCAACCTGCCCCAGGTGATCAAGCAGCTCTCCGGACCCCAGGAGGGCAAGGCGTGGGGGGCGTGGCCTTTCCAGACCACGCAGCACCGTGGGGTGCTGGCGGCGGGAGGGATCAATCCCGCAGAGGGCTGGACCACCTGGGAACGCATGGTGGAGGACCTCCGGGCCACCTGGGACGAGCACGATCGCGAGATGGCCGCGCCCGCGTTCCCGCTGGTGCCCGACCCGGCCCAGGGCTGGCTCCAGCCCGACGACTTTCGCGCCCGGCTCGAGCTCGCGGTCGAGCGCAACCACCGCGACGGACTGCGCTTCGCCGTCCACCGCCTGGGATTTGCCGACGTGCCGGAGAGCGTGGACGTGTTGTGCCGACTGCTTCCGGATCAGCTTCGCGACACCGACTGCATCTGTCGACCTTCGGCGCGCGTCATGCTGCTGCTCACCGCCGGGGCGTCGAGCAGCTTCAGCCACTTGCGCCGGCGCCTGGGCTCGCTCTGGGAAACGGCATGGCGCGAGGCAGTGCAGCCGGCGCCCGCCGCCCCGATCACCGACGAGCGCATCGAGCTGACCGGCCCGGAGGACGCGGAGGGCTTCCTCACCGCCGCGTGCCTCTGGCTTTCGGTGCGCTAGACTCGGCTGCTCGGTCGCCCGGCGTTCGTCCGCGCCTGGTACTCGGCGTCCTTGGACGGATCCTGGACGCGAGTTCCTCCCGCCCCGCGACGGCGCTGGCCGGCGCCCGTTCCCATCCGTCTCCACTCCCCGCAGCGCCCGGCCATCGCTGTTCCTTGCGCCCCCTGGGGCCGTCGTGTACTTAATTGCGGCTTGGACCTGGAGGCCATGGTGGAGCACCCGATCCGGCGCCTTGCGCCCGAGACCGCCACGCACATCGCGGCGGGGGAGGTCATCGAGCGCCCGCTGTCCGCCCTCAAGGAATTGCTGGAGAACGCCCTCGATGCCGGGGCGCGGGCGATCGAGGTGCGGGTCGAGGGCTCGCTCGATCGGGGATTCCAGATCGCCGACGACGGCGTGGGCATCGCCGCCTCGGAACTCGAGCTGGCGCTCGAACGCCACGCCACCAGCAAGCTGCGCTCGCTCGACGACCTCGACCGCTTGGAGACCCTGGGGTTTCGGGGCGAAGCGCTCCCGAGCATCGCCGCGGTGAGCCGGCTGCGGCTCACCAGTCGGGCGCGCGGGGCCGACGCCGCGTCGTACGTCGCGGTCGAGGGCGGCGTCACGAGTGGGCGCGGGGACGCGGCGCGGGCTCCCGGCACGACGGTCGAGGTCTCCGACCTGTTCTTCAACGTCCCGGCGCGGCGCAAGTTCCTGAGCTCGCCAGCGGGCGAGATGCGCGCCGCCTACCGACTGCTCGAAGCGCTCGCGCTCGCCTTCCCCGAAGTCGCGTGGCGGATGGTGGTGGACGGCCGGGATCGCCTGGACTGGCCGGCCGCGACCTCGCGCCGCGAGCGGGCGAGCGCGCTCTGGGGCGCTCGCCATGCGGCCCAGTTGCTGGAGGCGCGGGGCGAGCGCGATGGCCTGGCGATCGAGGCGCTGCTCGGACTGCCCGAGCACGGGCGCGCCTCCCGCGGAGGGCAGGTGTTCCTCGTCAACCGGCGCTGGATCCAGAGCCCGGTGCTGGCCCAGGCCCTGCGCCAGGGGTACGGGAACCTGCTTCCCGCGGGACGCTTTCCGGCAGCCATCCTGTGGCTCTCCGTGCCGCCCGCGCGGCTCGATGTCAACGTGCATCCCACCAAGCGCGAGGTGCGGTTTCCCACCGAGGAGTCGGTGTTCTCGCTGGTGGCGGGAGTGTGCGCGCGCCCGCTGGCGAGTCTGCAGCCGCCCTTCACCGTCGTGCGCGGCGGCGGCACCGAGCCGTCATGGGCCGACCGGGTGCGCGAGCGCCCGGCGAACCAGACCGACCTCGGGCTCGAGTCCCGTTCGGGACCGGACGCCACGGCCGGCGGCGGCGCGGCCACGCCGGCGCCGGCGCCGCCGGTGGCGGGCGAGCCCGAGATGTGGCAGCTCCATCGCACGTACATCCTCGCCCCGGTGCGCGGCGGGCTGGTGATCATCGACCAGCACGCGGCGCACGAGCGCATCCTGTACGAGGAGGCGTTCGCGCGGCTCACCGGCGAGCGGGCCAGCTCGCAGCAGCTGTTGTTCCCGGCGGTCGTGGACCTGTCGCGCGACCAGTTCGAGTTGCTGCTCGAGCTCGGACCCTGGCTCAAGCAGTTGGGCTGGGACCTCGCCCCGCTCGGCCCGCCCACGGTCGTCATCCAGGGTGTGCCGCCGGGGCTGCGCCACGAATCACCGGGCCAGCTCCTGCAGGACGTCCTCGACGGCGTGAGCGAGCGCTCGGGCCGCACGGCCCACGAGAACGTGGCCGAGCACCTCGCGCGCTCGTTCGCCTGCCATGCCGCGACGCGCGCCGGCGACGCGCTCACGCTCCCCGAGATGCGCGCGCTCGCCGACCGGCTGTTCGCCACCGCGCGCCCTCACGGCGATCCCCATGGCCGGGTCACGTTCGTGCGACTCGACCTCGACGAGCTGCACCGGCGCTTCGGGCGCTAGGCTCGGTTCGAGAACGCCCGGGGGCTGCGTTGCGCGGTCGGCTCCTCGCTCCGACGTGGCCCACCGGCCACGACTGTCGTCGCCCGACCGCGACGCCTTGCCCCCGGGCGTTCTCGAACGGAGCCGGGAGCGTGTCCGAAAGACCGAGGCTCAAGTTGCGCGGTCGGCTCCTCGCTCCGACGTGGCCGGGCACCACGCGCAGCGTGGTCGGCCACGACTGTCGTCGCGCGCCCGCGACGCCTCGCCCTCGGGCGTTCTCGGACGGAGCTTGAGATGGGCGCCGCGCGCGTGATCGCGGTGGTCGGGGCCACCGCGACCGGCAAGACCGCCCTCGGCGAGGCGCTCGCCGTGGCGCTCGGCGGCGAGTTGGTGTGCGCCGATTCGCGCCAGGTGTACCGTGAACTCGACCTCGGCACCGGCAAGCCGTCGCCGGCCGAGCGCGCCGCACGCCCGCACCACCTGTTCGAGGCCCTGGAGTTGGGCGAGCGCGCGAGCGCGGGCTGGTACGCGCGCGCCGCGCGCGAGGTGTGCGCCGCGATCCATGCGCGCGATCGAGCTCCGGTGCTGGTCGGCGGCTCGGGACTCTACCTCGCGGCCGCCCGTCGCGGGCTGTCGCTCGAGCCGCCGCACGACCCGCAGCTCCGCCAACGGCTGCGGGAGGAGGCACGCACGCTCGGCAGCGGGGCCCTGCACCGCCGCCTCGCGGCCTCCGACCCCGAGACCGCGGCGCGGCTGGATCCACGCGACGCCCAGCGCGTGATGCGAGCGCTCGAGGTGCTGGCGGCGAGCGGCCGCCCGCTGTCGTGGTGGCATCGCCAGGAGGCGGGCCCCGCGGTCCAGGGGGAGTGGCGGGTGGTCGAGCTCGTCGTGCCACCCGCGGAGCTGGCGGAGCGCATCGCCGCGCGCACGCGCTGGATGTTCGCCCATGGGCTGATCGAGGAGACCCGCGCCCTGGTCGAGCGCGGCCACGGCGACGCGCTGCGCGACCTGCGGGCCGTGGGCTACGACGAGGCCCTGGCGCTTCTCGCGGGGCGGATGTCGCGCGCGGAGGCCGAGGCGCGCACCTGCCTGCGCACGCGCCAGCTCGCGAAGCGGCAGCGCACCTGGTTCCGACACCAGGTGGACGCCGCGCGGTTCGAGGCGGCGGGGGGAAGCCCGGCGGACTGGCTGGCGGCAGTGCGGGATGCCCTGCAGGTTTGAACGCCGTCACGCGTTTAGCGTCCCCCGGCCGGACGCGCCGGCGCCCCCGGGCTCGCACGCCGGGGTCCCCCGGACGCGCGACGGCGGGACCCTCGGAGCTGCCACCCGGTGGCCGCCGGACGCCGCGCGTCGGGCCTCGGCATCGCCACCGAGCGCGGCGCCACTCCGGATTGACACTGTGGTTTGGAGCGATTAGCTTCCGTGTGACTTGAACCACGGCTATCGTGAGCGGGCATAGCTCAGTTGGTAGAGCGCGAGCTTCCCAAGCTTGAGGTCGCGGGTTCGAACCCCGTTGCCCGCTCCATTGCTTCGCGGCGCTCAGGCGCGCCGGCGCGGGCAGCGACGTCCCCGGCGCGCCGCCTGATGTCTCGAAACGGCGCGGACCCGGTCCGGCGCACGACCCCTTCCCGGAATTCGTCATGTCCGCACCGGTGGTGGTGATCATCGGACGTCCCAACGTGGGCAAGTCCACGTTCTTCAATCGCGTGCTCGGCGAGCGGCGGGCGGTGGTGCACGACCGGCCGGGCATCACGCGCGACCGCAACGCGGTGCGAGCCGAGTGGGCGGGGCGCCACTTCGTGCTGGTGGACACCGGCGGCTTCCTGCCGGCGGCGTCCGAGGGGCGCGATGCCGCCGTGCGCCGGCAGGCGGAGGCCGCCATCGATCTGGCCCAGGCGGTCATCCTGATGGTGGACGCGCTGACCGGCGCCACGGATCTCGACGCCGCGATCGCGCGGACGCTCCTGCGTCACGCGGTCCCGGCGCTGCTGGTGGTGAACAAGGTGGACCGTCCCGGCGATCCGGTGACCCACGACTTCCACCGGCTCGGGCTGGGCGAGCCGATTCCGATCGCCGCCGAGGGGGGCTTCGGCATCGGGGATCTGCTCGATCGGGTGGTGGCGATGCTGCCGCCGGAGACCGGCGAGGAAGAGAAGCGGCATCCGCGGATCGCCATCGTCGGGCGGCCCAACGTCGGCAAGTCGTCGATCGTGAACGCATTGCTCGGCGAGGAGCGCGTGATCGTCGAGCCCAAGCCCGGCACGACCGTAGATCCCATCGATGCGCGCTGGTGCACGCCGGCGGGTGAGTTCGTGCTCGTGGACACCGCGGGCATTCGGCGCCAGGCCCACTTCGGCGACCAGGCCGAGTTCTACGCCACGGTGCGCGCGTTGCACGCGATGGAGCGCGCCGACGCCGCCTGCGTCGTGGTGGACGCCGTACAGGGTTTCCAGAAGCAGGAAGCGCGGCTCGCGCACCACGCGCTCGATGCCGGCTGCTCGGTGCTGCTCGCCTACAACAAGTGGGACGCCATCGAGGGCCGCGAGTCCGCCTGGAAGGTGGTGCAAGCCGATCGCGCCGATCGGTTTCCCACGCTGGGCGACCTGCCGGCGGTGCCGATCTCGGCCACGCGCGGCACCCACCTCCACAAGCTCCCGAAGCTGCTGGCCCAGCGGGTGGCCGAGCGCGCGCGCACTATCCCCACCCACAAGCTCAACCAGTGGCTCAAGGAGGTGCAGCTTCGCCGCCAGGTGCCGAGCGATGCGGTGGGCAAGGCGCCCAAGATCTACTACCTCACCCAGACCGGGACCGCTCCACCGCAGTTCACGATGTTCGTGAACGCGCCGTCGCGGCTGTCCGAAAACTACCGGCGGTTCCTGTGGCTGCAGTTCACCAAGCACTTCGACTTCGCGGGGACACCGGTGCGGCTGCTGGTGCGCAAGAGCGAGTGAAGGGCCGAGGCTTCCCCGGCGCGGCCGGATCGCGCCGCCGGGGGATGGGAGTGGGACGATGCTGGTGAGTCTCGTCGCGTGTCTGGCGATCGGCTACGTCGCCGGATCCCTGCCGTGGGGCCTGTGGCTGGGGCGGACGCTGCGCGGGGTGGACGTGCGCACGCTCGGCTCGGGAAACCTCGGCGCGACCAACGTCTACCGCTCGCTGGGACCCGGCATCGGGATCGCGACGCTGGTGCTCGACATCGCCAAGGGGGCGCTGCCGGTGACGCTGGTGCCGGGACTGCCGCTGGCCGCCGCGTTTCCGGGCGGCCCCGAGTGGTGCCGCATCGCGGTCGCTCTCGCCGCCATCGCCGGACACATGTTCACCTTTCTCGCCGGCTTCCGCGGCGGCAAGGGGGTGGCCACCACCGCGGGGGTGTTGCTCGCGCTCGCCCCCGTGGCGTTCCTCGCGTTCACGGTCGTGTTCCTGACGACGCTGGCGCTCACCCGCTACGTCTCGCTCGGCTCGATGCTCGGTGCGATCGCCTTCGCCACCGCCCTCGGCTTCCTGGCGCCGGGCGGCGTGCGGAGCCCGACGTTTGCCTTCGGCGTCCTGGTGGCGTTGTTGGTCATCGCTCGCCATCGGGACAACCTGCTGCGGCTTGCCCGTGGCGAGGAACGGCGCTTCACCTTCCGGCGCGGGCGGGAGGACGCGAGCGCGCAGAAGGAGGGTGTCCGACGATGAGCATCGTGGCGGTGCTGGGCCCGGGTTCGTGGGGGACGACGCTCGCCGTGCATCTCGCGGGAGCCGGCCACGAGGTACACCTCTGGGGCCACGAGCCCGCCGAACTGGGGCGAATCGAGGCCGACCGGGAGAACCGGAAGTTTTTGCCTGGCATCACCCTGCCCGCGAAGGTTAAGGTTCAGCCGGAACTGGATGCCGCGCTCGCGCGGGCGGAGGTGACGGTCTTCGCGGTGCCGTCGCAAGCGGTGCGCGGGGTCGCCTCGCGCGTCGCCGAGAGCGGTCACAGGAGCTTGGCGGTGTGCGCGGCCAAGGGACTCGAGCTCGGAAGTCTCGAGCGCATGTCCGAGGTGCTGGCCGAAGCGCTGTCCGACCCGGAGCCGGTGGTTCTCACAGGTCCCAGTCACGCGGAGGAGGTGAGCCGCGGGATCCCCACCTCGGTGGTGGCGGCCTGCGGCGACGAGTCGCGCGCGCAGCGGATCCAGGTGTTGTGCTCGACGGAGCGGTTTCGCGTGTACACCAACTCGGATGTGGCCGGGTGCGAATACGGGGGAGCGCTCAAGAACGTGATCGCCATCGCGGCCGGCGTCTGCGACGGGCTGGGCTTCGGCGACAACACCAAGGGCGCTCTGCTCACCCGCGGGCTGGCCGAGATGTCGCGCCTCGGGATGGCGCTCGGCGGCCGGCGTGATACTTTTTTCGGCCTTGCCGGGATGGGGGATCTGATCGCCACGGCGATGAGCCGGCACAGCCGCAACCGGCACGTCGGTGAGCGCATCGGCCGGGGCGAGAGCCTCGAGCAGGCGCTGGGCGGCATGATCATGGTGGCGGAGGGCGTGCACACCGCGCGCGCGGCGCGCGACCTCGGGCGCGCGCACGGGGTGGAGCTTCCGATCACCGATCAGGTGTGCGCCATGCTGTTCGAAGGACGTGCCCCGCGCGAGGCGCTGCAGGCGCTGATGACGCGGGACCTGAAGCGTGAAGCCTGAGGTCCACGAGCGGAAGGGGGCTCATCGTTGGCACTGATCCGCAGCGAACCCGATGTCGATTCGAAGCTGTATCGGCCGATCAGCGAAGTGAGCGAACTCGTCGGAGTCAAGCCTCACGTCCTGCGCTACTGGGAGACGCAGTTCAGCATGCTGCGACCCCGGAAGAATCGGGCCGGGAACCGCATGTACCGGCCGGACGAGGTGAAGCTCCTGCTGCAGATCAAGGAGCTGCTCTACCAGCGTCGCTTCACGATCGCGGGCGCGCGGCGGCGGCTGCTCGACGCGCGGCGGGAGGACTCGCCCCAGGTCGAGATGGGATTCCACGAGGCCGAGAAGCAGCTCGCGTTGCGCGAGGTCACGGACGAGCTGCGGCGCTTGGCCGGCCGCCTGCGCGCCCACGCCCCCGCGCGCCGGCCCTGAGCGCCGACCCCGTCGCGGCACTTGCGGAGCGGGCCGGACCTCGCATACATTCGCACTGCAATCGACCCCTTGCGCACAGCACGGTCGGGGCGTAGCGCAGCCCGGTAGCGCACCTGCATGGGGGGCAGGTGGTCGCTGGTTCAAATCCAGTCGCCCCGACCAACTCTTTCCTCCCGCGCGCCGTGCTCTCCGTCACGCCGGCGGCGCGGCCAACCCCGGGGCGGGCGGTGTCCGAAGCCCCGAGGATGAGGCGGCGAGGGAGCGACGAGCGAGTCGTATCCGCACGATACGTCGCAGCGAGGAGCGACCGAGCCCACGCAGTGATCGCGATTTCTGACACCGCCTAGGCCGCCGGATTCGATGCTCTCCTGGCTCGCATACCTGATCGCTGACCTGGTGTCGCGCGCGCTCCCGGCGCGGGCGGTCGATGGTCTCGCCGTGGCGCTCGCGCGCGTGGCGTTCGCCCTTCGGCTCCCGGCGCGGCGGGCGCTGGCGGCCAATCTCGAACGCCTGCTGCCCGGCACCGGAACCCTGGAGCGCCGGGCGCTGGCGCGCGCGGCGTTCGAGCAGTTCGCGCTGTCGCTCGGCGAGTTCCTGCGGCTCGATCGCATGGCGCCGGGCCGGCTCGCCGGGGTGATCGAGGTGCGCGGGATCGAGCATCTGGCGGCCGCCCGCGCCAGCGGGCGCGGCGTCATCCTGCTCTCGGCCCACCTCGGCAACTGGGAATGGGGGGCGGCCTTCCTCGGCGCGGAGGGGAAGAAGATCCACCTCGTCGCCCGCCCGCACCCGAGCCCGCTCGTGGAGGCCTTCTTCGCCCGCCGCCGCCGCGCCTGGGGGGTTTCGAGCCTGTCCGGGAGCCCGCTGTGGCGCGACGCCGCCCGCGCGTTGCGGCGGCGCGAGTGGGTGGCGCTGATGAGCGACCGCGGCACGCACCGGCGCACCGCCCCGGTGTGCGCGTGGGCCGCCGCGCTGGCGCGGCGCACCGGCGCGCTCGTGCTTCCCGGGGTCATGGTGCGCATCGGTGCGGGCCGCTACGCGGCGTGTTTCGGCCCGCCGCTTTCTCCCGAGGCCTGCCGCCGCGGCGACCTGCGCTCGCTGCGGCCCTTCCTGGAGCGCTACCCCGGGCAGTGGTGCGCCTTCGAGCCGCTCCCCGAGGGCTTGGCTTGATGCGCCCCGCGGCGCTGGTTCCCGCCTACCAGGCGGCGGCGCACCTCGGCGAAGTGCTGCTCGGCCTCCAGTCGCTCGACCCGCCACCCGACATCCTGGTCGTGGACGACGGCTCGCGCGACGCGACCGCCGAGGTCGCCCGCCAATCGGGCGTGCGCGTGCTCTCCTTCGCCGGCAATCGGGGCAAGGGCCACGCCCTGCTGGCCGGTTTCGAGGCCCTCGCCGACTACGACGCCGTCGTCACCCTCGATGCCGACGGCCAGCATCCCCCGGCGTGCCTCCCGCTCTTCCTCCGCGCCGCCGAGGCGGGGGCGGACCTGGTCCTGGGTCGGCGGGCACGCTCGGCCGAGATGCCGGCCGCGCGGCGGCTCGCCAATCGCTTCTCCTCGGCCTGGGCCCATTGGCTCGCGGGGCAGACCATCACGGACAGCCAGAGCGGCTACCGGCTCTACCGGCGCGCGGTGTTTCGTGACACCCCGATCACCCCGGGGCGTTACGAGTTCGAAACCGAGATCGTGGTCCGCGCCGCCCGACTCGGATTCCGCCTCGCCGAGGTCGAGATCCCCACGGTCTACGGCGCGGAGGAGAGCCAGATGAGCGTGCTGCGCGACGTGCCGCGCATCGGGGGCACCCTCATGCGCCTGACGCTCGAGGGGCTCGCGCCGCCGCCCGCGATGCGCGCGGCGCTCGCCGCGCGGGGGCAGCGATGATCATCCTCGTCACCAACGACGACGGCATCTCCGCGCCGGCGCTCGGGCCGCTGCGGCGCCAGCTCTCGGCGCTGGGACGGGTGATCGTGGTCGCGCCCGACCGCGACCAGAGTGCCACCTCGCACTCGCTCACCCTGCACCGGCCGTTCCGCATCCACCGGCACGAGGCCGACGTCTACAGCGTGGACGGCACCCCCACCGACTGCGTGGTCGCGGCCTGGTACGGCCTGGTCGAGGGCCCGATCGACATGGTCGTCTCGGGAATCAACCAGGGGCCCAACATGGGCGAGGACGTGTTCTACTCGGGAACCGTCGCCGCCGCGATCGAGGGCACGCTGCAGGGGGCAGCCGCCATCGCGGTCTCGCTGGTGACTCGCGAGGTCTCGGACTTCGAGTCCCCGGCGCGCTTCGTGGCCGGACTCGCGCGCCGGGTGATCGACAAAGGGCTGCCCCGGCGGCGCCTGCTCAACGTCAACCTGCCGCATCGACCCTGGGAGCAGGTGCGCGGCGTCCGCATTACCCGACTCGGCAGCCGCGTCTACCGCGACACGCTGGTGCGCAAGGTGGACCCGCGCGGGCGCGACTACTACTGGATCGGCGGCGAGGATCCGGTGTGGGAGACGGACGCGGGCAGCGACTTCGCCGCGGTCCACGAGGGCTTCGTTTCGGTGACGCCGCTGCGCCTCGACCTCACCGATGATGCCGCGCTCGACCAGCTGGAGACCTGGGAGATTCCCACGTGACCACCGGACCCCTGGCCGCGGTGAACGAGCCCGATCCTTACGGCCCGGCGCGGCGGCGCATGGTGGAGGATCAGCTTCGCGGGCGCGGCGTGCGCCACCCGCGCGTGCTCGAGGCGATGGCCAAGGTGCCCCGGCACCTGTTCGTGGACCCGGCCTTCATCCCGCGCGCATACGGCGATCATGCGCTCCCCACCGCCGAGGGACAGACGATCTCCCAGCCCTACATCGTGGCCCGCATGCTGGAGCTGGCCGAGATCGAGCCCCCCGACCGGGTGCTCGAGATCGGCACCGGGAGCGGCTACCAGACCGCCCTCCTGGCGCATCTCGCCGAGCGCGTGTTCAGCGTCGAGCGCGTGCCGTCTCTCCTGCGGGCGTCGCAGCAATGCCTCGAGTCGCTCGGCATTCGCAACGTCGCGCTACGTCACGGTGACGGGACGCTCGGTTGGCAGGAGTTCGCGCCCTATGATAGGGTGCTGGTCACCGCGGCAGCGCCCCGTGTTCCCGACGCCTTGCGCGATCAGTTGGGGGAACGGGGTGTTCTCGTTATCCCCGTGGGAGGTGCGGAGTCGCAGCGCCTCGAAGTGTGGCGACGGCGGCCCGGCGACCGCTGGGAGCGCCGGCAGCACGGGGAGTGCCGGTTCGTTCCCCTGGTGGGTCGGGATGCCTGGCGGGACGGACGCGAGACAACCGAGTAGAATCGACAAGTCGGGGCGTGGCTCAGCCTGGTAGAGCACCTGGTTCGGGACCAGGGGGTCGGAGGTTCAAATCCTCTCGCCCCGACCATTCTTCCTCCTTCCACTCCCGCGCCGATCGTATCCGCTTGACACCTCCGGGCTCCCGGGGAGCATGCTCGGGCATGACACGAAGGCAGCGCCTGCATCTCGAGATCCACGGGCGCGTTCAGGGCGTGGGCTTTCGCTACTTCGTCCAGGCCATCGCCGCGGGCCTGGGCCTCACGGGCGAGGTGTGCAATCTCGCCGATGGCTCGGTCGAGGTGGTGGCGGAGGGCGAGCGCCCGGCGCTCGAGGCGTTGGCGGCGGCCGCGCGGCGTGGACCCGCGGGGGCGCGCGTGACCGACGTGACCGAGAGCTGGAGCGAGGCCTCGGGACACCCGCGGGGATTCCGCGTCACCCACGAGAGGCGTTCATGACGGCGCCCGAACTCCTGCGATTTCGAACCCAACTCGATTGCCTGCTGGCCGACGCGCGTCGGCGCGGAAGCCTCGAGTTGGCCGAGTACGAGTCGGTGCTGCTCGACCCCGGTTTCGACGACGACGAGTTCGAGCGCTTTCGCGTGTCCGCGGCGCGCTCGGGGATCGCGTTGCCCGAGGATCGGGAACGCGAAGCGGAGGTCGCTCCGCCGGCGGGACCGGCCACACGCGGCGCGGCGAGCGTCGCCGACCCCGAATTCAACCTCCTCGACCGTTACCTGAGCGAGATCGGACGCATCTCGCTGCTCGCGCACGCCGATTTGCTGCGCCTCGCCCGCAAATCTCGAGCGGGGGACACCGAGGCCCGCAAGCAGATCATCCTCGCCAACTTGCGCCTCGTCGTGCACGTGGCCCGCGGCTACCGCAACCGCGGCGTGGCGATGCTCGATCTGATCGAGGAGGGCAATCTCGGGCTGATCCACGCCGTGGACCGGTTCCAGCCCGAACGTGGCCTGCGCTTCAGTACCTATGCCGCGATCTGGATTCGCCAGTCGATCCTGCGGGGAATCTCGGAGCAATCGCGCTCGGTGCGCATTCCGGTGCAGATGCTGCAGCAGGTCAACCGATACATGCGCGCCGAGCGCGCGCTGCGCGCCTCACTCGGCCGCGAGCCCGACGCCGACGAGGTCGGGGGCGTGCTCGAGATCTCTCCAGCGCGCGCCCGGCGCCTGGCCGGACTGATCAGCGGCCTGCGCTCCCTCGACGAAGGCTCGAGCATGGAGGCGTTCGAGCAGCTCTCCACCGACGCCCTGAGCGAAGCCCCGCCCTCGGTCGAACGCCTGGTCGAGCTCCAGCTCGAGCACGAGAAGATCGGGCGACTGTTGCGCTCCCTGGCCCAGCGCGAGGAGCAGATCCTGCGCATCCGTTACGGATTCCACGACGGCGTCGCCCGCACCCTGGCCCAAACCGGCCAGCACTTCGGCATCTCACGCGAACGCGTCCGACAGATCGAGGCGCGTGCCCTGGACAAGCTGCGGCGAGCGATCGAGATGCACGACCTCGACCGAACCAGCGGTTCCTCCCACCCTTGACCCGGAACGGACCATGAGAGATCTCCGCCAGTTCATCCGCGACGTACCTGACTTCCCCAAGAAGGGCGTCGTATTCAGGGACATCACGCCGCTGCTCATGGACCCCGCGGCGATGGCGGACTGCATTCGGCTCCTGGGCGAGGGGATGCCGCGTCCCGAAGCGGTGGTGGCGATCGAGTCGCGCGGCTTCGTCTTCGGCACTGGCCTCGCGATGCGCTGGTCGGTCCCGCTGGTGCCGACGCGCAAGTTCGGCAAGCTGCCGGGCAAGACGGTGCGCGAGGTCTACTCGCTCGAGTACGGGGAGGACACGCTCGAGATCCACGCCGACGCCTTGCGCCCGGGGCAGCGCGTCGTGGTCGTGGACGACGTGCTCGCCACCGGTGGGACGGCCGCGGCCACCGTGCGCCTGATCGAGCAGCTCGATGCGCGGGTGGAGTCCCTGGTCTTCGTCATCGAGCTGAAGGGACTGGGCGGGCGCGAGCGCCTGGGTTCTTATCAGGTGCGCTCGCTTGTCGATTTCGAGGCCATCGACGAAACGCGTTAGGCTCCGTTCGCAAACGCTCGCGGGCTGCGTTGCGCGGTCGGCTCCTCGCTCCGACGTGGCCGGGCACCACGCGCAGCGTGGTCGGCCACGACTGCGCTCGTCGCTCGACCGCGACGCCTTGCCCGCGAACGGTTGCGAACGGAGCCTGGTGCGTGTCCGAGCCCCCGCGGGCTGCGTTGCGCGGTCGGCTTAGGCCGCCCGATCCAGCGGTTCGTCGATGACGAAGCGGCCCTCGGGGAGAGGGTCGAGCACGGCGGCGAACAGGTCCTGGATCGCGTGCAGGCGCCCGAGGTGGGGGACGCCCCCGGGTTCGCGGAACTCGAGCACCGCGGTCTCGCCGTCACGCGACGGTGACAGCGTGAGCTGCCAACGATCCGCCACGGTCCGCAGTTCGCGCGCGGCGGCCATCACCCCGGGGCGCATGAAGAGGGCGCGTGCAGCCGCGGGGTCGTCGCTGCGTAGAATGAAGTCGCCGTCGAGCGCGGTGCCCCCTATTTCCACCGGGCCATCGCCCCGTGCATGGCCCGGAGCACCGGCGGGGCGGTGCCCTCCCGTGGACTCGAGGCCAAACCCCGACAAGCGGCCCCACAACGGCGACCAGACCGTCCGCCGTTCGCCTCCCAGCCGGATCAGGCAGAAGTGAAAGCTCCGCCGGAGCGCCACCGTGGCCCGGATTCGCAGGAACGACGCCGCGCCCTCGCCACCGCCGTCGAGCACCAGCGACGGGCGCGCGCCCGCGATGCGGACCTGGGGACCGCCTTCGCCTCGACCTGCTTTGGACGTGCGCGGAACCTGGTGGAACTCGCCGCTCGCCTCCGCGGCGAGCGCGGCCCACGCCGCATCGGCGGCGCGCCGGATGATGCGCCGCCGCATCCGGTGACCGGTCAGGAGCAGCATCCCCAGCGGCAGGATCGCGAGGGCGCGGTGAGCCGGGCTCTCCCGCAGCCAAGCCTCCACGCCCCCGAGCTGCACGGCGCCCAGCGCCTCCGGGCGGATCCAGGCCAGCACCAGCGCGACCCCGGCAAGCCCGATCAGGCTCTGCGTCAGCAGCGGATGAGAGGGGGGCTCGATCGCCGCGCCCAGGCCGACACGGGCTGAACCGCAACCCGAGCACCGGCGCGCGCCGGCCTGCAGCTCGCAGCCGCATCTCATGCAGAGCACGAGGCGAGCAGGAGCCCAGGGGGTAGGGCGACGATCCGTTGGCTCGTCCACGAAGTCCCGCATGCTCCGCTCCCCCTGAGGGTCGTGCCCGCCCGGCCGGGCCGGGCCTCGCGGGGTTATCGGCGAGCCGAACGCGATTCCACAGGGCGTCCGCGGGCTTCCACCCCCGGATTCGGGGGAATCGGCCACGGTTTCACCGCCGTCAGCGGCCCCGGGCGCGGCCCCATGCGCTTCCCCCGGAGGTGAGCGGGGCGAAGGTCGCCGTGGGGGGTCGGACGGGCCGGGGACACAACGGGCTGGCCTAGGCGCCCGTCTCGGGGTAGTCTTCGTGCGTTGAGAGGGAAGCCCCATTCCCGTATTGGGCGGCTCCGTGACCCCTGACATCTGGCGGATTGACATCTTCGCAGGAATGGGTAGGCGTAAGCGCGCATGCCTGTTATGGGCGTGCGTGACGATGTTCGCCGTCGCCGCGCCATCGTGGGCGGCCACGGCACTCGAGCGCGAGTACCGATTCGAGGCGGACCAGCTCACCCTCTCGACTCGGGATGGCGAGACCCGGGTGCTCGTCAGCGGCGGGCAGCCGGAGTTCACTCCGGGAGCGCCCGACCTGCCGTGGATCGTGGCGCAGGTGGAGTTGCCCTCCGGGGTTCGGGCCTCGCGCGTGGTGGTACTCGCCCTCGAGACCGCCCCGCTCGCCGAGGCCGCGCGGGTTCCGACCGCCGTACGCCCGCTCCCGGGGCTCGGCCCGATCGAGCGGAGCGCGCCCGATCCCGCGATCTACGCCGCCGACCGCTTCACGCCCGAGCAACCGGTCCGCCTCGGACTGCAGGGCTTGGAGCGCGGCGTGAACGTCGCGTCCGTTCTGCTCTGTCCGGCGCGCTGGAATCCGCAAAGCGGACGGCTGGAGCGGATCTCGCGGCTGCGGGTGCGCATCGAGCTCGAATCCGCGGGCGCCGTCCCGGTTCCGAGAGAGCGCGTGGTGCCGGCGTGGGAGCAGCCCTCCGGGCGCAGGCTGCGCAGTCCTGACGGGTCGCCGGCGCAGGCCGCTGCGGCGATCGCGCGCCCCGCCGGGCGGTTCCAGGCGGAGCAGATCCCGTCGCTGCTCGGCAGCCCGGTAGCCTACGTCATCGTCACCAGCGACGAGATGGCGCCCACCTTCCAGGCGCTGGCGGACTGGAAGACCCGCAGCGGCGTGCCCGCGGTGATCCGGACGACGTCGTTCATCCGGCAGCAGTATCCGTTCGGGGCGGACGACGCCGAGCGCGTCCGGCTCTTCATCCGCGACGCCTACTCGCGATGGAGCACGCGCTGGGTGCTGCTCGGCGGCGACACCGAGATCATCCCCGTGCGCACGGCGTACACCAGCTTCTACGGCGGCGAGCACATCCCGAGCGATCTGTATTACTCGTGCCTCGACGGCACCTGGAACGCGAACGGGGACAGCCTCTTTGGCCAGGGCGCCCTGTGGCCCAACCAGGGGGGCGACGCCGCGGACCTGTTTCCCGAGGTCTGGGTGGGGCGGGCCCCGGTGCGCACGCCGGCGGAGGCGGCCGCGTTCGTGAGCAGGACCCTGCTCTACGAGCAGACACCGGCGCCCGGCTACACGCACCGCGACCTGTTTTTCGCCGAAGTGCTCTTTCCGCAGAACTGGACCCCCGGGGAGACCACGGCCCTCGATGGAGCCGAGCTCGTGGAAGTCCTCCTGCCGTCGATCCACGCCAATCCGTCGATCCACTATGTCCGGCTCTACGAGAACTACACGGATCCGCGGTGGGAGCCCGGCGCGTTGCGGGAACGCCGCGTCGTGGTGCTGGACTCGCTGAACGCCGGCTACAACATCGCGCTCCACGTCGGACATGGCTATCGCGACGTCATGTCGGTGGGAGACGACAATCTCGGCATCACGGACGCCGAAACCCTGACCAACGGCAACCGCCTGTTCAACTTGTACGCGAGCAACTGCACGTCGAACGCGATCGACGGCTACTGCATCGGAGAAGCGTTCATGAAGGCGCCCGCCGGCGGAGCCGTGACCAACATCGGCTCGTCCCGATTCGACTTCCCCTCCGCGGGGCAGAGCTACCAGCTCGAGTACTTCCGCCTGCTCTATGAAGACAGCGTGACGGCGGTGGGCGAGCTGCTCGGGCGGCAGAAGCTGCCCTTCGTGGGCTACTCCAACAACGACGGGGTCCACCGCTGGACCCAGATGGCGCTGCTCATGCTCGGTGATCCGGAACTGCATCTGTACACCGGGCCCCTGCGCACCCTGAGCGTCGTGCATCCCGCGAGCATCGTGGCGAGCGATTCCGGATTCGCCGTGCAGGTCGAAGTTGCCGGGCAGCCCGAGGCGAGTGCCTCCGTCACGGCGTGGAAGGCGGGCGCCGACTACGCGGTGGTGGCGACCGATGCCGCCGGGAATGCCTGGATCCCGTTCCGGCCCGACAGCGCCGGCAGCTTCTTCCTGACCGTCACCGGTTACGATTGCGTCCCGTACCAGGCCACGGTGCCGATCGGCGCGGGCGGGCCGCCGGCGCTCGCCATCCTGCCGGTCACGGTGGACGACGACACACTCGACGGCACCGCCGGCAACGGCGACGGCGTGCTGGATGCCGGCGAGACCGTGGAGCTCTGGGTCCCGGTACGGAACAACGGCGGCAGTCCCGCACCGGATGTCACCGCGGCGCTGAGCTCGACGGATCCGCTGGCGACCATCGCCATCCCGGCGGCCGGCTACGGCGCCATCGCGCCCGGGCAGAGTTCCGCCCCGGCTGCGGGATTCCGCCTGAGCCTCCCGGCCGATGCGCCGGATCAGCACGAAATCCCCTTCCGGCTCGATCTCGCCGACGGCGCCGGCGGCGGCACGACGCGCACGTTCCAACTCGTGGTGCGGGCCCCGGAGCTGATGCACACCGGCCAGGTCCTCCTCGACTTCTTCGGGAACCAAGACGGTATCGCGGATCCGGGCGAGCAGGTGGCGTACTTCGTCAAGGTGCGCAACCTCGGCACCGCCACCGCCCACGGGGTGACGGTCAAACTGCGCAACCACGACGGCCTCGCCCCGGTGAGCGACAGCCTCGAAGTGATCGGCAGCCTGCTTCCGGGAGAGGAGCGGGCCGGGGACAGCGTGACCTTCGTTCCCTCGAGCTACGAGGCGAAACTGCAGCTCGTGATCGAAGAGTCGTCACTCGTGCAGGTGGACCGCACCCTGGACATTCTCCCGCCGGCGGCGCCGACGGACCTCCACGCCATGGGCGGCCCCGCCGCGGTGACGCTGACCTGGGGAGCGTCGCCGGCGTCCGATCTGCTCGGCTACAACGTCTACCGCGGCGAATCCCCGGGGGGCCCGTTCGACAAGGTCAATCCGGTGCCCGCTCCGCGGACGTCCTATTACCAGGTGAGCGATGCGCCGCCCAGCATGCCGCTGTACTTCCAGGTGAGCGCGGTGGATTCGTCGGGCAACGAGTCCGCCTTGACGCCCATCGCCACCGCTGGCGCGAACCCGCTCTACCATGCCGGCTTCCCGATCCTGACGGACGCGAACATCTCCTCTTCCGTGGCCGTGGACCACGTCTATCCCGGCTACCCGGTCGCGATCGCGACGGGATCGTACAATCTCTTCGTGCTTCATCCGGACGGCACCGCCCCGATGGATGCCGACGGTCAATCGGCCACCATCGGCGACTTCACCACGCTGGGCGGCGTCTTCGTCGGCGGTCCCTCGATCGGCGACGTGGACGGCGACGGCGTGCCCGAAATCGCGGCCCCGGCGCTCGCCACCTGGGAGACCTACCTTTTTGACTCGCAGGGTCAGCTCCGATCCGGCTGGCCGCTCGCCACGGGCGGCGGTGTCTGGTCCTCCATCACCATCGCCGACCTCGACAACGATGGAATCAACGAACTGCTGTTCGCTTCGGAGGACCAGTCGCTCTACGTCATGCGCGCGAACGGGACCGAGTGGATGGACGGCGACAGCAACCCCGCCACGCTGGGGGTGTTCAAGCACTTCGGCTGGGCCGTCAACCTCGCCACGCCGGCCGTCGCCGACCTCGACAACGACGGAGTCAAGGAGATCATCTACGGGGGATTCGACAGCCGACTGTTCGTCTGGCGCACCAATGGCACCAATCTCCCCGGGTTTCCCGTTCAGCTCAACGGCCAGATCACGGCGTCCGTGGCGGTCGGGAACCTCGACGGTCCCGGCGACACGACTCCGGAGATCGTCGTCGCGACCATCAACGATTCGGTGTACATCTTCGAGCCCAACGGTGGCCGCCGGCCCGGATGGCCGAAGTGGGCCAAGACCGCCGGCAATTTCAAAACCCCGTCGCCGGCCCTCGCCGACATGAACGGAGACGACACACTCGAGGTCATCCTCGCCGGCACCGACGGAGTCATCCGGGTCTTCGATGGCGGCGGCGTGCCGATGGCGCCGTACTTCGGCGCCCGGTACAGTTCCCTCACCGCGTCCGCCTCCGAGAGCAGCCCGGTGGTGGCCGACATCGACGGAGATGGCCGCCCGGACATCGTCATGGGCGGAGAGGACTTCAAGGTGACGGCGATCAGCGGCGCCGACGGCTCGCTGCTGGCGGGCTTCCCGCTCCATCTCGGGGCCGAGGTGCGCGGAGCTCCGGCGCTGTGCGACTGCGACGGGGACGGCTTGAGCGAGATCGTGGTCTCCGCCCTGGACCGCAGTCTCTACGTGTGGGACTACGACCGACCGTTCTCGCCCGGCGCCGCGCCGCCCTGGCCGCAATTCCAGCACGATGCGCGCCGCACCGGGTTCGCCGGAAGCCCGGCCTTCGTCACCGTGCCGGGCCCCGCGCCGCCGCCCCGCCAGGTCCAGCTGGCTACGCCCTATCCCAACCCCGCGCGCCAGGCGGCACGGTTCGCCTTCGGAGTGCCCGCGGATCGCGCGGGCAGTCGCTACGAGGTCGCGATCTACGACCTCGGCGGCCGGCGTGTGCGCACCGTCGAAGGCGGGGTCGCGCGTGCCGGGCGCTTCAGCGCCCAGTGGGACCTGCGCGACGAGGGCGGCTCGCCGGTGAAGGCCGGCGTCTACTTCCTCAGCTTCTCGCTCGGAGACCAGCGGCGCTCGCACAAGCTGCTGGTGATGCGCTAGCCTCCGTTCGAGAACGCCCGATGGCCTAAGTTGCGCGGCCGGCTCCTCGCTCCGACGTGGCCGGGCACCACGCGCAGCGTGGTCGGCCACGACTGTCGTCGCACGACCGCGACGCCTTGCCCTCGGGCGTTCTCGAACGGAGCCCGCCCCGCGTGGGCCGTGTCCGGCCAGATCACCCCCGCTCGCGGCGGGCGAGACCCAGGCGTTCGGCGGCTCGATCGGCGATCCTCCGGCCGATGGCGATCGAGGCGGTCGCCGCGGGGGATGGGGCGTTGAGCACGTGGATCATGCGCTCCGACTCGAGGATCACGAAGTCATCCACCAACCTGCCATCCGGCGCGAGCGCTTGGGCGCGCACGCCCGTGCCCGCGCGCACCAGGTCCGAGCGGCAGATCCCGGGGACGAGGCGCTGCAGCGCGGCCGCCAGGGTGCCCGCATCGAGCGAGCGCCACGACTCGGCGAGGGCGACGCGCCAGTAGCGAGCGGCGACGCGCCAGAAGCCGCCATAGGTGACCAGCTCGACGGCGTCCCGCAGGGAGAAGCTGGCCCGTCCGTAGCCTTCGCGTTTCAGGGCGAGCACCGCGTTGGGACCGGCCTCGACCTCGCCGCCGAGCGTGCGCGTGAGATGCACGCCGAGAAACGGAAAGCGCGGGTCGGGCACCGGATAGATGAGCCCCCGGACCAGGTGCCGCCTCGCGGGGACGAGCGCGTGGTATTCCCCGCGGAAGGGGATGATCCGGATGCCGGGATCGACGCCACACCCGCGCGCGATGCGATCGGAGTGCAGGCCGCCGCAGTTGACGAGGGCGGCGCAGCGCACGTCGCCCCGTGAGGTCGCGATCACCAGTCCGCCGTCCGCGGCGCGGCAGGCGGTGGCGCGCGCGCCGGTCACGATCGTCCCGCCCGCGGCACGCACCCGGACGGCAAACGCGGCGGTGACCCTCGCGTAGTCGACGATTCCCGCGTCGGAAACCAGCAACGCCGCGAGGCCGCTCGCGTGCGGCTCGCGCTCCCGGATCTCTTCGGGACCGAGCCGGCGCAGGCCCCTCAGGCCGTTGGCCCGACCGCGGCGCTCCAACTCGTCGAGGAGCGGCAGCTCGGAAGCGCTGGTCGCGACCACGAGCTTGCCACAGCGTTCGTGCGCCACGCCGTGCTCGGCGCAGAAGCGGTAGAGCGCCTCGCGCCCCTCGACGCATTGGCGGGCCTTGAGCGAGCCGGGCGCGTAGTAGAGCCCCGAATGAATGACACCACTGTTGTGACCGGTCTGGTGCGCGGCCAGCCGATCCTCGGCCTCGAGCACGACGATCGAAACGCGGGTGCGCTCGACCAGCGCCATGGCGGTGGCCATGCCGACGATTCCACCGCCGATGACGACGATGTCGCAGCGGGAGGGTTCCACGACGCGATCAGGCTATCACGGGCCACGCCGCGGGGCGCGACGCGCCCCGCCGTCACCTGCTTGGCCCTCGCGCTTCACGCCTTCCATCCCTCCTCGGTCCAGCCCAGCGCCCGCATCTTCTTGTAGAGGTGGCTTCGCTCCAGGCCCAACCGCGCCGCCGCCCGCGTCATGCTCCCGCCTTCGGCGAGCAGGGCCGCTTCGATCTGGCGCCTTTCGAATTCCCGCACCGCATCGCTCAAGCGCGTGCGTCCCTCGGCGGGGAATTGCGTTCGGGGAATCACCGTGTCGAGGTGCTCGGCCTCGATCCCCGGGCCGGGCGTCATGATGACCAGCCGCTCGACGAGGTTCCGCAGCTCGCGGATGTTCCCGGGAAAGGAGTAGCGGCGGAGCCGTTCCAGGGCGCCCGGCGAAAACACCCTGGGCCTACCGGTGGTTTCCTTCGCCAGCTGGGCCGCGAAGTGCTCGACGAGGAGGGGAATGTCCTCGGCGCGCTCCCGCAACGGCGGGACGGTGATCGGGATCACCGCCAGGCGGAAATAGAGGTCCTCCCGAAAGCCGTTCGACTGGATTGCCACGGCCAGGTCGCGATTGGTCGCCGCGACGACGCGCACGTCGACCCGGATCGCCCGATTGCCTCCGACCCGCGACATCTCGCCCTCCTGGAGCACCCGCAGCAGCTTGGTCTGCGCCGGGGGACTCAGGTCACCCACCTCGTCGAGAAACAGGGTGCCACCGTCGGCCTCCTCGAATCGGCCGCGCCGTGCCTGCGTGGCGCCGGTGAACGCGCCACGCTCGTGCCCGAATAGCTCCGATTCGATCAGCGTTTCCGGGATGGCCGAACAGTTCACCGCGACGAAGGGCCGTTCCCGCCGCGGGCTCGACGCATGCAGCGCCCGCGCCACGAGCTCTTTCCCGGTGCCGTGCTCGCCCTGGATCAGCACCCGCGCGGAGGTCGGCCCGGCAAGCTGGATCTCCTCGAGCACGCGCCGCACGGCGAGGGAGCGGCCCACGATCGGCAAAGCCCAAGCGGGTTGGAGGCGGCGGTTCTCGGCGCGCAGGGAGAGCGAGTCGGAGGCATTGCGCAGCAATACGAGAAGGCGTTCCAGGACGATCGGCTTTTCCAGAAAATCAAACGCCCCGAGCTTGGTCGCGCGCACCGCGGTCTCGATCGTCGCGTGGCCGGACATCATGATCACCCCGGTTTCCGGCGCGCCGGCGGTGATTTCCGCCAGCAGCTCCAGCCCGCTGCCCTCCCGGAACCACACGTCCAGCAGGACGATGTCATACGCCTCCCGGAGCATCGCCCGGCCCTCGGCGACGCTCGCCGCGCAATCCACCTGGTAGCCCTCGCGGCCCAGGGCGCCCCGGAGACTGCTCAGGACGTTGGCTTCGTCGTCGACGATCAGGATGGAGGACATGGCTAATTCTCCCGCCGCAGCGGTAGCCGCAGGCGAAACGTGGTTCCGCGTCCTGGCGCGCTGACCACCGCGATCGTGCCCTGGTGGTCGCCCACGATCCGCTCGACGATGGTCAGTCCCAGCCCGCTGCCCGTGGGCTTGGTCGTGAAGTCCGGGACGAACAGATGAACCCGCTCCTCGGCGGTCAGCCCCGGGCCGGTGTCGGCGACCGCGATCTCCAGCGCCTGGCCCTCGACCCCCGCCGAGACCGTGACGCGCCCCGAGCCCGCGACCGCTTCGAGGCCGTTCTGGATCAGGTTGACCAGCGCCTGTCGCAGCTGCCCGCGATCGGCGGTGAAAACCGGGTCGTCGCCGCCGGCGGCGAGGATGACGCGGCCGCCGGCGATGTCCCCGGCGTAGAGCGTGCCGAGATCGGCCAGGAGATCGGACAGACGGCACGTCGCGAACTGCGGCCGGGGAAAGCGGGCGAAATCGGAGAACTCCTGGAGCAGGTGCTTGAGGGTCTCGACTTCCTGCGAGACGGTCCGCACCGCCTGATCCAGGATCTCGCTGAAGTCGGGGCGCTGCTGATCGAAGCTGCGCTTGAGGTCCGCCACCGAGACCGCGATCGGCGTCAGCGGATTCTTGATCTCGTGCGCCACCGTGCGGGCCATTTGGCTCCACGCCGCCTGGCGCTCGCTCAGGACCAGCTTCTCGCGGTAGGTGGCCAGATCCCCGCGCATGCGTTCGAAGGCCGACACCAGCGTCTCCAGCTCGCGCACACTGCGCAATGTCAGCGGCTCATCCCACTGGCCGTGGGCGATCTTCTGCGAAAAGACGGCCAGCTGCTCGACCGGTCGCGAGATCTGCAGGGACCAGATCACGCCGAGGACGATCGCGATCCCGAGGCCCAGCAGGCCCAGAAGTAGAGACGTCACCCGGAGCGCGACGATGGTCTGATCGGCCGAGGCGGTGGACACGAGCCCGGCGATCCGGGGCTGGGATCCGGGCCCCGCCGCGAGCGGGAAGCTCTGGCTCAGGTAGGATTGGCCGCCCAGCTCGACGCGCGCGGCCTCATCGCCGAGCGGGAGGGCGGGTTCGACGCCCGCCGCGAGGGTCGTGGCGACGACGCGGCCGCCCGCGTCGCGCACCACCAGTTCCATGCCGCTGGTCCGCTTCAAGCGCGCCAGAAACGCGGCATCGAGCAAGAGGCCCCCGCGCACTACCGCGACCGTGTCGCCCTGATAGCGGATCGGCGCGCCCGCGGCCAAGGCCATCGCGGGTCGGCCATCCAGGCTCTCGATCCGCGGGCCATCCATCACGCGGTCGTGGGTCGTGCCGAGGCCCGGCACGCCTCCGGCCGCGCCGGACGGATCGGGTGAGGGGAAGGAGGCATCGGCGATCACGATGCCGCTCGGATCGGCGACGTCGAGAAAATCCAGCCCGAGCAGGATTCGCTTCTCGACCAGGTAGTCGGAGAGATCCCGGCCACCCGCGGGCCGCAGCAGATAGAGTCGCTTGAGCGCCGGGTCCCTGACCAGGATCTCGAGCTTCTGGTGCGTCCGCTCGCCGTCCGAGCGAAGCTCCACCTGCAGCATCCCGAGGGCGGCAGACAGCCGCTCGGCCGCCTGCTTCCTCACCGTGGACTGCACCCGCTGGGCGAGCAGGATCATCGCCAGGGCGAGTGGGACGACCGCAACGAGGGAGAATCCCAGGATCAGCCGGGATCGCAGGGACCTCACCGCCGGCCCTCCCCCGGCGAGCAGTCGTGCAGGTCCACGAGAGCGTCGGGGCCGATCGCCTCGAGATAGGGGCGCAGCTCGGGCCGGCAGACGACCGGACAGCGCAGGGCGAAGAGCGGCGTGGCGCCCCGGTCGCCGAGAGCCCTGCGCAGCGCGACCGGCTCGCGAACCGGGACCTCGAGATAGAGGAGCCGGACGAGCGGTGCGTCGGGGGCCGTGCGCCGATTGAGGAATCGCTCGAGCGCGTCGTGCCCGGGCATCCGCGGATCCACCGCATAGCGTGCGGAGTCCGGCCAAACCGGCGTCTCCTCGGGGACCGAGAGGGAGTCGGACGCCGCACGCTCCGCGACGCTCCAGGGCGTCAGGTCGCCGCGGAACAGCAGCCGGTTGAGTGCGGCCAGGTCGGGACGCTGCGGGCGGAGGGCGGTGGTCGAGTCGCCGGGCGATTCGGAACCGTCCCAAATGGCCGCGACCAAGCCCGAGGCCCAGAGGCCATACAGATCGTTCCGCCAGCGCGGATCGTCGCGCAGATGAGGCGAGAGTTCCCCCGGCCAGAACACGCCGGCGTCCAGCTCGCCGCGCTCGAGAGCGATCTCCTCGTCCGTGGCCTCGTCGAACAGCCGGACCAGCAGCGTGTCGGGCCATGGGCTCCGGTCCGCCGCGAGCGAATCGCGCACCACGCCGTAGGCGTCTCCGAGTGGCACGAGGGCGCCGCCCGTCTCGCGCAAGAACCCATGCCGCACGGCCATCCGTTCGCACGAAAAGAGAAGCCCGGGTCTCTGGCGAGACGGGTAGCCCACGCGCAGCAGGCGAAGTGGCCGCAACGCGCGCCGCTCGCTCCGGATCCGGAGACGATCCAGCCGCTTGATCTTCCGCAGCGAGCCCGACGTCAGAGTCGCCACGGCCAGCTCACCGGCGTGGACGGCGGCGACTTCTCCCGTGGCGATCGGCTTGCCGCGGTGGACGAAGGTGAGGCGGTCTTCCGCCCTCACGGCCGTCGAATCGCCGGGGAAGGCGATGTAGACATGGTCGTCCCCGACCCAGACGACCTTCGCGCGCACCTCGCGAAGTTCGGCGACCGCCGTGCCGGGCAGACAGGCGAGGAACAGCAGCAGCGCCGCCTGGTACGCGCGGGCGCGCGCGGGCTCAATCACGGCAGGCGGCGCGACGGGATAGGCCGGTAGCGATCAGCGTGTCTCCTCGACCCCACGGCGTGTCCGTTGAGAAACATCCCGCTGGACGAGTTGCGGGACATCGGCTTGCGCTCGCCCATCAGCGTGGGGCGTGCCCGAGCCCGT
The DNA here is from genome assembly GCA_001780165.1 of Candidatus Eisenbacteria bacterium RBG_16_71_46. Taxonomy (GTDB): domain Bacteria; phylum Eisenbacteria; class RBG-16-71-46; order RBG-16-71-46; family RBG-16-71-46; genus RBG-16-71-46. The sequence goes on along the minus strand of MFFQ01000037.1, from coordinate 13,868 downwards.
GTCAAGGCTGACACGAAAGACCGCGGCTCCGAGATGCCCGGAATACGCAAGTGCTGTTTTTGCAAGCAGCTGCGGCATCGGCACGAGGCTTGAGATGGGGTTGCGTGCGGGAAGGCGGAGCAGAGGACATTCGCCATCCCGATCTCGGCGCGGGTCGACCGAATTTCGCCTCGAGCCGTCCGTGACCGCTCCCGGCGTGCGGCCATGGAACGCAATCCTCTCGGCCGGATGGGAGAAGGGCATGATGCGCAGGCACGGAGTCACACGGTCGAGCGCCCCAGGACTTGCGGGGCGGTCGAAGATCACCCACGAAGTGCAGGACCGGCAGGTGGCCAACCGGCGCCCGCCGGAGCTCCACGGATCTCGCGGCGCGGTCCTCATCGCGCCGATCGTGGCGGCCCTGCTCGCTTTCGGCTGCGGCCGGCAGAGCGCCGAGCGCACGGCTCGTAGCGTGGACGCCACGCCGGCGGCGGTCGTCAGCACCACCCAGGAAAGCGTACCGTCCGCGCCCGAGCCGGTGCGGCCGCAGACCGAGCTGCCGCAGCGTGGCGATGCGGCGCTCTCGGCCGAATCCCTGCCCCCCGAGATCGTGGTCTCGGCTTCGGACACGCTGGTGGCGCCGGGAGCGACGGTGGAGTTCACCGTGCGGGGCACGTCCGATGTCGCCGAGGTGGTGGTCTGGGACGGCATCGGGCAGAGGCAGGCGCTGGCTCTCGATTCGGCTTCGGGAGTCTGGCGCGGCTTCTATCGCGTCCCACTCGGGGCGTCCCGCGACAGGCTCGGGCTCTCGGTGACCGCCAGGACCGAAGCGAACAAGTGGCGGCGCGTGTGGGTCTTCCTGAAGATCCAGCAGGATGCTCCCCCGGCGCTGCCGGAGGCCCCTCCAGGCTCGTAGGGGGCGGACGCGTGGCCGAAGTTCCAGCGGGCCCGGTCCCGCAGCACGACGAACGGCGACGGTGCGGCGTCGAGCACCGTCGCCGGACGTCGTGTTTCCGGCGCGCCCGCGCTCAGAAGCGATCGCCCAACATGACATCGAAACGGCGGCGTCCTCCGGAGGCGAGGCCCCAGTCCAGCCGAATCGGACCGATGGGCGTGGTCAACTCGGCCCTCAGTCCCGCCGCGGGCTGCAGGTGTGGCCGGATCTCCGGCGCTCCGACGGCGTCCCCGACGACTCCCGTCTGGGCGGTCGCGGAGAAGGTCAGCAACGGGCCGCTCGCATACAGAAGCCGGAACTCCGCGGCGGCGGCTCTGCGGCCCAGCCACTCGTCCTGGCGCAAGCCGACCAACGTGCCCGCGCCGCCGACCCCGGCGAGAACGTCCGTGGGGGGATGGCCGTCCACGATCGCCGCCCGCAACGCGGGAGCCGCCGTGAAGGGCCCGAGCTTGCGGGAGACGTCCAGCCAGGCATCGAGTCGCGAGTAGCCATCCGGGCCGGGCATCCACTCCGCCTGCAATCGCCGGTGCTCGGCCCCCCGCGATTCCGTTCGGAACACCAGAACCACTCCATCCCAGCGACGGGCCAGTTCGCTCAGGCCGGCGAGCCCGACTCCCAGCTGCCCGATCTGGCGCGCGAAGAGCTCGAACTGGGCGCCAGCGAAGATCTCCCGGCGGATCGTCCGCGGCAGCGCCGTGAGCCGACCGCTGCGGAAGATCCGGGTCTCGCTCTCACGATACTCGGCCCGCAGGAACGGACCCGAGCCGCCGCGGCCAAGCGCGTGCGGTTCCGCGTTCGCGTGCGCCGCGCGGCCGTAGCGGCGCCGGATGCCGGTCAGCTCGAAGAGGGCGATCGGGGGCATCCACGGCGCTCGCAGCCCGATGCGGGCGTAGGTCCGTTCCCCGTCATCGTTGCCGTAGGCGGCGGCGAGACTCAGTTCGCGCCGGGGCAGTTCGCGCACGTCGAAGCTCAGAATCGTCGAGTCCCCCAGGGTCTCGAGGCTCGGCCACGCGTTCTCGAAGAGGGCGGACCGATAGAGGCGCCCCAGCGCCGGTCGTAGCTCGGTAGGCCGAAGCGGACCGACCGGGAGACGGCCGAGCGCGGCGCGGGCGATCCCGTGACGGAGCGTGCGCAGCCCGCTCCACTGGACGCTGCCGGCGAGCGGCGGCAAGGGCGCCGGCGCGCGCGGCGCCTCGACCGCGGCGCGGGGGAGGCCGACCGAGTCGGCGTAGGCGCGCATCGCCTCGATCGAGCCGCGGTAGCCCGCAGCCACGAGGGAGTCCAGCGCCGTGTAGTCCATGGTGCCGTACCCCTTGAGCTCGAGCCGGAGCAGAAGATCGGAGGGGAGCGGGGTGCCCGGCGGGTGGCGCTGGGTCAGCAGGCGGATGAGGTAGAGCGCGGCCGCGGGCCCCGAGGCGAGGGAGTCGAGCGGCCCGAGGCTCGATGCGATGTCGACCGCCACCACCCGGCCGGCGCCCGCCTCGTGTGCCGGAGCCATCGGCAGGTTGTCGGCCATCCCGCCGTCCACGAGCAATCGCCCCGCGGCGCGGACCGGCGCGAAGACGAAGGGAATGCTCATGCTGGCGCGCACGGATCGCGCGATCGGTCCGTCGCCCAGGACCACGGTGCCCGCGGTCGCCACGTCGGTCGCGACCGCCCGGAAGGGGATGGGCAGCCGGTCATAGCTCGCCGCGGCTGAGCTGGCTTCGATGAGCAGATCGGACAGCATGTAGTTCAGCTCCGCATCGCTGAGCGGTGCGGACGGAAGCTGGACGCCGCGCAGGCCGACTCCGAGCTGAAGCAGCGGGCGGGGGGTGACGTTTCCCCGCCAGGCCAGGGCGTCGATGCGGGGAAACAGCAGGTGGACCCAGTCGATCCCGCGCATGAGTCGTTCGATCTCGGCGCTCGAGTAGCCGCTGGCGTAGAGGGCGCCGACGATCGCCCCCATGCTGGTGCCCACCACCAGGTCGGGCCGGAGGTGCTCCTCCTCGAGCGCCCGCAGCACTCCGATGTGGGCGAATCCGCGCGCCACTCCGCCCGACAGTACGAGCCCCCAGCGCTCGCCGGTCCCGGCGGGAGCGTCGCCCGCCCCGAAGCCCGCGGGCGCTTCCCCGCGCCGGGTCGTGGTCGCCGTCGCCACGCGATCGTCTCCCGCGGGAGCGATGGCAGCGGTCGCGCCGGAGGCACTCGCCGACAGCGCCATGACTACGCCAAGCCAGAGACCTGTCCGGCTGGCTCGTGACCCGCTCCGGTTTCGTTCGGCTCTCAAACGACCCTCCCAGCTTCTGATCCCCGGTGCGCTCGGAGGTCACGACCGCTCGATCGCCGCGCAGCCTACCACGGTGGCGCCGCGTGCCGGCGAGGCGGCCGCTGCGCTCTCCCGCGGCGCGGGCGGCACGTCGAGCCACGGCCTACGCGCGAGCCCCGGAATGCGGGCCCCTCCCCACCCAGCGGGGAAGGGGCGCGCAAGAACAGAGCTTGAGCCCCGGGACCGCATGGGCGAGCATTCCCCCATGCCGAAACGATCGAAGGTCCGGGACCCGAGCGTGCCCGGCGTGTGGCCCGGGGGCGCCGCCCCGGGCCTGTTCCGCGACCTGTGCGAGAACGCGAACGATCTCATCCAGAGCGTGTCACCGGAGGGGCGCCTGCTCTACGTCAACCGCGCCTGGCGCGAGACGCTCGGCTTTGGCGAATCCGAGATCGCGGGTCTCGACGTCATCGACGTCGTTCATCCCGACAGTCGCGACCACTGCAGGGCCGCCCTGCGGGAGGTGATGAGCGGGAAGACTCTCGGAGACCTGGAGTTCGCCTTTCGCACCAAGGACGGACGCCGCGTGGAGGTGTCGGGCAGCGCGCGTTCCTGGTTCGAGAACGGGCAGCCGCTCGCGACCTCCGGGATCTTCCGCCAGGTCACGGCGGAGAAGCACCTGAAGGAGGAGCGCGACCGGCTCTTCGAGCTGTCGCTGGATCTGCTGTGCGTGGCGGGAACGGACGGCTACTTCAAACAGGTCAATCCGGCCTTCGAGCGCGTGCTGGGCTACTCGCGCGAGGAGTTGTTGAGCCGCTCGTTCCTCGATTTCGTGCATCCGGACGACCGTGCGCGAACGCTCGAGGCCATCGCGGTGCTGGCCCAGGGACATCCGGTCGTGGATTTCAAGAACCGCTACCGGGCCCGCGACGGCTCCTACCACTGGCTCGCATGGCGCTCGGCGCCGCTCTCGGGAACGCACGTGGTGTATGCGGTGGCTCGCGACTTCACCGAGGAGAGACAAGCCCAGGAGGTGATCGTCCGGCAGGCAGAGGCCCTCGCTCGCTCGAACGCCGACCTCGAGCAATTCGTCTACGCCGCGTCGCACGATCTGCGGGCCCCCTTGCGGACCATCGGCCAGCTCGCCGACTGGATCGAGGAGCAGGTGCCCGGGGAGGGGACCGAGAAGATCCGCGAATACCTCGCGCTGCTGCGCCAGCGCGTTGGGCGCATGGAGACGCTGATCGGGGATCTGCTGGAGTATCACCGCGCGGAGCACGCGGCGACCGCCCCGACCCGCGTCGACACCACGAGCCTGGTGCGAAATCTCGCGACACTGCTCGCGCCCCCCGACGAGTTCAGGATCCACGCCGAGCCCGGGCTCCCGGTCTTCGAGGCGCCGCGCGCGCCGCTCGAGCTGGTGCTGCGCAATCTCATCAGCAACGCCATCAAGCATCACGACCGCCGCGATGGCCGGGTGAGCGTTTCCGGACGGCGGCTCGACGGCTTCTACGAGTTCGTCGTCGCGGATGACGGACCGGGGATCCCGCGCGACCACCAGGAACGGATCTTCGGGATGTTCCAGCAGCTCAGGCCCCGCGACCGGCTCGAGGGCTCGGGGATCGGCCTGGCGTTGGTCCGGAAGATCGTCGTGCGCCACGGAGGCGCGATCCGCGTCGTTTCGGATGGCCGCGGCGCCGCCTTCCATTTCACCTGGCCGGCGGTTCCGCCGTCCGCGGCTGACGATGAACACGATCCTGGTCGTTGACGACGATGTCGTCGATCGCGAGCTGGTTCGGCGCTCGCTGGCATCGCTCGAAGCCGTCTCCCTGATCGAAGCCCAGGACGGCGAGATGGCCCTGCGGCTGGTCGCCGAGCAGGCTCCCGACCTGGTGCTCACCGACCTGCGCATGCCCGGCATGGACGGACTGGAGTTGGTGCGCCGTCTGCGCGAGCGGCACCCCGCCGTGTTGTCCATCCTCCTGACCTCGCAGGGCAGCGAGCGCATCGCCGTGGAGGCGTTGCGCGCCGGCGCCGTCAACTACGTGCCCAAGGCCGAGGTCCTCGAGAATCTGGCCGAGACGGTCGTGCAGGCGCTGGACCTGCTCGGACTGCGCCGCTCCCGCGCCCGGCTCCTGCGCAGCCTCGAGCGTTCCGAGACGCGATTCGAGCTGGAGAACGACCCGGCTCTCGTCACGCCGCTCGCGGCGTACTTCCAGGAAAACCTCGAGCGACTCGGCCTCGGCGACGACGCCCTGCGCACCCAGGTCTCGGTGGCGCTCATCGAGGCGGTCGCCAACTCGATGATCCACGGCAATCTGGAGGTCAGCTCGGCACTCAGGAAGGAGAGTCACCGCGCCTACGACGCGATGATCGATCAGCGCCGCGCCACGCTGCCCTACTCCCTGAGGCGCCTGCGCTGCACCGCGCGCGAGTCCGCGCGCACGATCGAATACACGATCGAGGACGAGGGACCGGGCTTCGACCTCACCAAGCTCCCCGATCCGACGGACCCCGGGAACCTTCTGAACCTGAGTGGGAGGGGTGTGTTGCTGATCCGGACCTTCATGGACCGGGTCGACTATCTCGACGGCGGCTCCAGGATCGTCATGCTCAAGGAACTGCCCGCGGTGGTCGCGACGCCCTCGCTGGCGCCGGTCCGGGACTGACCGCCGCGCGGGCGGACGAGCCGACCTGACTCACGGGGCGTCGAGACCCGTTTTGTGCCACCCCGCCGCTCTCGACGCGACACTTCGCCAACTACGAGCACGGCGAGATCTACGGCCTGAGCTCGACGCCCGGCCGCTTCCGCGAGCGCGGCCTGAGCCCCCGCACTCCCGTCCGCGGGCTGTTTCTGACCGGTCAGGACGTGAGCGGGCTTGGCGTTTCGGGGGCGATGCTGGGGGGCGTGCTGACGGCGTCGGTGATTCTCCGACGAAACCTGATGGGCGAAGTGGCGAAGCTGGCGGCTTGAGGCGCCCGAGGGAGGCCCCGCCGGGGCGCGCCCGTGGCGGGAGGGTGGCGCGCGGCGGGCCGCTCGACGCGGCTCAGGATCGCTCCCCAAAAACGGAATCGTGGTCACAGACCTGTCCCGGCTAGCGTATAGTCTCCCAATGAGCCGCGGCGAGGGGAGACAATCATGAGTGGGAGACAACCATGAGGCTGATGAACCGATCGAGGGCCAGGAAGGCCGCAGGCGTGTTGGCCGTGGCGGCCGGCATCTCGCTCTGGGCCGGAACCGGGGCGTGGGTCCGCGGCGCCACGCAGACGGCCGAGTACACGGTGACGTTCGTCGCCACCTGGAGCGCGCAGACCCACCCGGTCGACTTTCCGCCCTCGGCTCACTTCTCCGGACTCATCGGAGGAACCCACAACGGCGCCGTGTCGTTCTGGGACCCCGGACAGCTCGCCACGCCCGGGATCGAGGACATGGCCGAGCTGGGCGAGAAATCCACGCTGCAGAGCGAGATCCAGGTCGCGATCAACGCGGCCACGGCCGGTGCGGTCATTTCGGGGGGCGGCATCAGTCCGTCGCCGGGGTCCGTGAGCCAGCCGTTCACGATCGACCAGGCCTACCCGCTCGTGACGGTGGTGTCGATGGTGGCGCCGAGCCCCGACTGGTTCGTGGGGGTGCACGGGCTGCCCCTATACGAGAACGGGGATTGGGTGAACGAGAAGTCCGTGCAGTTGCTCCCGTACGACGCCGGAACCGACGACGGCACGACCTACTCCTCGCCCAACCAGGAGACCAGCCCGCATCAGCCGATCGCGTTGATTACCTCACTGCCGGCCGGCAACGGAGTGCCGTTCGGGACCATGACGTTCACGCGCACCGATCCCGTCCCTCCGGTCCCGATGCATGCCACCGGGGTGCTCGTGCTCCTCGTGGCCTCCCTCGGCCTCGCCGGCGTGCTGCTGCTCAAGCACGACCAGGTGCAGCCACGGTCCGTGCGTTCGCTTCGGTGACCCGCGAGGCGACGCGCCCCTGGCCCACGCGGCTGCCCCCGCGACGCAGCACGAGGACCGTGAGATCGTCCGTGCGCGCGGAATCTCCGAGGAAGCCCGCCAGGTCGCCGCGGACCGCTTGGACGACGTGCCGGGGCGCAGACGACTTGGATGGTTGCGCGAGGAGATGGGCGACACGTTGCTCGCCGTACTCCTCGCCATTCGGGAGTCGGGCCTCCGTGAGACCGTCGGTGTAGATCACGAGCGAATGGCCCGGCTCGAACTGTAGGCTAGTCACCTGGTAGGGCCGCTCAGAGAAGAGTCCGAGCGGGAAGCCGGTCGCCGCCACGCGTTCCACTTCCGCCCCGCGTACGACGAGCGGGGGAAGATGTCCGGCATTCACGATCTCGACGCGGCCGTCTGCGGTCGCCCGCCCGCAGGCCAACGTCGCATAGTGGGTGGGAAGCGACGCCTCGAGGAGCTGACGGTTGACGCGTTCGACCAGCTCGGCGAGCGGAACGCCGGTCGCGAGCAGCGAGCGGAACGCCGACTGCAGGTGCGCCATGAGAAGGGAGGCGGCCAGGCCCTTGCCGGAGACGTCCCCCACGGCAAAGAAGAGACTGCTCGCCTCGTCCGGCCTCATCCACAGATCGCAGTAGTCCCCGCTCAAGACCCCGGCCGGTTCATACCGGTAGGAGGCTTCCCAGCCCGCGGCCGCGAGGTCGGGATCTGGGAGCAATGCCGCCTGGATGCGTCGCGCGAGCTCGAGGTCGGTCTCCAGGGCCCGCTGCTGTCGGGGCGTCAGCCCGCAGAGGCAGTACTCGATCAGGGGATTGAGCCGCAGATCCTGTTCGGCCACGTGACCCTGACAGACGAGGCAGCGCGCATAGTCATCGGTCTCCAGCCGGCCGAGGGCGGAGTCCACCTGCCTCAACAGCCGCACCAGGTCCGCATCGGGGCCTTCGGCCTCGAGGGTGGCGCTCAATCGGGCCCGGCGGTCCTCGAGCTGGTGTCGCAAAAGATCGGTGGTCGCGCGTTCCATGATGGGGCCCTCCTCAGACCCGGCCGGTGGATTTCTTGAGCACTGCGATCTGTCCCGCGTGGTAGAGCACGTGCTGCAGCTCCCCGGAGATCAGGGCGAACCACGTGTCGTCCACGCGCGGTCGCTGTTCGAGAAGTCGCTCGGCCGGGAAGCGCCGCACCGTCTCGCACAGCGCGCGACCGCTCTCGAACAGGCGGCCGAGCACCGCCGACCAGACGTCGTCTTCCGGCAGATCCGCGGGTGGCCAGTCCTCCGCATCGGGCACCTGGGGCGTCTCCCCTTCGAGCCGCCGTCGGACCACGTCGTGCCAGGTCGTGGCATGGAGCACGATCTCGGCGATGGAGTGCGCCTCGGGGATCGGGCGCCCGAGGGCCGCCTGGCGGCTCACGCCCTCCAGCGCCTCGCGCCACGACGGTCCGTGCCACGCGCCGCCATTCAGCGCCTTGTCCAACTCTTCAGCGAGCCGCTCGCTTTCGGTCATCGTGGGCCTCCGGGTCGGGGTTCAGGGTTTCGGGCTTGCGCCTCGGAAGGGCGTCAGGTAACCTCCATTGGTGTCTGCACCGGTTATACTGTCATCTCACGGGATAACCTGTCAACAACTTTTCACTGGTTAGCCAGGGCCCCGGGTCGCACCGGTGGCCGGGGGGGGATTCGTGGCCGACTCGTTCGACAAGCCGTGGCCGGGGATCGGGGTGGGGGGTAGCCTCGCGCTCGACTTCGTGAACACGCTGGACTGGCGGTTGCGGGAGTCCCCGGTGGAGCAGCTTCGCACCTATGCCGACCTCTTCCGCTGGGCTCGGAGCGCCGGCGCGCTCGACCTTGCGCAGGCCAGGACGCTGCGCGCCTGGGGGGAGGCCCACCCGCGGGCCGCGGGGAAGGCGCTGGGCGAAGCGCTCGAGGTGCGCGAAGCGATCGCCGCCGTGTTTCAGGCCGCGGCGCGGGGCGGGGCGATTCCGGCTCGGCCGCTCGCCCGGCTCGAGTCCGCCTGGCGCGCGGCCTGGGCGGAGCGGACGCTGCGCCCGAAGGGCCGGGCTGCCGCGTGGGATTGGCGCGACGCGTCACCGGCGCCGGAACGACCGGCGTGGACGGCGGCGCTCGATGCGACCCGACTCCTCACCTCGGTCGAGCGCGAACGCGTTCGCGAGTGCGGCGACGCGCAGTGCGGTTGGCTCTTCCTCGACACGTCGCGCAACCGCAGCCGCCGCTGGTGCACCATGGAGGGCTGCGGGAACCGGAACAAGGCGCGGAGCTTCTACCGGCGTTCGGTGGCGGGGAGGAGACGCGCGAAGGGATGAACGGGGGGGAAGCGAGGCCCGCGGGCCGGAAGGCAGGTGGCGCGGGCCTCCGACTTTCGCCCTCCCGAACCGGCTCGCCGGCGGCTAGAATCCCGCCGCGGACCATGCGCCGGGGACTGGGGCGCATCCCGAAGCGCGCATCGCCCGGTCCTCACAGGATGGAGGGCTCCATGTCGCCCCACCGCCGCGTCTTCCCGCGCGTCTCGCTCTCGCTCTCGACCGGTCTGGCCGTCGCGATCTCGCTCGCGCACGTCGCGCCGGCGCTGTGCGCTCCGCCGCTCGCCTATCCCCCCGCACCGCGCGGCTCGGTCGTCGAGGACTACCACGGGACCCCGGTGGCCGATCCCTACCGCGGCTTCGAGGAACTGGACTCCCCCGAGACGCGCGCGTGGGTCACCGCCCAGGCCCGGCTGACCGAGGCGTACCTGGCGAAGATCGAAGCCCGCCCCGGGATCCGCCAGCGCCTCGCCGAGCTGTTCAAGGTCGACAAGTTCGGCATGCCGTTTCACGCGGGCGGGCGCTACTTCTACACCCACAACACCGGACTTCAGGACCAGAGCGTGCTCTACGTCACCGCTGGGCGCGCCGGCGCGCCGGCGGTCGCCCTCGATCCCAACACGCTCTCGACCGACGGCAGCCTCGCGGTGGTCGGCTACGTGCCCAGCCGCGATGGGATGCGAATCGCCTACGGCGTCGCGGTGGCGGGATCGGACTGGACCGAGTGGCGGATCCGGGACCTGGCGAGCGGCCAGGACCTGCCGGACGTGATGCGCTGGACCAAGTACTACCCCCCGAGCTTCGCGCCCGACGGCCGTAGCCTCTACTACAGCGGCTTCCCGGCGCCACCTCCGGGCGAGGAACTGAGCGCGCGCGATCTCGACAACGCCCTATACGCTCACGTCCTCGGCACGCCGCAATCCGCCGACCGCAAGCTCTTCGAGCGTCCCGATCATCCCGACTGGCAGTACCAGCCGCATCTCACGCGGGATGGCCGCTGGATGGTGGTGGAGGTCGGGGAGGGGCAGGTGGGCGACAAGGGGCTCGAGAACGTCTACGCCATCGACCTTGCCGCACCCGCGGCGGACGCGCTGCCGCTCGCCGAGGGTTTCGACGCGGCCTACGTCTACGTTGGGGGCGACTCAGGCCAGCTCTACTTCCTGACCACGCTCGATGCCCCGCGTGGGCGCGTGATCGCGATCGATCCGCTCTCCCCGGATCGCGCCCGCTGGAAGGAGGTGGTCCCCCAGGGCCCCGACGCCGTGGACCTGACCGCCACCAGCGTGACCCTGGTCGACCACCAGCTCATCGTCCGCACCATGCACGACGCCCACAACCGGGTGGCCATCTACGGGCTCGACGGTGCCCCGCGGGGCGAGGTCGCGCTGCCCGGCCCCGGGACGGCCCGGGGCTTCGCGGGGAACCCCGAGGATCGCGAGACGTTCTACTCCTTCACCGACATCGTCACGCCACCGACCTTCTACCGCTACGACTTCGAGTCCGGCACCAGCGCCGTGTACCGGGCGCCCCGGGCGGGATTCGATCCCAGCCGGTTCGCGCAGAAGCAGGTCTTCTACCCGAGCCGCGACGGGACCCGGATCCCCATGATGCTGGCCTACCGCAAGGGCCTCGAGCTCGACGGGACCAACCCCACGTTGCTCTACGGCTACGGGGGATTCGGGATACCGCTGCTCCCCTCGTTCAATCCGTCGCGGATCGCGTGGATGGAGATGGGCGGCGTGTACGCGGTGGCCAACATCCGCGGGGGCGGCGAGTACGGCGAGGAGTGGCACCGGCAGGCGATCCGCGGCCGGAAGCAAGTCGTGTTCGACGACTTCATCGCCGCCGCGGAGTGGCTGATCGCGCAGCGCTATACCTCGACACCGAAGCTCGCGATCCAGGGTGGATCGAACGGGGGCCTGCTGGTGGGCGCGTGCGAAACCCAGCGGCCGGACCTGTTCGGCGCGGTGGTCGCCGCGGTCGGCGTGATGGACATGCTGCGCTTCGACAAGTTCGGCCAGGGCGCGGGCTGGGTGGGGGACTACGGCTCGCCCGGCGATCCCGAGGATTTCAAGGCGCTCTACGCCTATTCGCCCTATCACAACGTGCGCGCGGGCACGCACTTTCCGGCGACGCTGGTGATCACCGGGGATCACGACACGCGGGTGATGCCCGCCCATTCGTTCAAGTTCGCCGCCGCGATGCAGGCGGCCCAGGTGGGCCCAGCGCCGATCCTGCTTCGCGTCGAGCTGGCGTCCGGACACGGCGGCGGGACGACCCTGACCCAGACCATCGACCAGAACGCCGACACCTACGCGTTCTTGGTCGCAAACCTGGGCATGCGCGTGAAGTGAGGCGCGAGCCGGGAGCGGAGCGGATCGAAACGCCGCGCCACCCCGTGACGCCGTGGTGGCGGCCGCTGCTCGCAGGCGCGAGGGCGGGGCCGGCCGCGATCGTGAGCGGTCGCCGCCGGCGATGCGCGGCAGGGGCAACGCGACCCCACGTCAGCCCGGCTGGATGAACGTGCCCGCCCGTAGCTCCGCGATCGCCCGCCGCAGCTCCTCCTGCGTGTTCATCACGATCGGCCCGTACCACGCTACCGGCTCTTCGATCGGCTTGCCCGAGACCAGCAGGAAGCGGATTCCGGCGTCGCCGGCTCGCACGGTCACTTCGTCCCCGCTGTCGAACAGCACCAGCGAGCGGTTTCCGGTCTGCTCGCGGGCCACGGTCTCGATCGGCTCAGACGTCTCGGTGAGCACGCCCAGCGGGGGGGAGGCGTCGCGGAACACCCCGCTTCCCTCGAACACGTAGGCGAACGCGCTCCGGTGCGTGTCCACCGGGAACGTCCTGCGCCGGCCCGGCGGCACCCAGACGTCGAGATAGCTAGGATCGGCGGCGATTCCGTCCACCGGGCCGCGCTTGCCCCAGAAGCTGCCGCACACCACGCGCACCCGGGTGCCGTCGTCGTCCACCACCTCGGGAATGTTCGGCGACGACACGTCCTGGTAGCGCGGGGCGGTCATCTTGAGCGAGGAAGGGAGGTTTGCCCAGAGCTGGAACCCGTGCATCCTCCCCTCGGGGTCGCCCTGTGGCATCTCCTGGTGGAGGATCCCGCGGCCCGCGGTCATCCACTGGACGTCGCCGGCGCCGAGCGTGCCGGCGTTGCCGAGGCTGTCGCCGTGGGCGACGGTCCCGGACAGCACGTAGGTGATGGTCTCGATCCCGCGGTGCGGGTGCCAGGGGAAACCGGCGAGATAGTCGGCGGGACGCTCGTTGCGGAAGTCGTCGAACAGGAGGAAGGGGTCGGTCTCGTCCGTATCCCCGAATCCGAACGCGCGGCGCAGCTTCACGCCCGCGCCCTCCACCGTCGGCTGGGCCTCGATGATCCGCTTCACGGGGCGTATCGACACGATGCATCTTCCATGGACAGGGTTCGGGACTGGCGAGGTGGCACCACAGCATACGCTGGAGCGACCGCTGGCACCAAGCGCGGGCCCGTGGCGCCGTGGGCCGGTCATGGTGAGGACCGCGCACTCGAGCGCAGAAAACAGCGATTTCCGAATCCCAGGATTCCGATAACATGCGGGGCGGGCTTTGCGCCACCCCATGCCCATCTCTGATCCGCACGGGCAACCCGGAGGCTCCATGGGCCGAGAGACAGTGAGGATAGGCACTATGATGGGCGCGTCCTGGATTCACATCGTGGGATTCGTGCTCCTGGTTGCTGGACCCTCGGTGGTGGTGGCGAGCCCGAATGGGCCACCGGCATCGAGGACCAGTGCGCCCGCCATCGGGGGCATCGGGGCAGAAAGCAGCTGCACCGGCTGCCACGGGGGCAACCCGGTGAACAGCGGGGGCTCCATCGCGCTGACCGGTGCGCCCGCCTATTACACCCCGGGCCAGCTCTACACCATCACCGTCGAGCTGGCGTCCACGCAGAACCAGGGCGCGGGTCACCAGTGGGGTTTCGAGCTCACCGCGATCAAGCTGACCGACGGCACGGGCGCCGGGACCTTCGCCAACGTGACGGGGCAGGGCACGACGATCATGCCCGGCTCCGGCAGTTACAGCACGCGGGCCTACATCTGTCAGCTCAGCGCGGGCCTGCGCCTGGACATCCCGAGCCCGGCCACGTGGCAGGTCGAATGGACGGCGCCGGCCGGGGGCACGGGACCGGTCGCCTTCTATTTCACGGGCATGGCCGCCAACGGTGCGGACGGCGCCGACTTCGACTATGTCTACACCGGATCGTTTTCGGCTCAGGACGTGACGCCGACGCTTTCGACGACCTGGGGGAGGATCAAGGCCAGCTACCGCTGATATGGAATGACCGGTTGTCAACTTCGATAGTGCTTCTCCAGGTGGCCACCCTCATCAGGGTGGCCACTTCAGTTTGGAACGCGATGG